>CAINOB010000060.1 GCA_903851365.1 uncultured Bacteroidota bacterium
AAAAGGGATTAAATTAATTATTTATCTATAAATCAATAATATGAGCAAATTAAAAATCATCATTTTATTTCTGACTTTGTTTAGTTTCCTGCAGCTCTCTGCAGAGGATTACAAAGCTTCGATGTTCGGCATCAAGTCGAACGGAACGACCTTAAATACCACATCGATACAGAAAGCTATCGATTATATTCATGATAAAGGTGGAGGAAGGCTCATGTTTCATGTTGGTCGTTACCTTACCGGAACGATTAAACTCAAATCCAATGTGACCCTTCGTCTGGAAGAGGGCGCTATATTGGTCGGTTCAACCAATATTTATGACTATAATCTCAATACACCCTATTGTTCGCTGATCCTTGCTGAAAAACAGGATAACATTTCAATTACTGGAAAAGGGGTAATCGACGGTCAGGGACGCGAAGTGGCTAATAACATGATCGATCAGATCCACAATGGTGTCATTAAAGACGACCTTAGAAACGATCGTCCTGCAAACCCCCGTCCACATGGTATCTATTTCCGCGAATGCAAAAACGTTGAAGTATCCGGAATCAATATTAAAAATACTGCCGACTGGGTGCAGGTTTACGACCAATGCGAGAACCTGAAAATCGACAGAATAACAGTTGACAGTAAAGCATTCTGGAATAACGATGGCCTCGATATCGTCGATTGTAAAGATGTGAAGGTAACCAACTCATTCATTGATGCGACTGATGATGCGATCTGCTTCAAATCGCATGATGCCACTAAAATTTGCGAAAATGTTGAGGTGCGTAACTGCGTTGCCCGTTCAAGTGCCAGCGGTATCAAGTTTGGAACTGTAACCTCGGGGGGATATAAAAATTTCAAAATTATCAACAACAAAGTTTACGATACCTACCGGTCAGCGATCACCATTGCGACACCTGACGGTGGAACTATTGATAACATCTTGGTTGACAGTCTTTATGCTTACAATACGGGAAATGCCATCTATCTGCGCATCGGCGCCCGCTGGAACAAGGGACGTACCGGGACGATGAACAATATCACCATTCAGAATGTCTACGCCGAGGTTCCGAATACCAAACCCGATGCGGGATATGAATATGAAGGTCCCGTTGAAGATTTGCCGCGGAATATTTCACCGGCAAGCATCGTGGGTCTTCCGGGTCAGGATATTACCAATGTTACATTGCGTAATATTCAGATTGTATATCCCGGGGGCAGCAATCCAAATTATGCCTGGCGTGGTATTAAGCCTTCCGATCTTGACAGCATCCCAGAGATGCCTGCCGCTTATCCCGAATTTTCACAGTTCAAGGAACTTCCTGCCTGGGGATTTTATGTGCGCCATGCCAAAAATATTAAATTTGAAAATGTAACCCTTACGGCCAAAGGAAAGGAATATCGTCCGGCGATCGTACTGGATGATGTAAAAGGAGCCACTTTCTCGGGAATGAAATACAACGAACCGGGGGGAGGTAAAAAGCAGCTTCATATCTACAAATCAACGGGAATTGTTCAAAACAGGAAATGATCCGTTTCAGCAGATTCATATTTAAAAACAACACTAAAAAATTAAATACAATGGGCAAGGCAAAATTATTATCAATGGCCTTTTTATTATGTTTCACACTAAATCTGAATGCCAAAGATTATAAGGTTTCTGATTCTGGTGCAAAAGCCGACGGAGTTACGGTTAATACCTGTTCGATACAGAAGGCAATTGACTTTGTCAGTGAAAATGGGGGAGGCCGACTTGTTTTTGAAGCAGGAAACTGGGTTACAGGTAGTATTTACGTCAAATCGAATGTTACCCTTCAGCTGGATTACGGGGCTACACTTCTTGGTTCCACCAACCCGTTTGACTACATCAAGGACAAAAAAATCGGCTGGATGTCAATGATTTTTGCAGTGAACCAGGAGAACATTGGGATCACCGGAAAAGGGACGATCAACGGACGTGGTTTTATTACGGCAAATAACATGGTGAGTTATATTCACCGGGGTATTTTTACCGATCCCCTTAAGCTCGACCGGCCTAATGAGACCAACCGTCCGCAGAATGTTTACTTCCGGGAATGCAAAAATATTAAAATTATAGGCATCACTTTAAGGGATCCTGCTAGCTGGAACGAAACTTATG
>CAINOB010000061.1 GCA_903851365.1 uncultured Bacteroidota bacterium
GGCTTAAGGTTTCCATCAAAATCAATGATGGAAGTATTTGCTGTACAGGGATAACTGTCGTGCCCCATCCAAATGATGAACCCACCGCATCCCGGAAAACGCTTTTTGCATGCTTTTAGGGCGATTGCCAAACCCTGCGCTTGTCGATCCTGGCTCCACTTAACATAATCCTCCAGGTTGTCAGGAGCCTTTCCCAGGTGTTCTCTTAAATAATCATCCCATTCGATCCACCAGCTAAAAGGGTTCCAAAGGGGATTATCCTGATTTGCAGGTAATGCATTGAGGTCGCCCTTGTATTTGTTGATTAAAGCTGCAGATGAACAACCTCCGACCCCTACTTCTGAATGCATCAGGGCATCATCGAGTTTCCAGAAGTTTTCGACTGATGCCATCGTTTTATCTGTTTCAGTAAATGGCAGGGTCCAGGGACCGTGAACATCCCAATTGATCCCTTTGCCGAAGTTGTCGAGGCCTTCCCAGATGTTAATTCCTGATGGAGATCCTGGCACAAACCTTCTTCCCGGATCTTCAGCCATCACAATCTCTTTCAGGCTTCGAATCATAGGATGTTTGTCCGTAACCATTGCCTTATCGCCATATTCGTATAATTCATTTCCTGCGCACCATAAGAGTAATGAAACGTGGTTTTGAATTCGTTTAACATAGCTGCGGGCAATAACAGATACGGTTTGAATCTCAGTGGGCGCTTCGGGCGGATAATTGTCATAACCACCTGATGATAAAGGAAATTCCTGCCAAAGTAAAAAGCCTAACTCATCGCACAGGTCATAAAACCAATCCTTTTCAATCTTAGCTCCTCCCCATACGCGAAATACGTTGGCACCTAATTCTTTATAGGTAGTTAAAAGCTTACGGTAATCTGCTTCACGCAGATCAGCAAAATTAGGGCGAATAGGGGTCCAGTTAACTCCTTGCAGAAATGTTGGAGTATTGTTTACTACACATAACCACGGATCAGCACCAGCAGGTGCATATTGATTAGCCTCCCAGCTGATATTTTTAAAACCAACCTTTTGCCTGATCTCCTGGCGAAATGTCCCGTTTTCATCATAGAGGGTGCATAACAATTGATAAAGCGGTTGATCACCTTGTCCATTGGGCCACCAGCGTTTTATTTTCAAATTGTTCCAAACCTTTCCATCACGAATCTGGGTGCATGGAACCACTTCCTTGATAATCAGATTCCCGTCAGCATCTTTTAACTGTACGGAGAGATTTCCTTTGATGGCGCCGGGATCCATATCAGCCGACATCTTCAGTTCTCCGATCTCATTGATTTTATCTGCCTGGCTTAATACCTTGAGATTTTCGATACTTACGATATCCTTTTCACTGATTTCGAGTTGAATATCATCCCAAATGCCAATCTGAACATTGCGCGGCATCCAATCCCAGACATAGTAGAACCTGGGTTTCCAGTCTTTAATTTTTGAAGCGTAGGTTGGGACCCCCAGATATCTAGGCGGAGGGTTGAATGCGATCTCAAGCGTATTGTCACTCTCTTTCAAAAATGAAGTTATATCAAATGTATAAGGGATGTGGGTATTATTGAATTGACCAGCTTCCCGGGAGTTCACCAGAATAAAGCCATTATCATCGAGACCTTTACATATCAGTCTGATTGTTTTTTTTCTGCTGATCCATTCATCGGGAATTTTAACAGAAAATAACCAGCTTCGGTTTTCCACCCATTCGCAGTCGTTGTGGTTTAACCCGATATTCCAGTCTTTTATAATACCCGCATTTTTCAATGCCATCTGTACAGATCCGGGGACTGTCGCAGGAATTCCCCTGATCTCAGAATTCTTCTTCGGGTTTGGGATAAATTGGGAGGTTCTGAAACTTTCAGGGCTAAAGCCCCAAAGCTTCCATTCCAGTGACGAAGTATTATACGTTTTTTGAATCTGATTAGTGAAACTTGCACCATTGTTTTGTGCACTCAGATAACCTGCTGCTGAACTTAAAAAAATAATAATCAGATAAGGAATTGACATCTTACCCCATTGATATTGCTTCATGTATGTGGTTGTTTACTACCGTTAATTATTCTTCACGCAACGTACAGAAAATCCGTAATTCCGGTAATAGTTAAAGCGACTTACTCCGATATACTTATATCCCAGATAACGGCCCCACGAGTGTGCTGAGTCGTCGATAGTGGCGGTCCAGTAATTTGTGTCGATCCGCAAATCATAGAAAAGTCCGTCATAATTCCGGTGACCACCTGCCAGAGCAGTAAAGCCGCTTTCATTGGTAGCGCCGGTGTTCGGGCTATCCCAATGATTTAATCCGGTTTCTTTCATTTTACCCCCGGCCGATTCACCCAGAAAATCAGTTAATTCCGACCATTCGGCATCAGTGGGCAGATGCCAGCCTATTGGGCATGCATCGATTGCTGCCGCCCAGTTATACAGGGCGCCATAGATTTGATAGTATCCCGTTAGCATGGCTTCTGCGGCATCACTGCCATTGTATCCGGATACATAGTAAAACTTTTTGTCATCCACCCAGTTTGAACCGTGGGTTGGCGGGCTGACCATCGGAAGAAAAGCAAGGTTTTCTGACATCCAGGTTTGCCGGCCAATTCGTAAATAGCCGTAAACATGTCCATCGCGGGCATCTGTAAATGTTAATTGGGGTTTTTCTGCAGCAGTCACCAGTAGTACAATGACCGCCTGATCGGTGAGCTCGTCTTCATTCCTGACTTCAACCTTCGCATTGTAGATTGCGGGTAGTATAAATTTATGACTGGCTAAAGGATTTGACGACCACTCGGTATCCCAGTGGCCATCGCTTTCCCAATCCCATCGGTAATGCAGCCGGCATTGGCACTTTTCATGATTATTGCTTACGCTGGCGTCAAAGTGAAAAATAGTTTCAGTAGTTCCGGTAAACGGATCCACCGAAAGGGAGGCAGTTGGGGGAGTGATTTTTGAACAGGAAAGAACAAGGGCTGTCACCAGGAGGAATAATGTCAGCCTTTTCATTGGAGGTAAGAGTTTGGTTTTCTTCCTCTAAGTTAGTGTTAATAAAATAACTTAAGACAAGATTATTTTCCTTTGAAATTTCCAATACTCATGCAACCCGGGTCGATAAGGTTCCGGCCGAAAACTCTTCGCGGTGTTTTAATTTTGACTTGTGAATCTGATGGGCAGCCTCATTAAAGACCAGACTGAGCTTCTTCTCGAATTCCTTCTTGTCAAGATCGGATTTGATCAATACCTGGGCTATGTGTGATTCACCTGCCTGGGTTATGTTTTTTAGAGCCGGGGAATTGATTTCCATATCATAGTATTCAATCAGCTCAAGTCCTTCCTGACGAATATATTTAGTCAACACCTCCATGCAGAGTATCGCTTCATATTCATACTGTGGCAGAAAAATCAGACCGGTGCCAAAAATTGAACTTGCTTTCATCTTTTATCCTTTCATCAGTTGTAAATAACTATGCAAATATAATGCAATAATATACATCAAAATATGCATATAACAACATAAATGGTCAAAATCTAGCTGAATTCAACAACTTAGTGCATAATTATACAAATATTTAGATCAGTTTGGAGCTAGATGAATATTGCCGACTTCGAAATTAAAAAACCGAAAATCCCGTTTAAATCCCCTGGCGGATATTTTCAGGAGGTCACCGTTTCTTTCGATCGTCAGGTAAAAATAGATTGGTTTGGATTCCTGATTCAGCAGATCCTGATTAGTACGTTTCTCCATCGCCAATAACGGTTGAGTAATGCCGCCACCACCGCCAATCACCAGGTAATGCTTCCCTTTGGCCCCCGCAAAATATTCCAGGTTGTGTGAATGCCCACTGATAAAGAGTACTGATTTTTTTGAATTCTCAAACGTAGGTACAATCAGGTTTTTTACTGGTTGGGAGGACCCTACAATGGCACTGTTGCTGAATGGAGCATGATGGGTACAAACAATTATTGATAGGGTTGCCCGATCCGAATCAAGAGAATCCATGGTCGAACGATACCATTTTAACTGGTTTTTAATCTCGTCTTCATCAAGATTGCTGAAGTTAGAGTTGATCATGATGATCGCGATGGAATCAATGTTAACAACATAACCATTTAGCATTCCTTTTGGGAACCTCTCCAGAAAATTCCTGATGCCGGAAGATCGATTAAAAATGTATTCATGATTTCCAGGCAGGGCGTATACTTCGGTTCCAGGGTTTTTTAATGAACCCAATAAATAATCCAATGGATGCCATGCGTCTTGTCGTGAACCGGCGGATACCATGTCGCCGGTCATGAACAAATATTTTGGCTGACTCCTGATAATATCAGCAAACAAACTGTCCCTTGCCTCCTCATTACGATAAGATTTCAACAAGATCTTTTCTGTCGCCATCGGAGCTTGAAAATCGCTGATAAAGTCGATCTTATGATTTTTTGGGCTCACCTGGGCCAACCCGCAGGAGAAACCAATCGTAAGAAACATCAGGATAGATCTGAATAGCATAACTAAGGCTAATTTTAAGAAACAATAAACCACTTATTCTTAGAAGGAAACGAATATTGCCAGGATTCCCAGAGCAATCAGGACAGCTCCCGTGAAAAGCTTTTCGTGATGCTCGAGAGTGTGCGACCGGATCTTACTGGAACCCTTCAATCCCGCATATACCAGCAATAGCATCAGAGAAACAGTTATTATGGTATAAACGGCTGAAACAATAAAGATTCCTTTCCAGCCAATTCTCGCGGCTTGAAAATAATAAGTCTCTATTTCAACACACGGGGTCAGGAACATGGCAATGCTCAAACTCACCAGTATACCGATTGTTGATTTTCCTGGCTTATTGATATTGGCTCCGCCAACTTTAGCATGATGATCGTGGTGGTGGTGATTACGATCCCTCAAATCTAAAATCAGGTATATTAAGCCAAGGCCGGTCAGGATCGATGGAGCAACATAGCGCATTACTGCGCTATAGCTGGTTGATAGTTTAATCCCAATAAGACCCACTAGGATGCCGATAATTACGGTGCTTAAAGTATGAGCAAACCCTGTGATCACTGTTGCAGACAGAGTTTCTTTCATGGTCCATTTTTCTGTTTTTCCTAATGCGACCAAAGGAATCCAGTGGTTGGGAATGGCTGCATGCACTAAGCTCAAAAGAAGGCTGCCAACGAATATTTGCCACATTTTTTTTGATTTAGAAGCGGTATTATCAATTTATAAGGGGTTTTTCAATAAGGAAGTAGGCGCCAAAATTATGGTCACCTTCATCGATAAGATTGAACCCGCTTTTTTCGAATAGTTTTTTCCAGTTGCCGCGGGTGGCAAATGCCAGACTCAGAACATTGGAAATTGCAAAGGACGAATATCCCCTGACGATCACGATGAGTAAGAACCTTCCTCCTGGTTTTAATATCCGGTACATTTCCAGTAATGCCGGCAACTTGTTTTCACCCAGATGGTCGAACATATAAGAACTTGCTGCAGCATCAAAGGTGTTTGATTCAAAAGGTATGGCGGTAATATCGCCCTGTTCTATTTTTACCTTTGATGATATACCTGCTAATTCAAGATTATGTTTTAAAAGGCCTTTTCCGCCATCGTCAATATATCCTGCATCAAAACGGTCAAAAGCAACAATATTAATATTCGATGTGGTTTTCGATAACGAAATTGTTGTTCGTCCTGCCCCGCAGCCTGCGTCCAGGACCTTTCCTTTTCCAGACTTGAATAAGTCAACAAAAGGCAAAACCAAACCGTTGGTGCTTTGTGAAGCCCTGGCAATCATATTGCCAAGAAAGAAGTTTACTGCCAGCAACAGTAAAACGGTAAATACAATGATCTGAATAGCTGCATGGCCAGCCAGGCCGAAGTAGGAATAAAAAGCCAGCAGGGTAAGCAGGATTGAGGCAAAGCCAAACCCTTTGCTCCATTTTGCTGACCATCCGAAATCATAAACTTCCAGGGATTTTTCTTTCCTTAGTTTCCTCAGGGTTTTCTCTGGCAAAGCCATCCAGCCGCCAAATAAGGCGATCATTACGATCAATGCGTGAGTGACTATCAATCCAATCAGGACCGATGGAAATATTTTTTCCTCCGGTAAAAGGTTGATGTAGATTATTGCCAAAGCGGAAGCAACAATAATTACGATCCATGCGTGTGAGTGGTTCGAAAACCAGGTTCTGTTCTTAGTCATAGCATTATTTTTTTAAGATTAATTAATATGACTACAAAAATCGGAAGTCCAAAATCCTTGTTGTTTGCAAAACTTGGTGAACTGTTTGCAAATCTTGCTATTTTATTTTAACCGGAATCAAAAGGTTGCGAGGGATATCCTCATAATGTTTGTCCATGGGATTTTCTTCAAACTGCTCGTAACATATCATTTCCGAAATCGAATATCCCATGGATTCAATGTAGTTGTGGTTTAGTGCAATCAGGGCTCCCAAAGTCTCATTAATATCACCAGTCACATTACATCTGATATATTGACCCTTGTTAAAGGTTATCAGGTTTATTCCTTTGGTGGGTTTAACCTCAGCGTTTACATCAATTCCACAAAGTATGCGGCACTTATCATAAGGGGTAATAAATGGGAAATCGAGCCAAATACCGTAGTACCGTGTTGAAGAATTAATCAACCCTCTTGGGAATGCCCATTGATAAAGGCTTTTAAATGCGAAAGAAATATTCTCTTTGTGGCTAAGTGTTGTCTGAATACAAGCAATTTTAAATGGATAAAGGGTAGTAACTTCAGGAGGAGAAGATATTTTTATGGTCTCAATTTTTTCCTGGATGTTTATGATCGGCTCGATCCATGGTGCTTCCTCAACTATTGCCAGCTTGTTAATATTAAGCTCCTTTAACTGAATATTGGGGAGAGCCCTGAAATTATCTGCAGTGATGCCATAATAGTTTTTAAATGCCCTGCTGAAAATTGAATTGGAGGAAAATCCGCAGCCGTTAGCGATTTCATTAATCGCCAGATCAGGGAATATCTTTAAAAAGTGAGCAGCTCGTTCAAGTCGCAGACGGATCACATATCGTTTGGGCGTTTCTGATAATGCTTCGCTAAAAATCCTTTGAAAATGAAAGGGTGAGTAATTGGCAATTCCGGCGATCGTTTCGAGCGAAACATCACCAGTAAGGTTCTGATTGATGTAATGCTGAACCTTCAGGACCGCTTGCTGGTATTCCGGTTTTATCGGGTGATCATGTTGATGCATGGGTTCCTATTGATTTCTCGCTCATCAAAGATGTAAAAAACAACAAGACAAAATTTATAACTGTTTAACTGAGATTAACAATCATTAAATTTTTTAGGGTGTTTATTTACTAGTAGAATGGGCAACTAAAAAACAAAAAAAATGAAAATCTCAAAAAAAGTATCAGCGATGTCCATGATTCTGGGATCAATGTTGGTCCTGAATGTACAAGGACAAAATTGGGAGTGGGCTCAATCAGCCGGTGGTAAAGAGCTGGATTATGCGAACGGCATTGTCAACGATTCTGATGGTAATGCTTACGTGGCAGGAAGTTTTAATGGAACCGCGACATTTGGCGATAAACAATTGACAAGTGCAGGCTTCTTCGATATATACATTGCCAAGTATTCTCCTGCGGGAAAAGTGCTTTGGGTTTTTCAAGCCGGAGGATCAGAGGGTGATGAGGCTTATGGATTAACTATCGACAGCAATAACAGTCTTTATGTAACTGGCTATTTTTCTGGTAAAGCAACCTTTGGCGACAAACAGCTGACCAGCCTTGGCAACCGTGATTTCTTTATCGCAAAACTTAATCCTGATGGGAAACTGCTTTGGGTGCAACCAGGGGGTGGTTCGGAGGATGAATTTGGGAAGGCTATTACCACCGATAATAAGGGAAATATTTTCGTGACCGGAATTTTCCATACGACTTCCACCTTTAGCAAAAAGATAATCAGTAGTAAAGGCAAGGAAGATGTTTTCCTGGCAAATTATAGTACCGATGGTAATCTGAAATGGATTAAAAGTATTGGAGGAGGAGGCCGCGACGAAGCGACTGCAATTGAAGCCGATGCTAACGGAAATTCTTACCTCACAGGTTGGTTTACCGGACTGGTTGACTTCGGAAAAACAAAGCTGACTGCCAGCGGTGATGATGATATCTTTATTGCAAAATATAACTCTAATGGGGAAGAAGTATGGGCAAACCAGGCAGGTGGCTTTAAGGGGGCCGATCGCTCCTACGGCATCACGGTTGATCCTCAGGGAAATTCTTATATCACAGGTTCATTTAACGGGAGTGCCAAATTCTCTTCCGTTTCACTGAAGAGTGTGGGTGCCGATGACTTTTTCCTAGCAAAATACAACAGTAGCGGAGTTATGCAGTGGGTAAAACAATCAGGCGGTAAGAACGGAGAGATTGGTAGAGCCGTCGATCTCGATGCTGCAGGAAACATCTATGTGTGCGGTGATTTTAATGCCTCTTTCATTCCTTCTTCAACCCAAAGTATTGGCGATTGGGATTTGTTCATCGTAAAATTTGATACCAAAGGGAACGTGATTGGCAGTAATCAGGCCGGGGGACAGGGATATGACCGTCCGACTGCAATGAGCATAGATAAAAATGCTGGTGTTTATGTTACCGGAGTTTTTGAAAAGACATGCAATTTCGGTAAACAGTCACTAACGAATATTGGAAACTCAGATATCTTCATAGCAAAAGCCAGGGAGTTTGAGCCTGCGCATTAGGCGATCAAGAAATCATTAAAAAATTAATCACCTGAAGGTTATCCTCTCAGGTGATTTTTTTTATAATCAAGTGTTATATTTACGTTTGTTAAGTCAGTCTGTTAAACCTTAATACCAAACCCAATGGCATCATTAGACTGGATTGTTATTGTTCTTTTTTTTCTGGCCCTCGTAGGAATCATCATTTATGTGATGCGCAGAGGGAAAGATGATACAAGTGATTATTTTTTATCTGGCAGAAGCGAAACCTGGCTTGCGGTGGGAGCAGCGATCTTTGCTGCCAATATCGGTTCAGAGCATCTTGTTGGATTGGCCGGCGCCGGAGCTGAAAGCGGAATGGCCATGGCTCATTGGGAAATGCATGGCTGGCTGATTCTTATCCTGGGTTGGGTATTTGTTCCGTTTTATGCTCATAGCAAGGTGTTTACAATGCCCGAGTTTCTCTATAAACGATACAATAAAAATACCAGTTCAACCCTGTCAATCATCACTTTGATCAGTTATGTACTGACTAAAGTTTCTGTAACTGCATTCACCGGAGGAATTTTCCTTTCATCGGTCATTGGAATCAACTTTTGGTATGGGGCCATCGGCCTGGTTCTCCTCACCGGGATCTTTACGGTACTTGCCGGAATGAAGGGCATTATGACGATCTCTGTCATTCAGACACCGATCCTGATTATCGGGGCAATTATAATTCTGATTCTCGGTCTTCTGAAAGTCGGTGGAGGCGGTTTGATCGATGGCTGGCATGAAGTGGTGAAACAGACTGGAAATAATATGCATCTGATACACACCAAGGGAGATCCATGGTACGATAAATTTCCTGGTGTCACAGTATTTTTCAGTGCCGCCATTATAGGTTTCTGGTACTGGTGTACTGATCAGCACATAGTTCAAAGGGCGCTCGCTGCAAAAAACCTGACTCAGGCTCGGAGGGGTTCGATTTTTGCCGGTTACCTCAAAATTTTACCTGTATTCATGTTCCTGATCCCCGGAATGATTGCCGCTGCATTAAATGCCAAGGCTCAGTCTACCGGCCATACCCTGTTTTCAGATAATAACCAGGCTTACGGCTATCTGGTGAGCACGTTGCTACCCATTGGCATCAAAGGAATTGTGGTAGTAGGGTTCATCGCTGCTCTGATGACTTCCCTGGCAGCCCATTTTAACTCGTCGGCTACCCTTTTCACTATTGATTTTTATAAGAATTACAAACCTGATGCCTCTGAGCACAGACTGGTTTGGGTGGGCCGCATTGCCACGATTACAGTAGTTCTGCTGGGTTTGGTATGGATCCCTATTATGAAGAGCCTCGGAAGTGTCCTTTATGAGTACCTCCAGAATGTTCAATCACTTATTGCACCCGCAATTGCGGCCGTGTTCCTGCTTGGGGTCTTTAACCGGAAGATAACTCCAAAGGCAGGCCAGTATGGATTATTGGTCGGTTTTCTGGTTGGAATGTTCAGGCTGGGACTGATGATTTTTGACCCTGGCACTCATATGAATCCTGAAACTCAAAAACTTATTACAGATCCTTCATTGAGACATGGACTTTTTACAATACTTGACTTCAACTGGCTATATTTCTGTATTTTCCTCTTCTTCCTTACGATGGCAGTCATGGCAGCGGTAAGTATGTTTACTGCAAAAGCCGGTATTGAACAGTTGCAGGGTCTGACTTATTTTTCACAATCGCCTGAGCAGATCGCGGAAACCAAAAATAGCTGGAGTAAATGGGATCTATTTAATACCGTTGTTGTTGTGGCTATCTGTATAGCATTTTACGCGTATTTCTGGTAGAAGAATCAGGCTTGGTGCTTAGTAATTGCATTAACTATTTGTTTCTTAACCAGATCGTTGACTTCTTCCGGTGTTGATCCATGTGGATGAATCGCCGGCAGAAACTCTACTCTGATTTTCTCACCTTTCTTTATCCTTCCGGTACCCGAAGACATGGCTTTATAGGCTCCTGTGATAGCTATCGGAACGATCGGTATATCGAGCTCGCTGGCTAAAATTGCATAGGTTTTCTTGAATTGTCCCATTTTACCGGTCTTAGTGCGCGTACCCTCGGGGAAAATCAGGATCTTTTTGTTTTGCTTGACCACCTCAGCCATCTTCATGATTGATCCTTTAAGGTCCTTCGCGAGATCCATCACGATAACATTACTGCGACTGGCCAAATATCTGCGGATCCAGCTTTTTACATGATCCTTTTTGGCATAGGAAAAAGTGTTCTTCAGTGTTTCTTTATCAAGATAGGAGAGGACCAGGAAGGCATCGAGTTTTGTTTCATGGTTAGGTGCCAGAAAACACGGCCCTTCCGGGATATTTTCCAGTCCTTGAACCTCAAACTTGAAATAGAGTTTGAAAAAGCCGCGAACGGATGAAACAATCGGATGAAGGAAAAATGACGTTTTTGGCAGGATTACTTTCGATTCTTCTTTCAGATCGCCCGACCAGCTTGATTGCTGCTCTGTTTTATGAAAAAGCTTATTTATATGTACATGTTCTGCTATTTTCCTGACCGATGGGAATTTCAGCAATTGCTCATCCTCCATTTTTATCCCAAAGCTTTTTTCGATATAATCGATCAAACCTAACTTGCCCAGCGAATCGAGCGAAATGTCAAACTCCAGGTTGTGTTCAGGAAGAACATCCATATCCACCTGGCTTTCGATATAAGACTTGATGGCCTTGTATTCAGGTGTTTGTGGCGCATCGTCGGAAACTTTTTTATTTTCCTTCATCTCCAGTAACTCCGCAAACTTGAATCGTTGAAGTTTTGATAATCTGGTTCGCGGCAATTCCGATTTCACCAGGGTAAACTGCATGATACGCTTGTAAGAACTCATGTCCGCGTTAAATGGAGATATCACTTTTTCGCGGAAAAACTGATTAATGTCATCAATGTTATTTTCGGTCAGGTAAGCGTAATCAGGGAATATTACCGCATGAAGCATATCGTTGTGCATAAATACGCCAGCCTCTTTAATGGCTGCGGAAAAGCCATCAAGTTTCATTTCAATCTCGACCGGATTAATGTTTTTCCCGTTGGGCAGAACAATGATTTCCTTTTTGCGCCCCGTGATATAGAGAAATCCGTCATTATCGAGATATCCCAGATCGCCAGTATACAGCCATCCATCGATCACCACCTGTGCGGTTTCTTCTGGCCGGTTATAATATCCCTTCATGATACTCGGACCCTTGGCAACGATCTCTCCATCGCGTATTTCTACTTTGAGTCCTGGTAATGCCTCGCCTGTTGAGCCGATCTTTACCCTTCCCGGACGTGGGAAGGTGATCATCGGGGCAGCTTCGGTCATGCCAAAACCTTCCAGAATATCGAAACCGATGCCATAGAAAAATGTGCCGACTTCCTTGTTCAGGGCAGCTCCGCCGGCTATCATATACTGAAGATGACCGCCAAATCCTTCATGAACTTTCTTGAATAATTTCTTGCCCAGTTTGCGGCTCTTGGTTGATAAAACCAATTTAAGCATGGTTCGGGCAATAGCGCTGCTATCGATTTTAGTCTTGATACCGCGATACATGAGTTCGTATAATCGGGGAACACCCAGAAAAACGCCAATCTGGTTATCAGCAAAAGTTTTCATCAGGTCCGATGACTGCATTGAAGGGGCAATCGGAATGGTGCAACCCACAAAAAGGGGAGTCATCATGGAACCAACCAGGGGAAATATATGATGCAATGGAAGGAAAATCATTACCTGCCGTTCAGGAATATAAATTTTGCATCCAATCACGGAATTCATGTTTTCATGGATATTCGTATAGGATAGCATAACTCCCTTCGGGCTGCCCGTAGTTCCCGAAGTGTAAATTATAACAGCGGTGATTTCGTTGTTTTCCGGTTCCATCCATTGACTTTCCGGGACGCTGTCATCATTTGCTATTTCCTCAAAAACCACTACCTGTGGCTTGTGCGATATTTTCTGTTCGACCTTTTCGTATGCTTCATTCATACCGGCGCTGATAAAAAGCAATTCAGGCTGGCAATCATCTATAATGTAGGCTACATCGTCTGCAGAAGCCAGGAAATCGATCGGAACAGCAATACACCCATTCTGCAGGGCTGCATAATAGGCATATATCCATGCCGGGGAATTCTCTGCATAAATCGCAACTTTTTGAAATCCTTTGCCTTCAAAAAGCATGGCAAACTGTTGAACGCGCTTCAATAGTTCACTGTAAGTTACATCGCCCTGACTCGCTATCAACGCCTTTTTCTCAGGAAACGACCTGTTTATAATGGCTTTCATCCTCACAATTATTTAGATAGGTAAAGTAACGAAATACCCTCTGATAATGTTGCGGTCACCGGTCACCTGTCACCCGTCACTTTTTCGTATCATTGCACCGAATTAAAATCAATCCGTTTGAATTACCTCCAGGCCGAAAAAATTACAAAATCTTATCGGGAAAATTCCCTGTTTGAGTCTCTGTCACTGACTGTTGAGAAGAATCAGAAACTTGCGCTAATTGCGCGGAATGGAGCCGGGAAATCAACCCTTCTTCGCATTTTGGCAAGAGAGGAGGAAACAGATTCAGGCATGGTTAATACTGTGCAAGGACTCACCGTCGGGTTTTTAAAGCAGAATCCCGACCTGCAGGACCATCTTGAAGTAATAGAACAGGTATTATTTTCCTTGCCTCATTTATCTAAGGCTATTCAGGATTATGAAGAAGCAATTGCAGGCGGGGATCATGATTTGCTGGATAAGGCTATTTTGGAGATGGATCGTTTAAGTGCCTGGGATTGCGAATCGCGCATTAAAGAGGTACTCACGCAACTGAAAATCAGTGATCTGACACAGAGAGTAGGGGAGCTTTCGGGAGGACAGCGCAAAAGGATTGCACTAGCTGCAGTTTTGGTTCCTCAACCCGACCTCCTGATCCTGGATGAACCTACCAACCATTTGGATCTCGACATGATCGAATGGCTCGAGGAATATCTGAGCCAGTCGTTTATAACGGTATTGATGGTTACGCACGACCGATATTTTCTCGATCGGGTTTGCACGGAGATCCTAGAACTCAACGATAAGACCCTGTACCGTTATAAGGGCAATTATCAGGTTTATCTGGATAAAAGGCAGGAACGTATTGAATGGGACCAGAAACAGGCAGATAAGGCCAGCTCAGTCATGAAAAAGGAACTCGACTGGGTTAACCGGATGCCGAAAGCCCGCGGAACAAAACCCAAATACCGTATCGAAGCTTTTGAGCAGCTCCGGGAGGATTCTAAAAAGGAATATCAGGCTGAGATCGGGGATATAAGTTTTATTACCAGGCGGATAGGAAAAAAAGTACTCGATCTTTATGACCTGTCAAAATCCTTTGATGACCTGTTGCTGTTCAAGGATTTCAGTTATAAGTTTCAACGGTTTGAAAAGATTGGCATGATCGGTCCGAATGGTGTGGGTAAATCGACTTTCCTTTCCATTATAACTGGAGCAATGCAACCTGACTCCGGCCGCATTGATGTTGGTACGACTATTAAATTCGGGGTTTACAGGCAGGAAGGAATCGAGTTTGATCCGGATGATAAGGTGATCGATGTGGTGCGTAAAATTGCCGATGAGATTGAGCTGGGTCCGGGTCGCTCCATGAGTGCCACGCAATTTCTTGAACTGTTTCTCTTTCCCCGGAATGTCCAATACGGGCTGGTCTCCAAGCTGAGCGGCGGCGAAAAGCGTCGGCTCTACCTGCTGACTGTTCTGATGACGAATCCTAATTTTCTTATTCTTGATGAGCCAACCAATGATCTGGATATTCTCACACTAAACGTCTTGGAAGATTACCTGCTCCGGTTTGCAGGCTGCGTGATCATTGTATCGCACGACAGGTATTTCATGGACAAAGTGGTGGATCACCTTTTTGTTTTTGAAGGATCTGGTTTGATTCGGGATTTTCCTGGCAATTACTCCATTTACCGCGACCAGAAGGAAGTTGAGCGCCAGCAGTTAATCCGTGAGGCTCCGCTTAAGGAAAAGAAAGCAAAGCCAAAGCAGGAACCGGCAAAGGGAAAACTAAGCTATAAAGAGAAAGTGGAATTCGAAAATCTTGGTAATGAGATTGCCGCTCTGGAACAAGAAAAGAAGATGATCGAAAATGCACTCAGCTCGGGGTCCACACCCGCGGATGAATTACATCGCATGAGCCTGCGAATCGGCGAAGTCATCAGTCTGCTCGATGAAAAGGAGATGAGATGGCTGGAACTGAGCGAGTTATAGACCTCACCCCGCAAAATACTTCTCTAATTCTTTCAGAGTATCCTCATTCTTCATCATATCGTACCTGATTTCGCCCCGTTCAAGAATGACAATCCTGTCGCATACCTCATTAACATGATTCAGGTCGTGGCTCGATATGAGCAGAGTGGTTCCCTTATTCTTCTTCAGATCGTTCAAAATCCTGATCAGGCGCATCTGGGTGGACGGATCGAGACCGTTGAACGGTTCATCAAGAATGATGACCTCAGGCTTAGCCATCAATGCTGCAGCCACACCGATTTTTTGCTTGTTCCCGTGCGAAAAATCACGGATATACTTCTTCTTGCCCAATATTTCCCCGGCAAAGAATTCATCGTACTCCTGGTAAAATAAGTCGAGGTCGCCTTTCGACATGTGATGAACCTGGCTGATAAACTCAAAATATTCCTCCGGGCTCAGAAATTCAATCAGGAAACGGTCATCGAGATGCGCTCCGGTATAGAATTTCCATTCAGTTGTGCCTTTAACATCTTTCAATTTCGATTTGATCCAGCCACTGTTGGCCCTTATTAAATCCAGCAAAAGCCTGAAAAAGGTTGTTTTTCCGGCGCCGTTATTGCCAACAAGACCAAAACTCTCATTCTCCCTGATTGTCAAATGAGGTATCGACAGAACCGTTGTTCCGCTATATATCTTGGTGAGATTCTGAACTTCTATCATGATAAAATTTTTTGAATTTGACTTGATTTTGATTTTTATTCGATTGAAGGCGTCCGGTATTATTCCCGGAATCCTTTTGCCATGTTATATCTGTTCTTCATAAACTGTTTGGTCACAATACCCAGTAGGGCTTTGTTGAAAACCAACCCTGCCAGACCAATTACGCCGATTGCTACATATCCGATATAGGGTATCTTGAAATATTTGAACGGCCAGAAAATCAGGACCGGCAGCAAAAATCCGGGCAGCATCGACAGCCATTGTGATGCTCCCATACCCTGATAGTTGAAACTTGCACTACGGTTCAGATCAACTCGTTTAGTGCTGTATGTTGAAAGGTAGATCATTGCAAACGATAGGAAACCTATATTGTATAAAAAGGTTGCTGTATTGATCAGGAGAATTTTGTATCCGAAAAATACATACGGCACCGTGAGAACATAACAGATGGTACACATGGTGATGGCCAGAATGTATTTCGCTCTGATGTATTGCCTGAAATCGGAGTAGTTAGCAAGGATGCTATCAAAATAACTGCTTTCAAAGCTGAAGCAATAATTTACATAGCTGATCATCATTCCACCAGTCATGAATATCCCAATAAATATGACCATTCCGCTGAATGCCTCTCTTTTTATATCAGGATACAGCATTAATCCATACAATATAAAGATAGGGGACATATATAAGATGGTCTTGGTGCGCTTGTTCCGCAACATCAGCCGCAGATCGAGTGAAATCAGCTGACCGGTAAGGCCATAATTCTTCAAAACCCGTATTTCTCCAATTGAATCTGCTTTTGTCTTTTTCTTAATATTCAGTTCATCAGGATACAGGCGATCCTTTAAAAAGAAATAGTTCAGGATATAGCTGCCTGTCAATACAAACAGCGGAATTCCCAGGTACAGAGGATTTTTCAGCATTCCCCCCATCAGCGATCTTGACAAGGTTGACAGAGAAAAAACGTGAAAATGGTCAAGCACAAATAATCCAATCAGAGCAACGGCAAAGATTGCTGTAACCCAAGGTTTATGAGCCAATTGCCTTTTCGCATAGGTGGCGAGAAAGTTGTTGCTGAAAACCAGGAGGATCATCCCAAGTATCCACACCCAGGCCATTCCCATGTTATATACCGGTGCAATCACCTTCATCGCGAATGGGATGAAAACCAGCCACGAAAGGAAATTTCCGATACTGAAAAGAGATTTGGATGCGACATAATGAACGATCGCCGATTTTTTGACCGGAAGCATGAGGTAAGTCTCGATATTCATCACCGGCAATGATTGCATCACAAAACGGATCACGAACTCAAAACCGAAATAATACAGGACGATCCCATTGAAAATATGGACGGGATCCTCGTCGGGTGCAATTTGCTGGAAGAGCTTGTCAATGAACATCCCCAGCATTACCAGGTAAGCAAGCATGATCATGAGCAAAAGGCCCATGACAATGTTGAGCACAATTTGTTTCTGCCAGAAACTGGAGCGCATGGTCTCCTTGATCTGGTGAGAAATGAACCATTTAAGTATCATAATTTATAATAATATGCAAACAGGTTTATTTACTTGAATCGATTTCCCGGTGTCGCTTAATCTGCCTGAATCGGGATTAATAGAAAAAACAGTGATTGAGTTGGAATTCTGGTTGGCTGCGATCAGGAACCTGCCCGAAGAATGAATGGCAAAATTTCTCGGGGTTTTCCCTTTGATCGGCTGGTTCTGGATTAATTTTATTTTCCCGGACGAAGAGTTAATTGAAAAAACGGCAATGCTGTCGTGGCCCCGGTTGGATGCATATACGAAAAGGCCATTGGGGTGAATATGAACATCGGCACAGGTGTTGTCCCCGGTAAAATCAACAGGCAATGTTGATATAGTCTGCAATTCAGTTAAAATGCCGTTGGCGGCATCGTATCTGAGATAGGTGAGAGTTGAATTGAGTTCGTTAACCACGAAGGCTTTATCGCCCTCCTTGGTAAAAGTTAAATGTCTGGGTCCGGCCCCTGGGGCGGTGGCGAAAAAGCGATGATCAGCGGGAGTGAGCTTGCCGGTTTTCTCATTGAACCGGTAAACCATTATCTTATCCATTCCAAGATCACAAACAAAAACAAACCGGTTATCCGGTGAGAAATTGGATGAATGTGCATGGGCAGTCTCCTGGCGCGACAAATTTGGACCTTTGCCGGAATGCTGAACCATATCCACTGGTGCACCCAATTTTCCGTCGGCTGAAACTGGCAGAACTGCCACATTTCCACCTGTATAATTTGCCACCAGGATAAATTTTCCGCTGCGATCTGTTGTTATATGACAAGGGTTTGCACCCAGGCTTGGCTGAGAATTCAACAAGTTAAGGCGGCCAGAATTTTCGTCTATTTTAAAGGCACTGACAGAACCAGATTTTTTACCCTCGAAATTGTCGGTTTCATTTACCGAATAAAGGAATTTCCGCTGATGGCCGAAGATAAGAAAGGACGGATTCTGTACGTTTTTACAGACGTCAATCGATTTAATATCACCATTTGTTGGATCGAGATTCCCTGTTGATATTCCCTGTTCAGCGTTGTCGGTATAACTGCCAATGTAGAATTTTTCTGAAGCCGATCCGTTTGCTTTAAAAGCCGCGAAAGCCTCTTTTGGGAGGGCGAAAGTGCCAACTGTACCTGTTGCGATGTACTGAAAAAACCGCGACCTTTTCATGAAATCAAAGTAAGGTTTTTTTACGATATCATTGGACAAACACTAATTTTTAATGTTGTATTTTTGGGTATGATACAATCTGATAATCGCAGCCACCGTGCCATCCTCAGGGAACTGGCGCGCAAGGCAATGATAAGCCGGGGACTGCAACCTGATTTTACTCCTCAAGCACTGGCTGAGCTTGATAACTTGCATCCCGATACTGTTTTAACAGGCAAGGTTCGTGATCAGCGTTATATGCTCTGGTGTTCGATCGATAACCATGATTCCCGTGATCTTGATCAGCTTACTGTAGCTGAGGCACTTCCGGATGGTTCATCGAGATTATTGGTAGCAATCGCAGATGTGGATGCTCTTGTCAGCAAAGGTACGGTCATCGATGAGCATGCCATGCAGAATACCACATCGGTATACACTTCAGCGGAAATTTTTCCTATGCTTCCGGAAAGGCTGTCGACCGATCTGACCTCCCTGAATTATCATTGTGAGAGAATGACACTCGTAGTTGACATGAATATTTCGCGCGATGGTGAATTATTGAAATCAGAGGTATACAGATCCCTGGTTCGCAGCAGGGCCAAGCTGGATTACGCAACTGTGGGTGCATGGATTGAAGGCGCTGAACTGGTTCCGCCGGAAGTTGCCAGGGTACAGGGACTGTCTGAAAACATCAGGTTGCAGGACAGGCTGGCGATTCTTATGAAAAAGTTCAGGCATGGGTTGGGTGCACTTGATTTTGAAACCCGGGAATCTACACCTGTTTTTGATGGAGATATGATCCTGGAACTGAGGGAGACCCAACGTAACAGAGCCCGCGATATCATTGAGGAATTTATGATCAGCGCAAATGAAGCGACCGCCGCTTTCCTGGCTGATAAAAATTTTCCGACATTCAGGAGAATCGTTAAAAACCCTAAGCGTTGGTCGAGGATTGTTGAGATAGCGGCTGAACATGACACAAAACTACCTGAAGAACCGGATTCCAAAGCATTGCAGGATTTTATGGCTCAACAAAAAGCGAAGGATCCTGAGAATTTTGCAGATTTGTCGCTGAGCATTATAAAACTTTTGGGGCCTGGCGAATATGCCATTGGGTTCCCGGGTGAGCCATCGGAGGGTCATTTTGGACTCGCGGTAAAGAATTATTCCCATTCCACCGCGCCCAACCGCAGGTATCCCGATCTGATCACTCACCGCTTACTGAAGAATGCGATGGCCGGTAAAGAGGTTCCGTATGCTCACGAGGAACTTGAATCCCTGGCTTTGCACTGCACCCAAAAGGAGGACGATGCCAAAAAGGTTGAGCGTCAGGTCTCAAAATCTGCGGCAGCCCTGGTTCTTGAGCACCATATAGGAGAACAGTATGACGCCATTGTTACGGGTGCAGCTGATAAAGGCACCTGGGTAAGAATTCAGCATCCTCATATTGAAGGAAGAGTTATTCATGGCGCTGAGGGTATCGATGTAGGCCATAGGATAAGGGTGGAACTCATTGCTACCGATGTTGAGAATGGCTATATCGATTTTAAGAAAGTTTGAAGGAAGATAGTCGAGATTCTTAATCCGAAACTAGGACTTCAATAAAGCCTCTGCTTTCACCCGGTTTTCCTTGCCCCCAAGTTCATGATCAATGAGGATCGTCTGAATAAAATCTTTCGCTTTTTGAATGGAATGTGAGCGTACCCGGTGAATATGCCCATCCACAGGATGTGTATTAAGGAACGAGGGACCTTTGAATTTCCTCGTCAAAAATGGGAAGCAGATACCGAGTCCGTTAGAATAAGCTTCCATGCGCGTACGTCCGCCGATGCCGTTGGAGTTATCGCCCTCATCATGCAATTCCTTTAGTAATATATTGTCTATCAATCCAATATCTTGATAATTCTTCAATTTTTTATAAAGGTCGGATTGTTCGGAAACCATGCTTGCTCCCAAAGCTAAATTGAACGGGTGACTCAATTTTTTTGATGCCATCTGATACTCGGCAAGGTGACAAGCGGCCTGGGCTGCGACAACGCTGCCATAACTTGAGGAAACCAGTGTCAGTTTTATGTCCGGAGTTTGAAGGCAGGAGAGAATCTGGTCTACGGATCGGGAGATGATCCTATTCTGAAGTGGGAATTTGTGAGGCTCCTGCGCACGACTCAGTGCCCAAATAACATTCATTACGGGCATTGGGTGATAGATTCCTTCGATAATACTAAATTGATGACCCAGAACTTCTTTCAGGTAATGGATGAAATTTGCTGTGAAGGCATTGCCCTGACCCTCCTTGAAATCCCCGCCTGCGAAAAAGAAAAATCGATGTGCCATTTTCATTTGCGACCCAGAAGCCGGATATAAAAGGAAATTTTTGTGAGTTTTTTCCTTTCCTCAAGATTATCAATCATAAGGATCAAGGATTTCTGCAGATCATCATTAGCGGTAATCTTATTCATCACCCAATTGAAAAGCCTGGGGAAATTGATCAGCCGCTGTATCCACGTTGAATTTCGAAGTTCCTTCCAGAGTTTTTTGTAAATATACCGGTCGTATTGTTTATTGAAGGCAGCATCGAACCGGTTGGCAGTGATGGCTTTCTCAATATGCTCAGCAGCTGCAAACCCCGACCACATGGCATTTCCAACCCCTTCACCGGTAAAGGGATCGATTAATGATGCAGCATCGCCGGTGAGTAAATAGTGATCACCCGACAAGGGGATTTTTTTCGATCCCAAAGGCAGGTTCCATGCCGAGATACCTGATACCGGACGGGCATTTTTAAATCGTTCGGCCAGGTGCGGATTATTTATGAGTGCCTGCTCCATTACCTGTTTTAAAGTCAGTTTGCGCTTTTTTAAAATATCGGTCCGAATGCCCGCACCCACATTTGCGCCACCGCCTGGCAGTGGAAAAACCCATAAATATCCGGGTAAAAATTCATCGAGAAAATAAAAATCAACAAAATTGCCTTCGTGTACGCCTGTCACTCCTTCAAAATACTGCCTGATGCCTGTTGCCTGATGCTTCGGGTCCCTTTTTTCAATTTTCGCGGTTGCGTTAAGTTTACCTGAAGCTCCCGATGCCATAACCAGCATCTTTGCTGAAAGGCGGAGGTTGCCTGTTGTGTCGGTCACAATAACCTCATCCTGATTATGTTCAACCCTTGCTAGGGTGACGCCCTGGATTACTTTAATGAGTGGTTGCCGGGCAACCTCCTCCATCAGAAGATTATCGAAATCAATACGTTTGATAATATGTCCGGGAGGGTCATCCGGGAATTTTGCATTACGGTAAGGCAGTGAAACGGATTTCATGTTCGGCGCAAAAAACCGCACACCGTAGGAGGGCAGTTGCCCTGGCAGAGTTTGCAGCCGGGTAACGAGATCGGGATTGATTCTGCGGAGCATGCTTATAACCCAACCGCTTAACCCATCGCCGCAAATTTTTTCGCGCGGGAAAGTATCCTTCTCAATAAGCGTGGAACCAATGCCTTTCTTTGCCAGGAACAGGGCCGTTGACATCCCGGCAGGCCCGGCTCCCGCAATAATAATTTCTATCCGTTGATCGCCTAATACTCTTTCCATGCTTTAATTGAGATGTCCTCCAGATCAAGCTTACAGAAAGCTGTGATAAAAGCTGCAGCCAGTCGGGCATTCGTGATCAGGGGCACATTAAAGTCGATGGCATCGCGGCGAATCGTATAATCGTTCTTAAGTTCGCCCTGGGTCAGGTTTTTTGGAATATTGATGACCAGATCGATCAACCCGTTGCGGATATATTCGGTCACGTTGGGATTAATCCGCTCATCCGGCCAGTGCAATATGGTCGCAGGGATACCGTTTCCGCGCAGAAAATCACCGGTTCCCGGAGTTGCAAATATTTCATAGCCATGATTGTCAAGTAGATGGCAAGCTTCCAAAAGATGAACTTTATCCTTGATGGGCCCGGTAGATAACAGAATATTCTTTTTTGGAATTTTATAACCTACTGATAACATCGACTTGAGAATGGCATCATAATAGTCTTCCCCGATACATCCCACTTCACCGGTCGAGGACATATCTACTCCCAGAACCGGATCGGCTTTCTGCAGTCTGGAGAAGGAGAATTGCGATGCTTTTACCCCGATATAATCCAGGTCGAAAATTGATTTTTTTGGTTTTTCTACCGATTTGCCCAGCATTACCCGGGTTGCCAGTTCTATGAGATTGGTCTTTAATACCTTGGAAACAAAAGGCAAGGACCGGGAGGCCCTGAGGTTGCATTCAATAACCTTGATGTCATTGTCCTTGGCAAGGAACTGAATATTGAACGGACCGGTAATGTTCAGCTCTTTGGCTACCTGGCGCGAAATTTTCTTGATTCTTCTTACGGTCTCGAAGTAGAGCTTTTGCGGAGGGAAAATCATGGTGGCATCACCGGAGTGAACGCCAGCATATTCAACGTGTTCGCTGATGGCATAAGCGATCAGTTCACCTTTGCTGGCAACAGCATCGATTTCGATTTCCTTTGCCTGCTCAATAAAATCAGTGACTACGACCGGATGCTGTTTGGAAACTTTAGCCGCCAGGTGCAGATAGTTATCGAGCTCTTCTTTATTGGATACCACATTCATTGCAGCTCCGGATAAAACATACGAAGGCCTGATCAACACCGGGAAGCCGATACGGTCGGTGAAATGATGGATCTCATCAATGCTGGTCAGCTCTTGCCATTCCGGCTGATCAATATCCAGCGTATCAAGCATCATCGAGAATTTGTGACGGTCCTCGGCCCGGTCAATGGATATCGGAGAGGTACCAATGATCGGTATCTTCTGTTCATGAAGCCTGAGAGCCAGATTGTTTGGTATTTGTCCTCCCATGGAGACCACTACACCGAGTGGCTGCTCAAGATCCAGAATATCAAGTACCCGCTCGAACGATAATTCATCAAAATAGAGCCTGTCGCTCATATCATAATCGGTGGATACCGTTTCGGGATTGTAATTGATCATGATCCCGCGATAACCTTCCTTTCTGATCGTCATCAGCGCGTTTACGCTGCACCAATCGAACTCTACCGAGCTTCCGATGCGGTAAGCACCAGAACCTAATACGATTACAGAGTTTTCGTTATTGGTAAATTCCACATCATGAGAAATGGAAGAATAGGTCAGGTATAAATAGTTGGTCTGAGCAGGATATTCAGCTGCCAGGGTATCGATCTGACGAACATAGGGTACAATGCCGGCTGCCTTCCGGAAGTTCCGTACCTTCAGCATATCTTCCTCAATCTGTTCAACCGGGCTTTTTAAGATCAGCCTGGTAATCTGGAAATCAGAAAAGCCTCTGACTTTTGCTTCTTTTATCAGGGCAATATCCGTGGATTCCAGTGTATTGTTCTCTTCGAGCATGTTTTTCAGGCGTACGATATTCCGTAATTTCACCAGGAACCACAGATCGATTCCGGTGATCTCATGAATATGCTCCACTGACATTCCTTTTTCAAGAGCCTGGGCAATGACAAATATTCTTACGTCAGTCGGCGTGCGCAGCTCCTGATCGAGGCTGGCAAACTCCATACCGCGGTTTCCGACAAACCCATGCATGCCCTGACCAATCATCCGAAGTCCCTTTTGAATGGCTTCCTCAAATGTCCGGCCGATGGCCATCACTTCACCCACACTCTTCATGCTGGAGCCGATCTCATGCGACACCCCTTCGAATTTATCCAGATCCCAGCGTGGAATCTTAACGACGATATAATCGAGAGCAGGTTCAAAACAGGCTGTAGTAGTAAGGGTTACGCTGTTTTTAAGTTCGTGTAAGCCAAACCCCAATCCCAGCTTTGCTGCAACAAAAGCCAATGGATAACCTGTGGCTTTGGAAGCCAGGGCCGACGATCGGCTTAATCTGGCATTCACTTCAATAACACGGTAATCTTCAGAGTTTGGATCAAGCGCATATTGCACATTACATTCACCGACAATCTTGATATGCCTGATGATTTTTATTGATAAAGCCCTGAGCTTGTGATATTCTGCGTTCGAAAGAGTTTGCGACGGAGCCACAACGATACTTTCACCGGTATGTATACCCAGCGGATCGAAGTTTTCCATGTTACAAACCGTGATGCAATTATCGTAACGGTCGCGGACCACTTCATATTCAACCTCTTTCCAGCCCTTTAGCGATTTCTCAACGAGAATCTGGGGTGCCATGGTCAGCGACTTGTAGGCCAGTTTTTCCAATTCTTCGCGATTGTCGCAAAATCCGCTGCCCAATCCGCCCAGTGCATAAGCCGACCGAATAATGACCGGATATCCCAGTCTGTCAGCAGCCTTGTATGCATCTTCTAATGTGCTTACTGCCTGGCTCTGAATGGTTTTCACGTCTATCTCATCGAGCCGCTGAACAAACAGTTCGCGATCCTCGGTATCCATGATCGCTTTTACCTGGGTTCCAAGAACCTCCACGCCATATTTATCAAGAACACCTGATTTGAACAAGGCAACGCCGCAATTGAGCGCTGTTTGTCCGCCAAAGGCGAGCAATATCCCATCGGGTCTTTCCTTACTGATGACTTTTTCAACAAAATAGGGGGTGACTGGCAAAAAATAGATCTGATCGGCTATGCCCTCGGATGTTTGTACCGTTGCAATATTCGGATTAACCAGAATAGTGTAAATGCCTTCCTCACGCAATGCCTTCAGGGCTTGAGAACCTGAGTAATCGAATTCACCGGCTTCACCAATTTTCAACGCTCCTGATCCTAAAACCAGGACTTTACTGTATCTGGATGCTTTTGAGTCCATGGTTCAATTCTTTGTGTTTTGTATGTTACCGATAAACTCATCAAACAAAAATTCCGTGTCGGTTGGACCGCTGCTGGCCTCTGGATGGAACTGCGAAGAGAAGAAGGGTTTTGTCCGGTGCTGGATTCCTTCATTGGTTTGATCGTTGAGGTTTCTGAACAACGGATCCCAGCCATCGGGGAGGGTAGTGTCGTCCAGTGCAAAACCATGATTCTGTGAAGTAATATATGCCTTATTGGTTCCAAGTTTAAGTACAGGCTGGTTGTGACTGCGATGTCCATACTTTAATTTGTAAGTGTCACCGCCAGCAGCGAGGCCCATCAGCTGATTGCCAAGGCAGATCCCGAAAATCGGCTTATCTCCTGCAATCGCCTTTCGGATATTGGAAATCGTAATTTCACATTGCTTTGGGTCTCCCGGTCCGTTCGAAATAAACAGTCCATCGTATTCAATCGATTCAAAATCAGTATCCCAGGGTACCCTGATAACCTCAGTATCCCTCTTCAGCAAACAACGGATAATATTGTTTTTCACTCCGCAGTCGACCAGTAAAATTTTGTATTTCCCTTTGCCGTAACGGATGATCTCCTTGGTGCTCACCTGATCAACCAGGTTAAGTAGATTGGGATTTACAAAAGGTATGTCTTCATCAAAAACAATCTTGCCGAGCATGGCTCCTTCCTCACGCAGATGTTTGGTGAGGGTTCTTGTATCGATACCATATATTCCGGGGATGTTGAACTCCTTCAGCCAGTCAGCTAAGCTCTGATCTGCATTCCAGTGGCTGAAATCAAAAGAATAATCCGAAATTATGAGACCGCTGATATGGATGCTCTCAGATTCGAAATACTTCAGCATTCCATTTTCGCGCTCTTTGCCAGGTACACCGTAATTTCCGATCAGGGGATAAGTAAGTACCAGGATCTGACCACGGTAAGAGGCATCTGTGATACTTTCGGGATAACCGGTCATGGCAGTATTAAATACTACCTCCCCAGCCTGCGGGGTTTCAGATCCGAACGACCAGCCGTTCCATTCTGTTCCGTCTTGAAGAACAAGTTTAACCGGCCTGCTTGCCGGATGTAGAAGATTTGCTTTGTTCATTAGATATAATTTCGTCGGAATACCAGGTTTTTACTTTTTCTCTAAGGTTGTAGTTGGAACTCATGGTTTCACCATAAGCTCCGGCCGACCGGATAGCGATCAGATCACCTCTCCGGGTTTCAGGTAAATTTACAGCTTTGCCGAAACAATCGGACGATTCGCATATTGGTCCTACCACATCATATAACATTTCTTCACCGCCGGAGGTCAGGTTCTCGATCAGATGGAACGCCTGATAGAGGGCCGGACGGATCAGTTCCGTCATACCGGCATCAAGTATGGCAAAGCGTGTTTTTACGCCTTCCTTGATGTATAGAACCCTGGAAATCAGGCTTCCGGCTTGAGCTACGAGCGCTCTTCCCGGCTCAAAATGCACTTCCTGTCCGTTCTGCAAATCGAGATGTTGTTTGAAAATATCAAAGTAGGTTTTAAAATCGGGACCCTTGCCATCTGGCTTTGAATAATCGATTCCTAATCCACCTCCAACATTGATAATCCTGGGAGTGAACATGTTGCATTCGAACCAGGCTTGGATCTCATTTATTCGGGAGCACAATCCTTTGAAAACATCGATGTCCGTAATCTGCGAACCAATATGGAAATGCAATCCGAGCCACTCAAGGTTTTTCGATCTTTCGATGCATTTTATCACGCGATCCCAATCCCATGGGTTGATACCGAATTTATTTTCTTCGATACCCGTAGTAATATAATGATGTGTCCGGGCATCAACATGTGGATTAATACGCAAGGCAACCGGGGCTTTCACTCCTTTGCGGCCAGCAATTTCATTGATGACTTCGAGTTCCTGTATCGATTCGGAATTGAAGCAGGAGATACCATGATCTAAACCGAATTCGATCTCCCAATCTGCTTTTCCAACGCCGGCAAACACGATGTCGGAAGGCTTGAACCCTGTTTCCAAAGCTCGGCGTACTTCATATCCGCTCACACAATCGGCACCAAAACCTCTCTTGCTTACCTGTACGAGAATAGGAACATTCGAATTGGCTTTTAATGCGTAATGAACCCTGAAATCATTTTGCCTGGCAAGTGCAGCAACCTCATCCAGTGTTTTTGTGATCAGGTCGACATCATAATAATAGAATGGGGTTTCAAGTTTCTGAAACTGATCCAATGGGAACCTGGTATTCATCGTGCCTGAAATAGATGGTTGCTCAGGGAGTTAAGTGCATCTATTTTATCGGAGGTCTTGATAAGCAGCGAGATATTATTGTTGCTGGACCCGTAGGAAATCATCCTTACTGGAATGTGCCTAAGCGCCTCCAGGGCCTGAACGGCCATACCGCGACTTTCTCCGATCATATCGCCAACAACGCAAATAATCGTTTGATCATGAATAACTTCCACCGTGCCATAATTTTCCAGATCACTCACGATCTCACTTAACCGGTCAACCTGATCTATAGTCATGGAAACCGAGACTTCCGAAGTGGCAATCATATCGATTGAGGTGCGGTGGCTTTCGAAGATTTCGAAAACTTTTCTTAAAAATCCGAATGCCAGCAGCATACGATCTGATTTAATCCGGATGGCAACGATTCCGTCCTTTGCAGCCACTGCTTTGATGCCGGATCCGGTTACCCGACTGGTAATCAAGGTGCCAGGTGAATCAGGATCCATTGTGTTTTTTAGTCTTACCGGGATATTTTTATCCTGCGCAGGCCTTACGCTCGTGGGGTGAAGAATTTTCGCACCGAAATAGGCCAGCTCAGCTGCTTCGTTAAAGGAGAGATCATCAATGCGTGCAGTGTTTTTAACGTATCGTGGATCGTTATTGTGAAATCCGTCAATATCCGTCCATATCTGAATCTCATCCGCATCAATGGCTGCACCTATAATCGATGCAGTATAGTCTGATCCGCCTCGCTTCAGGTTGTCGATCTCGCCAAAAGCATTGCGGCAAATAAATCCCTGTGTAATAAAAAGCGTGGAGCCGGGATGGAGTGCGATCTCGCGATTGAGGTTTTCGCGTATGTAATAGTTATCCGGCTCCTGATCTTTATCGATACGCATAAAATTCAACGCGGGGAGCAAAACGCTGGCGATCCCTAGCTCCTGAAGATGATAAACCATTAAAGCCGTGGATATTAATTCTCCTTTAGCGAGAACAGTTTTTTCCTCATGCTGGGTAAACATATCGCGGTTAAACTCGTCGAGATTGTCAAAATGCGTGTCGATCATCTCGCGACCCTGTTTTCGCAATTCCTCGGTCGCAAAGAGTTCCTCAGATACTCGATAGTATTTCTGACGCATGGATTCCAGAAAAACCTTGGCTCCCGAATGATCTTTCTTGTATAAATATTCAGAATAGGTAACCAGATCATTGGTAGTGCCGGACATGGCCGACAGGACAACTATCTTGGGGGTTGAATCAGATATTAAACGGCCTACTTCCGCGATTCGCTGGGGGTTTCCAACCGAGGTGCCCCCGAATTTCAGGACTCTCATTCAGATAATATTTTAGTATTTTAATGGGAATCAGCTGTGAACAGCACCAAACCGGGGCACAAAGATAGCTAAAAAACTTAAATTTGCCCCTTGGTTAACTTTGAACGATGTTGAAAAGACTATTGCCCTTATTAATAATTGTGTTTTTTTCTTGTACCCGTACAGAAGTCAAAAGCACCAGCGAGAATCAAGCGATAAAGGTTGTTCCTGACGATGCTGTGTGGATCATTGAATCACAGTCGGTTCCGGAACTGCTGACTGCCCTCGTCCAGTCGGACCCCTTATTCCCATCGATTCAGCAATTGGGAAATATTCAGCCCTACCTGCAGGCATTGCGTAATATCGACAGCCTGATCACAAAGGATTCCAGATTCAAGCAACAATTCGAGCACAGGCCAGTGGTCATCTCTTTTCACCAGACAGGTAAGAATCTTTACCAGTTTTTACTGATTTTTAATAATGATGGATTTGCTGGCGTGGAAGGTGCAGGAAAACTCTTCTCCGCCTTGAGCAGTCACACCGGACAATGGTCGCAAAGGACCTATAACGGACAGGTGATTCATCGGATTACCTTTGGTATTGATGCTTTGATACCCGGAATTTCATTGTCAGAAAATAAAAAATATCTGGTTATCAGTCCTTCACCAATATTGCTGGAAAATGCTGTCCGGCAAATGAACCAGGAAGGTGGATTGTACAACAGCCGGGCATTCAGTAGATTATCGAATACTGCAGGCAAAGAGGCTCTTGCCCATGTTTATGTAAATCTTAAGGTTCTGCCAACCTGGCTAAGCGGTTGGATGAACCCTGTCGTCAAGAAAAAGATGGAACGATTCACCCGTTACGGCGATTGGGCTTCGCTCGACCTGACATTGCGCAATGATGCTATCTGGATGAATGGATTTGCCTTAGAAGGGGATACACTGAATTCGTACCTGAATCTATTTAAGAACCAGGTGCCACGAAAGTTGGATGCAGAAAGATTTCTTCCTTCAAATACTGCCGCTTATTATTCCGTTGGTGTTGAAAAACCCGGTATTTTCCTAAAAGGATTGGCTGATTATCTGGGTAGTGGCGAAACCGGCCGTAAAAGGCAGATGATGATTGATAAGGCGACGGCAATTATGGGTGCTGATGTTATTAAGGTTTGGTCAGAGATTGATTTTAAGGAGCTTACAATTGGGTACCTGTGCGGCGTTGCCGACCAAACGATTCACCCGGTTGCGATGATTCAGGTGAAAAATGGAAAACTGGCTCTTGAAAAACTTTCGATTCGCGCAGGTACCACGACTGCGGTGAAGCCGCCGCGACTTCCGGCCCAAAACAAGTTGTTCAGCCTTTATAACATGCCTTTTGAAGGGCTGCCGGAAATTCTGGGAGGAAGTTTCTTTTCAAAAGTTTCCGGAAAATATTTCACTTTCATCGACAACCAGATGATCCTGGCTGATGAGATTCAAACCCTCGAGGATATATTGCATAAATATTCAATGAATAAGACTTTATCCACCGATGCGGTTTACCTTTCGTTAGCCGGACTGCTCTCATCGCGGTCCAATGTCTCTTTTTTCGTTGTTCCCTACAAAGCCAGACCGATTATTGAAAGTATTCTGAGCCCGGAGGCAACCACAACCTTTCTCGCAACCGATAAATTTATTCAGAAAACGGGTGCCATTGGCCTTCAGTTCAGCTCGGAAAATGGCTTATCGCTTCATAACCTATTTGCATCGTTTGCTGAAATCGACTATACCAAGCCCCAATCGATATGGGAATCACATCTGGATGCAAAAATTTGTACAAAACCTTTTATTGTGACCAACCATATCACGAAGGATAAGGAGATCATAGTTCAGGATGAGAAGTCAAATCTTTACCTGATAACTGCTGCCGGTAGGATATTATGGAAAAAGAATATCGGGCAGCGCATCAATTCGGAGATTTACCAGGTTGATGTCATGAAAAATGGAAAAATGCAGTACCTGTTTTCAACCGCCAACGCCATTCACCTGCTCGACAGAAACGGGGCCTATCTGCCTAAATATCCGGTTAAACTTAAACTGGCTACCACCAATGGCATGTCATTGGTTGATTTCGACGGTACCCGGGATTACCGGATACTTTTGGCCTGTTCCGATAATAAAGTTTACTGTTTGGACAGGAGCGGAAATCCCATAAAAGGATGGAACTTCGGCCCCGCAACCGGTCCGATTACGCTGCCAATCCAATTCTTTAAAATTCAGAACAAGGATTATCTGGTTTTCAGCGATCCCCTGAAAATTTATATCCTCGATCGTAAAGGTGCCGTTAAAGTGAATCCTTCCATGGATTTTGCCGTTTCACCAAATAACCCAATCCAGTTTGAAAACATTGCCTCCGGACAAGGACCCCGGTTTATCGCTACCGATGTTGACGGCACGGTATATACTATTCTGATGGATGGAACCGTTGATTCGAAAAAACTGGGAGAATTCAGCTCAGATCACTATTTTACCTTTGAGGATATTAATAAAGATGGCCTTAGCGAGTATGTTTTCGTCGATCGCAATAAGATGGAGATTTTCTCACAAAAAGGCGAGAAAGCCATTACACACAAATTTGACGGAAATGTTACTTCCTCCCCGGAAATGTATATTATGGATGGAAAAGTCAAGAAGCTTGGAATGACGGTACCCGCAAGAAATCAAGTTCTTCTGTTCAATGGAGACGGCACGGTTTATGGTGGTTTTCCATTGTACGGGCAATCCGACTTTACCATTGGCAAGCTCGGGCAGACCGGCAAATATATGAATCTGCTGGTGGGCAGTGAGGAGGGCTATCTATATAATTATGCAATCAAATAGTTCGAAATGGAAGTATTTCTGGTTATTTTATTGATTTTCCTGATTCTCCGCTTTTTTGGAAATTTCAGGGTTTACACCATGGGCTCGCGCAGTTCGCGGTATAACGACGAAGTAACACCTGAACCGACGCATCAGCCTCAGCCTCAGGCTAAACCGACCAAGATAATAGCTAAAGACGAAGGGGAATATGTCGATTATGAGGAGCTTAAGGATTAGGAAAACTATTCCTTTGATGAATTGTTTAACTGTTAAATATTGAAATGTCCATAGTCACGGATTTTTTTAAGGAGTTTTATACACTGGTAAGCGAAATGGCTCCGTACCTGCTGTTTGGCTTTTTATTTGCCGGTTTGCTGAAAGCATTTTTCCCAGCCGAAGGAATTGAGCGATACATGGGAAAAAGAAATTTCAGGTCGGTCTTTAATGCCGCCTGCTTGGGGTGCCTTTGCCGTTATGCTCCTGTGGAGTTATTCCGACAGCCGTGTCATTTTATCGCAGTGGAGCTTCCAAAGGCGCCACTACTTCTTTTCTGATATCCACACCACAAACGGGAGTTGATTCGATGCTGGCCACCTATTCGCTACTTGGACTTCCGTTTGCGCTCATCCGGCCGGTTGCTGCCCTGGTAACAGGTTTGGTAGGTGGGGTAGCCAGTCATGCCCTTGACAAGGACCAGGTGAGTCCTGCGGAAATGAATCCTGACAGAGGCTTGGTTAAGGTAAAGCAGACCTTTCCCCAGAGAATGACAACGGTAGTGAAATATGGTTTTGGTGAACTGGTGGAGGATATTGTAAAGTGGTTGCTGATTGGCCTATTTGCTGCAGCTCTGTTATCAATGCTGATACCTGAATCGTTCTTCACTAAATACGTTGGCAATCGCTGGATTGAAATGCTGGTTGTCCTGGCCGCATCTGCACCATTATATATTTGTGCTACCGGATCAATTCCGCTGGCTGCAGTGTTGCTGATGAAGGGTTTGTCGCCCGGAGCCGCACTGGTTTTCCTGATGGCCGGACCGGCTACCAATGTTGCTACTATGATGGTGATCAGCAACACCATGGGTAAAAAAGCTTTCCTTATTTATCTTTCGACCATCGTTGGTGGCGCCCTGTTATTTGGGACAATAGTCAATGAATTATTGCCGGCAGCATGGTTCGGAATGAGCCATATGTCGCATCATGATCATACGATGGGTGGAAGCATCATCAATCTGATTTCATCTGTCTTTTTGTTTGCCATCATTATTGTGGCAATATGGAATAAGTGGCTGAAGAATATGTTTTTTAAGAATAAACTCAATATTATGGAACAAGTTGAAAATCCTTATTACAAAACCATTTCGGTGGAAGGAATGACCTGTAACCACTGCAGGATGACTGTGGAAAAAAATATTTCCGCGATGGAAGGGGTGGAGGAAGTTACAGTGGATCTTCAATCAGGCCACGTCAAAATTGGCGGTAATGGGCTGAATTTGGAAAAAATTGCCTCCAAGGTAAAGGATTTGGGTTACGATTATAAGGGCACGGTTTAATGTCGATAGACGAAGAAGAAGACAGGAGACGGGAGACAGGAGACAGGAGAAGAAGATCGGGAGACGAAAGACAGTTGGCAATCAGCAGTTGGAAGTACGAAATCGGTAACCTTAGAGCGTTGTCATCCCGGCGAAAGCCGGGACCTTGTCCCGAACAACGACATTATGCAATATCTGAAACCCTGAAACCCTGAAACACTAAAACTATCCTATCATGCAACAAATTCTAACCTTTCTGCGCCAGCTGGAGCTGAACAATAACCGTGATTGGTTCAATGCTCACAAGTCGGAATATCTCTCAGCCAAAACCGCTTTTGAGCAGATTCTTGAGAAAGTACTGGAAAACCTGAGTCAGGCAGATCCCCGTATTAAAGGATTAAAAGTAGCTGATACGGTTTTCAGAATATATCGGGATACCCGTTTTGCAAACGATAAAACACCCTATAAAACCAATTTCGGCGCCCATATTTCGCGAGGTGGCAAAAATAGTGGTGAGCCAGGATATTATTTTCATATCCAACCAGGTGAAAGCTTTGTCTCGGGTGGGATCTATATGCCATCATCGGACAAGCTGAAACTGATCAGAAAGGAGATTTTTCTATTTCCCGAAGATTTTTCTGCCCTCATCGAAGCGCCCTCCTTTGTTAAGAATTTTACATTTTTTGAGGATGATAAGCTCAAAAGGCCGCCACTGGGCTTTCCCGCCGATTTCCCATTGATTGAATATCTCAAACATAAAAATTATTGTCCCTGGGTGCCTTTATCCGACGATCAATTGGTCAATTCGGATCTTGCCACCAGGATAGTTGACTACTATAGGTTGATGAAGCCATTCAATGATTTCATCTACAGAGCCTTGGAAGATTAGTGTTTCCTCAGCCTTTCCGAGACATTCAGAAAGAAATCAGGATTAAATATTATATTCGCGAAAAATTTATTTCTCGCCCTCTTTCACTATTTACCGTTTGTAAAACCTTATTTATGAAAACCTTGAATAGGATATTGAAGTTTATTTTCTCTATGTCGTTTATGGGAATACTGGTAGTTTTCCTTGCATTTTGCATGGCCGTTGCCACCTTTATCGAGAACCGTAACGGTACTACCGCTGCACAGGCCGTAGTATACCAGGCCTGGTGGTTTGAGCTTAGTGTTCTGCTGGTCTTTATCAATATCCTTGCGAATATTATCAGGCTTAAGTTATACAATCTTAAGCGATTACCTATTTTTATGTTTCACCTGGCTTTCCTGATCATCATTGCCGGCGCTGCTCTCACTCGTTATGTGGGAACAGAAGGGATCATGCATATCCGCGAAGGTGAAACCACATCAGATTACATCAGTTCCGATACTTATTTTTATGTAAAAGCGGAAAGTAAATCAGGCGTTACTGAGAAGTTTCAAAGGATTTTCATTTCGCCTTCCAGCAAAAAAGAAGTCAACGTATCGTTTAAACTTGGATCCGATAAAGTCCATATCAGGAGTACGGAATATGTAAGCGGAGAATCAATGAAAATGGGCAGCCAGATGGCCGGCGGTAACAGTCATGCTGACGTTATGCAGATCCGCGTTCAAATCAATGGGGGTTCTGAAGAGGTGGTGATTCGCGGTCTCCAGAAAAGTGATTTCATTGATAATCAATTTGAGATCAGTGGAATAAAATTTACTGCAAGTTTTGGATCGAAACCAATGAAGCTTCCATTCAGCCTGACCTTAAACGATTTCCAATTAGATAAATATCCTGGTTCCATGAGCCCATCTTCTTTTGCCAGTGAGGTTACGCTGAATGATCCAGCCGGGACAAAAGGAAAACCATACCGGATTTTTATGAATAATATTCTGAGCCACAAAGGGTATCGGTTTTACCAGTCTTCCTTTGATCAGGATGAGCAGGGAACTGTTTTATCGGTAAACCATGATGCCCTGGGTACCGATGTCACGTATTTTGGCTATTTCATGATGTTTGCTTTTATCATCCTCTCCTTTTTTGCTCCGGGCAGCAGATTTCAGCGACTTTTACGGGAAAGCAGGAAAACGGTAGCTGTCGCCGGGCTGATCATAGGAATGGCACTCTTAACTGGCTACACTGCTTCGGCCCAGACTTTTCCCAATCCTCCTAATGCCGCTGAAGCAAAAGCGTTCGGTAAAATATGGGTTCAGGGCAGTGAGGGTCGGATGAAACCGGTGAACACCTTATCTTCTGAGATGCTTCGTAAGATGTTCGGTAAAAATAGTATTGCCGGAATGACTCCAGAGCAGTTTTGGCTGAGCCTCCTTATCAAGCCCGATACCTGGTCTGATATAAAAATGTTTGACGTCAAGAATGTAGATATTGCCAATACTTTCCAGATCACTGACGGCAAAGGTTCCTACAGCGATTTTTTCAGCAAGGATAAATACCTGCTGGGTGATATGGTCAACGATGCTTTGAAAAAGCAGCCGAGCCAGCGCAATGGAACAGATAAATATGTTATCAAGCTTGACGAAACGCTCAATGTTTTCTTTATGGGAATGACCGGACAGCTGCTGCAGATGTTCCCCGATATGAGAGACAAAAAAGCAAAATGGTCAGTTCCAGGTCAGGTACCTGCCGGATTAACTGGGATCGATTCATTGATGATTGCAGGTTCCTTTGGTGAATATCTTTCGGCGGTTGCCAGCAATGACCTGGCCAAAGCCCGCACTCTTCGGGAAGGGATTACCAGATATCAGGCTCAATACGGATCTTCCATCATTCCTTCGGCCAAAAAGGCCAATCTGGAGGTATTGTATAATAAACTGCTGATTTTTGAGCGTCTGGCGATATTCTATGCCATGATCGGATTATTGTTCCTGATTGCCCAGATATGGGCACTCTTTAAACCAGCCAAGTGGCACAAAACATCTTCCTGGGTATTTGGAGGCCTTCTCTTCGCAGGATGGATATTACATACGGTCGGACTTGGATTACGCTGGTACCTTTCGGGACATGCGCCTATGAGCAATGGTTATGAATCCATGATCTTCGTTGCCTGGGGAACTCTTCTTGCCGGCTTCCTAGTGGTCCGGCGTTCGCAGTTACCTCTTGCTCTTACCGGCGTTCTGGCAGCATTATCCCTTTTGGTGGCACATCTTAGCTGGATGAGCCCCGAGATCACACCACTGGTGCCAGTATTGAAATCGGTATGGCTCACCGTTCACGTTGCAATTATCATGACGAGCTACTCCTTCCTTGGGCTAAGTGCACTCATCGGCTTAATCACCATGGGTTTATATGTTGCAAAAACGAAAAAGAACCACAAAATTCTCGACGGGCATATAAAACATCTCACCCGCTTGAATAAGATTGTTCTCACTGCCGGTTTATACCTGATCACCATCGGATGTTTTCTGGGTGCCATCTGGGCCAATCAATCCTGGGGCCGCTACTGGGGATGGGATCCTAAAGAAACATGGTGTTTGATCTCGATTCTTATTTACAGTTTTGTTGGACATATGCACAACATGAAGGAGTTTGATAATGATTTCACTTTCAATATGGGCTCCGTGGTTGCCTTTGCCTCGATTTTGATGACTTACTTCGGCGTTAATTATTTCCTTGGCGGAATGCACTCCTATGCCGCCGGTGAGGCAGCTACCGTTCCGGTATTTGTTTATGTTGCTTCGCTTGCAGTGATGGTTCTTTTATACTTTGCTTATTTGAATGACCTGAAATATCAGCAGAAGAAGAAGTGACGGGTGACGGGTGACTGGAGATGAAGACCGATAGACGGAAGAAAAGAAAAAGACGAGTCTTCAGCGCCAGTTTTGAATTTTGAAATTACACGATCAAGGGGTCTTAGAACTTCAGCGCATACTTTGATCTAAAACTTTATTATTCAGAATTGGTCCGCTTAGCCTGCCAAAATGCAGAGAGGCCGTCTCATCACTGAGGCGGCCTCTTTGTATTTCGTGTCACGCGTTTCGTGTTTCGCGTTCCGATCTTTCTTTCGTCTACCGATCTTCTTCTTCGATGCTAGTCTTTAATACACCTCACGCTGAATCCGTATGCCTGACCGAGGTTAAGCTTAAAGTACCCATCCTGATCTCTCTGGAACGAAACTGCCCAGGCGTTTTCGCCTGACGACTTGGTTGAGGTCCAGAAATTGGTAACGGTGTTCATCATTTCGGAGCGACCGGCGGTGGACCGCTGGCCTGCCAGGAACATTCTGAAATCACTGTCCCCGCTAACCAGCAGGTGGCTTTTTGCCTGGTTTGTGCCATAGAAGTCTACCAGCTGCTGCCATTCGGCCTGCGATGGGATATGCCAGCTAGTCGGGCATAAACCCTTGGCTCTTTCGGTTGTAGCACCATTCATTAAGTTGGTCCAGGTATAAAGGCCTCCGTAAAGGTTACAGTTGCTGACAAGATTACTGTAGCAAACTTTACCGGTTGCTTCATTCAGGTTTTCGGCCATCCACCACTGACTGCCTATTTTAACGGTACCGTAGGAGACGTTATTCGGTTTATCGAGAATAAGTCCTGTTTCATTGGTTCCGCTGGTAACAAACACATTAAGTCCGGTTGTATCGGTCAAGCCACCTGAATCCATAACCTGCATTCTGACATGATAAGTTCCTGCAGCGCCATATTTATGCGTTGCTGTCCTGTCCTTGTTATAATTGGTATCCCAGATGCCATCGCTTTCAAAGTCATATCTTACCTGAAGTTGAGCTGCGATATCTTCGCGGTCGGTTGATGCTGTGGCATCAAAATAGAAATTCGTTGTCAGGTTTCCGTATTCATAACCGATAAAGAAAGCAGCGGTCGGTTTTAAATTCGAATGAAGAATAAAGAGGGTAGTCTTTATCTGGTTGATAAGACCCCATTGATCGCGGATTTCAAGGATTACACTGTTATCGCCTTCTGTTTGGAACTGATGGGCAATTACAGGATTGGTAAGGTATTCAGTATCAAATTCCGTGTCCTTGGAGTTTGTAAGGAAATTCCATCGATAGGTAAAAGTATTTCCAACATTGTCAGGATCATAGCTTGCAGAAGCATCGAGCATAACGGTATCAGAAGTTGATGGTTTTTCGGGTGACCATTTAAATAGCGGCACCAATCTAGGATTACTTAGCGATACGCTTACTGATTTTCTTAATGTTGCAGTCAGCCCCTGTGGATCAATAACCTGAAGGGTTGGATTGTAAACACTGGATGCAATGAAATAATGGGTGTATGATGTTTGGTCGGAATATTCTGTATCATAGATTCCATCTCCTTCCCAATCCCAGCGAAATTTCAGGGTCGACAAACTGTCTTCGTCGTCATGAGTATTCCTGGTGTCGAATGAAAATTCGGTACGGAGGTTACCGCTCCCCGGCATCATGGTAAAACTCGGTTGTGGTGGGCTATAACCGCGGCCAACCTGAACGGAGAGCTGCGCAGTGTCGCTTAATCCCGACTCATTCCTGACTTCCATTCGCGGTGAATAGGAACCGGGCTTGTAATACCGATGGGAAAACGATTTGGAACGGGAAAACCCGGTGTCCCAAATGTTATCATTATCCCAGTCCCAGCGGAAAAACAAAATGGTGTCACCAACATTGGTGGCTTTTGAATCAGATACATCGAAAGTGAAAAGCGATGTTGTCAGACCACTGGCGGGATTAATTTTAAATGCAGCGACAGGTGGTGTCTTAACGGTATCTTCCTTTTTACACTGAACGATGCCGGCGATCACCAGGACGAAAATGAGTAAATATCGGGTATATGCTAACTTCATGGTCTAATTGGTAAATTGAGGAATTACGTGGACGGTTGCATCTTGTTTAACTTCCACGGTGCCAATGGCCCATTTCATGCCAAATTTGCCACCGGGAAAACCGGCAGCGGAGCATGAATCACCCAGAGCAACACATATAATGCCAGCCTGATAATAGTAAACCCCAGGAGTCAGATCGAAAGTGTACATAAGTTTACTGTTATAAACATTGGCTGTTTCAAGGAAATGTCCCTTATATAGCGATTCAGCATCTTTGGCAATACTCAGGTCAGCTCTGAGAACACGGCTGGGTCCCAAAAATGAACCCGGAACACGAAATTCGACTTCCATAGTACCTACAATTTTGGCTTTGGAAGTATCGGTCCCCCCATTTGGTATGATCGGAGTTTTAGTGCAGGCGATAAAAAGAACCAATCCTGCAAAAATCCAGATTATTGATGATTTTTTCATTGCCATGACTTTCATTTGAAATTATTAGTGCTATCCCTGTCCAAAGTATGATCCAGAAATCCGAGATTCCTGGTGAATTGCCCATAAGCCATACTATCGATCGTAACAGATGAAAGCAATAAATCGTTGACATTAATCCGGGCAACTGTACAAAATAGCCCGATGCCATTATTGATGTTTCCGTAAACTGGCTTTTCCATCAAAGCGCCTGCCGAAGGTGATGTCGATTCGATGTAATATTTCATTTCCAAACTGCCGCTGACGATCTGAAAATCGACCCCAATGACCTCCCTGACAATGCCTTCACCGGCTTTCAGGTTGTCCTGTAGAATATGCATAAAACGAGCGCCGCTCACATCCATGCTCAGGTAATCAACATCAGAACCCGGACTGGCAAAGGGCTGCGGCCAATCGAGATATTTTATCCTGGTGCTGTTGCCGATGGTTTCCTTGTATTTAAGCCTGAGTGCTACCTGGTAAACTCCTGCGTTTTGAACCGGATCCCATCTGCAGGTATAATTGTTGCCATCGTATAAACTTATCTTTCTTTGCTGCAACTGAATCGGATCAATGACATTTAACTTTCCGAGAGAGGAGGCTTCGGCATACAATACTTTTTCCTTGCTGCCCAAATAAATATACAATCTATAGGTCTGGTTGGCAACAACTTTGATTTTTGCTTTGTAAAGTATATTTTTCTGATACGGGAAAAAACCTGAATCTTTAGGTATTTCGTTGGTCGGGGCAAAGCGGAAGGTTTCCATTACCTTACCGGCTGACCATCTTTCCATGGTTACAACAATTTCCCCTTGAAAAAGCATACTGTCCTGATCTGGAGGAGTATTCAAAGCGGCTTGATCAACCAGGTAGGTTTTCTGGATTCTTACATATTGAAAAGAATCCGCAGAATTTAAAACGCAATAAACGATTGGAACATCCTGATTCGAGGAATTGATGTCAATTTCGGTGGAACAGGACGCGAAAAGCCCGGCTGCCATTATGGCTAGAATCAAACGTATCGGCGTTATTTTTTTTCGTATATACATGATGAATACCTAAATGGTAAAAAATCCAACCTCTTTGGCCTGGGGGATAAAAGGCCGCGTAAAAGTACGATTCATATACTCATAAACAAATCTGACTACCCTCTTCAGGTATCATTTTCACATTTTTTAAGACTTATTAAGTCCTTTAAGGTTTAAAACGAGTGGCAGATAAGTTTATTTTTCGGAGTTTCATTCTGGCTTCAAAAATTGCTTTACCCGCAGATCCCAGCAGATAAAGAACTACAAGAGAGAAAATTATGGAGGCACCCGACGGGATATTACCAGCATAGGAGATCACCAGGCCAAGCAGTGATCCAAGGAATCCGATCCCGATGGATAGCCACATGATTTTCTTTAGGTTATTGGAAAAGAGAAGGGCTGTATTCTGTGGTATGGTAAGTAATGAAAGAACGAGAATAATACCTGCTACCCTGATGTATACCACTGCTGTAAGGGCAACGAGCGCAGCAAGCAGGTATTTGAAAAGGCTCACCGGAACCCGGCTGGTTCGAGCGAAATCTTCATCAAAAGTAACGTACTGAATTAACCGGAAAAAAGGGATAAATAGTGCCAGGACGAGCACTAAAAGAATACTCATGATCAGGATATCCTGCGTAGATACACTCAGGATATTACCAAAAAGGTAACTCATCAGGTTAGGCGCATATCCGGGGGAAAGAGAAATAAAAATGATCCCAAGGGCCATACCGAACGACCAAACCATGGCAATGACCGAGTCTTCACGGATTTTATGAAATCGGGATAAATATTCAACCCCGACTCCGGAAATCAGGCCGAAAACGGCAGCGCCAAGCAGGGGGTTGACACCAAGGAAGAAGCCCAGTCCAAGTCCGCCAAAAGAGGCATGCGTGATACCGCCAGTAATAAAAACCATTCGACGGGTAACTACATAAGTTCCTATAATTCCAGCAGTTATGCTTCCCAGCAAAGAAGCTGCCAGAGCAAATCGGATAAAGTCGTAATTAAAAAAATCCAGAATCATGGAAGATGGGTATGTAAAACGCGATGTGGAACATGCCCATGGGTAATCAGGTCGATCGGGCAATTATACGACTCCAGAATTTCCTCTGTAATCTGATTGCTTGGGTGGTAATGTAAATGCCTGTTAACGCAGGCAATAGTTCTGACTGATGAAACGATCTGTCCGATATCATGGCTGACCAGCAGTATAGCTGTCTCACGGCTGATGATTTCGAGCAGGTTATATAATTCCTGTTCAAAGCGGTTGTCGACATAAGTTACCGGTTCATCCAGAATGAGCAGCTGTGGGCTTGATATCAGGGCGCGGCCGATGAAAACCCGCTGCATCTGTCCGCCGGAAAGGTCACCGATACTGCGTTTAGCCAAATCAGCCATCCCAACCTTTTCAAGTACTCCGAGTGCTTTTTGCTTATCTTTTTTATTAACCCTGGTAGTGATGCCGTGGACTTTTAGCAGACCGCTGAGAACCACCTCGAGGACAGAGATTGGATAACGGTTATCGAAATTATGCGTTTGAGGAAGATATCCTATGTTTGTTTCTTTGGAGATAATCACCTCACCGCTCCAGGGCTCCAGCAGGCCCATGATAATGCGGATAATGGTAGATTTCCCTCCTCCGTTAGGACCGATCATCCCAATAAAATCGCCTGACCGGATAACCAGATCAACCTGATCTATCACAGGCTCATCGCGGTAACCAAAACTGACGGATTTTAATTCAACTAAGTTCAAGGTGTTAATTTTTACCGGGGCAAAGGTACGATTTAGATTCGGGACACGAAACGCGAAACGCGTGACACGAAACACCGAAGAAGAAGATCGGTGGACGAAGAAGAAGATCGGAAGAGTCGGCAGTCGGCAGTAACTTCGGTACTCACTTGGATCTCCTACTTCGGAATTCCGAATTGGTCCTGGAATTTTTTAAGGCACCCCGGGTTGAAACCCGGGGCTATTGATAACTAGAATCTTATCTTTTGTCCATGTCGACCATCTTGTCAATCAGTATCTCCATTTCGCCAAACCAATCAGGCGACATCGGGTCGATAACCACAATTTTTGCTTTGGTTTCGCGGGAAAATGTCTGTGCATTTTCCTGATCATATTCTTTCTGGATGAAGATGGTATTGATGTTTTCAGCTCTGGCCAGATCAACTAATTTCCTGAAATGAGAGGCTGTTGGCTCTTTACCTGCCAACTCCATGGAATGTTGCATCATTTGATGATCGCGTGCAAAATAGGCCAGTGCTGGATGAAAAATCATGAAACTCCGGTGCTTCATACCGGCCATCTTCTGATTGGCCACCGTATTCAGGCTGTCGAGTCTGCTATCCAGGATCACCAGATTTTTTTCGACCAGTTGTTTACAGGAAGGATCAGCGCTGATTAAACCAGCAGCCATAGTAACGGCCAGCTTCCGGGCTTCCACCACCGACATCCAATAGTGAGGATCCACCCCCTCATGATCATGTTTTTCTGCCGCAGCGGTCTGAATATCTTCCCCTTCATGACCACCTTCGCCGCCTTCCTCAGAGATCAGGTTGATCCCTTTTGATAAATCTACAATCTGCAGCTTGGGATAGTTCGATTTCATCTTTGGAATCCAGGCCTGTTCAAATCCAAGATGTCCGTTAACGAAAAGGACTTTGGATTTTTCCAAATCCTGCAATTGACGCGGGGTTGGATCATAATTGTGATGACTGGCACCCGGCGGAACAAGCACATTTATCCGGAACTGATTGCCGGCCAGTTGCCCGGCAAAATATTGCAAAGGAAGTATTGTAACAGTGATCACCGGTCGGGTGTCATTGTTTTGCTTTGATTTACAGCCTGTAAGAATGAATAGTGCAACTAAAAGGCCGACAATAATATTCTTTATCATTGATTAAAAGGAAGATATTTTTTAATTGTTTGGAGATTTATCTCATTAACCGAATTGCTGCCGTCGGGAGTGTACATGACTTCGATTTTATCGTGATATACTTCCTGGATTTTAAATCTCACCATTTTCATGGTCGAGTTGATCATGTGATTTTGTTCGGTGAAGGGCTCGTCGACAATTTGAAAAGTGGAGGGTACCCATTTTTCCGGAAACTGATTTCGATATTCTGCCGTTTCCTTGAATTTATAAAAGTCCTGTTTGATGGCTTTCAGCAATACCTCGGCATCGGCAATCTTATGTTTCGCTGCATAACGGCTGACTTTTGCCGAATCGAGCGTGATGATGGCACTGGTGTATTTTCGCATATCATTGTAAACCATTGCCTGCAAAACCAGATCCGAAGAATTCTGAATGGCCTCTTCGATTCCCTCAGGCGAATATTTCTCACCATCGGTCGAAATGAGCAATGCCTTGCCACGACCCACAACCATGAGGAAATTATCTTTATCATAATACCCCAGATCACCGGTATACAACCATCCGTCTTTAACAGTTTTTGCTGTAGAATCGGGATTCTTGTAATATCCCTTCATAACATTGTCACCCTGAATAACGACTTCACCCTGAACACCCTTGGCAGCTTCAGTTCCGTCGGGAAGCATGATCTTGCATATCAGGTTCGGAATAACCTTGCCTGATGAACCAAGTTTATGTACGTCGGGTGTATTTGCCGAAATAATGGGAGTGGCCTCGCTTAGGCCATAGCCCTGATAAACGGGTACGCCAATCGAATAGAAAAATACTTGCTGCCTGATATCCAGAAGAGCGCCACCTCCAACCAAGAAACGAATGTTCTTGCCGAAAATCAACCTTACTTTTTTGAAAACCAGTACTTCGGCAAGTTTATAAGGGATATAATTGATCATTCGGACCAAAAACCCTGCCTTATGAAAACCATCCCGGTTCATCCGGATTCCGGCATTTAATCCGGCATTGAAAATACCATTAACGAATTTGCCCTTGGCAGCTACACCATCCTTTATCTTTGACATGAAATTGCCGGAAAGGGCAGGAACTGTGAGAATAAAGTGCGGATCACATTCTACCATATTTATTGGGATATTCTTGAGGGTTTGAACTCCGCCACCCCGTGCATCCACGAAATAGAGACTGAGTCCGCGGAGCAGCGCTGCATAAATTGCAACGGTATGCGCAAAGGAGTGATCGAGCGGCAGAATGATATAGAGCCTGTGGCCGACGGGTAAATTGAAATATTCCATGGCATCGGTGCAGTTCGAATGATAATTGAGCTGCGTTAACATGATGCCTTTTGGATCGCCCGTGGTACCTGAGGTATAGGAGATAGTTACTACATCTTCCTCCAAAATCTCAGCTTCTGTTTGGTCGAGATACGACTCCTGCTCCTCAAACTCATGTTTTCCGGCGTTTAAAATATCAGTATAGCGCAGGATATCTTTTTCAATGTTTATGCCAAACACCTTGCAATCTTTCTCAATAGGGGAGAGGTCGTCATCAAGAATGATAATCTTTTTAGTGAACTCCATCTGGGTCCAGATCGAAGCCACTTTTTCAAAGGTATTTCTCGATACAATAATTGCTTTGGATTCCGAGTGATTCAAGCGGAAGAGAACCTCGTCGGGCATGAGTTTTATGGAAAGCGGAACGGTGGTGCCACCAGCAAATAGAATTCCAAATTCGCCTGTAATCCAGCGGTTACGACCTTCGGCCAGGATGGCAACCTTATCTCCCTTATTCATTCCGATCTGATGCAGTCCGGCAGCAAGGAACCTTGATTCATGCAGAACTTCAGGATAGGTCATTCCATCCCATCCTTTTTCTCCCTTTTGATTGGTATAGGCCGTTTGGGGATACTTCTCGGCACTGATTCGCAGCATCTGGAGGACTGTTCTTTTCATGGGTATGGGGTATTAGGTTTCAGGTATCGGGTGTCAACTTTTCTATTTCATTTATTAAGTCCATTATATATGGCATCCAACAGCAATCCACTTTTATCGCCATTGTATTCCCAGAACATGATCCCGCCGAGGTGTTTTGCTTTAACAAAATCAGCCTTTAGCCTCAGTGATTCAGGATCATCATAGGAAATCACCATGGCTGAATCCCTGGAATACAGGTACGGAGCCCTGGCCGATTTATCCCAATAGCGGGTGAAGGTATTCTTGTTGAGGTAATTATTTATAATCTCTGTATAAACTTTGTACTGGCCGGTTGTTGAACCCTGCTGATATAACCCGTGATTCGCATCCGGGACACCGCGCCAGAATCGGCCATAAAATGGTACTCCAACCACGATTTTCTCAGGCGGAACACCTGCTCCGATATTCCTTTCAATCGCAATTTCAGCACTGATATTTGAAGCACCCGGAAAATCTGTTTTACTGAGATTGGCATGATGTCCGCTCACCTTGCTCAGGCCACTGTAAAAATCATAAGCCATCACATTGATAAAATCCAGGTATCTTTGCGCCTCACCAAGGTTGGTCCAGCGGAAATATTCTTCATCAGCTCCGCCAGCAATTGTCAGCAAAAATGCGGGATTGATTTTATTCAATTCGACACGCAAAGCTTTCAGCATCAGGGTAAAATTCTCTTTATCTTCTTTTCTGAAAACATTATTGTCCCCTGGCTGCCCGGGATATTCCCAATCGATATCAATTCCGTCAAAGCCAAATTCCCTGATCATCCTGCACCCGCTGGCAGCAAATTTTGCCCGTGACTCTGGGGTGAGGGCAGCGTCCGAAAAACCTTCAGCTCCCCAGCCCCCAACTGATAAAATTACCTTAAGATCCGGATTCCTGGCTTTCAAGCCGATGATCCTGCTGACCGAAAGTTTGATGCGTTGTTCCTGCTCCGGATTGCGGCTTTGGAAGGCAATTTCACCGTTGACTACTTTGGCAAAGGCATAATTGATATGAGTCAGCATGCGGATCAGGGAATCAGGGTATTCCGGAGCACGCGCACCCATCATGTAAGCAACTATTTTGTACTGCGGCTTGCCCGGTTGATTCAGTGCATTTAACGGTATTAACAGCAGTGTAATGCCGATAATAAAATACGCATTTAAGCCGGACAACTTTTTCATAGAGGTTTCAGAAAGTAGCTAAAATACAATTTAACTACGGAATCCGATATGCAAGCCCGCAAAAATGCGAAACACGAAACACGAAACGCGTGATACGGAACTCCAAATCTTCCGGGTCACGCGTCACGTGTTTCGATCTTATTTCCAGCTATCCTTCATTATAACAAACCCTGCTTCCTGTTCTTTGCCGTTTACTGATAGCTTAACAGTGTATTCGCCGGGTCCGGTTTGAGTGTTCAGGAAATTGGGATCGGCACCCTGGCCGCGACCAAAACGACCACCGCCCATGCCACCCATGCCACCGCCGCCACCTGTGCGTCCGGCACCACGAGCGCCGCCTGCGCCACCTGCACGGGCCCTGTCGGCCTGTTGTTTCATTTTATCTTTTTCTTCTTGGGTGTATTCTCTTACCCGTTTCTGGTAATTCCAGGTCAGCTGATTTATTCCTGCCTGTCCGGAGGTTTTATTTTCATATAGTAACCTCTCTCCTTCATAAACTCTCATAACAACCTCTTTCACTGAGTCTTTCAAATAGAAGGAAACCGGAACTCCGGAAATTTCACTTTCACCGGCATAATTGCTGGATGAGCTGTTGTTTTCGCTGGCGCCTTTCCATTGAACTTTGTTTTCCGGTTTAAACAGATAAAAATCGGAAGCCAGGATCTTGCTGTTGAGCTTTTCAATCCAGGAAATATCGGTAATCCAGATACTTCTTCCGTGAGTGCCAACGATCAGGTCATTTTCGCGAGGATGAATCTTAAGGTCTTCGCAGGCTACAAAAGGCATATTTCCACGCATGGACGACCATGTTTTCCCACCGTCGATACTGACAAAAACCTGTCTTGTTGTGCCGACAAAAAGCAAATCAGGATTACGGAAATGTTCGCGGATCACACAAACCGGCTCATTAGGCAGATTGGCTGAAATCGACGTCCAGGTTTTACCGTAATCAGTGGTTTTATAAACAAACGGACGTAAATCGTCGTTCCTTAAACCGCTAAGGGTAACATAGGCTGTGGCACTGGAATAATGCGATGGCTCTACACGGCTTACCCAGTAACCCGGCCCCTTGATATTAGCAGTAACATCAATCCAGGTCTTTCCGCCATCTTTCGTCATCTGTACTTTACCATCATCAGTGCCTACCCATAATACGCCTGCTTCGAGGTAAGATTCTTCCATGGTAACAATCGTGAAGTAGGGAACGCTTCCGGTACCGTGGACTTTCAAGGTATCATTAGCAGTAAGATCGGGACTGATTTCGGTCCAGCTTTCACCCCGGTTGGTTGATTTAACTACTTTATTACCGGCATGATAAATTGTTTTTGCATTATGCGGAGATACTACAATCGGGGCATTCCAGGCCCAGCGATCCATCTTGGTATACTGAATATCTGCTGATTCACCGGTTACCTGATCCAGTCGGCTGATAGAGCCATTCTGCGACTCATTGTATAACCAACGGCTATCATCCCAATCCACTACATTATACATCCCGTCGCCACCACCGGTTGTTCTCCAGTCTTCCAGTTTGATGGCGCCACCGCCTTTTTTCGAGGATGGACCTTTTATGGAGCCGTTATCCTGTAATCCACCATAAACATTATAGGGATAATCAAAATCATAACCGATAGCAACGAACTGGCCAACCGGTAGAAAATCTGGATGAAACCAGTTCAGACCTGAATCATAGGTGATTCCCAAACCATGATCAAATCCGAGTAAAAAATGCTTCGGATCTTTCGGATCGATCCACATGGCATGGTTGTCGCCACCAAAACGGAACGCTGTTTTCCAGTCTTTTCCACCGTTGGATGTTTCCCATACGCTGATTCCGATAATGTATACATGTTCAGGAGTGGTAGGATCGATGCGCACCTGCTGATAATAATAGGCTGGTCCGCCACCGATGCTCTGGCCATCCGGACTGGCTTTTTTCCATGTTTTGCCGCCATCGTTGGAACGATAAACCTCATCGCCCTTTTCGTTCTGGCCTTTTTTCGGACCGATTCCGTTTTTCATCATTTCCCACCGCTGGGCGGTGGTTACGCTATCAATATTACAGTTTTCGATATTGGCATAAACCACTTTCGGATTGCTTGCTGAAATATCAACACCGATGCGGCCAAGGATGCCTTCCGGCAATCCACCTGCCAGTTTGGTCCAAGACGATCCTCCGTTGGTTGATTTATACAGTGCGCTGCCCGGACCGCCGGCATTAAATGTCCATGGCTTGCGTTCCTTATCATAGGAAGTTGCGATAAATACATCCGGATTGGTTGGATCCATCACCAGATCAACAACGCCAATTTCGCGGTTGTCCACTGTGACTTTTAAAACCTGTTTCCAGGTTTTTCCACCGTCGGTTGATTTGAAAACTCCTTTATCGCCTTTTGGGGTATACAATGGTCCTTCGGCGGCCACCCAGATGATATCGGAATTTTTGGGATGAATGATGATCCTGCCAATATGTGATGAGTTTTTCAATCCCATATTGGTCCAGGTTTTTCCACCGTCCGTCGATTTATAAATCCCGTCGCCATAATAGGCGGTCCGGCTGTTATTCGCTTCGCCGGTTCCAACCCATACATTTTCGGGATTTTTTTGATCGATCGCGATATCGCCAATACTGATAGCACCTGCTTCATCGAAAACCGGTACAAAAGTGATCCCGTTATTTACGGTTTTCCACAGCCCGCCGGATGCCAGGGCGGCATAAAACGTAGCCGGATTTTTTTCATTCACTGCAAAGTCAACGAAACGTCCGCTGTGCCTGGTTGAGCCGATGGCACGATACTTTACTTTGCTCAGAATATCTTTTGATAATTCCTGTGCATTAACGTTGATACCTGCCCATGACAAGGCAATCAGTGCAACAATAAATACGCGATTTTTCATTTGACAAAAGTTTGAGGTTTCCACCTCCAAATTAGTGCAATCCTGCAATCAATGATCTGTTACCCGGTTTTCCGGATGGTGTTTTAACATGATTTAACTTTTCCTGATTTCAAGGTGTCCGCTGGTGTATCAAAATAATACGACTTCTGCTATTGGAGTTTTTTTAATACATTGATTATTAATAATTTAGAATTGATGGTCCAAAGATTGCTAATCGATTGAAAATCATAATTAATGGATCGTCCTGTATCAAAAGCGCACAAAAGAAAAGAATTGATCAGGCAACTGGCTTTTCTGTCACTGGTCATTATTATCCCATTATTGATCATCCTGTTTTTGAAGGGCGCATTTACACCGGTGATCACGCTTTCGGGGGTGGCCACGGCAAATGTTGATAAGGGAAATCTCCAGATCACTGTTCAAGGTTCGGGAATCGTGATACCGAACTATGAAGAAGTGATAAATGCACCCTTCCGAAGTAAAGTGCTGAAAATCACAAAAACACCTGGAGCTAGGGTAAACACTGGCGATACGCTGTTGATACTCGATAATGAAATGGCGGCAAACGACCTGAATCGTCTTCAAAACGAACTGGAATTGAAAGGGATCCAGAAGGAGAAACTGAAGATCCAGATAAAGGAAACAGAAGATGATTTCGAAATTAGTCGTCAGATTAAGGAGATCCGTGTGCAAAACCTCAAATCGGCTTATGATGCTGAAGTTTACCTCAACAAGCGTGGCGGAAGTACTAAGGATATCATGAGAAAAGCCAAAACCGAATGGGACATAGCGGTTTTGGAACTCAGTCAGGCAATTAATAATAATGCCAACCATGTAAATGCCAGTGAGGCCGGAGTCAGGGAGCTCGAAACCGAAATCCGGATACAGAAGAATGCAATTGTCGCTGCCAGGAATCTGGTGGATCAGGCCTATGTCCGAGCTCCATTTCCTGGCAGCCTCAGTTCGTTATTAAGTCAGCCGGGAGCCATGATTTCCGAAGGACAGGAGATTGCACGTATTGCGGATTATACGAGGTACCGGATCAAAGGAACAGTCAGCAACTCCTGGGCAGGGAAGATCGCGGTGGGACAAACCGTTTTGATTCGTGATAAGGAGAAGATGTTAAATGGAAAGCTCGAGAATATCCTGCCCTCGGTGAACGAAGGAATGATGGAATGCCTGATCGGACTTGACGAAGGAGACTTATCAAACCTTCGACCAAACCAGCAGCTCGAAATCAGGGTGGTGATATCGTTTAAAGATGAGGTTCTACGCTTGCCAAACGGATCTTATTATAAGGAGCGGGGAAGTAAAACTATGTACGTAATCCGGGGCAGCAAGGCTATCCGGACCAAAGTGATTTTAGGGGAAGCCAACTTTGATTTTGTTGAAGTGATCTCCGGCCTGGAAAAAGGCGACCAGGTGATACTTACTGATTTGGCTGAGAAATATGATCATGAGGAGATGAGAGTACGATGAAAAACAGTCATCAGTCGGCAGTCTTCAGTCCTCAATCTTCAGTTGGCAGCCTCGAAGAGTTGTCATCCCCGCGGAGGCGGGGACCCCGTCCCTTACCACGAATAATTTTTTCCCTATGATAAAACTCTCAAACATCTCGAAAACCTATCGGACTCAATCGATAGAAACACTCGCACTGGACAATATAAATCTGGAAGTGAAACCCGGTGAGTTCGTTTCAGTGATGGGCCCCTCAGGCTGCGGCAAAAGTACGCTGCTCAATATTATCGGACTGCTGGATGAGCCTGACAAAGGAATTCTGCACCTCGAAGGGAACCTGATCAGTGGCTATGCCGATAAAAAGACAGCCGGACTCCGGAACCGGATGGTTGGATTCATTTTTCAGAGTTTTCACCTTATCAAGGAGCTGAATGTGTTTGATAATGTGGAGCTTCCTTTGATCTACCGGAAGATGCCATCCGGGGAAAGGAAGAAACGGGTGTATGAGGCACTCGAACAGGTGAGCCTGACAAACAGAATGCACCATTACCCCTCACAATTGTCGGGAGGCCAATGCCAGCGCACCGCCATAGCACGTGCACTCGCAGGCAATCCGGGCATTATCCTGGCTGATGAGCCGACAGGAAACCTCGACAGCACGGTGGGCAAGGAAGTCATGAATATTCTGACTGATCTTAACAAGGCAGGAACCACGATTATGATGGTAACGCACGATGAATTGCTGGCGAAAACCACGCATCGGATTATCAGATTATTTGACGGAAGGCTGGTCGGATAACCCCTAAAAGAAAAGAAATGTTAAAAAATTATCTGAGAACCTTCTGGAAAGTCGCTCGCCAGAATAAGCTGTTTACCTTCCTGAGCCTGTTCGGTATCAGTATGACGATCATGTTTGTGATGATATTCAGCATGACCGTTACCAAGGTGGTGAAAGGTTCCGGGCCGGAAAAGCATCTTGGGAATATTCTTGTTGCTGAGAATATGAAAGTCAGAACACAGAAAAGGGGTGGAAATGAAGTGTTCACCGAATTAGGAAGGACAGAATGCGAAGAATATTACAAAAAAATTAAGAGTGCCGATAAGATCAGTATGTTTTTTGGGTACGATTGGGAGTTTCGGCAAAATGGGAGGCAATATACTAAAGGGTACATGGTTACGGATGCTGAATTCTGGGAAGTATTCGATTTTGACTTTATCCTGGGCCGGCCCTATACAAAAGAGGAAGTAACTAATGGTGCCAATCTGGCTGTCATTACGGAAAGTCTGAGAGAGCTGCTTTTTGGGAACGAAAATAATGTTTTGGGTAAAATAGTACAGTACCGTGACTTCTCCCTTACCGTTATTGGAGTTGTTGAAGACATTCCCCCCACCTCTCAAAATCTTCGGTCAGGCGTTTTCTTCCCATATACTCTTTTCCCCGCCGAAAAGCCGGATACCAGGTCATTTAGTCCTTATTCCGGTGCTTTCTCTCTGGCCTTTAAAGCGAAGAACCGAAATCAATTTCCGGAAATTCGACGGGATTTTCAAGCGACTCTTCAGCGTATTGATGCTGCTGATCCCAATCTGGCCCTCTTTTGTGGCAGGTCCGAATACTCAGTGGCAGAGATTGTTTGCAACCTTTGATCCTGAAGATGACTTTGGACCCTGGGCACTTTTACGAAAATACCTGTTGTGGGGCTTTGGATTTATATTTCTGCCTGCCGTAAACCTGATGGCCCTCAACTTTGCCCGGATCCGGGAAAGAGGGGAGGAAATAGCCGTGCGAAAATCATTCGGAGCCAGCTCGGCTGTGCTGAAGGGACAGTTTATTTTCGAGAATCTGGTACTCACGGTTACCGGAGGTGTTATTGGCATTGTATTATCCTTTGTGGTGGTCGCTCTGCTGGGTAATACACTGAATATACCGGTCAAGGCAGGAACTACCGTTCCCATGAGTTTTTCATTCGATTTCCTGGTATTTGGAATTACACTGGGGGTCTGCCTTTTATTTGGTATGCTTTCAGGCGTTTTGCCTGCCATACGCATGTCGCGGATGAAACCGGTTAAATATCTGAAAGGAGGCGAAATATGATACGCATATTTTTTAAAACCCTTTGGAACAACCGGATGCGGAATGTGTTGGTGTTTATTGAGCTGTTCATTATATCGCTGGTATTAGTCAACCTTACTGTTTATATTACTGAAAGGGTTCGGATCCGTAGCATCAAATCCTGCTACGATATGCGAAGTGTTGTCAGTGCACAAATAATGAACAGGGAGGATCCGAATGGTACGACTCCCCTTGATAAGCTCAATCAGGAGACTTTTAGCAGACTGAAATTGAGATTGATGTCAAACGCGATGGTTGAATCGGTTTCTTTTGCAGGTAATGCCTCTCCGTTTTTTTGTTGCCCGGAAGGATGCACTCATAAATTTGGTGAGGAGGAGGTCCATATCCATAGAATGATTGTTGATTTTGATTATGCCAAGGTGTTTAAGATTAAACCATTGAAAGGCAGATGGTTTAATGAGAGCGACCGAGCCAAGACCGTCGAGTCGATACTGATCTGTAAATCTGTAGATGAAAAATATTACAAAGGAGAGGCTGTCGGCAAGTTACTGCCAGGCAAGGGACGCTGTAGTTTTGAAATCATCGGAGTGGTGGAGGATTTTAAGCGAACCGACTATGAGGAACCAAGGGCGACAGGCTTTGTTTTGGATGAAGAGGTTAAGAATTTCAGGCATTTGGAACTCCTGGTGCGTGTAAAACCAGGTCAACAGGAGAACTTTCTAAATATATATGAGAGTGAAATATTTTCGGTAATCGATCCAAAAGTATGGTTTATCCGCAGTATGTATTCCTTTGAGAATATGCGGAGTACCGAGAATCTGGACAGGCTTCAGCGCAAATACCTTGGAGTATTACTGGCCATTTTCGTGTTGATCAATGTTTTGCTGGGTGTGATCGGTATTCTCTGGTACAACACCAATCTACGGATTCATGAGATCGGGGTAAAACGGGCGCTCGGATCGACAGGCAGATTTATCAAAACACAGTTGATTCTTGAAAACCTGTTGCTGGGCGGACTGGGTCTTCTGGTTGTGGCGTTGGTCTATATTCAGGTTCCCTCCATCAGGATAACCAAGGTGGGGCCAGGCGTGATGTACCTCGCGGTTGGTATCAGCATGGTCGTTATGGTTCTGCTAATTTTGCTTAGCACCTGGATTCCGGCATCGATAGCCTCGAAGATCCGGCCGGCAGAGGCCTTGAAAACGGAATAAGAAGTCCTCAGTCTTCAGTACTCAGTTGGCAGCGAGCATTATCAATAGCCCTGTACTTTAGTGCAGGGGATAGGCGGTTAAAATATTGAATAATAAATAGTTGAAAATGAAAAGAATTTTTATTGCCATTTTTCTGATCGGATTGTTATTTGGCATGGGTTCAAATATCGATTGCATTGGTCAGTCGAAGTACCTGCCCGATACCTTGATCATCAAGATGAAGCAGGAAAAAGGCAGGGGATTACTGAATTATCAGAGGGGTATAAGTGATTTGGTTTTTCGCTCGCTGGATTCACTGGGTTTTGAGGTAATTCTTCCTGATCATATTACCGATATCAGACTGCGTGGTGAAATTGTTGATTATGATGCCTATGGCTTTCAACTCCACACCAAAGAACAAAAGGATTCTCTTAACTGGAAAGAAATTGCAGCCAGGAAAAAGTTCGATCCCTACCATCCTATTTCCCTCCGGGATAATTCGGTTTGTATGCTTACGGGAATGAGAGGCAAGGATTCGGTTTATATTATTGATCAGAACAATAACAAGGATTTCCGCGACGATACGGTACGGTTGGTTAAGCCAATAGACCTGTATTCCCGGGAAAAGCTAATACCCTGTGACTATACCATATTTAACGGCAAAAAATATGTAACAGCCCATACTTGGATGGCGATTGGGACGTGGCGAAGGGAAGGTCTTTGGTACCAAGTGCTTCAGCATTACACGACCGGTTTTAATCTCGATAAATCAAATTATGAACTCGAGGTTTATATATCGGAGTCAAGATTTTATACCTATCGACCTCAGATAGCAATAATTGGCGGAAACGGAATTCGCAAGGATACTGTTGCTCCGGGTGAGTATGTCGGGGTAGGCGAGTATATCCTGCTGAAGGAGGGCGTATATCGTTTTGCCGACCTTGCCCAGGATTGCAGTTATGTTACCTTGGTGCGGGAGGACCATTATCTGGATAAATCTGGAATCCAACCGGGACTGCTGGCTCCGGCATTCAAATGTAATACTACAAATGGTGATTCGATTTCATCAGAAACCTACAAGGGTTCGTATGTCCTGCTGGTCAACATATCAGCTTGTTATTCAGTGCCGGGCAGCCAGGAAGTATATAAAGATCTGGCTGAAAAATATGGACCGAAACTCGATATGGTGGTGATTGACCGGGCTGGGGGATATCTGAAACAGATAGAAAACTGGAATCAGGCTGGAAAACTGGTTAATGCAGATACCCCGGATAATAAAGAGTTTGCAAAAAAATATCGTCCCGATTATTGCTCACGAACTTGTTTTCTGATTGGTCCGAATGGCCGGATCGTGGACAAATTTGAAATATTTGATTGGGAGAAAAACCTGGCCAAACATTTTAAATAAGATGGTTAGATTCAAATCCGCAGCGTTTTTTCTTTGCTATCTATTCAATAAGCAATGAAAAACGGAAGATGGTGGGGGTTATTCAATCAAAACTCCAGCTAAAAAACGGATACCTGAAATATTCGGAGATATCGAAACAACTCAACTTCGATGAAAAACGGCCTCGAAATAGTTGCCAGTTTAGTCCGGGGATTGTGAGGCGGTTGGTTTTACCCAGCAGTTGAAACTATTGTTTAATTCAGGTATATTTGATGAGCATACAACGATTCCACCAAAGTCCTTAGGGATAACAATGAAGACCACAAATCCAAGACCAATCAAAAGGAAATGAAAGCCACCAATGTATGATTGCTGCCACCTCGGTTATGGTATTCGCTTTCTGCGTACCTGAAACAATAGCACAAAACTTAATACTATGAGGATGAGATACCTACTTGTTCTGGTTTTATCCTTACTTTTTAATTGTGGAATCTGCCAGACCGCTACCGAAATTAATGTTCGTTTCAATGGTTTCGATAAATTGAAGGACAAAGGATTCGTCGAAGTTTTTGTTCCCGATGTTGTTGATCCATTTAGGCAACAACTAGTTATAAATCAAAATGGAGAATTTATTAGTAACCTGAATATTACAGAAACAAGAGAGGTTCTGATCAATTATGATGATAGAAGGATCACACTAATCGTAACACCAGGGGATCGGATCACGCTCTCTTTAAGTCTTCCTGCCCTTTTAAAAGCTAGAACTATAACTAATTTTAAAATATCCGGGACCAACTCTGTTACCAACAATCTGATCCTTTCAAAAGGGAACCTCATAAATGATTGGATTCAATCTTCCAGCAATGCATATGCAGCGCCAAAAACAATGGATGGTATGGCCTATAAGGAAAAGAGGATCAATGAAATGAATGATCAACTGAAGTCATTGGATAAATTACTTGGAGACAATAAAATCACAGATGTCATGTTCATTTCTTGGGCAAAATCGAAGATCAGGAATGCATCAGCAATTGATTAGATATTCCGGTCTAAGTGAGCACCCCATTTCGGACTAAAGTGAGCAGTCGATTCCGGAGCAATGTGAGCAGTCATTTTCAGCTCAATACTTCAACAAAGAACGCGATCCATTTTCTTCCTAAAAATAATAATTAGTTTTCAGTTACTCTCTTTCTTGTTTTACGCATAGATTCTCCCTTAAGATTTACCCGGAATGAACGGTGAACGAGCCGGTCCAGGATTGCATCGGCGATGGTTTTTTCATTGATTACTTCGTACCAGTCGCTCACTGGCAGTTGGGAAGTCAGGATTGTCGAGGATCTGTCATAGCGATCTTCGATAATCTCCAGAAAGATCAATCGGCTTTGATCATCCATAGGCTGGAGACCAAAGTCATCTAAGATCAGTAGATCCTGCCGTTCCAGTTTGCTGATTTCCCTGATATAACTGCCATCCGCCTTCATCATTTTGAGCCAGGATAACAGTTTGGCCAGATTGAAAAACATTACACGATATCCTTTCAAGCAGGCCTGGTGGCCAAGTGCACAACCCAGATAGCTTTTACCCACCCCTGTACTGCCGGTGATCAGAATATTCTGGTGCTGATCAATGTAATCGCAATCGGCAAAGCGCTGGATCTGATTTTTGTCCAGATTTCGCTCCGGGAGATACTCCAGTTCCTCGACCGAAGCGGTGTAGCGGAACTTAGCCGAGGTGATCAGCCGGTCTTTTTTGCGGGTTTGCCGATCGTCCCATTCCGATTCGATCAGCATGCTCAACAGTTCATCTGCCGTCAGATATTCCGGCAAAGAAGCATTCAGGTTCGTCTGGAAGGTATGATACATCCCCCAGAGTTTAAGTTGCTTCATCCTGTCCAGGATTTGTTTCTGTTCCATGATTGTTTGATTTATTTATAATACTGGTTTCCTCGTATATTTTCATGGCCAGGCAGACGGATCACTTTCGTTTCCTCTTTGGCCTGTTCTAGCCCCTTTTCCAGGATGCTTTGAACCATTTTGTAATTGTATACCTCGTATTCCAAGGCACGCTTACAGGCCAGCTCTAAGCGTTCCCGGCCGACTTTTCTTTCCAGTAGCAAAATTCCCTGGCAACTCTGGTAGTTATGTTCCAGATATTTACTCCGCTCCAAAACCTTTTCGATAAGTTTTCGGGCTTGCTCACCAATGGCTGCCGCCTGAGTGAGATATTCTTCCGGGCCTCGGCTCAGGTAGGCCTGATGAGCTTTGGGCAAATGAGTAATGACTGTGGTTTTAAGATACCGGGCCCGCTCCCTCTTGTGGTAAGCGATCATCTCGTAATGATGATAAATCCAGACCTCTTCCGAGGTGTATTTTATCTTTACTTTCTCGCCGATGTACTGGTATGGAGCGCTGTAGTAGTGCAGATCGTCCGATAACAACACATGGCAGTTTTTGTGAACCGTCGCTTGCTGATAACGACGGAGTTCGTACTTCTCCACTGGCAAAGGAGCCAGGTATGCTTTTTCTACCTCGACAAAGACATCTTCGCGGTTATAATCCCGGTTAAAGAACCTCTTTTTGTTATAGCGGTCCAGCAGGATCAGGATCGCTCCATTGAGTTCATCAAGTGAGTAATAAGTCTGTTTCTGCAGGTCACGGTAAATCCGCTGATAGACCAGCTTGACAGCTATTTCTACCAAAGCCTTATCCTGTGGCTTCCTTACCCTGGCTGGCAAGACGCTCGTCTGATAATGCAAGGCAAAATCCTGGAACGTCTCATTAATCTCCGGTTCGTACCGCTGTGGCTTTTTGACGGCTGATTTTAAGTTATCTGGTACAACCACTTGAGGAACGCCACCATAATACAAAAAAGCGTTTTCAACAGCCTTGATCAGATCTTCTTTTTTCTGGCTGAGGGTGGCTTCCACATAAGTCATTTGACTGAAGCCCAGGACTGCCAGGAAGACCTCAACCAAAGTTACCTCTCCCGTAGCCTTGTCAACAATCGATAACCGCTTGCCGGCAAAATCAATAAAGACCTTGTCCCCGGCTTTATGTTCGATGCTCAGGGTTGGTTTTGTTTGACTCTGCCATCTCCGGAAGTACTCGCAAAACTGAGTATAACAGTATCCGCCGGGCTTCCGTTGAATATACTCAAGCCAACACGCCTGCCGCGTTTGACCGGGTTTGCCGAGTAGTTTTTCCATCCTTTTAAACTCTTCTCCCAACCCAGACTGGCGGGGAGATGGAGGCTCCTCAGGAGCCGCAAAATAGCTCATCAGCTGGTGGTCGCTCATTTTATCCACCTGATCCCAAGTAAGATCCGTATTCAAAAACCCGGCGATATACTTGTCAACTGTGTTTCTCGATAAACCAAGGTTCCGGCTGATGTAGAACTTTTTTTTGCCCTGAGTGAACAACCTGATTGCTTGTCTGATTTTCATTATACCTATCCTTTCGTTTGCCATGCCGCTGATTATTAGTGTTTTTAAGCACTAAGGTACTCGGCGGACGTGAAGAATAGGATCGGATTATCTATTGAAGAAAACTGCTCAGTATACTCCGGAACACACTGCTCACATTGCTCCGGAATCGACTGCTCACTTTGGCCCGGAATGGGGTGCTCATTTTATATCAGAAAGGACTGCTCAAATAGGCCGTTTTATCTAGCGAACAATGCTATTCAGTATCACGGCGACTACTGGGAATACATTGAGATCGTTTTTAAGAACTATGGACTTTGGGACAAACTTATTGAGTTGGATAGTAAAGGAACATTTCAGAAAAAGATTCAAACCTTCTACTCAAAAATGCCAAAGCAGAAATTTGATTTTGATGAAGTATTCAAAGACCTTTATCCTGACATTTCATCATAATATTTATCAGCATGGCCCTTGCGTTGGCAATGACAGGGCTCTGTTTGTTCGGAAGGTTTTCGAGGGCAACCAATACTGGATGAAAGCGGTATAATCCTCCGCAAAGTGGTGCCCAAATTAAATGAGCTGGATAATAATGTTGCCAAAGAACGGCATTCCATCATGGATCATTTGCCAGAATAGTTTAATGCACGGGCCCGCTAATGCGCTATAATTTGCTTGTTGCATTTTTGGCAGATATCAAAACGGCGCTTACTTTAGCACGAATCGGTATTGTCTGGGACTTCAACTGACATACCATAAATCCAATTAAGTTATGCAACGAATGGTTGAAGATCGAAAGATCAAGAAGGCGGAGCAGTTTTGCAGGGTTATAAGTCAACAGCAGCAATCGTTTGCCGAGCACGGTTTTATTTTTGACGAATACAGCGACGAGGATCGTACCCGAATACGGATGATCAATAAGTTCTTCGGCCTTAAAACGGCTTACGACTGTAATGTCCTGTGCTTCTTTATTGAAAGGAAACTGTCGGAGAACTCGACGGTAAAATGGAGCCATCTAAAAAAACACTTTTCGCTCGACTTGCAGGGAAGCGTACGGATGAATGCGACCATACAGAATTTGGTTAAACATCAACTAATCCAGCCCTCCACTGATCGGTACAATAATCGGGAGAACGAGTTTTGCTTAACACGTAGTTGTTTGAATAACATTCTGAACTATAGACCCTTTACCTCAAGAAAGATTAGCAAAAATGAATTCATGGATGGGTTTTTAAAAAGCTTCGATTCACTTGTTACAGACGCAGAGGGGTTACAAAGCGAACAAGTCCTTGAAAACTTCATCAATCTTACCAACGATTTCCGCTCCCTACCAGAAATCCAATGGTTGAAGCGGTTAAAGATTTCGTGCGAGTCAATGCTAATCTTCTTCCTGACGCTTCGCAATTACATCTACTTTAGGAGTTCAACTACACTGGAACATATCTTAAAATATTGTACCACTGAACCATTTGAACGTTATGAACTCGAAAAGGAGTTGAAAGGGGGCGCTCATCAACTGATCAGGGAAAACTTGCTATGTTTCGAAGTTGATTTTTTCGTAACCGACAATCTTAAATTAACACCGATGTCATTGGATTCTCTGAGCTCGATATCAAAGGGTTTTGAAAATGGTAATACAAGACCGTTCCATCCCAAACTGTTTACAATGATATCACCTGATGAGATAAAGGAAGAAAAGTATATCCACGAGAACCCAGAACTGAGCCTGATTGAGAAAATGATAAGCATTGAGTCCTATGAGAAGATAAGACTGACCGTACCAGGACTCACCATATTATTAACTGGTTCCCCAGGTTGTGGAAAAACATCTTTCGTATCACAAATCGCCAGAAAAACTGGTCGACCGATGCTTGTCGTCAACATTGCTAAGATTCTGTCCAGCTTCGTTGGTGAGAGTGAGAAAAATTTGATGAAATTGTTTGAAGAGGCGGATTGTGCATATAAATCCTTTGGTCAAAAAAACCCAGTTTGTCTGTTTGATGAAGCAGAAACATTGCTATATGCAAGGAATCCAAACCAAACGGGATCAGTTGAACATATGAATAACAATCTTATTTCGATATTACTCCAAGCCCTCGAAAAATTTCACGGTATACTATTCTGTTGTAGTAATTTCAATGTGCAGGACTTCGATCCGGCCATTGCCAGAAGATTTCATCATATTGTTCAGGTAAAATCGCCGAATCAAGATATTCTTCAGTCAATCTTTTCCAGTCGGTTCCCGGAATTTACAGAGGGACAGGGCAAAGAGTTTATTGAACATTTCAACCAAATCACGCCAGCCGAGATTGAACTCCTAAAAAACAAATATCAGGTTCAGATGATCGTTAATGGGGAGAGTGACCCAAATACCTTGTTATATCAAGTTGCCGAACAGGTAACTGCCAGTAAATATCATCAACAGACTCGGATCGGATTCAGACTCTAACGATGATCTGGCCCCGTTCCGAGCGGCGGATCACAAAATTATAGGTGGTAATTTCTACACATTCCGTTTTTCGATTGCTAGTCAACTTACACTTATATAATTAGTATAAGTTGCTCAATGCCAGACAATATTGGTTCCTAACGCCTTACGAAAATTCTCCTTCGACAAGCGTCTTTTAACAAATACTTAGCACTATTTATGCCGCAAGTATAAGTTTTCTGCTGTATCATGGCACTCACAAAAACATCAAAAAATGAGCTTACTAGGTCAAAGGACAACAACAACTAGCATGAATTGGGATGATTTTAAGTCACTCATTGGAAAATTAGAAAGAGATGGTGAATACAAGTTCTGTCTTCTCATCAGTATCGGGGTTTTTACGGGTCTTCGAATCAGCGATCTCCTTTTATTGAAATATAAACAGTTTGAGAATACCGATATCCTGACGATACAGGAGAAGAAGACCAAGAAGACCCGCCGGATTAAAATCAACACAGACCTGAAAGAGATTGTGGAACGGGTAAAAGTGAAAATGGGTGTGGTGGATACGTCTCAGTTTATCTTCGTCAACAAGTATGGCACCAAGCCGATTGACCAGTCTTACGTTAATGTGAAACTTAAGGAAATCCTGAAGCAATATAATATTGTATTGGAAGGGAATGCCAGTAGCCACCTCTTCAGAAAGACACTGGGGAATCGTGTGCTGCGGTTGAACAACTATTCCAATGAGTCGGTGATTCTGTTAATGGAACTTTTTTCTCATTCGTCTCCGAGCATGACCCGAAAGTACCTCGGCATCAGGGAACGAGAAATCCATGATGTGTATGATAGTTTGAGGTTGTAAGTGCACAACCGTTCAATCAGTTTAACTTCTCCACATTTTAGATAAGGTAAAGAATGTATTCTGGCACCAACGATCAACCTGTTTCGTAGTAAGATGGAATCGACAATCATTTATTGTTTCGACGCCCCCCTCCCGCCTCTCCCTCCCCCTTCCCTCATGTATCCCCTATTATATAGGTCATTTTTAGTCGTTTGGGAAGGGGGAACAGTACCGCACGAAAAGTGGGCCTGCAAAATCGGTAGAAATCGGGTTCTTGGGAATTGCTGAAAAATTCTGCAGAAAAATTATCTCCCTATTATCTTCTCATCGACCATTACTTTCGACTTGGGGATACATCAATAGAGGCCTCGCGACGGGAATTTTCATATTTCCCCAGTTCATTCCATAAATTAATGTTATCCCTTTTCAATATCGATTGATTAAAGTGATAAATCTTAGAATCTATCAGGAATTTAGATGTGTTTGGGAAACGATTACAAACCTGTTCAATTGTTAAAAACCTGATCTTGGTAGTATCTGGATGGTTCAAAAGTGTTATAAATTCCTGCCGTGAATAGAATTTCAGTTTAATAGAATCAGTGCAATTCGGTAATTCGACGACTTCATAATAGCTATAGTGACCCTGATAAATAATTGGCACCCAACTTAAATAATCCAAAACAGGTTCAATTTTCCCTCTGTATAAAGGAATGTAGCTGGGTAGGCATGAATGAGAAATTGCAAATATGGAAATGGAAGATAGGACAATCAGGATTCGTTTTAACTTTTTCATCAGATCGAAAGTTTATGCCTACAATTCAAGTGTCGATATTTCGTTAGTTTGTACTAAAACAACACATTAACTCCAAATCCAAAGGTATTCGCTAACGGACTGTTTTGATTATTCATTGGAAGAAGGTAAGAACAGTTAATCCTTACCTGATCCTTTAGATTAACTCCTACGCCCAAAGTAAAAAACTTCCGATTTCCCTTTGTTCCATCTTCATAGAAAAATCCCAATCCAGCAGTAAACTCATGGAATTGTGCCATGAATCCAATTTGATGAACAATTTCCTTCATTTCTTCGGAGAACCCTGACGGAGCATCATAAAATGATCTGATCATCCCAAGCGGAACTGAAACATTCGGATCATAACCAGATTTTATCACAGGATCACCATTTACTCCAACTGAATCTGCAAAATAAAGAGGTGGCGATGGCACCAAGAGTTTGGATACTTCATAAGAAAGGGCAATCGACCAATCATCAAATTCAGTTTTAAACTGGTAACCGATGGCCAAAGTTGTTGGTATAAAATCCTTTCGGGAATTTTTAGTATAAGAAATTTTTGAACCAATGTGGTTCAGAGATACGCCAATCATATGACTGAACCTATCGTCGTTACCAAGAAATTTCTTTGAAAATCCCAAGTTGCCGGCAAGCGCTATCCCGGGATGGGATTTAATGCCTCCAACATTTGCTCCACCCGTTAGATTGCTATAAATGAATTCACAACCTATCCCCAAACTTGTAAGTTCATCAAAATTGATCACATAGGACGCAGATGGTGAAAATTCATACGGTTTAAATGTATGGGTTGAGTTTCCGACAATATTAGTAAAGGTCAAATTTCCCAAACCGAAATAGCGTAGTCCAAAACCAATGGTGGAACGTTTATTAATGCGATAATAGAATCCCAGTCCAAAAAGGTTAATATCTGGAACCAACTTCCGCAGCCAAGGGGTATAACTGACAGAAATTCCGAATTTCTTCTTTTCAAATCCTACAAGTCCAATATTCCCGAAGATAGTGGGCTCTAAAGTTCCATTTGGAACAGTGGAAATTCCACTATTCGTGAAAGCTCCCACCGGTATCGTGAGAAATGGCACGGCAGTAGTAACCGCATTTATCTTACCTGAAAGTTCACTGGTTGTAACCTGACCCGAAAGGGGACTGACTATGAAAGCCAGAATGAAGATAGAATTTGGAATCAGTTTATTCATAAGATTTTTTTGATTCGTGTAAGTACTTCGATTTGTTTTCGGAAGAAACTTGTCCTTCACAGCGTTATCATCTACTGATTCTGAATCACCACCTTTTTTGAAATAACCTGATCACCGCTGTATACCCTCAAAATATAAATCCCACTCTGTGGAAAAGAACACTTTATCGATCCATCAGGGTCGGCGATACGAATCTCCCTAATCAAGTTACCTTCAGCCGAATAAATCTGAACCTTTGATGTTTGGGGTGGAATGGTGATCGTTACCTCCCCGGAACTTGGGTTCGGATACACTTCGACGAGGTTATACAATTCTTCATTATCCACACCGGAAGAAGCAACCACATTCAATATCTTATAGGAAGAATCGACACTTTTACCGAACTCATTGAATCCGTAGGCGCGGATGTAATATTTCCCAATTTCACCAATAGATGCAGTCAAACTATTTGAATGGCTCTCAAAACTAAAACTTTCGGCACCGAATAATGTATCCCTTGAAATTAATATTTGATAAACCGTTATGTCTTGAGCCGAATCCGCTTTGATGACAAAGTTGTTGCTCTCACTTTGCGTGATAACAATCATTCTGGATGTATCTCCCTTGATCAAGAATACAGAAATTGGCTCGGGAGGGAAAATGGGTTTAACGGAAATATCATCAACAAACGCCTCACCTTTAATACCATCTGACAGGACTTGGAAGAAATAGCCGTTAATCTTTGATGTATCTTGTCCGGAATCGAAATCAAAGAATAGACTACTAAATGTTTCTGATATATTATTAACTACCGACGATTGGTATAAGATGCCGCTTTTGATGACCTGCAATTTCATCCCAGCATTGGAGATAACATTTGGGCAATATTCAAATTGTTCCTTTATTCTAATATATGCCGAAGCTCTATACCTTCCCTTTAAAGGTTCATTAAAGCTTTGTGAATAATCAATATTTGGGAAATTCATCCCTGTTAAATTTTCACATCCCTGATAATGAGTGTGATTAAAATTCAATGAATATTGGCCGGTTCGATGGATCAAAGAATCCCTTACGGCTGATAGCAGCCAATTATTCTGGCCAAACGTTGCTTCTATACTTGAAGGTGAATTTATTGGATAAGTATTTGGCGCAATTTCAAAAGAGGGATCACCCAACAGATTCCCTCGATACGAGTACTTTATTAGTAAACTACTTGTGGAATTCAATGCATCTGTTGCTTTAACCCAAAAAGTTGTATCAAATTTCTTGTTAGGGATATAAAAGTAATTTTCCGATGTGGTTTTAAGGAGCTTCGATTCATTACCCACCTGCCCTTCATAAACAGTATAAGTAATTCTTGAATTTTGTCCAGTCACGGCCTTTATTCGTATTATCGTTGAATCCTTCGAATTCAATCCCATTACGGCCTTATCTTGAGCAACAACTTTTATGGAAAATTCGGGAAGATCAATCAGGGAGACAGCAATTCGATCTCCATTTAGTGGCATCCTGTAAGCATCTTTGAAAAACGGCTTTAGGTTAACATTAACAGCTTTGCTTGCGGCAATACAAAAATTGGTGTATGCTTCAGTAATATTATTAACATCAGGCAAATTATAGAGTTCCTTGAAAAAGTTACTTATAAAAGGGTTCCCATAGTCGAAACAGAATTTCATAAGAAGGGCCGAATTAAAGAACCCTTTAAAATCAGAGTTTCCGTATGCATTGGGATAAAGCAGCTTTTCATATACATCTGCTATGGTGGTAACATTCCTGTCAAGGATAAACTCGTTTGCTCTGTCCACCAAATCGTACTTATAACCGATTTCATTCTCATATTGGTCTTTCAGGTAAAGTCCTAAGTAATCTATCGCGTTCAGATATCCCATATTTGCATATGGTTCTGGTATCCAAAAGGGATCGACGGAAAGTTTGGCCGAGATATCGCCATTGAAAAAATTTCTTCCCATTTCATAGTAGGCGATTTTTAGGACGGCCCAATTCTTAAAATACTTAATGTTATAGTAGGAATTGTTCCAGAACCCGGTTCCAACTTCTAAACCACATGCCCCAACATTTCCACACCCGGCACCGCAAGAATTATCAACATAGGCAACGTAACCCTTATTGCCAAATTGTCCACTGGGAAGAGGATATCTTTTGGTCATTTTATAGTAGTAATCCCAAACAGAATCAAAGACATAAGTCATCTGGGTGCAAGTGGCATCATCATGTACAAGAGTATCGGGTATGAGTAAGTTAACATATTTCCCCTCATATCGTAACATGGAATAATGGTCACCGACAAAGGAGGTATAGGAGTACTGCGTAGGGGTAATCGTGGTAACCTGACTGAATGTTGGAATAATGACACACATTGTCAAAATCCCTAAAATGACGAGCTTTTTCATTGGTTAAGGTTGTTCTACTCTCTCCCGAAGTAGGGGTTTATATAAAAAGTCGGCGTGGGACAGTTACCAATCCGTAGCCCGAGGAACGACCAAGTCCCACACAACAGAAAAGATAAAGCCCACGCCTTTCGGTGAGCGTTCATCCAGTCTTTGTTGTGCTTAGTTTTGGTCGTTTTTGGGCCACAAGACGGTAAACGCAATATTATATGTCAGTTATATGTCTTAATTCACATCATCGATCTGTTTTTGTTCATCCAAATTTACACTAATATTCCATTCTAAGTCGCACTAAGATTGGTCTTTCCTAAATCTCATCCAGGACGGTCGAAACCGTCAATGGGAAAATTTAACTAATTTAGGGCCTAATCTTCACTTGCCAGGCTTAAAGGTGGATCATACGCAACCATTATTCCACTCATTCAGGCGGTACAGGTTAACTTGCAGTGTGCAAATCGGAAAATAAGAATCCCCAGTTTCGGAAATTAACTTTCCCCACTTGTACCGGTTCTAATAATTGAAAAGTATACCAAAGTTTCGGTGGGCTGTACCAACATCATTATGATGGTAGCTGGTTGGAATCCTTGACCTGTTTCATCATCACAGGTGGATCGAAATCATCGTTTAATTTTAAGTGAAAGTTCCAACCGCCATAAGGCCCTACCATTCTCATAAGCTCCTCAACTGTTATTTTCTGGCCATCGATGACAAATGCATTGTCGAAAGTGGAAGCCTCAATATCACCACTGAAGTCGATCCTTCCCGCAAGTTCCAACTCATCCCGGATTTCCCATTTCCCATCGCTCAATTCCATGTACCGAACATTGACTCCCCGCTTGATCTTCTCCCTCATCATCAATTCAGCGTATTCCTTGTCGGAATCGAAATCGGACAGGATGTTGAAGATATATGGCTCACGCCCGTTTTTGTTGTCTACAACCTCAATGGCCTCAGTCTGAAGACTAGTACCAACGGGGAATGAAGAAATCTTAAAATGACGTTTTACACCCCATTGGTCGGTTATGAAAAAGTCATATCCTTCATTGAGAGTACTGTGGGTTATGGTTTCAGGGATGTCTATCATAATCTTGTCTCACATTGTATATTATCGCTGTAAAGTTACAAATGATGTCAGTTTTACAAGCCACCGAATTCCATTTAGCCAGCAAAATTGGCTTGTCGGAGCTGCATAAGGGTGCTCCCCAATCAACCCTTGTTTAAAATAAACGTATCGGTACGTTTTACACCAATGAAATCTTCAGCCTTAATTTTTAACATATTTTAAGATTCCTTACCATGAAAGGTGCCTACCTTGACCTCTCGAATTGTAAAAATTTTCATCAAGGAGGCTATATGGTTACAATCAAGCACAAGTTTTTAGATCATTTGATTAATCCAAAGACTGAAATTCTTATAATAGGAACATTTAATCAGAACACTGAGGGTAATAAAGCTGATTTTTTCTATGGCAGAGTAAGAAATCATCTATGGATTCTTTTACCACAAGCCTATAATGAGAAAGGTTTAAAAGGAGCGGCTATGCAGGAGAAATTGGATTTCATCGAGAAGCATAGGATTGATTTCATTGACCTAATCGCCCAAGTGAATGTAGAAGAAAGCCAAGAAGATAATGTTAAAGATCACTATATTGATCATAGGGTTACCGAATGGAGAGATGTAATTTCTGAAATCAAAAGACTGCCAAATCTGAAAAAAGTAGGTCTTACACGTAAGAGCTTTGCCGATGTTCCCAATATCAAAGTTAAGGTGATGGAAATTCAGGATTATTGCCAAAAAGAAGAAATTCCATTCCAAATCTTAAGTACCCCAGCAAGGTTTTATAATCTAAATAAACAGGCTGAGTGGACGGATTTTCTTTTAGGAAGTTAAGCGATTTACGCAAGAAAAATCTTGTTTATTCTTAACGCAATGATTCCAGACCATAAAACGAACCTTGTATACTTCTCATCGCTTATCCGAACTCTCTATGAGCCAGAATGGGCAAGAATTGAATCCATCCTGAAGAAACATCAGATTCAGTATGAACTTCTTCATGCTACCAAGTCGATCTGGTGCCGAGACTACATGCCGATACAGGTGGCAGGTAATGATTTTGTGCAATTTCAATACAATTCCAGCTACATCCGAGAGAAAAAGTATTTCGACGAAAAAACAATACCGCAAGATGTTGCCGAGTGGCAGTCGTTTAATATACGATCTACTGATATAATCTTAGACGGGGGAAACGTTGTTCGCTCAAAGGATAAAGTCATTATTTCGGATCGGGTATACAATGATAATTATACTTGGAGCCGCCCCCTTTTGATCCGAGAAATCGAGAAACTTCTTCAATCTGAAGTCATTATCATTCCCGCCTATCCGAAAGATATGACAGGTCATGCTGACGGATTGGTAAGGTTCTACGATGAAAAAACAGTATTGATCAATAGTTCTGATAGTGAGCCAGAAAAGATGTGGTACACCAAATTTGTCCAGAGACTCAAGGAAAAGAGTTTGGATTGCATTGAAGTGCCAATTTTTGACGACCCCAACCCGCTAAAAGATAAAGATATCGGTTCTGCTGTCGGTATATACCTTAACTTTTTGGAAATAGGTAATCTGATCATCCTACCGGTCTTCGCATCAAAAGATTTACAAACCGTCGATGGTCTTTCGGTTGAAGATATTGATAAGAATGTCATCAAACAGTTTAAAAACCGATACCGCAACCACATTGTCGAACTTGTGGAGATAAACCGGATCGGGCGGCAGGGTGGTTTGATGAATTGTATCACTTGGAATATCAAAGGGACAAATTCATAATAGTTATGCATATCGTTCCAATATACCACGACGGAAGTGATAAAGGAGATGGTAATCATGTCCTCGTCACTCATGAATTGGATTTTACTGAGGGTGAAACGGTTGATGATGGATTGTGCATCAACATTACACTTGGGTATCCCGATCATACTCCGGTCAATCGAGGACAGAATTTTTTGCGTTTTGGCGAGTATTATCCCATTCAGATGGTTGAACGCCAGAAATGGGTCCAGAGAATCGAGAAATCGTTGCCACCTCGTATGATCCAAGAAATAGAACAACTGTTGGAATTTCCTTCGGCTGACCTAATGAGACGTTTGAATTTTGTACCGCCGAGGTTGTGCGATATTTGAGGACTCTAATCAACAGGCCTTTATATCCGAAAGAATAGTAGGGAAGTAATGTTTAGAATTTGAAATTACATGGATTATATGGTAGAATTGTTGATTAGATTTGCTGTAATGATATCCACTTTGCAGATTGGGAATCGACGATAACAAATATTCATGCCGAAAAAAATAATTTTTATTGGTGGAGTACATGGGGCAGGAAAATCCACGGTTGCTGCCGAAGTGAGTCGGGAACTTGGAATTAAACATGTTAAAGCAAGCGAGGTAATCAAATGGCAAGACCTTAGCAAAGACCCCCATAATAAGCATGTTGAAGATATTGATGCCACGCAAACCATTTTGTTGGATGCCCTTAAAATTTATCGTACTGACGAAGATTGTTTGTTATTAGATGGCCATTTTTGCCTGATTAGGACTGATGGACAAATTCAAAGGATACCATTTCAAGTATTCCAATCCATTGACCCAATTATTGTTGCTGTTGTGACAGCTGACGAGGAGGATATATTTAAAAGACTGATCCTAAGGGGCCATATTGATTTAAATCTTGCCTTTGTCAAGGATTTTCAGGAAATGGAAATCAGTTATGGCCGGGAAGTTGCGCAGCTCTTGGGTGTAGACTTTATCAAAATATGCGATGGCACTTTAAGTGAATTCATTTCCATTGTCAAACGAATACAAAAACCAAATGAAAGTTTTACTTGATACTAATATTCTGATTCATAGGGAAGCCCAAAAAATCATTAACCCTCAGATTGGAAGACTTTTTTATTGGCTTGATTCTCTTGGCCATCAGAAAATCATTCACCCTTTGACACTCGACGAACTTCGGAAACATTTGGATACCAATGTTGTCAGTACAATGTTGGTGAAAGCAGAAAGTTATCATGTTCTTAAAAGTGAACCAGCCATAGCTGATGTGGTACGAGATATATCCAAAAGGTATGACAAAAATGAAAATGATGTTTTGGATACGAAACTTTTAAATCAAGTATACTCTCATAGAGTTGACTGCCTGATTACTGAAGACGCTAAAATTCACACAAAAGCAAGTGAGCTTGGAATTCAGGGCTCAGTTTTCCGTATTGATGAAATAATACAGAAATTTGAATTGGAGAATCCCGAGTTTATTGATTATAAAGTACTTTCAATAAAAAAGGTGCCCATTGGTTCATTAGATATAAATTCTCCATTCTTTGAAAGCTTACAGGAGGATTATAGGCATTTTGAAACTTGGTTCAATAGAAAATCGGAGGAAGATTGTTATGCGAGCTTTAACCAGGGCAAACTTGTCGGATTTCTTTACTTAAAGCTCGAGACAGAATCAGAGGTATATAGGGATATTGCCCCTGCATTTTCACCGAAAAGACGGCTTAAAATTGGAACGTTTAAGGCGATCCGTTATGGTTACAACATTGGTGAACGGTTTTTAAAAATAATTTTCGATAATGCTTTAAAACAAAAAGTTGAAGAAATTTATGTTACTGTATTTCCGAATCGACCGGATCAGCTTCAGCTCATATTTTTATTAGGACAATGGGGGTTTCTTCTTCATGGCGAAAAGGTGACTACAGATGGCACCGAACAGGTTTATGTAAGAGATTTTAATAGTGAGCGATTGAGGGATTCTGAACAACCAAAATTCCAATTTCCCTTTATAAAATTGAAAGGCCGATTTTTTGTTGTTTCTATTAAACCGGAATATCATAGGGAACTATTTCCAGATAGCCTTTTAAAAACGGAGAATCCTTTAGATTATATTGAAGACTCACCCTCAAGGAACTCAATTTGTAAGGTCTATATTTCTCATGCTGAAAATAGAGATATCAGACCTGGTGACACAATTTTGATATACAGGATCGGTGAAAGCCTTCCGAAAAAATATTCCAGTACAATTACTACATTGTGTATCGCGGATGGGTTGGTTGACGACATCACCTCCGAGAAGGAGTTCTTAAAATTGTGTCGAGGGAAAACACTCTTCAGTGAGGAAGAATTGGTTGAGAAATACTGGAACAGATGGCCAGCCAATAGGCCATTCATAATCAATCTTTTATTTGCTCGTTCACTTCCCGTGCCAAAACCAACACTTAACGATTTGCTGGATTTGGGAATCATTAAAGATATAATGAATATCCCAAGAGGTATATTTGAAGTATCTTTCCAAGATTATGATCGATTGATTAAATTTGTAATGAGTAGGGGGAAATCGAAATGAAAGTTTTACTGTCAATCAAACCAGAATTTGCCAATAAGATTTTTGAAGGGACAAAAAAGTTCGAATTCCGAAGGTCTATTTTCAAAGACCGTAATGTTAGAACAGTCATTGTCTACGCCTCATCACCTGTTCAAAGGGTGATCGGAGAATTTGAAATCAGCCAGATACTCACTCTTTGTAAAGAACAATTATGGGAATTGACAAAGCTCCATGCCGGAATTGAAAAGGAATTTTTCGATGAGTACTTCTGGGACAAGGACTTCGCCAATGCATTAGAAATTGAATCAGTCTCAATTTACCCGAATCCATTAGATTTGCTTAAAGATTTCCAGATCAAGACACCACCCCAATCGTTTCAATATATTCCAAATTAGCAATCCTGAATGAACCGTTCGATTTGGTCAGGGGTACCCTTTCCTAGTTTGAGGAAAAGTCCAAGAGATGGTGCAGTTCACTCGGTAGCTTAAGTTCCACTTGCTTTCCATTCAATCTCTCAACCGGCTGATTGAAATACGGATGAACTGACAATCTTTCAGCGGTCTCTTCTTCATCGATGAGAATGTACTTGAGGAATTCTTTTTCGGTCTGATGACCGCTGATTTTCATAATTTCAATGGTGGGGATTCCGGCCTTGAACATGTTGGTGCACCCTGAGCGGCGTGCGGTATGCGTCATAATCAAGTCGCACTTTGATTGGGTTTCCGATTTTCTTAATCCGCCACGGGTCTTTTCTATAGCCACAGGATCGGCAATCTTTGCTACTCTGGCAATTTCTTTAATGTGATCATTGACTTTTTGTTCACTGGCCTTGGGAGAATGGTAATTGTATTTCTTCAAGAGGTAATCCAATTCAGGGCGGATTGGGATGACTACTTTTGTCCCGGTCTTTTTCTGAATCAGCTCAATCGACCTGGTTCCATTGGGCAAAGTTCCGAGCATGTCGGGGTTAATACGTTTGTAGTCGCTGAATCGTTGTGCCGTGTAGCATCCAATAAGGAACAAATCCCTAACTTTCTCATCGAACCCTTCCAAAGGAAGGTCAAACATCCTACGGATTTCATCCTCTGTTAGGTAGATGTTTTGAACGGGCATACGCGTGACACGGAAATCTTTATTTTCGAACGCAGTATTGGAGTGTAACCCTTCTTCTCGGGCTGCCCTAAGAATGCTTTTAAGGTGTTTGATATGCCTGCCAATGGTATTGGGGCTGTAATTCTTTTTGATAAAGAACTTCACGAATTCTAAATACAGGTCAAGGGTGATATCATTAAAATTCAGCTTCCTCTTTTTCCGGAACTCGTTCCACTGGAATTCGAATCCTTTATAAGATTTAACAGTTCCTTCATCATACCGTTTTAAAACGTGGTATTTGTTGTGATCGTGTAGACGATCCCCATTCTCGATTTCCTTTATATATCGCTTGATGTAATGGGTCAGGGTTTCTTCATTTGCACTCTCTTTGCAATGGAATTTTCGGATCAGCTCGGCAACACATTCTCGGTTAATGGGCTTGCCTTTTGCGTGTAGGAGGCTCAACTCCCTATCAATGTAGCTTTTGATGTCCTTTAATCCTTGTTCTACCTCGTTACGTTGCGCTATGGAGTAGTCCTCTTGTTCGAAGAACATAGGTTTCAGTTCTTGTTTCGATTCGCTCCAGAACTCAGGTTTCACCAAAAACTCGGTCTTCGCCCTGAAATGAACGTCGCTTCCAGAGATGTGCACATAAACTGGTACAAGTTTCCCCGGCTGGTTGCTCCTGATTTCTAATTTAATACTCGGCATGTCATCTTCTAATGTTGATGACTAAAGCATAAACTATTTTTTTGGATTAGTCAAGGGGGGCTGGTAACTTACTGGTAACATGACGATAAAGAAAATTTCTGGCAAGTATTTGGCAAGTAATTTCCAATCCTGGATGAATCTGAACGGTTTTAAATGAATTTCAAATCCCGTAAAAAGTTGAGGAACAATTCAGTTAGATTCATTACAAGTTACTGGTAATCAGTCAATTAGATACGCTTGTGACCTCAATCTTTACAACCGATCTACCTGTCAATCAAGTAGATCGGTTTTGTGTTTTGGAGGAGTTGGCACGCAGTTGAGAAGTAATTTTGAAAACCGCGTGAATCCGGGCATTGGAATCGATACTCCTTCCGAGTTCGTAATTAAAACATATAGCAAATGTCCACCATCTTGCTATCTTTTCAGCTGGAAATCCGGATGCCCGCATTGCCATAATGCAAAGGCGAACTGATCGGCGAAGTTGGCAAATGTCACGTTCTTGTCCTCGGTAAAATGACCGTTGTCATAATTCACTTTCATCAGGACTGGTTTACCCGAAGCTGTTGCATTTTGCAGTGCGGCAGCAAACTTTCCAGGTTGCCACGGCACTACGCGGGGATCATTCCATCCGCCTATGCAGATCACGGCAGGATATTTCACACCTTTTCTGACATGCTGCATCCCGTCCATTTCGAAAAGGGCCCTGCATTCCGCGCTGTCCCTGACTGTGCCAAACTCGGGTATGTTCGCAGGTCCGTTGGCACTGAACTCCGCCCGCATTGCATTGGCAATGCCGACATTGCATATCGCAGCGGCAAACAGATCAGGCCTCTCGGTTATAGCACGGCTGATCAGTATGCCTCCGGCACTGGTTCCTGTTCCTGCTAGTTTTCCGGGAGAGGTAAACCCTTTTTCAACCAGGTATTCGGCACAGCTTATGAAATCCATCCAGGTATTGGGCTTGGTCGTCTTATATCCCGCCTTGTGCCATTCTTCCCCTTTCTCGCTGCCTCCCCGGATGTGCGGTATGCCGATGACCACCCCTTTAACGGCCAGGGCATTCTCAAGGATGTTAAAAGCAGGGGTTGCACTGATGCCATATGCACCATAACCATCAAGCAAACAAGTATTGGATCCATATTTCCTGATTCCTTTCCTGTAGATGATCGACAGGGGGATCAGGACACCATCATGTCCTTTTACTTCCACTTCCTCCACTCGCAGATCGGTGTAAACAGATGGATATAGCGGCGGCTTGTTGAAGCTGCCCGGTGAAAACATATCCGTTGATGCATCGTAATCAAACTGGGTAAAAGGACGATTCCATGAAGTTATGCCAAGATTGCACACATTGGTAAGGGTATTGGGACAATTGACCCCGATGGTCCCGGAATAGGGAAGCTTAACCTCCGTTGTGGCTTGGGTTGCCAGATTGTATTTTGAAAGGTGGCAGTTGATTCCGTCGCTGTAAACCACCAGCAGGAAATCTTTTGTATTGATGAAACCTACCAGTGTCTGGTCCTTCCTCTCCGCAGCAATTGTGCGCGCATTCGCCCAATCCGGATTCTTGAGACTGGTAGCGATCAGCCGGTAATTCCTGGCCTTTTCGAAGGTAATGGCATATACTTCATCACCGATCATTTTAAGGCTGCTAAAAAGTTTATCCGAAGCTTTACACAGCACTTTCCACTGGATTTTTTTTGCATGAAGTTGAGATATCGGAGCATAATACATCACCGCTTCCGGCTGAACACTTTCCAACCCGGAAAAAAGATAATTCCTGGAATCTTTTGCCAGGAAGACAGATTGATATACACTCGGATCGATATTCAGTTCAGGATAACTTGCATTACTGAAAAAATCGTTATCGCTCGCAGGATCAGTACCCAGAACATGCAATTTGGTCTTGGAATTAAGCCGGGATTCAGGATCCTTATTATCGGCTGATTTTATCCATCCATACCAAAAGGCCTTATTATCGAATGTCCAACTGTTAACCCCGTTTGATGGATATATTGAATCTTTTAAAAACATCCTTGTATCCACGTCCAATACTTTCAGGGTGGGTACTTCAGCTCCTTCCTCGGTCCAGGTTATGACAACTCCCGTCGTCTGGGGGCTGATCATATCCGGTTTTAGCTCTTGCACAAGTGGGATCTGATTGGGGATCGGATTGGGAGATGTAATGGTGAATGCCC
>CAINOB010000062.1 GCA_903851365.1 uncultured Bacteroidota bacterium
CCGACCTTCCAACCCCCATTTGAAAATGGGGGCTATTAATATTGTACCCCGACCTTCCAACCCCCATTTGAAAATGGGGGCTATTGATAGAGCACCCAGCTCTCCCTTATTCCTTACCTCCTCCGTCCTTAACCCTTTCCTTTCTGCCCTCCTGCCCTTTTGCCTTCTTGCCCTGCTTATGGCTCTCCCGACAAAAGCATCCGCTCAGTACCAAATCTCCCAGGAGCCAAAAGCCGTCATCGAAGTCTTCGAAGCCATGTATCGGTACAACCTGCCCGAAGCAGATTCGAAACTCAAGGCCCTTAACGCAACAAATATCGATCAGACCTAGATCGACCTGGCACATGTCAACCTCCTGTGGTGGTGGCTGATATCTGGCGATGAATCACGCGATTATGATAACCTCATGGCAGTGATCCTGAACAGGGTCATCAACCGTTTCTCTTATCTTCCAGTCGATAAAATGAAGGACGAGGAGGTTTTTACCATGATCCACTGCTATGCCTATCTCACCAGGGTGGATATCTATCAGGAAAGATATTTTAAGGGAATAGTCAACCTGCGTCATACCCTCGACTACCTGGAAATTGCTCTAAAGAATACGGATCGATACGACAAATTCATGATGGTGAGCGGGTTATACAATTATTTTGCTGCCGTTACCCTGATAAAATATCCTGTTTTCACTCCATTTTTCTCCATTGCCCCAAAGTGCAACCGCGAACTGGGATTCAACCTGCTCAACAAATGTTCCCTGATGGATAATGTGCTCATAAAGAACGAGTCGCTCTATTATCTGATGAAGATAAACTACCAGCTCGAAGAGAATTACGATAAAGCTTTGTCGATTGCCGATCAGCTTCTGGTGCGCTACCCGAATAACATGATTTACCATTTTCACCGTTTCATGATACTGATCGAAGCCGGCCGCCGTCAGCAGGCCCTCGAGCAATATACCACCATGCTGGGAGTTTCCATTAAAGCCCCGGGACTTAACCCTTTACAGCGGAATCATCTCGTTGATCTGGCAAAGAAAAGATTGCAGAAAGAAAAAATTAATATCGCAATCTGATAAAATCCTCCATTTCACTCCTGATTTTGCATCTATACCCGGTATATGGATGCAAATACAACAATACCCAAACTGGCGCTTGCCCTGATACCCGGCATTGGCGCCAATATCGCACGTGCCCTGATGGCCCGGTGCGCCACCGCAGGAGATATCTTCAAGCTCAATCGCCACGACCTTTTGGCAATTCCCGGAATCGGAAACCTGCTGGCCGGCAGACTCCTGAATTGCGATACGTTTAAGCGTGCAGAGGAAGAAATCAGTTACCTCGAAAAGGAGCGCCTGAGTTGCCACTTCCTGTTCGATGCCGATTACCCTCCCCTGCTGGCACAATGTCCGGATGCCCCGATCGTCTTTTTTTGCCGGGGCGATCTTCCGGATCCGGATTCTCGGTTGCTCAGTGTTGTGGGAACACGCAATCCCTCCACCCGGGGCAAGCAGATTACACGCGAGCTGATCCTGGGCCTGGCCGAAAAAGGACATAAAGTGGTCATCACCTCGGGACTTGCTTATGGAATCGATATTCAGGCCCATCTAGCAGCCCTTGAGGCGGGGTATAAGACCATCGCAGTGCTTGGACATGGATTTCATACACTGTATCCCGCCATTCACCGACAGGCAGCTGTCAGGATTATCGGGCAGGGTGCGCTGATTTCAGATTTCTTCAGCCATAACACTCCGGATCCAAAAAATTTTATCCGGCGCAACCGAATTATTGCAGGCCTGTCTGAAGCCACCCTGGTGATTGAATCAGGCATCAAAGGCGGTGCCCTGGTCACAGCCGAAATGGCTAATTCATACGACCGCGATGTTATGGTAGTTCCCGGGCGACCCGAGGATCTCATGTCCAAAGGTTGCAATTATCTGATCCGCACAAATCAGGGTTCACTGGTGGAGACCGCAGCCGACATCGAATACCTGTTGGGTTGGGGCCAGGGTCCGGCAAAACTCAATTACCCCGAGCCCATGCTCTTTCAGCAGCTCGATCCGGAAGAACTGATCGTTTATGGATTACTGTCCGGTCCGCCCCTGTCGATCGACCAGATCTGCCGGCTGGCTGAGCTTCCCGTTCAGCGCATCTCCTTTCTGCTGCTCAGTCTTGAGTTCAAAGGGTTGATAAGCGCAGCACCCGGCAAGCTCTACCAGAGCTGTCAACTTTAGCCAGAGAGTTGCCAACTCTAAACACGCCCTTTGACTAACCGGTGCCGTTCTGTTTAAAGTTGGCAACTCTAAAATAAATATAAAAAACCTGCTAAAAATCGTATTTATTCAACAAAAAATCTTATACTTTTTCGCCATCAAAACCTTATGTTAATTAACAATAACCTTTTAAAAAAATGGATCCACGAGTAGAAAAATTCATGGCAAAAATTATTGCCAAGAACCCCAGCGAGCAAGAATTCCACCAGGCTGTACTGGAAGTTTCTGAATCTCTGATTCCTTTTATTGAAGAGAATCCCAAGTACAAACATGCAAAAATCCTGGAGCGCATTGCTGAACCCGAAAGAGTTCTGATGTTCCGCGTCCCATGGCAGGATGACAGAGGTGAAATTCAAATCAACAGGGGCTTTCGAATCGAGATGAACAGTGCTATTGGTCCTTACAAAGGAGGCCTTCGTTTTCACCCGACTGTAAATCTCGGGATTTTAAAATTTCTGGCCTTCGAGCAAGTGTTCAAAAATTCACTGACCACCCTGCCTATGGGCGGTGGAAAAGGTGGATCGGATTTCGATCCTAAAGGCAAGTCTGACTCCGAAGTTATGCGGTTCTGCCAAAGCTTTATGACTGAGCTGCAGAGGCATATCGGTCCGGATACCGACGTACCAGCCGGTGATATTGGTGTCGGTGGCCGCGAAATCGGATTCCTCTTCGGACAATACAAACGTCTGAGGAATGAATTTACGGGTGTACTGACCGGCAAGGGCCTCGAATGGGGCGGCAGCCTTATCCGCCCGGAAGCTACAGGCTACGGATGCGTTTATTTTGCTCAGGAAATGCTGGCAACACGCGGCGATGGCTTCAAAGGAAAAACCGTTTCGGTTTCCGGCTCGGGAAACGTTGCACAGTATGCATGCGAAAAAGCAACTGAACTTGGAGCAAAAGTGGTTACCCTTTCCGATTCAAACGGATATATATATGATCCTAAAGGTATTACAGCCGAAAAACTTGCCTGGGCAATGGAACTTAAAAATGTCCGCCGCGGCAGGATCAGCGAATATGCTGATAAATTCAACTGCGAATACCATGAAGGTCAGCGCCCATGGGGAGTTAAAGTTGATATCGCCCTCCCATGCGCCACGCAAAACGAAGTCAACGACGAAGAAGCTACCACCCTGGTTAAAAACGGATGTATCTGCGTTTCCGAAGGCGCCAACATGCCTTCAACACCAGATGCCGTTGAGGTATTCCTGAAAGCCAAAATCCTTTATGGACCGGGCAAAGCAGCCAATGCCGGCGGAGTAGCCACTTCAGGCCTCGAAATGTCGCAAAACTCTATGCGCCTTAGCTGGACTCGTGAAGAAGTCGATGCCCGTCTGCACCAGATTATGATTAACATCCACAAAACCTGCCAGAAATACGGCACGGAAAAAGATGGGTTCATCAACTATGTCAACGGAGCTAACATCGGCGGATTTGTTAAACTTGCCGACGCTATGATGGCACAGGGGTTAGTTTAGAACATTAGTCAGCCTTTATTTTAAAGCTGCCAACTTTTCCTTAAGTTGGCAGCTTTATTTTTAGAGTTGCCAACTTTAAGATAACTTGCCAACATTATTAGTTAAGTAATAATGTTGGCAACTCTAACTGACACTCACTGCCATATTTACCTGCCCGAATTTGACGAGGATCGCGACGAAACCGTTGAGAGATCATTTGCCGCCGGCGTTTCCCGCATATTTCTGCCAAACGTCGATCAGTCGACTACCACTCCGCTTCTGCAACTTTCCGCCAAATATCCTGATCATTGCTTCCCCCTGATGGGACTCCATCCCACCTCGGTAAATGAAACTTTTGAGGTCGAACTCGAGCATTTCCAAACCATGCTCAGCCAGCACAAATTTTATGGAATCGGCGAAATTGGGATCGACCTCTACTGGGATAAAACCTTTCGGGAACAACAGGAGGAGGCCCTGAGGATTCAGCTTGGATGGGCATCGGTGCAAAAACTTCCGGTTGTCATTCATGTCCGGAACAGCCATGCCGAAACAGTGGCAGTTATTGAGAAATCAGGACTGACCAACCTCACCGGCATCTTTCACTGTTTTTCAGGCACGCTCGATCAGGCAAGGGAAATCATTTCCCTCGGATTTCATCTTGGAATCGGCGGAGTATCTACCTTTAAAAACTCAGGGCTCGACCAGGTGCTGCCTCATATCGACCCTCAATGGATCGTTCTCGAAACAGACTCACCATACCTCGCGCCGGTCCCCTTTCGGGGAAAAAGAAATGAGCCCGCTTATCTCGTAAATACAGCAAACAGGGTGGCCGGAATTTATGACATGACTCTGGGAAAATTAGCACAAATAACTACTGATAACAGCATCAGGCTGTTTGGAATCTGATTATGGATACTGCTGAAAAAAGGTCAATTCTGATCATTTATACCGGAGGCACTATCGGTATGATCACCGAACCCCTCACCCGATCGCTGGTACCGGTCGATTTTAAGGAGATTTCGGGTCAGCTGCCGGAACTGCTGAAATTCGATTTAAACCTTGCAACCTACACCTTCGATCCGCCAGTCGACTCGTCCAATATAACTCCGGCCTTCTGGATTGAGCTGGCAAAAGTGATCGAAAAAGAATACCTTAACCACGATGGATTTGTAGTCCTCCACGGAACCGATACCATGTGCTATACTGCATCGGCCTTGAGCTTCATGCTGGAGAATCTGAATAAACCGGTTGTTTTCACTGGATCGCAATTGCCCATCGGTGTTCTTCGTACCGATGGCAAGGAAAACCTGATTACGGCCATTGAGATTGCTGCTGAACGGATGCACGGGCAGGCCATGGTACCTGAGGTCTGCATCTTCTTTCAAAACAAGCTGTATCGCGGCAATCGTACCTCAAAACACAACGCCGAATATTTCAATGCCTTCGTTTCGGAAAACTATCCACCGCTGGCCGAAGCTGGCATCAGCATACATTATAATTATGGAGCTATCCATTATCCGGTCAACGAAAAACCTTTGAAAGTTCATACGACACTGAATGACCAGGTCGCTATTCTGAAACTTTTCCCGGGTATCCGGCAGGAATTTGTGCATGCCATTCTTACTCTTCCCTGGATAAAGGCAGTGGTGCTCGAGACTTTCGGAGCAGGCAATGCCTCCACCTCCGAATCGTTTATCGGGGAAATCCGCTCCGCCTGCCAGAGCGGACTGATTATACTGAATGTTACTCAATGCCCGGCCGGTATGGTTAATCCGGGTAAATATGAAACAAGCCGGCTTCTGCATGAAACTGGTGTTATCAACGGCCGCGACCTGACAACCGAAGCAGCAATAACCAAATTGATGTTTTTGCTGGGCCAGACCTCCGATCTAGTCACCGTCAGGGAGCGCTTAAATCAATCTGTAAGCGGCGAAATTACCATTTGACAGTCGGGGTTTAAAAAAATATTTGTAACTTGCGCCGCGTTTTTGGAGAGATGGCCGAGTGGTCGAAGGCGCACGCCTGGAAAGCGTGTACCCTGCGTGAAGCGGGGTCGAGGGTTCGAATCCCTCTTTCTCCGCAAATTCTTTTACAAATGAAAAAACTTGCTTTAATCGCTATTTTCGGGATGTTTGTGTTGGGAACATCGTTTCTTGCCGTTAACGCACAGAATCAGCCTACTGGCGCTCCCGACACCTCAGTCAGGTCAAAACCAGCCGTGGTAACACCATCCACCCCGGTACAAAAACCGGCTACCCAGGTTTCAACCCAAAAAACAAGTGGAAGAGAGACCGGCCTTCTGGTAGCTGGAATAATCGCACTGGTTGTAATCGGCGGTGTTGCTGTCGTTCTGACCCGCAAAAAAGACAAAAAATAATCCGGATTCAATCCGGATTCAAAGGAAAAAGCCGCTCACTGAGCGGCTTTTTTTATGATTTCTGCCAACTGCCTACTCTTCAGCCGTCTCTGCTTCCCTCTTGTTCCGCTCCTTCTCTATCCTTGCAGATATAAAGATGGAAACCTCAAAGAGCAGATACATCGGTATGGTAACCATAATCTGGCTGAAAATATCAGGTGGGGTAATGATCCCCGCAACAATCAATATAACGATAATGGCATGCTTCCGGTATTTGCGCATGAACCCTGGTGTAACAATTCCGACTTTACTCAGGAAATATACCAGGATAGGCATCTCAAAAACCAAACCGGTGGCGAAGATCAGCGAGGTGATGGTACCTATGTAGGATTTGAAATTGATCTGGTTTACAATATCGTTACTGATAGTATAACCGCCAAGAAAGTTCAGCGTCATCGGAACAATCATGTAATATCCGAATAGGATGCCCAGGATAAAAAGAGCACTGGTATAGAAAACCATGCCACTGGAATATTTCCTTTCCTTCGGCTGCAGTGCCGGCATGATAAACCGGTACAATTCCCAGAAAATATAGGGAGCCGAGAGGATCAGTCCGCCGTATAGGGCAAGCGACATGTTGATCCGGAACTGTCCCGCCATCTCAATGTTGATCAGATTAAACGGCACAGCATTCAAACACAGCTTATCCGTATTAAAATAGTGACCCAGCTGGCAGAGTATGCGATTGGTGAAAAAATCAACCGACTTTGGCGCCAGTAAGATATGGTCAACAATAAAATTGGTGAAAATAAATACGACAACGGCAGCGATGCCGACCGATGCCATGGAACGAAGCAAATGACCACGAAGCACCTCGAGGTGCTCCAGAAAGGTCATGTCATTCGCATCCTTTTTTTTAAGCTTTTTCTTGTCCACGAATGGGGATTAATCCTTCTTTTCGGGCGGGGTTACGTGACTGCTCGTTTCGTCATCACCCTTCGATGCATCTTTGAATTCCTTCATGCCCTTTCCTAAACCTTTCATCAGCTCAGGAATTTTTTTGCCTCCAAAAAGTAAAATAGCAACCAAAAGCACCAACAGAATCTCGGTAGCTCCAAATTGACCGGCTATTACAAAGAGTAAATTCATTTCAGTAATTTTTTAATATAGCTGGGCAAAGGTATAACATTTTCATAGAAACAGCGGTTTTTATACTTTCGCCAAATATTTTTCTGTCCTTTACGGACTCACTCATTTTTTCATCACCATGGAATATAACTTCAGGGAAATCGAACTCAGATGGCAAGCTTTCTGGAAATCGCGCAAAACATTTGAAGTCGCCGTTGATCCCGCCAAACCAAAGTTTTACGTATTGGACATGTTCCCCTATCCTTCCGGGGCAGGCTTGCATGTCGGTCATCCGCTGGGCTATATTGCCTCCGATATTTATTCCTGGTATAAGCGCCTGAACGGATTTAATGTGCTCCACCCGATGGGTTACGATGCTTTTGGACTGCCGGCCGAGCAATATGCCATCCAAACCGGACAGCATCCTGCCATCACCACCGAAAATAATATCCGCCGTTATCGCGAACAGCTCGATAAAATCGGATTCTCCTACGACTGGTCGCGGGAGGTTCGCACCTGCGATCCCGATTATTATCACTGGACCCAATGGGTCTTCATCCAGCTGTTTAACCATTATTATGATATCAAAACCGATAAAGCGGTATCGATCGATTTACTGATCTCCCATCTTAAAAAGAATGGAACCGCCGGATTGCAAGCTGCGGCCACTGAGCCCCTTGAATTCGATGCAGCAAAATGGAACAGCATGACCGACGATCAGCAGCAGGAGATCTTACTGAACTACCGTCTCGCTTATCTGGCCGAAACCCTGGTAAACTGGTGCCCTGCCCTGGGTACCGTGCTGGCCAACGATGAAGTCAAGGAGGGCTTTTCCGTTCGCGGGGGTCATCCGGTTGAACAAAAACGAATGAAACAGTGGCTGCTGAGAGTCTCGGCGTATGCTGAACGCCTGCTCGGAGGCCTCGACAATATCGACTGGACGGATTCGCTGAAAGAGATGCAGCGCAACTGGATCGGCAAATCCGAAGGGGCCAACATGTTTTTCCAGGTGCCTTCAAAGAATATTACTATCGAGATATTCACTACCCGCGCCGATACGATTTACGGTGCCACATTCATGGTGCTGGCACCGGAATCGGAACTGGTAGCAACACTTACTCAGCCCGACCATCAGGCTGAAGTGGAGACTTATCTGCTCGATACCCGCAAGCGCACCGAACGTGAAAGGATGGCCGATGTCAAAAAGGTAACCGGCGTATTTACCGGCTCCTATGCCATCAATCCATTCACCGGCCTCGAAATTCCTATCTGGGTGGCGGATTATGTTTTAGCCGGATATGGCACGGGCGCCATCATGGCTGTGCCGGCACATGACAGCCGAGATTTCAAGTTCGCCATGCGGTTTAACCTCCCGATCATCCAGGTGGTGCTGCAACCCGGTCAGGAAGCTTCGGATCCTCATACCTGGGAAGATTCTTTCGATGCCAAAGAAGGCATCATGATAAATTCTGATTTTCTTAACGGATTGACAGTTTCACAGGCCATAGCACGTACAAAATCAGAAGTCGAAACCCGCGGTATCGGCAAGGTGCAGGTGAATTATCGTTTGCGCGATGCTATTTTCAGCCGTCAGCGCTACTGGGGCGAACCATTTCCGGTTTATTATAAAAATGGCGTTCCCCACGTTATGAATGAATCGGTTTTGCCGGTAAAATTGCCTGAGGTCGATGCTTTCCTTCCAACCGAAAAAGGGGAACCTCCCCTCGGAAGGGCCGCAAATTGGGTTACCTCCGATGGCTATCCTATCGAGCTTAGCACCATGCCCGGATTTGCCGGATCATCGGCTTACTACCTTAGGTACATGGATCCCTCAAATAAAACGGCCCTGGTTTCGAAGAAGGCAAATGATTACTGGCAGGATGTTGATTTATATATTGGTGGCACCGAGCATGCCACCGGCCACCTGATCTATTCACGTTTCTGGAACAAATTCCTGTTCGATACCGGGTATGTCTGCAAAGACGAACCTTTCCGCAAGCTGATCAACCAGGGAATGATACAGGGCCGGTCGAATTTCGCTTATCGCATCAAGGGAACCAACAAATTCGTCTCCCTCGGCCTGAAAAGCCAATACGAAACAACAGATATCCACGTTGATGTTAATATGGTACATCACGACGTTTTGGATACTGAAGCCTTCCGCAACTGGAATCCTGAATATAAAACCGCAGAATTCATTCTCGAAAACAATAAATATGTATGCGGCTGGGCCATCGAGAAAATGTCGAAATCGATGTTCAACGTGGTCAATCCGGATATCATCATCGAAAAATATGGAGCCGATACCCTCAGGCTTTACGAAATGTTCCTGGGCCCGGTGGAGCAGTCGAAACCCTGGGATACCAACGGGATAGACGGAGTGCATAAATTTCTGCGCAAGCTATGGCGATTATTCTCGCAGGAGCCGCAGGGATGGATCACCAATGGGGAAGATCCTACTGCAGCCGAGCTGAAAGTTCTGCATCGGACTATCAAGAAAATCGAGGATGACATACAGCGCTTTTCCTTTAATACAGCGGTCAGCAGCTTCATGATCTGCGTGAATGACCTTACCGACCTTAATTGCCATAAAAAGGTAATCCTTGAACCTCTGCTTATCCTGCTGGCTCCATTTGCACCCCATTTCAGTGAAGAACTTTGGAACCTTTGCGGCCATCCCGATAGCATTTCCGAAGCGCACTGGCCCGAGCTAAATAATTCTTATCTGGTGGAGGATACCATCGAGTATCCCGTGTCGTTCAATGGGAAAACCCGGTTCAAAATTGAACTTCCTGCCAATATGGATGTTCTAAGCATTGAAACTGCCATAATGAATCACGACCTTACCCAAAAACAACTCCAGGGAGCAAAACCTAAAAAAATCGTGGTGGTCCCCAAGCGGATAATAAATATTGTATACTAAATGCCAAACCGAATGCCCACAGTTCCCAGAAAGCCACGAAAGCGTAAAAGCAGAGCAGAACGAATAGTTGATAAGGAAATCAAGATTGTCAAGAGGGAATATAAGCTGCTTAAAAGGATATTCAAGAAGAAAAAGCATGCTATCTGGACTGCCTGCGTTAGTGCTTTTCTGATACTGATCGGATTCGTCGCCGGGAATATAAATTGGGATGTGGTATTCCACCGGGAAGCTGCAAGGCTGCCTATCGTGATTCAACCTGTTGTATATGATGGATTTAATATGCCGGTTGACTCGTTCGATGTGGAAACTATGACCATCAGGCCGAACCAGCTTCCATCGGAAATTCTCCTCGACCGGGGCGTAAGTCTGGCCACCATCGACCGACTGGCTAAAGAATTTATCACGGTTTTTGACCTGCGTAAACTGAAGGCCGACAACCGGATCCACTTTTATTATACCCCTGATTCCGTTCACCTGCTGCAGTACATGATCTATGAAAAAAATGCCTCTGAATATGTGGTGTATAATTTCAAGGACACTTTGCAGGTCAGCCTGAAGAAAAAGGAGATTGTCACACAGGTGAGTTACCTGGAAGGAACTGTCTACTCAAGCATCTGGAATGCGCTGAAAGACAAGGGCGTTCCTACCGAAATGGTAGCGGAGATTACCACCGTTTTCCAATGGATGATCAACGTTATGGCATTGGACAAGGGCGATCGTTTCGAAGTGATCTGGGAAAATCAAACGGTGAATAATGAATCCATCGGAATGGGAAGGATTTTCGCAGCAAAGTTTTATCACGGTAAGAAATGGCTGGAAGCCTATAATTTTGATAATCATGGGGTTTCAAACTTTTTTAATGAAAAAGGCGAAAGCCTGAGACGCGCATTCATGAAGATACCCTTTGAGGCGCGTACAATATTCCGCATCAGCTCCAGGTTTACCAGTGCACGCATGCATCCCATACTTAAAATAATGCGTCCTCATTATGGCGTTGATTATGCGGCTCCCGCGGGGACACCGGTCGTGAGTATCGCTGATGGCCGTGTAATCGAAAAGGGATGGAGCGGAGGAGGAGGCAACTCTTTGAAAATCAAACATAACGCCAATTTTACAACCGGATATATGCACCTCCAGAGTTATGCCTCAGGAATCAGTGCCGGTTCATCGGTTCATATGGGACAGACTATTGGATACGTAGGGATGACCGGTCTGGCAACAGGCCCCCACCTTGACTTCAGAATCTGGCAGGATGGAAAACCAATGAATCCCGAAAAGGTGGTCTCACCTCCGGTTGAACCTGTCGATCCGAAACTAAGGCATGCATACGACTCCGTGGTTAAATTTTATCGGTCGGAATTTGAGCGCTATAAGAAAGAGGGCCTAAGTTCTCCAAATAAGAATTAATTGTTTCAGGGAAATACCGGTGCTCGAGCTGATGAATGCGCGAGGCTAGGTCATCAGGCGTATCTCCAGGCAAAACAGGGCATTCAGCCTGAAAAAGGATGTTGCCCCTGTCATATTCCTCATCGATCAGATGAATGGTGATTCCTGATTTTTTGCGCCCTTCCCGGATTACTGCCTCATGCACACGTGCTCCATACATCCCCTTGCCTCCAAACTCAGGAAGTAGTGCCGGATGGATATTAATAATCCGCTGCGGAAAAGTTACTAACAGGTAATCAGGTACCAACCAGAGAAACCCGGCAAGAACAATGATATCTATTTCAGCTTCCCTTAGCAAATCCAGCACCTTATGGGCATTGTAGAAGGTTTGACGATCAAACACAAAAGACGGGACAGAGAGATTTTTTGCCCTTTCAAGCACATAAGCATTTGCATTATTGGACAAAATTAATTTAACAGCATGCTCAGGATTTCCTGAAAAGTAGCGGATAATCTGTTCGGCGTTCGATCCTGATCCGGATGCAAAAATTGCTATATTACTCATTGAATGCCAGTTACAAAATAATTATAAATCAAGTTCCAAAATTTTGAACGATTTTTAAAATTGCGGAATTCGGGAGTAAATACCCTCCGAAAATAAAAAAAACTCATTTTTTTTGATAATAAGGAGTAGAAGTGCTTTATTTGCATGGCAAAATTTGTGAGGAATAAAGCTTAAACTATTATTAATTAAAAACTTAAAGCTATGTCAGACATTGAATCCAGAGTAAAAGCAATTATTGTAGATAAGCTGGGCGTCGACGAATCTGAAGTTACACTTGAGTCCAGTTTCACCAATGATCTTGGCGCTGACTCACTGGATACGGTTGAACTGATTATGGAATTTGAAAAGGAATTTAACCTTGCAATTCCTGATGATCAGGCCGAAACCATCGTTACCGTTGGTGACGCAGTGAAATATGTTTCAGAAAACACTAAAGGGTAACTAAACCATAACTTTGGGTTAGGAATATGGCATTAAAACGGGTGGTTGTAACAGGTCTCGGTGCTTTGACACCGATTGGTAGCACAGTTCAGGAGTTTCGCGAATCATTATTTAATGGTGATAGCGGAGCTGTTCCGATTACCCGTTTTGATACTTCCCTTTTCAAGACAAAATTTGCCTGCGAGCTGAGAAATTATGATGCAGGCAATTATTTTGATCGCAAGGAAGCGCGAAAAATGGATCCCTATTGTCAGTACGCTATTATCAGCGCCGATGAAGCAATATTGGATTCAGGTCTCGATCTGGAAAAAATCGACAAAGACCGTGTTGGCGTTATCATGTCATCAGGTATCGGGGGAATGGGAACATTTGAGGATGAAATCGCCAATTTTGCAAAAGGCGATGGCACCCCCAGATTCAATCCGTTCTTCGTTCCCAAAATGATTTCCGATATCGCTTCGGGTCAGATTTCCATTAAGTACGGATTACGCGGCCCCAACTATTGTACCGTAGCTGCCTGCGCTTCATCAACCGTTTCCCTGATCAATGCCTTCGACCATATCCGCCTCGGAAGAGCCGATATTATGGTTGCCGGTGGATCCGAAGCCCCCGTCACAACTGGCGGATTGGCTGGATTTAATGCACTTCACGCATTGTCCACGAGAAACGACGATTACAAAACTGCTTCCCGCCCGTTTGACCTCGACCGCGATGGATTTGTCATGGGAGAAGGCGGTGGCGCACTGATTCTTGAAGATTACGACCATGCCGTAAAACGTGGCGCAAAAATTTATTGCGAACTCGTTGGCGGTGGCCTGTCGGCCGATGCCCATCACCTCACCGCCCCGCATCCTGAAGGATTAGGCGCTGCCCTGGTCATGAGCAATGCACTTTTTGATGCCGGTATTCAACCTGAAGATATTGATTATATCAATGTTCACGGAACCTCTACACCATTAGGTGATATAGTGGAACCGCTGGCAATTCTTTCGGTTTTCAAGGAACATGCCTACAAACTCAGCATTAGTTCAACTAAGTCGATGCATGGACATTTGCTTGGTGCTGCAGGTGCTGTTGAAGCCCTGGCTTGCATACTCGCGATAAATGACAGCAGGATCCCACCGACAATAAATCATTTTACCGATGATCCGCAGATCGACAGCAAACTGGATTTTACTTTCCTCAAAGCTAAAGATCGCGAAGTGAGATATGCGCTAAGCAATACATTCGGATTCGGCGGCCATAATGCCACCGTTATTTTTAAAAAAATGGATGCCTGACCCGTGAAGGGCTCTCCAAAAAAGACTTTCTATTTCCGTTTGATCCGCATTCTTGGCTTTTTGCCCCAAAGAATCGGATTGTATGAACTTGCTTTCATACATAAATCGGCGTCGATATCAGATGCCAAAGGCAATCCCCTGAATTATGAACGCCTGGAATATCTTGGCGATGCAGTCATGGGCGTCATTATTGCCGAATTTCTCTATCTCCGCTTTCCCGACCGCAATGAGGGCTTCCTGACAAAAATGAGGTCCAAAATCGTGAACGGCGATCACCTCTCCCTGCTCACCCAACAACTCGGACTGGCTCAACTCCTCGATAACCGACTGCAGAACGAACAGGCTAACCGGCATATCCTGGGTGATACATTTGAAGCCCTGATCGGAGCCATCTATCTTGATAAAGGCTACAGCAGAACCCGAAGGTTCGTGCTCCGGAAAGTCATCAGGAAATTTGTCGATCTCGCGGATCTGGAAAAAAATGAGACCAACTATAAGAGCCTCCTGATTGAGTGGGCCCAGAAAAACAGGAAAGAAATTACTTTCTATACCGATTTGGAACCCTACGACCCTACCCGGTTTATTTCATTCGTTAGTATTGCCGATACTCTGTTCGGCAGTGGTACCGGCGGTTCAAAAAAAGAAGCCGAACAAAATGCGGCTCTCGAAACTTTGCAGGAATTAAAGGTTTAGCAATGAGTAAAATCAGGAAATTCTCCCTGTCGCAAAATACCAGCTCACCGGTATATGGACTTGGGCTCCTGACAGATGAACCCGGCTACCGTATTTGCTGGCTCCTCAATCAGCAATTCCCCTGGAAACTGGCTAAATCAGATGATATACAGGTAAATGCCAAAGAGAGCCCCGTTATTCAATTATATGAGTGCTTCGAAAGTATCGGCAAGCAAAATGCCGTGAAACTGATCGCTAACCGATCGAAGGAGGGTCAATGGCTCACTATTTTCAGGCAGGTCGATTTTCTGCTGATAATCTCCTCCACCGACACAGCAATGGTAAACCTCGATGACCTGAAAAATTCCCTGGCGACAAAGGTCCCGCAGATCAGAGGGTTATTCAAAGTCCCTTTACCATCCTTTTGCTATCTTTGATGGCATGAGGCGAATATTTATCTGGATCCTTGCAATCGTCAGCTCCGCTGCAGTGATTGCCCTCATATTCATTCAGCTGATATGGGTGCAGGATGCTTTTAAGGTGCAGAAACAGCAATTCAACCTCCTGGTCAACAAGAGCCTCTCCCAGATTACCTCAAAGCTCGAATTGAAAGAGACCTACAACCAGATCCAGGGCGAGTTGGAACGGTCGGGCGACAGCCTCGGACTTAAAAAGCTCAATCTCCCAAAAAATTTACCTGCTTCCGACGATAATCAGACGTATGATTCACCTGAAATTAACCAGAGCTATTATACTTTTCAGGATCAGAATCCGGGTAAGGTGGAAACCAGGGTCGATCTGATCTCCGGTGATACTACACTGAATGTTTCTGACAACTCCCTCTATCAGAATAACCTTAATGGCAATAACGAACAGTCCGCAAAGCCAAAAAGTGAATCCGATCAAAACTCCAATCTGCAGGTTACTAATAAGAAGGTCTATATCGCAAAGGTTATCAATCAGATAATGCAAAATGAAGGGCGTATAGAGGACCGGCTTACCTATTCCACACTCGATAGCCTGATCAGGCAGGATTTTGATGAGAAACTCATTTTGTTGCCTTTTGAATTTGCTGTGAGGACTGGAAATGTCAGATATACATTGCGCAGTGCAGGGTTCAGCCCGATGGCAAAATTCCAGATGTATAAATCACTGCTTTTTCCACACGACGTGAGAACTTCACTGAATTTTCTGGTGGTATATTTCCCCACACGCGAAAACTACCTTTTCCGCTCTGTTGGCATGATGGCAGGAGCCTCCATGTTACTCGCCCTGATCATCCTTCTGATTTCATCTGTTGCCATTTACATCATTTTCAGGCAAAAAAGGTTATCAGAGATCAAGAACGATTTTGTCAACAACATGACCCATGAACTGAAGACACCAATTGCAACGATATCCTTAGCCTCACAGATGCTCGCTGATCAAAACCTCAAACCGGATACAAAAAACCTATCCTATATATCAAACCTGATTCAGGAAGAAAGTAAACGACTTGGCAACCAGGTTGAAAGGGTTCTTCAGATGTCTATCCTGGAAGAGGGCAAAATGAGTCTCCGGATTCAACCGGTCTATATCGATCGACTGGTGCGACAGGCAGTCGAAAAAATCGCCCTGCAGATCAAGCAGAAAAACGGGTCGATCGAGGTCGACCTCAACATAGGGGAAGTACCTGTCCAGGGTGATGAAACCCATCTCACAAACGTGGTATTCAACCTGATCGATAATGCGATGAAATATTGTCGTCAGGAACCGTCCATAAAAATCACCACCCATTCCACCTCACGTACCATCCAGGTAATTGTGAACGACAATGGCATCGGAATCAGCAAAGAGTATATCAATAAAATTTTTGATAAATTTTTCCGCGTACCTACAGGTAACATTCACGACGTTAAAGGGTTTGGACTGGGGCTCAGTTACGTGAAAAAGGTTATCCAGCAGCATCACGGAACCATTTCTGTCAGTAGCGAGCCTGACACCGGAACAACATTTACCCTGATTATCCCTAAAACACAGAAGTCATGACGACAAGCAACGGAAGAATTCTTTTGGTTGAGGATGATGTAAACCTCGGCAGCCTGCTGAAGGAATATCTTAATGCCAAGGATTTTATAACCACCCTGGAGCCAGATGGTGAAAAGGGATTCCGGGCCTTCAGAAAGGACCATTTCGATTTATGCATCCTCGACATTATGCTTCCGCTGAAAGATGGTTTTACCCTGGCAAAAGAAATACGGATCCAGAATCCTGATGTCCCGATCATTTTTCTTACAGCTAAATCCATGAAAACGGATGTCCTCGAAGGTTTCCGCGCAGGTGCCGACGATTATATGACCAAACCGTTCAGCATGGAGGAACTCCTGCTGCGTATCGAGGCTGTTTTAAGACGCACCTCAAGATCGGAGCACCTAGAGATATTCAGACTGGGTAAGTATGTTTTTGATGCCAACAAACAGCTGCTGACCAGCGCAGAGAAAACAATCAACCTCACCACCAAGGAATCCGATCTCCTAAAGATGCTCTGCCAGCATCCCAACCAGGTATTGGAGCGCAATTATGCATTAAAGGCAATCTGGAAAGATGATAATTACTTCAATGCCAGAAGCATGGACGTATATATCACTAAAATCAGGAAACATTTGAGCGATGAGTCAGCAATCCAGATCATCAATGTTCACGGAAAAGGCTATAAACTTTTAAGGGAGGCCGATTAATCCAGTTTGAGTACAGCAAGGAACGCTGATTGAGGAACTTCCACATTACCAATCTGTTTCATCTTCTTCTTTCCCTTTTTCTGTTTTTCAAGAAGCTTCCGTTTCCTGGTAATATCCCCACCATAACATTTTGCGGTAACATCCTTGCGATAAGCCTTGATGGTTTCGCGTGCAATGATTTTTGCCCCGATGGCTGCCTGGATGGCTATGTCGAACTGCTGCCGTGGGATCAGCTCTCTTAACTTCTCACACATCCGGCGACCAAAACGATAAGCATTATCAACATGAATAAGCGTTGATAGCGCATCCACAGATTCCCCGTTAAGCATGACATCAAGCTTGATCAGCTTGCCAGGCTTGAATTCAGTCTGGAAATAATCAAACGAGGCATATCCCCGGGAAATGGATTTCAGTTTATCGTAAAAGTCGAAAACAATTTCTGCCAGCGGCATTTCAAACGAAAGTTCCACCCGGTCTGGAGTAAGGTAGATCTGATGCCTGAGCTCGCCCCGTTTATCGAGGCACAGTTTCATGATGGCGCCAATATACTCGGGCATGGTAATTATCTGGGCCTGAATATACGGTTCCTCAATCCTTTCAATCTCATTAGGATCCGGCAACCCTGATGGATTATAAACATCGAGCCGGTCGCCCTTGCGACCAAAAACATGATAAAAAACGTTTGGGACTGTGGAAATCACAGCCATATCAAATTCGCGGTCCAGGCGTTCCTGAACGATCTCCATATGAAGAAGTCCGAGGAATCCGCAGCGGAAACCAAAACCAAGAGCGGCTGATGATTCAGGCTCATAGGTCAGGGATGCATCGTTCAACACCAGTTTTTCCAGCGCATCCCGAAGGTCTTCATACTCTTCAGTATCAATCGGATACAACCCGGCAAAAACCATCGGCTTAACATTTTCAAAACCTGAAATCGCTTCAGCGCAGGGTCGGTCAACATGCGTGATGGTATCCCCTACCTTCACCTCTTTCGAGGCTTTGATACCGGAAATGATATATCCGACATCACCAGTGCTCAAAACGGACTTTGGAAATAAACCAAGTTTCAGCACTCCGATTTCATCGGCATCATACTCTTTGCCAGTATTAAAAAACTTCACATGGTCGCCGGTCCGGATCTGACCATTGATAATCTTAAAATAGGCCAGAACACCTCGGTATGAATTGAACAGCGAATCAAAGATCAGGGCCTGAAGGGGTGCCTCAGGATCGCCTGATGGTGAAGGAATCCGGTCGACAATCCGCTCAAGGATTTCCTCAACACCGGCACCGGTTTTCCCGCTGGCATGGATAATATCTTCCCTGCTGCAGCCTACCAGGTCAACAATCTGTTCGGTGACCTCATCCGGCATGGCAGCCGGCAGGTCCATCTTATTTAATACGGGGATTATTGTCAGGTTATGGTCCAGCGCCTGGTAAAGAACGGATATCGACTGGGCCTGAATGCCCTGGGTGGCGTCAACGATCAGCAATGCACCTTCGCATGCAGCTATGGCACGGGAAACTTCGTACGAAAAATCGACATGTCCGGGGGTGTCAATCAGGTTGAGTATATAGTCCTGACCATCCTTACGGTAATTCATTTGGATGGCATGACTTTTTATCGTAATTCCCCGTTCGCGCTCCAAGTCCATATTATCCAGAACCTGCTCTTGCATTTCCTTGCCTGTAACCGTTTTCGTGACTTCAAGCAAGCGGTCGGCCAAGGTGCTTTTCCCATGGTCAATATGGGCAATGATACAAAAATTACGAAGGTTATTCATGCGATAATACAGGGGCTAAATTTTGCGCAAAGATAGGCAAAAGTTCGGCTTCGCCTCACTAAAAGGTCGCTTCGCTCCTAATAGGCTCCCTGCGGTCGCAAAGAGGTTCGCCTTTGGCTCACTAATGGGCTCCCTTCGGTCGCTAATTTGCGCTGCGCGCAGAAAAAGCTTCTGCTTGATTTCGTGGTAAGGAACGGGGTTCCCGCCTTCCGTCTTCCGATCTTTCTTCCGTCTCGCGGTCTTCTTCTTCGTCCTAGTGCTTCGTTGCTATGCCCGAAATCTCCACCTCGGCATCCTTTGGCAGTCGACCTATCTGGATAGCAGCACGCGCAGGAAATTTCTTGTTCTTGAAAAACGTGGCGTAAGCATCGTTGATGGCTTTATAATTATCCATATTGGTCATATAGATATTTACCATCACCAGGTCTTCATAATCCAGATTGTTTTGTTTGAGAAGTACACCGATATTTTTCATGCACTGCTCAGTTTCCTTGGTAATATCTCCGGTAATTAAAGCGCTGGTCTCCGGCACAATAGGTATCTGTCCCGAAATGTAAAGAGTACCATTTGCCATAACTGCTGCGGTATAGGGTGCAATCGGTTTAGGAGCAACAGTTTGGGCCTCCATGGAATATACTCCGACGAGCAATACGAAAAAAGTAAAAAGAATTGATTTCATGGTTGTTAGATATTTCATTGTTTGATTAATCGGGTTTTCCCTAATTCATTGCCATTCTTGTCGCTGGCCTTTAAAATATAGGATCCGGGCAACACTTTATTCAGATTCAGCTGATAACGTATGTCAGATCCATTTGAATTGACAGTTTCCTCAAAAACTTTCTGCCCTGTCATGGAATATACCGCAAGAATAAATGTGCCGGCTTTAGGTAAAGTTATCTGAACAAGAGTGAGCTTGCCTGCCGGATTTGGAAAGCAAAATATTCCCGGTGGTTCCGTAGCTATGGGATCGGTTCCAAGATTGAGGAAATCAGAAAACAGCTCTTTCGACATTTTGACCCAGCCCGCAGGCAAATACGGATTTTCAGGATTATTCATTTCGGTGATTCTGCTTACCGCATGTTCTCCATCATAAACAATTGTAAACCTTTCTCCTAATTCAATGGTCCAGGCGCCAGCTACCCAACTTTCGACAGAAAACAAAGTCAGGTTATTATGACTGTCAATTTCCTCATTATAACGGTAATAATTATTATAGACTTTCGCTACAGAATCCCAAGCTAAGTCGGTGATCGTCCAACTTGACTGTCCATAAAAACTATAAATGGTCTTACCATTTGGAATCCAGGCCGTTCCAGTCCAAAATTCCGTAAGAATATAATCAAACTCTTCCGTACCGGCATAGTAGTAAGTTGATCTGTACTTTGTTGTCCATGCGCCATTTTCAAAGGTTTCAGCCAACTCAGCGGTCCTGATACCATTCTCATAGGTATAGGTATATCTCCAGTCGTCGACATATGCCTGACTAGCTGCATTCCAGCCCTCAGTAGTCTCTTTAATAACTTGATCTCCATTATATTCAAAATCAGTTTTCTGCCCCCAGCTCGTTACCCAGGCACCGGCAACATAGTCATCACCTTGGTCTAGCGTCATATAGCCATGACTGTCATATTCCAATATTTCACGAATAGAATCCACCCAAATCCCATTATTCAGCACCTGCTCGAGATATTCGGTCAATTTATTGCCGGCATTATAAGTGTATGTGATTTTTTTATTATTTGTAGAAACACAATCCCAAAGTTCAGTCACCGTAAATCCCACAGTATTGTAAGTTTTAGTGACAGTTTTTTCGGGCACCCAGTCAGAAGTTCCCCAGCTAAACCACTCAATTTTCTTGGGCAGGTCAGTCCGGGTGCCCGATTTAAGTGCATTTTGAACAGGTCTGAATTTTTCAGGAATGATACCAGCGACATTATGGTCAGTTTTAAAATGCTTCAGGACTGATGGTTCCTGAGCTGTTACCGTGATCATACCCATCGATAGGAGCACAATTGCAACAAAAGTTCTCATGGAGAGGAGATTAATGAATAGGAGAACTAAAATTACAGAAAAAGCTGACAGCTTTCCCGGAAGCCGTCAGCTTTTTTATACCTGTCTGCTATTGCTTAATCAGCCTGGTTTTTCCGATTTCGGCGCCTTGCTGGTCCCGGGCCATCAATATATAGGAACCACTGGGAACCTGCTCCAGGTTAACCGGATAAATATAATCAGATCCATGACCGGTAAAAGTCTGCTCAATAACCTTTTGTCCGGTGACTGTCAGAACTGTCAAAGTAAAAGATTCCGATTTCAGGAGTGAGATTCTCACAAGCGCTTGATTTCCGGCTGGATTAGGAAATACGACCATTCCGGAATCAGGCATCAGGGTAATATCTGTGCTCAGGGAAGCAAAATTGCTGAATGCCTCTTTTAACATATTGGCCCACTGTACGGTGTTAAAAGTCTGGGTAATCCTCTGGGTCAGGTTGTTACCGGAATAAGTCAGTAGATAACGTGTAGAGGTGTAGATCATCCAGCTGGTTCCGAAATACATCTCAGCCTGGTTGAGGGTCATATTTCCGTGTGAATCATAGTTTGTTGTTGTCCGCATGGATTGCATCCAGGTATCTGCGCCAACATAAGAATACACAGTCATAATTGAAGAATTGTTTTCCAGCCATTGGTAGATCATTTTACTCGATAAAACCCATGCACCGTTTTCATAGGAATAAGAAATGAATTGAGAAATGTTGTTCCCACTCCAGGAAACCTCCATTTTAGATTGATTAACCCAGGCATCATTCCATTGCTCCGCGATAATTGTTGAATAGCGTGCATCTGTCCCGGTATAGGTGTAGGTTTCCCTCGATGAATTTACCCATGTGGATGATTCCGATTTCCAATCCTTGACAGTCGCGACTCTCACGCGATCACCATCCAATTCATAGGCAGATTGTGTACCGGACTGCAAAACCCATGCTGTACCGGTCCATTGCTCCATCCGATTTTCCAGGTCATATCCCAGGGTATTGTAAGTTGTTGTAGTCCGTGATTGATTTTCCCAGGCGGATCCTGAATACACCTGAATGAGCTCCTCGGTTTGAAGATGCTGATTATTATAGGTATACAGATTCTTCTTTCGCACACCACCCTGATTATACTCTATGGACAACGGATCACCATTTGTGTTATAGCTGGTTTCTATTGTTTGATAAATAGCCCAGTCTACTCCCCAGTTATATTCATCAGTATGCTGCGGATAACTGCCAACTACCCCGGACTTGAGCTGTCTTGCATTCTTTTTCATTTCCTGTTTTTGAAGCCAGGGAATGTTTACAGTCTGAGCAAACACGTTCGATACCGATATGATTGCACAAACGGCAATCAACATTGCTGTTTTTTTCATAACAATATTTATAAGATTTCAATGGTTCTACAGCAAAGGTATCATAATATTTTCCTGACAATGTATCCATTGAAAAAAGTTGCCAATATAAAAGCAAGAGCTTCCAACTTAAGCAGGTGGCAGGCATAAAACAAGAGCTGCCAACTTAAGCAGGAGGCAGGCATAAAACAAGAGCTGCCAACTTAAGCAGGTGGCAGGCATAAAACAAGAGCTGCCAACTTTTCTTCAAGTTGGCAGCTCTAAAATAAGACGCCGTAAAGCACCCTTATATTACTCTTACATCATTCCACCCATGCCGCCCATGCCGCCCATGCCTGGATTACCGCCGCCATGATCTTTTTCGTCAGCGATATCAGCGATGATCGTCTCAGTAGTCAGAATCATTCCAGCAATTGATGCTGCATTTTCCAATGCTACGCGTGCAACTTTGGTTGGATCAATAACACCGGTTTCATAAAGGTTCTCATACTTTTCAGTACGGGCATTGAAACCATAGTCACCTTTTCCTTTTTTCACTTCCTGAACGATAACTGATCCTTCGATTCCTGCATTGGCAACAATCTGACGCAGCGGCTCTTCGAGAGCGCGGCGTACGATGGCAATACCGGTTGTCTGATCATCATTATCACCTTTCAGGCCTTCGAGTGATTTGATAGCGCGGATATAAGCTACACCGCCGCCAGGGATAATACCTTCTTCAACAGCTGCACGAGTTGCGCTCAATGCATCGTCGACGCGGTCTTTCTTTTCTTTCATCTCGATTTCCGAAGGAGCACCAATATAAAGAACTGCAACGCCACCGGCCAATTTAGCCAGACGTTCCTGCAATTTTTCACGATCATAATCGGAGGTGGTAGTTTCGATCTGAGCCTTAATCTGGTTAACGCGGGCCGAAATCATTTTCTTGTCACCATTACCGTTTACGATAGTTGTATTTTCTTTATCAATAGTGATTTTCTCAGCAATACCAAGCATTTCGAGAGTCGTAGACTCGAGCTTCATGCCGGTTTCTTCTGATACAACAGTTCCTCCGGTTAGGATAGCGAGGTCCTGTAGCATTTCTTTTCTGCGGTCACCGAAACCAGGAGCTTTTACAGCTGCAATTTTCAGACTGCCGCGAAGTTTGTTTACAACGAGGGTTGCCAGAGCTTCCCCTTCAACATCTTCAGCAATAATCAGCAATGGACGTCCGGTCTGTACGCTGGCTTCCAGTAACGGAAGCAGATCCTTCATCGATGATATTTTTTTATCATAAATCAGGATGTACGGATGTTCCAAAACAGTTTCCATTTTTTCGGTATCGGTAACAAAGTAGGCCGATAGATAACCGCGGTCGAACTGCATACCTTCCACAATTTCAACTGTAGTATCGGTACCTTTTGCTTCTTCAACGGTGATAACACCTTCTTTATTAACCTTGCTCATTGCATCAGCGATGAGTTTTCCGATTTCGGAATCGTTGTTAGCGGAAATCGTAGCAACCTGTTCGATTTTCTTGAAGTCGTCGCCAATAGTTTTTGACTGCGAGTTCAAGCTTTTTACTACTTCAATAACTGCTTTGTCAATACCACGTTTCAGGTCCATTGGATTGGCGCCTGCAGTAACGTTTTTCAAACCAACAGTCACAATCGACTGTGCAAGGACGGTAGCGGTAGTTGTACCATCACCAGCATCATCAGAAGTTTTTGAAGCAACTTCTTTTGTCATCTGTGCACCAATATTTTCAAACCTGTTAGCCAGTTCAATTTCTTTGGCAACAGTAACACCGTCTTTGGTTACCTGCGGTGATCCGAATTTCTTTTCAATGACAACATTACGGCCTTTTGGTCCCAATGTCACCTTTACGGCATTCGCCATTTCATCTACACCCCTTTTGAGCAATTCGCGGGCTTCGCTATCGTACTTAATTTCCTTAGCCATATCGTTTAAAATTTTAGAGTTTTCAGAATTATTCGATTACAGCCAAAATATCAGACTGCTTCATGATCAGGTAGGTTTTATCTTCCACCTTGATTTCAGTTCCCGAGTATTTACCATACAGGACAATATTTCCGACTTTTACTTCCATCGTAACATCTTTTGTTCCCGGACCTGCTGCCAATACTTTACCCTTCTGTGGTTTTTCCTGAGCGGAATCAGGGATAATGATACCGGAGGCTGTTTTTACTTCAGCTTCCTGTGGTTCAACAAGAACCCTTTCTCCCAGTGGTTTTACGTTAACTGTTGCCATAATTGACTATTTAGATTATTGATAAAATTTTTATAGATATGCCTTGTACATCATATTGTATGCCATCTCTCCCAAACTGACAGGTTGGCATAAAAAAACAATCCCCGCAAGGGCGGGGATTGTTCGGTCATCAAATGGCCTGTTATTTTTTCGGTGTTGCAGGAGTTGTTGGAGTTGTTGTTCCAGCAGCTGGTTTATCAGCCGGCACACCCGATGGAATCTGTGGAATTTCACTTGGATCAACAGCATTCTGAATCTGATCCTGAATTGCAGATTGCCCGGTTGTTCCACCATGGGAAATGGACAGGCTGGCTGCGATTGACAGAATGAGCAGTGCAAGGGCAAGTCCCCAAGTGGCTTTTTCTAAAAAGTCATTAGTCCTCCGGACACCCATAATCTGAGTAGATGCTGAAAAATTAGCAGCCAATCCGCCGCCTTTTGAGTTCTGCACCAATACGATCAGACCCAGCAGCACACATACAACCAGAATGAGAATGGAAAGAAAGATATACATACTCTATTGAATTATTGATTCTTAATAAGTTCCCTAACCGATTCAATTTGACTCGCAAAGTAAATACTTTTTTCAGGAATTTTCAAACTTAGTTTTTCATATGCTTGAATTGCTTTCTGAAAGTATCCCTGCTGAACATAAATCTTGGCCAGCGTCTCAGTCAAAAATTCATCGTCCTCTTTTAAACTATTGACCGACACATCATTGTCGTTAACGGGAGCTTGATCAGGCCGCATGACTTTAGTCGCTGGATTTTCTATAAACCGGTCAATCAAATCATCCGCAGGTGTTTTTCTCGAAATCCGGATATCGCCAATGGGAAATTCGTTACTTACATGCATCGACCTGACTTCCGGTTTCGGAACCCTCTTCCGGCTCAAAGGATCCATTTCAAGAAACTGCTGCATCAATTCATTTTCCGGCCCCTTTTCAACCACAAAATCGGGAGCCAGCGTTTCAAAAGGCACATCCGGCAAATTATCTTCACGGTAGGCAGGAAAGTCAAACAACAACAAATCCAGGTCAGCTATGGGCAAAAAATCCTCCACCTGCTGCACCAGCCCGGCACGCTCCTCAGGCACTTCTGACGATTCCGAAACAAAGTGAATTACTTCCTCAGCCTTTTCACCGACCTCGGTTTTCGAAACATTGAGCAGTTCAAATAACCCGCGCCGGTTGTTGGCATAAGCGGCTGTAATTTTCAGCTGACGGTTAAACCGGATATTTCCATCATTCTGCAACCCTTTGAGATAAAGCAATTGTGCAGGCTGACAAAAAGGATATTCCGATATTATTTCGCTGAAAGCGCTTAACCCCTCAGCATCAATTTTTCCGGGAGCCTCAAGATAATCGGTAAATTTTTCCGGCTTCATATCACCAGTTCACAACCGAGCGGTTAAAAATATCTTCTATGATTTTCTCCAGGATCAACGGAACAAGCTCCCCCTCAACTTCATCTAAACCCTTGTCACTGCTGTAGTCTTCGTATGCCTGAAACTTGGTTTCGAAGTTATCCTTGGGAACCTTGCTATTCACAAACCTTACATTAATGGTAACGGTCAGTCTGTTAAGTGAGGCTTTATCGGCAATATTATTACCTGTGATAGCAATCGGCTTCGTCTCATAGCCGGTAATTTCACCTTCAAAACTCAGATCTCCATCACTGTTGACCATATTAAGACTGGTCTGCGAGATGAATTTATCTTTCAATTTCTCAGTAATATCCTGACTTAATGACGGATACACTATCGGTGCCCGGTTAGGAAAATAAGCAATTGAGATAGTTTTGACATCCGGATTTATTGCGGCACCGGTGAATGAATAATGCACCTTACATGCCGACAGGCCGGCAGCAAGGACAATGACTATAATCAAATGAGCCAGGTTCTTCATTCTTCGATTCCGAATTCTTTAATTTTCCGGTATAAAGTACGTTCGCTGATACCAAGTTCCTGTGCTGCCAGCTTACGTTTACCCTGATGCTTTCTCAGCGATTTATTTATCAGCTCAATTTCCTTATCCTGCAGCAGCAGTGATTCTTCTATGATCTCCTCGGTATCTTCAATTTGAGAATCATCAACCCTTTTAACCTGTATCTGCGGCTGGTTAGAGATGGGAGCATTAAACCTGACATCTTGCTCCTGGTAAAGCCTGTCGAGCAGACTCTGATTGTCGGGTTCGATGAAAGGCATTCCTTCTTTTCGATCCATCAGAGTATTAACCAGCTTCTTAAGGTCGTTGACATCCCTCTTCATATCAAACAGGATCTGATAGAGTATTTCCCTTTCCGATCGGAAGGAGCGTTCTTCCGATTCACGCGGCATTAAAACCGGCAAACTCGACCGGTCGGCCGGAAGATAAAGCTTCAGCCGGTCGGCAGTGATCATCCTGTCATGCTCAATAATGGATAGCTGTTCCGTGATATTTTTTAATTGCCTGATATTTCCGGGCCATTTATAATTTTCGAGTAGCACCTGCGATTCCTCATCGAGCCTGACTACCGGCATCATATATTTCTCAGCAAAATCCTGAGCAAACTTCCTGAACAGGAGATGAATATCTTCCTTTCGGTTCCTAAGGGGAGCTATCAATATAGGCACCGTATTCAGCCGGTAATATAAATCCTCCCTGAAACGCCCTTCCTGAACAGCCTTCTGAATATCGACATTAGTTGCGGCAACAAGCCGGATATTTGTTTTCTGAGCTTTTGATGATCCGACACGAATAAACTCACCGGTTTCAAGCACCCTTAAAAGTCGTACCTGCGTGGAAAGCGGAAGTTCACCGATCTCATCAAGAAATATCGTTCCTCCATTAGCTTCTTCGAAATACCCCTTTCTGGCTTCATGGGCTCCGGTAAACGAACCTTTTTCATGTCCAAATAACTCAGAATCAATGGTTCCCTCCGGTATGGCACCACAGTTAACAGCACTGTAGGGACCGTGCTTGCGTGTACTATACTGATGAATGATCTGCGGAAACCGCTCCTTTCCAGTTCCACTTTCTCCTGTAATCAGCACCGAAAGATCGGTGGGAGCCACCTGAACAGCTATCTCGATAGCTCTGTGAAGAGCTGGAGAATTTCCAATAATTTCAAATCGCTGCTTTATCTTATTTACATCCATACAGCAAAGTTACTACATTCCACGTTTTTTTTAACTTCATGGTCTCAAATACATGAACGGGAGAGTCAATAAAATGTTGCAAAACGAAGATATTCTGGGAATTATCCCTGCACGAATGGCCTCAACCCGTTTTCCGGGGAAACCGGTGGTTCTCATAAACGGTGTTCCCATGGTTATCAGGGTTTACCGTGAAGCCTCGCGAGCACTTCAAAACCTTGTTATTGCCAGTGGTGATGACGAAATAGAAGCGGTGGCCAGGCAATATGGCGCTAAGTTCGTCCATACTTCTGATGATCACACTTCCGGAACCAGCCGCTGCGCTGAAGCGATGAAAACCTATTCCGCAAAAACCGGCCAAACTTTTAAGGCCATATTAAATATTCAGGGTGATGAGCCTATGGTTAACCCTGCTGTAATCTCCGTTCTGGCAAATGATATTTCAAGGCCCGAAACAGGAATATCAACCTTGATAAAGCCTGAGGTGGATCAGGAAGCATTTAAGAACCCAAACCGGGTAAAAGTGGTGCTTAATCGCGATGGTTTTGCCCTTTATTTTTCGAGATCACCGCTGCCCTATTACCGAACTCCCGGCACAGCATGGTTTTCGCATATAGGCATGTATGCCTTTAAAAAAGAAATCCTGGAACAGATCGTTGAACTGGAGCCCGGGATCCTTGAAAACGCTGAATCCCTCGAACAGCTGCGATGGCTTGAGAATGGCTACCCTATTCATTGCTGTGAATCAAACTATTCCGGATTCGGAATCGATTCACCCGAGGACCTTGCACTACTGTTAAAATCCGGATTACTCTGAAAGCCCAGGATCTACAGCAGCTGATCTCTCAAAATCCGCACTTCCTCACTAAAATCCAGAAACGGGTAATTTATCTGCAATGATTCTATTTTCTCTATCTGCCGGGCAACAAAAAGCCGGTGAGCATCGGTAAGAAATTTTCCTGGTCGGTGGGAAGCGCCCTTCACTGCAGCATCAACCTCCTCCATCAACGGGAATGCCATCGGATCAATGCACGACTCGGCAAAACGGTTCCAGACGTACTCGATACCGGCAGTACCGGGATGCATCATATCGGAATCATAATACCGATAATCACGGAGATCATCCATAAATATCTCGTAGGATGGGAAATAATATAGGCCGGGAAACTTTTCGAGCAACATCCCGATAAATAAAAACAAGGCTGACTTACTCATTTGGTTACCCGTGGGTCCATCTTTAAAATATCGTACCGGGCTGATAGTCAAACAAATTCTCAAATTTTTATTCCTGCTCCACAGTTTTTCCAATACTGGAATCCAGATATCCGCCAATTCTTCCGGACCAGGTTTCCTCGTATAAAATTGATCCGCGGGCAATTGGTGACAGTTGGATACCAGCTGGTCATTACTTTTCAGATACCAGGCTTCGGTGGTGCCAAATGTCAAAATCAGCATGCCGGCCCGCTCAAGAAAGGCGGAAGATTCTTTGGCCCGCACATCTGCCGACCGGAGAAGAACATCAGGATCGGGATTTGAAAACCGGCTGTGATGCATCCAGGAGTGCCACAAATCCTGATGAAAAACAAGATTTTCCTTACTAAATCCGGTTGGATTAAGCAGATAACTCAGCTGCGATGCACTGGAGAGCGGATTATAAACGATGCCGAAGGGATTAAGGTTGACATCAAATTTTAACCTCTTAAGCCGGTCTCCAATATGCTCTGTAAAGCACGAGCCACAAAGCATGATCGGGTCAGAATAATTTATGGGCGGGCTCAGCTGCACTGTTCCGACAACCGTCCGCAGATCGCTGCGTTTATAATAGGATGATTTTGCGTGCATATTTCAACCGGTCAGATTGGATGGTTAAAATTACCAAACCTGAGTTATTAGCTGGCAAGGTAAGCTTATTGTTTCCCATGGATATCTCGAGTCCTTGTTGCTGATATATCACCCGGCCCAACCTATCGATGAGCGAAAGGTTGACTTTCATCCCACGGCTGCCAACAACATTAACAATCAGCTGCCTGGACGGGTCAACGGTCAGGGATCCGAGAGTAAAATCAGCAACTTCCTCAACATATCCAACGGTCTGCGATGGTGAATATTCGTAAGCCCCAACATCAAACACTCCCGCAACAGGCCGTGCCCGGTCATCCAGATCCATTATAACACCCTCATCAATAAGTGATTTACCCGAATTTACCATGGGTGATATCAACTGCAACCTGAAATTATTACCTGCCACATTGACAAACCTGGCTGTATCCAGTGATCGGCCAAAATAATTATTCGACGCAACGATATTTCCAAAATGTCCATCATCATATACATAGGAGTCCTTCCCTTCCCGGTCAGTATTGTCATGTTCATAAACATCAAAGGCCCCCGGGTCGATAACGGAATTATTAAAAATACGGACAGGAAAATGAACTGAATTCACGATCCTGATGCCATCGGATTTTGGTTGAATTATGGTATTGTTAAAAATTCCATCGTAAGACTGATCATCAAACGTTTTATCAGCTACATAAATTCCGTATTCACGCAACGCCACACTATCGGGATAATAACGTTTTGCAGGCCTGATAATCAGATTATTGAATATTTTGGTTCCACCTTTACCCAGCACCACGATTCCGGTGGTATAAGGATCGATGATCTTATTATTATAGCACTTTGCCTGAGTACCGCCGCCAATCATAATTCCGCTCATCTGGCTGGTAACCATCCGATAACTGCAATCTGTCAGCGTATTATGATGGATTTCACAATCGCTGGTCGCGGATGAAACCTGGATGCCATCGTAGCCTGTACTATCGATCCGGTTGTTATAGATGCGGGTTCCGACCAGTACGGGCCCCAGCACCTTCTTTTTGCATGGGCTCAGGTAAACAGAATCATAAGAAGTATAACCGATGTACAAGCCTTCCCCGCCAACGTGATGAACATAGCAGTCATGGATCAGTGTATTATACTGAGTAAAAGCACCTCGCCAGGTACTTATATCATCGCATTCCGGCTCCGTTCTGGCCTGGATCCCGGCAAAGCCTACATGGGCAACTTCGCAGTTTTCTATTTCCAGATCAGTGCATTTTTCACCTGCCGCAATGCCAAAACCATCAGGATTGTTCACGCGCCTGATATAAATGCCATATTTCCCAAATGATCCGGATATACCGGTCAACTTAAAAAAGGAACAATTGCTGAATACGAGACCGTAATTATGATCCGTATCAAAGATCACCTGTCCGTTGAGATTGGCAAATACGATCGGCTTACCAGGCAGACCATGGAAATTAGCGATCTTAAGAAAACCCCTGGTCCCGGATTGCAACCATACGGTATCGCCCGGACTCATGTTAACAAACGGGTAGTCGCTAGCGGCAACATAATCATCATTCAATGGTATAATTAATGCCTGCGCAGTCACCTGCTGCCGGAAAACCAGCGAAAGGGCTATCAGGATAACAAGTATTCTTAAATGTAAAAATTTCATTATTCGGATTTTCGGTTCAAAAATGCAAAGTTCCGCAAAATTCCAGTCCTTCCTGTACGTTTAACGGGCGTTCCATCAAATAATTGCATAAAAGTCGCCTCATCCATGCCCTCCATCGTTCGGCCTGTGATTTCCATTAACCCGGATCTCGGTGCAAGTTCCGGGATCATTGATTGAAAGGGTTTGCTGTTCCATGGACAAACATCCTGGCAAATATCACAACCGAAAACCCAATCGCTCCATTTGCCATGAAATTCTTCAGGGATATCCCCTTTATGTTCGATCGTAAGGTAGGAAATGCATTTGCGGGGGTCCATCGATCCGTCTCCGGCAAGGGCCCCGGTCGGACAGGAATCAATACAGCGGGTGCAGGTGCCACAATGAGGAGGAAGAAGATCGGAAGAAAGACCGGGAGACGGAAGACGGGAAGATGAAGAAGACGGAAGACCTGAAGACAAAAGAGTGGAGAGATCGAGGTCGGTAATTATTTCGGTGAGGAAAAAATAGGAACCTTGTTTTGGGATAATCAGGCATCCATTTTTGCCAATCCAGCCCAAACCGGATCGTCGCGCCCATTCACGTTCGAAAACAGGGGCTGAATCTGTAAAAACCCGTCCTTTTGCAGGCCCAATCTCCTTATTAATCCAATCCAGCAGCTCATGTCCCCGGGCTCTTAAAATTTCGTGATAATCATTGCCAAGTGCATACCTGCTGATTCGCGGATTGCCTGCAACATGCTCATCAAGTGGATAATAATAGGGTGCAGCGAGCGAAATGACAGTCTTCGCTCCTTCAATCAGCTTGCCCGGATCAAGGCGCAGATCAACATTTCTTTCCAGATATCCCATCTCCCCGGCTTTCCCTGAATCGATCCACTCCAGGAAAGTGGGACGGAGATCATCGAGTTGATCAGCCGGAGCAAAACTGCAGGCCGAAAAGCCTGACTCAAAAGCTTTTTGCCTAAAGGAATCCCAATTCAAGCTTGGCTTCATCAGTCATCATATCCTTGTTCCACGATGGATTAAAAGTCAACTTTACATCAACCTCATTTACCCCTTCAATTGACTTAACCTGCTCATGGATTTCCTGTATCAACTCATCTGCCATTGGACAACCGGGTGATGTAAGGGTCATAAGGATGGATACTTTACCTTCGTCCAGCACATTGACCTCATAAATCAACCCGAGATCATAAATATTAACAGGTATTTCCGGATCATATATATTCCGGAGAGCCCTGACGATCTGAACCTCAGTCTGCATAATTATTTCTGCTGTTTTGCCTGATAGGCCATTGCATAATATCTCATCTGGTTGATCATCGACACCATCCCGTTTGAGCGGGTTGGTGAAAGATGTTCCTTTAATCCGATCTCGTCAATAAAACCAAGATCGGCAGCAATTATCTCAGCTGGCGTATGACCAGTAAAAACACGGATCATCAGCGCAGCTATCCCTTTCGTAATGATAGCATCCGAATCGGCGGTAAAATAAACAATCCCGTCGCGAAGCTCGGCATTCAGCCAAACACGCGATTGGCAGCCACGGATCAGATAATCATCATTCCTGAACGCCTGATCGATCATTGGCAGATTTTTGCCCAGATCAATCAGGTAATTATAGCGTTCCATCCATTCACCCAAACCGGCAAACTCCTCTATAATCTCTTTTTGAATATCGCTTATCAACATATAATTCTATCTTTCAACCCATTAAATCTAGCACTGCATTCAATGCATCGCACAGTCGATCAACCTCTTCCATAGTATTATAAAAGCAGAACGACGCCCTTACGGTACCATGAATCCCAAATCGTTGCATTAGCGGCATGGCACAATGGGTTCCGGTTCTCACCGCAACACCATATTTATCAATGATAAGCCCGGTATCATAAGGATGAACATTATTCAGGATAAAGGAAAACACCGCTGCCTTGTGCTCGCTGGTACCATACATACGAAGCTGCGGAATTGCACCGAGCTTTTGGATGGCATAATCCCTGAGTTGCTGCTCATAGCGCTGGATATTCTCCAGGCCGATACTGCTCAGATAATTCATCGATTCGGCCATGCCAATGGCACCGATAAAATTGGTTGTTCCGGCTTCGAATTTGAATGGCAGAACGTTATAAGTGGTTTTCTCAAAGGTCACCTGGTCGATCATATCCCCTCCTCCCTGATATGGAGGCAGCCGTTCGAGCCATTCTTCCTTGCCATAGAGCACGCCGATCCCGGTGGGTCCATAGATTTTATGTCCGGAAAATGCATAAAAATCGCAATCCAGATCAGCAACGTTAACAGGTTCATGCTGAACAGCCTGAGCGCCATCAAGAAGAATAGGAACACCATGGCTGTGCGCGATCTGTACAATTTCCTTAACCGGATTTATGGTGCCAAGAACATTGGAAACATGGGTTACGGCGACGATACGGGTACGGTCGGAAAAGAGATTTTTATAGGCTTCGATATCCAGCTCCCCAATGTCGGTCACGGGGATGATCTTCAAGCTGGCTCCTTTACGTTCACAGGCCATCTGCCAGGGAACGATATTGGAGTGATGTTCCATGGTTGACAGGATGATCTCGTCGCCAGCCTTCAAAATGCTCTCACCAAAGGAGAATGCAACCAGGTTGATGGAGCCGGTAGCGCCTGAAGTAAAAATGATCTGCGACGTTTTCGGCGCTCCGATGAAATTCTGAACGGTGGTCCTGGCCTCCTCATAAAGAGAGGTCATCTTGTCACTCAGAAAATTCACAGAACGGTGAATGGAAGCATTTTGTTCCCGATGGATCTTATCTATTGCCTCAATCATCCTGATCGGCTTTTGAGTCGTTGCACCGTTATCAAGATAGGCAACCGGCTTCCCGTAAACCATCTGAGAGAGGATCGGAAAGTCGCTTCGTATCTTTAGAATGGGAAAATCAGTCATTTTCAACATGTTTCCTGACAGTGAAGCGGGCAACTGTTGCAACGCGATAATTCACCACGCAGTCTTTTATCAACCAAATCGGAAAGTCGCACCCGCAAAGGCTCTACCGATATTTTATTTAGAATTTCGTGTCCAAATGCATACATCAGCAGCAATCGTGCTTCACGTTTCGATATTCCGCGGCTTTGCAAATAAAATATTGCATTGGGATCGAGCTGGCCAACGGTGGCTCCATGGCTGCATTTTACGTCGTCGGCATAAATTTCCAGCTGAGGCTTGGTGTTTACCCTGGCCTCACTGGTCATCAGAATATTATTATTAGCCTGATAAGCTATGGTTTTCTGGGCATTCTGCCTTACCAGTATCCGCCCTGTAAAAGCTGCGGTTGCCTGATCATCAAGAATATACTTGAAATTCTGATGACTGTTGCAATTTGGCGCTGCATGATCTACAAAAGTATAGCTGTCGATATGCTGGGTCTCATCCACCAACGAAAGTCCAAGAGTTTGATTTGATGCACCTTCGCCATTGAGCCGGGTATAAACGTTATTCCTGATCAATCCTCCGTGCAGGGTGATGGTATTGAAAACAGCATCGCTGCCGCGTTCCTGATGAACAAACGAAGTTGCTATCTGATTGCTGTTATCATTTTCGTTCTGAAGCTTCACATAATCCAGATGGGAATTTGGCCCAAGGTAGATTTCAGTCACCGAATTAGTCAGAAAATGCCTGGCCGAAAGGGAATGGTCGCAAACTACCACCCTGGCGGTGGCATTGTCCTCAACGATCACCAGGTTCCTGTGCTGAACAAAAAGGTCCTCCGGCGACAGGAGTACATTAACGATTTGTACAGCCCGGTCGCCACCTGCCCCCTTGGGAACATATATAAAGGTGCCGTCCTGAGCAAAGGCTGTATTCAGAGCTACCAATCCATCTTTCTCATAATCAGCATATTTCGAATAATGCTGTTTGATTAGATCCGGGTATTCCTTAGCTGCCTCAGCCATGCTTCCGATGATCATTCCACCCGGAAGAACCTGCAATCTTGGACGGTTTTCGTAAAACCAACCATTCACAAGCAACACCAGTTCCGTGTCGAGTTCCGGAATATCGCAATGGAACAGGTCCTCCACGGCGAAAAGTATTTTCCGCTGTTCGATATATTTGTGGAGGGGCGAAAGAAAAACTTTCGGAATATTGGTCGATTTATAGTTCTCGAATGAGGAATCGGGAATTCCAAGTTTCCTGAAGCTCTCCATGGCTGCCGGCCTTACGGAGTTGAATACCGAGTTGGATGAGCTCATCAACTGATCACGATTAGTGAAATACCAATCTGTCAGCTGATTATCTAAGGTTATCTTTTCTGATACAGCTTCCATTTTACTCTTCGTTTTCCTCTTTTATCCAATCATAGCCCTTTTCCTCCAGCTCGTAGGCAAGGGTTTTATCTCCTGATTTTACGATCCGGCCGCCCGAGAGGACATGAACAAAATCAGGAACAATATAATCGAGAAGCCTCTGGTAATGCGTAATCACGATCATTGCATTATCAGGCCTCCGCAACCGGTTAACACCCGTAGCAACGGTTTTCAGGGCATCAATATCTAACCCTGAATCAGTTTCGTCAAGGATCGCCAGCCGAGGTTCCAACATAGCCATCTGAAATATTTCGTTTTTCTTTTTCTCCCCGCCGGAAAACCCTTCATTCACTGAGCGGCTGGCAAGAGCCGAATCAATCTCCATCAGGGCTTTCTTGTCGCGCATGAGTTTCAGAAATTCCGTAGCGTTCATTTCGGGCAAGCCGCGATATTTGCGCTGTTCATTGATGGCAGTGCGCATGAAGTTGGTCATGGAAACACCGGGTATCTCCACCGGATATTGAAAACCCAGGAAGATACCTGCCCTGGCACGTACTTCAGGGGACAGGTCGAGCAGGTTTTTCCCTTCAAAAAGCACTTCACCGCCGGTAACCGTAAAAAGATCCCTGCCTGCCAAAACAGAGGCAAGGGTGCTTTTACCCGATCCGTTGGGTCCCATAATAGCGTGGACTTCACCTTCTTTTACTTCCAGGTTGATTCCCTTAAGAATTTCCCGTCCGTTGATTGCTGCTTTAAGGTTCCTTATTGATAACATACTAAAAATTTCACTTACGGTTTATAATTAACCAACACTACCTTCAAGGCTGATCTGCAGCAATTTCTGAGCTTCGACTGCAAATTCCATCGGCAGCTTGTTGAGCACTTCGCGTGCATAGCCGTTAACAATCAGTCCGATTGCAGTTTCCGTATCGATTCCGCGCTGATTGCAATAGAATATCTGATCTTCCCCTATCTTGGAAGTAGTAGCCTCATGTTCAACCACTGCCGTCTCATTGTCCACCTCGATATACGGAAAGGTGTGTGCGCCGCACTGGTCGCCCAGCAGAAGTGAATCGCACTGAGAATAATTCCGGGCATTATCGGCGTTTTTTACCACTCTCACCAATCCGCGGTAGCTGTTCTGCCCTTTTCCGGCTGATATGCCTTTCGAGACAATGGTGCTGCGCGTGTTTTTCCCGATGTGGATCATCTTGGTTCCAGTATCTGCCTGCTGGTGATTATTTGTCACAGCAACACTGTAAAATTCCCCCACTGACGATTCGCCCCGGAGAATGCAGGAGGGGTATTTCCAGGTCACCGCTGATCCGGTTTCCACCTGTGTCCAGGAGATTTTCGACCGGTCGCCGAGGCAGATTCCCCGTTTGGTAACAAAATTAAAAATGCCTCCTAATCCGTTTTTATCGCCGGGATACCAATTCTGAACCGTCGAATATTTCACCTCTGCATCAGTATGGGCCACAATTTCAACTATGGCCGCATGCAGCTGGTTTTCATCCCGCATCGGTGCCGTGCATCCTTCGAGATAACTGACATAGGCTCCCTCTTCGGCAACAATCAACGTTCTTTCGAACTGGCCGGTATTGGCAGCATTAATGCGAAAATACGTGGAAAGCTCCATGGGGCAACGCACCCCTTTCGGGATATAGACAAATGAGCCATCGCTGAATACAGCCGAATTAAGTGCTGCATAAAAATTATCACGGTAGGGTACCACTGAACCCATGTACTTTTTAATCAGATCGGGATGTTCGCGGACAGCATCGCTGAAAGATGAGAAAATGATACCCAGCTCACCGAGGGATTCCTTAAAAGTAGTTTTCACAGAGATGCTGTCCATTACAGCGTCAACGGCAAATCCGGACAGGTGTTTCTGCTCATCAAGTGGAATGCCGAGTTTATCAAAAGTCTTTAATAATTCAGGATCTACATCCTCAAAACTGCCGGTCGGCTTATTGTTTTTTGGAGCTGAATAATAGATGATATCCTGATAATCAATGGGAGGTATTTTCAGATGCGCCCATTCCGGCTTCTTCATGGTTAACCAATATCGGAATGCTTTAAGCCGGATCTCCAGAAGCCATTCGGGCTCTTCTTTCTTTGCAGATATCCGTCGTACAATATCCTCATTCAATCCCTTTGGCAGAGCATCATTATCCAGTTCGGTGACAAAACCATATTTGTAATCACCCTGGGTAACCTGTTTAATAATCGGATCCTGATCGCCGTTCATAATCACTTGAAATACTGAAATAACTAAGGCTGCAAAGTTATTTAGAATATTTCTAAATAGAAAGCAAAGATAGACAAATACCCTATATTTATCTCCAGAGATGTGCTATTTTTGACCAGCTTATCGTCTACAAACCTATGACAGACAAGAAAACAAGAACACTCTCTGAGCTCGGGGAATTCGGTTTGATCCGTAAACTCACCGAAGACATTGTCCTTCGTCATCCCGGATCCCGGAAGGGAGTTGGTGATGATGCGGCGGTGATTGACCATAAAGGTTTTCTGACCCTGGTGACAACCGACCTGCTGCTGGAAGGAATTCATTTCGATCTCACCTATGTCCCAATGAAACATCTGGGCTACAAATCAGTGGTCGTTAATTTATCCGATATCTACGCCATGAACGGTACGCCGTTGCAGATAACGGTAAGCATCGGCGTGTCATCAAAACTATCGCTCAGTGCCATCGAGGAATTTTACAAAGGGATTAAGCTGGCATGCAATCAATATGATATCGACCTCATTGGAGGCGACACCAGTGCAAGCAACCATGGTTTCACTATCTCGGTGACTGCGCTTGGCACAGCACAGTCGAAGCAGGTTGTATACCGCAGCGGAGCAAAAAAAGGCGACCTGATATGTGTGACCGGCGATCTTGGCGGAGCCTTCATGGGATTGATGCTTCTGGAACAGGAAAATAAGAAATTCAACAGCGATCCTGCTTACAAGCCACAGTTAGAGGGATTTCAGTATATTCTTGAGAGGCAATTAAAACCGGAAGCCTGCAAGAACCTGGGCAGAAAATTATTGGCTCAAAAAGTCAAGCCTACCTCCATGATTGATATTTCCGATGGATTATCATCTGATTTACTGCATATCTGTGAAGCTTCGGGAACCGGCTCGAGATTATTTGCCGACCGGATACCTGTTCATGCCGAAACAGCCAAGCTGGCTGCCCAGATGCGTATCAGCCCAATGGTGGCAGCATTAAGCGGAGGGGAAGATTATGAATTATTGTTTACCATTTCGCCTGGTGATGCAGCAGCTGTTCAGTCACTCGAAGGAGTAACGGTTATCGGCTTAATGACTGATCAGGAGGAAGGGCACCTGCTTGAGCTGCAGGATAAAACAACGATTCTAATGGAAGCACAGGGTTGGAATGCTGCGCAGAAATGGGGAAAGCTATAGTAGTTCTATTTCCTCAAATGGTCCCTTGATAATGCCACGCTTTGATTCCCGGATGAATCTGATAATCAGGTCGCGCTCTCCGTTCCCGGTTAGTTCCGCTTCAATGTGTTCCAGCGCCTGACTGATATTATATCCTTTCTGATAAACATAACGGTAGATCTCATGGATCTGGCGGATAAGATCATCAGAAAAACCTCTCCTGCGTAAACCAACAAGATTCAGTCCTTCAAACTGAACCGGATCGCGACCAGCGGTAACAAATGGTGGAACATCCTTGCCTACTTTCGCTCCGCCCTGAATCATGGTATGCGCACCAATGCGAACAAATTGATGAACCAAAACCATTCCGCTGAGTATGGCCCAATCGCCAATTTCAATTTCACCAGCCAAACCAACCGAATTTACCAGAATTACATGATTCCCTAGTCGGCAATCATGCGCTACATGACTGTAAGCCATCAATAAACAGTCATCGCCAACAATGGTCTTCCCCGATGACTTTGTTCCCTTATTAATAGTGACACATTCCCGGATTACGGTATTATCACCAATTTCAACCACAGTTTCCTCGCCGTTATATTTCAAGTCCTGGGGAATGGCTGCGATTACAGCACCTGGAAATACCTTGCAATTTTTTCCGATCCTTGCCCCGTCGAAAATCGTTGCATGGGGTCCAATCCAGGTTCCTTCACCAATCACGACATCCCTGCTGATGACGGCGAAAGCTTCCACTTCAACATCTGAAGCTATACGTGCTTCAGGGTGAACTGAAGCGAGTGGGTGAATCATTTCGTTTATTTTTATTTAACTTCTTTATTGCGCACAATCTGTGCCATCATCTCTCCCTCCGCAACCACAGTGCTTCCAACAAAAGCCTGTGCTCTCATCCTGACAATTCCGCGCCTCACCGGTTCCATTAATTCGCATTTTAATAAAAGGGTGTCACCAGGCACGACCTTCTTTTTAAACCGAACGTTATCAATTTTCAGAAAATAGGAGCTATATTCTTTCGGATTATCCACTGTCTGCATAATTAATATACCACCGCACTGGGCCAAAGCTTCCACGATCAGGACGCCTGGCATAACCGGTTCATCCGGAAAGTGGCCCACAAAGAAAGGTTCATTCATCGAAACATTCTTCAAACCGAGGATCATAAGATCAGACACCTCGATTATGCGATCCACCAGAAGGAAAGGCGGCCTGTGAGGCAGCAACTCCTTAATGCGGTTGATATCGTATTTAGGTAGGGCATTCGGATCGTAGCTCGGAACAATATTCCTGGCTTTCTCCTTTTTAATTGCCTGTTTAACCAACTTGGCAAATTCGACATTGGAAAAATGCCCGGGCCGTGTGGCGATGATCTTCCCTTTCAGAGGGGTGCCGATCAGTCGCAGGTCGCCAATCAGGTCGAGCAGCTTATGCCGCGCCGGCTCATTACTGTATACCAGCCTGCCAGAACAAAGAATTCCAGCCGTCAGGCTCTGCATGCGAGGTTGACCAATCATATCGGCAACACGGTCGAGCTCAGTCTGCGGAACCTCCTTCTCAAGAATAACCATCGCATTTTCCAGGCTTCCTCCCTTAATGAGGTTATTTTTCCACAATATCTCAAGTTCCTTGAAAAACACGAAAGTTCTCGAAGGAGCAATCTGAGAAACATATTCGGATATGTGGCTTAAACTGGCAAACTGGTTACCCAAAACTTCTGAATTATAATCGATCATTACACTGATACTGAATTCATCAGCAGGCAGCGCCATGATCTCAATTCCTCTTGCCTCATCAGTAAATACAATCGGTTCCTTGATCTCAAAAACCTCCCTATCCTCTTCCTGACAGGTAATACCAGCAGAGACCAAGGCATCTATATATTCTTTAGCACTACCATCAAGAATTGGCATCTCAGCATTATTGACGGTAATCAGCACATTATCTATTTGCAATCCGGATAAGGCAGATAAAGCATGTTCGATCATGCCTATACGTGCCCCTTTATCCTCAATGACAGTATTTCGGGCAGTTTCCACAACCAGGTCGGCCGATGCTTTAATCATCGGTTGTCCGGGAAGGTCGATTCGTTGAAAAGTTATTCCGGAATTCTCGGCAGCCGGGTAAAAAGTAGCATCAATATGACCACCAGTATGCAAACCGGTCCCACTTAAGGTAACGTTTCTTGCGATGGTCTTTTGTTTAGCTGTCATGAATTATTCCCATTAATCGGGTGCAAAAGTAGGACTTTGATTGTAACAACAAAACAATCAGGCCTATTCTTTGACTATTACATGACTTGCCTGTTCAATCTTGCGTATTCTTTCCACCAATTCCGGTAACTTTTTGAAATACACATAGGAACGTTGGTATGGAATCACTTCATAAGCAGGACTTCCCTGAATAGCGGTTCCTTCTATTCTCACGGATTGCGCTACACCGCTTTGTGCGGCGATTTTAGTGCCATCTGCAATATTAATGTGGCCGATGATCCCAACTTGTCCGCCTATCATGCAATTTTTCCCAATCCTGGTGGATCCTGATACTCCCGACTGGGCCGCTATCACAGTATTTTCTCCGATTTCGACATTATGGCCGATCTGTATCAGGTTATCGAGTTTAACGCCTTTTCTTATAATCGTTGATCCAATCGTAGCCCGGTCGATGGTTGTGTTCGTCCCGATTTCAACGTAATCCTCAATGACTACATTCCCGATCTGGGGAACTTTTGTGAAATTGCTGCCGGTTACCGGTGCAAATCCAAAGCCATCCCCTCCTATTACCACACCACTGTGGATCAGGCAATGTGCCCCGATCACAGAATTGTTATGTATCCTGGCGCCGGAATAGATCCAGGTGTCATCACCAATAACAACATCTTCACTGATATACACCTGAGGGAAGATCTTGACATTATTACCGATTTTCGCGCCTTTACTTACATAGGAGAATGCCCCGACATAAACTTCTTCGCCAAGTGTGGCATTTTCATGGACGAAAGCCATAGGCTCCACGCCCGACCTGTTGGGCCGTTTTTCAAGCATTACCAGAAGCTTTGCGAGTGAACGGTAAGGATCTTCCACCTTTATGAGGGTGCAGGAAACTGACTGTGCCGGCACAAATTCATTTTGCACCAGAACCACCGATGACTTGGTTTCATAAATGTGGTGCTGGTATTTCATGTTTGATAGAAAACTGAGAGTTCCAGGCCGGCCTTCTTCAATCCTTGAGACATCATTAACCTGAACTTCAGGGTCGCCCTCAACCTGACCGCCCAGGAATCCGGCAATTTGTTTTGCGGTAAATATCATAGGTTTAAAATAATCGTGTATAACGGATCAATTCTCCTCCTTAGTATACGGGGAGCCGAATAACCATTTGGGATAGCAAAGAAAATATTTGTTATCCGCCCGGTTCAGGAGAGGCACATTTATTATATCACTGGCCTCAGACAGCGGAATCAGCTGACCGTTGTTACCAAAAAACAGTATCTGGTCATCATTCTCCGCATAGGTATTATTAGATATCACATCAGAGAAAATCAGGTATTCAGCCTCATGCGCGGTAAAACCATGCTCCCTGATTGCGACATTCCGGAGATCCTCAATTTCATTTTCATCCCAGGGTGTTTTACGTATGCGTATCCCCGGAAGCCTGCGATTGAGGAGACCTTCAGAAAGCAATGAAAGTATTCGGTCAGGATGATCGGCCCAAACTTTTATGGATGCGAAGATATCCGCATCGTCGAGCTTGGAAAATTCACTGATTAACCAGTCGGGATCATCCATAGGCCTGTCGCTGAGGGGTCCCGGATAGAGGAAGGTATGCAGTGCCGGAGTTGCAAAAACATGGGTTCCGTTATAAGCCAGTTCCCTGGCACGGCGTAATGCTTTTACCAACAGTTGTTCAGCAGCAATAACTGTTTTATGCAGATAGACCTGCCAGTACATCAGCCTGCGTGAAATCAGGAATTTTTCAATGGAATAGATCCCTTTTTTCTCCACAACCAATTGATCATTAACCACTCTCAGCATCTTGATTATCCTTTCAGCTCCGACGGCTCCCTCGGTTACACCTGTAAAAAAGCTATCCCGGTTCAGGTAATCCAGCCGGTCCATGTCGAGCTGGCTCGAGACCAGCTGATGAAGAAAGGACCTTGAATAATTATCATTGAAAATCCGGATCGAGAGATCGAGCGCACCACCAGTCAGGCGGTTCATCTGTTCCATAAAAAGGCCGGAAAGCTTTTCATGATCCACCGATTCCACGATGCTGTGTTCCAAAGCATGTGAAAACGGGCCATGTCCTATATCGTGCAGGAGTATGGCTGATATTGCGGCATCCCGTTCTTCCTCCGTTACCGTATAACCTTTTCGGGAAATCACTTCCAAAGCACTGTTCATCAGGTGCGCAGCGCCCAGGGCATGCTGAAATCGTGTGTGGTTGGCTGCCGGATAGACATAAAAAGTTAAGCCCAGCTGACGTATCCTCCTTAAACGCTGAAACCAAGGATGATCGATCAAATCATAAATCACTGGCGATGGAAAATTAATAAAGCCGTACAGCGGATCATTAATAATCTTGATTTTATTGGAAGCTGTGCGGAATTCTTCGTCCATCAGGTCAAACGTATTGATTTACAAAGATCAAAATTTTACTGATAATGAAGACGTTTACCCGTCACGAATTGGAGTTTTGGAATTAATTATCTATTTTTGCGCTCGATTGTGGGATTTCTGGCATAGGGGACACGGGTCCCCTATTTTTTAATTTTGTAGTTTTGATAGACAGGAAACAGATAGAGATTATTGCTAATGAGGCACTTAAGGAAACTGAAGTGTTTCTGGTGGATGTTCTGGTAAGCCGGGGTAATGTAATCCAGGTTTTTATCGATCATAATAAGGGCGTGAGCCTTGATGATTGTGCCGGATTACATCGGGCGATAGAGGAACATCTCGACCGTGAAAAGGAGGACTTTGAGCTTCAGGTATCATCACCTGGCCTGGGTCAGCCGATCAGGGTTTTTCCTCAATACATTAAGGAAACCGGTCAGAAGCTGGAGATTGTTTTTCAGGATGGCGATATTCTCAAGGGCACCTTAATCGAAGCAAAGCCTGCCGTGGAAGGCAAAGAGGCTGAACTGATTATCCGTCAAATTGGTACAAAAAGAAAACCGGCGCCGGAAGAGCCAATCACCCTGGAATTAAGCCGCATTAAATCGGCACGTGTTGTAATAGATTTTAAACTGGTGTAAATAGTTAGGCCATGGAAAGTATAAACCTCATTGATACGTTCTCGGAATTCAGGGAACTAAAGAGCATCGACAGGACGACCATGATGAGTGTTCTGGAGGATGTTTTCCGCAGTATTCTGATCAAAAGATTCGGAAGTGATGAGAATTTTGATGTCATCATCAACGTTGACAAAGGAGACTTTGAGATCTGGAGAAATCGTGTTGTGGTGGCAGATGGTGAAATCACTGAACCTAACCTGCAGATCACTCTTACCGAAGCCAAAAAGATCGATGAAGATTATGAAGTCGGCGAAGATGTAACTGACGAAGTTAAATTGGAAGATTTTGGCCGCAGGGCAATTCTATCGCTTCGCCAGAATCTTACTTCCCGTATACTTGAACTGGAAAAGGACCATGTTTACAGCAAATACAAAGATAAAATCGGTGACATCATCACCGGCGAGGTTTATCAGGTTTGGAACCGTGAAATCCTGATCCTCGACGATGAAGGCAATGAATTGATCCTGCCGAAATCAGAACAGATCCCTTCGGATTTTTTCCGCAAAGGCGATTCACTTCGTGCTGTTGTGGTAAAAGTTGATATGCGCAATAATAGCCCGGTAATTATTTTATCAAGAACTACCCCGATATTCCTGCAGCGTTTATTTGAGCTTGAAGTCCCTGAAATTTTTGACGGACTGATCACGATTAAAAAAATTGTCAGGATTCCAGGTGAACGTGCTAAAGTTGCCGTTGAATCTTATGATGAAAGAATTGATCCGGTAGGTGCATGTGTGGGAATGAAAGGTTCCAGAATACATGGTATCGTCAGGGAACTGCGTAATGAGAACATCGATGTAATCAATTATACCGCAAATATCCAGCTGTTTATCCAGCGTTCGCTGAGTCCTGCAAAAATCAGCTCCATAAAGCTGAACGAAGAGGACCACCGCGCCGAGGTTTTCCTGAAACCCGAAGAAGTTTCTCTGGCCATCGGGAAAGGCGGTTTGAACATTAAGCTGGCCAGTATGCTGACCGACTATGAAATTGATGTTTTCAGAGATGTGGCTGGTGCTGAAGAAGATATTGACCTGGATGAATTTGCAGATGAAATTGAAAGCTGGATCCTTGACGAATTGAAATCAGTAGGATGCGATACTGCCCGCAGCGTATTGGATTTATCAGTACAGGAACTGGTTAAACGCACCGATTTAGAAGAAGAAACGGTTAAGGAGGTTATGAAAATCCTCCGCTCAGAATTTGAATAAAATATATGTCAGAGGTAAAACGATTAAGCAGGGTTGCGAAAGAATGTAACGTTGGGATTCAGACCATCGTGGATTTCCTTCATAAAAAAGGATTCCCGATAGAGAATAATCCCAATGCCAAAATTCCGCCAGAGGCTCTGGTCCTGGTCATGAAGGAATATCAGAGTGACCTGGCAGCCAAACGTGAAGCGGTGCAATTCAAGGAGGAGCACAAGTTCGAATCCCGGACCACCATTTCCATCGAGGATTCTCCAGCCCCGCCGGTCGAAGAAGAGGTCGAGCAGGATGAAGTACTTCTGATTCAGGATAATCGCGGATCATCAAAATTCGACCTTGACCAGGACGATTCAAAGCATGAGAAGCGCGAAAAGAAAGAGGAGCATGAAATTACCGCTGTCCCGATCGACAAGCCGGTAGGACCGAAAATCGTCGGCAAGGTTGACCTCGAAAAACCAAAACCGAAAGTCAAACCAAAACCTGAACCTCTGCCTGAGCCGATTCCGGAACCGGTAATCGAAATTGTCGCAGAAGTTGTACCAGAAGCTCCCCCAGTTGTTGAAGTTGAACCGGAACCTGAGCATAAGCCAAAACATAAGCACGAACCTGTTCATGAGCCTGCGGCCGTTGAAGAAGTTGTTGCTCCTGCTATCCCGTTAGTAAAGCCGGAAGCACCTGTTGCACCAATCCCTGAGGCCCCGGTTGTCGAGAAAATTCCTGAACCGGTTGCAGAGGCTCCAGTTGCTGAACCCGCAGCCAGAATTACAGAAGAAGCCGAGATTCATCATACTACCCTCGCCAAAGATTTACTCGTTGATTTTAAAGTAGTTGGCCGGATCGATATAGATTCTCTGAATCAGAAAACCAGGCCTTCAAAAAAATACATCAAGGAAAAACCACAGCCCCGTCCGGTAGAAAAACCAAAAGAGGTTATCGCCGAGCAGGCTCCAGCGGTTAAGCAGGATCAAAAACCTGTTCAGCAGGTTGAAGTCACAAAACGCGAACGTACTGAAGCACCGATTCACCGAATCGTTGTTAAGAAAGCCGCGGGACCAACCATCGTCGGAAAAATTAATCTCGGACCGGAAAACGACCGCCACAGAGAAAAGGTGGAAGTGATCCTCGACAGCGATGATCCGCTGAAAAAGAAAAAGAGAAAGCGTATCCGTAAGGACCGCGTTACGGTTGTCGGACCTACTGCCGACCGCGAATTGACCAAGGTGATTAAGAAGCCTACCAAGGTTAAAAAGAAAATCGGCAAAGTAGAGATCTCCGAAGAAGATGTTCAACGTCAGATCAAAGACACCCTGTCGAAAATTACCCCAAAAGGCAAATCGAAAGGATCAAAATATCGTAAGTCAAAACGCGAATTAAATCGTCAGTCACTGCTTGATGATGCTGATCGCGCCGAACTCGAAAGCCACATAATCAAGGTTACCGAATTTGTGACTGCCAATGAATTGGCCAGTCTGATGAATGTTCAGGTGAATGAAGTCATTTCCACCTGCATGAGCCTCGGACTTTTTGTATCGATAAACCAGCGGCTGGATGCTGAAACCATCTCCGTTGTTGCGGATGAATTCGGTTTTGAAGTTGAATTTATCAGCGTTGAAGTTCAGGAAGCCATTGAGCAGGAAACTGATCATGAAGCCGATCTGAAACCCCGTCCTCCGGTAGTTACCGTGATGGGTCACGTTGATCATGGTAAGACTTCCCTCCTCGATTACATCAGGAAAACAAATATTATCGCCGGTGAAGCTGGCGGTATCACTCAGCATATCGGAGCCTACAAGGTTGTTCTGGATAATGGAAAAACCATTACGTTCCTCGATACTCCGGGTCACGAGGCATTTACTGCCATGCGTGCCCGTGGTGCTCAGGGCGCTGATATGGCTATCATTGTGATTGCTGCCGACGATGCCGTCATGCCTCAAACCATTGAAGCTATCAACCACGCAGCAGCAGCAGGTGTTCCAATGGTTTTTGCCATCAACAAAATTGACCGTGAAGGGGCAAATCCTGAAAAAATCAAGGAACAGCTGGCAGGAATGAATTACCTGGTCGAAGACTGGGGAGGCAAATACCAATCACAGGAAATATCCGCTAAAAAAGGGATGGGTATTGCCGAGCTGCTTGAAAAAGTACTACTCGAATCAGAAATGCTTGAACTTAAAGCCAATCCTGAGAAAAAAGCGCTGGGTATCGTTATCGAATCGGCCCTTGATAAAGGTCGCGGTTTCGTAAATACTATCCTGGTACAGGGTGGAACTTTAAAAATTGGAGATATTGTTCTAGCCGGAAGCTATTTTGGGAAAGTTAAGGCCATGTTCAACGAGCGTGGCGGAAACATCATTACGGCTTCGCCATCGGAACCAGTTATGGTTCTTGGTCTGAACGGGGCCCCGCAGGCCGGCGACAAATTCCATGTCATTGAATCTGAACGCGAAGCCCGCGAAATTGCGACCAAAAGGGAGCAATTGCAGCGTGAGCAGGAATTACGTACCCGTAAACATATTACTCTTGACGAAATCGGCAGACGAATTGCTATCGGCAACTTCCAGGAACTTAATATCATTGTTAAAGGTGATGTCGACGGTTCCATTGAAGCTTTGTCGGATTCGCTGATTAAACTTTCGACCGAAGAAATTCAGGTCAATATCATCCATAAGGCAGTCGGACAGATTTCGGAGAGCGATATTCTGCTGGCTACCGCATCAAACGCCATCGTAATCGGATTCCAGGTCCGTCCTTCGTTAAATGCCCGCAAACTGGCTGAAAAAGAAGGAATCGAGATCCGGTTGTACTCCATCATTTACGATGCCATCAATGAGCTCCGCGCAGCTATGGAAGGTATGCTCAGTCCCGAAATCAAGGAAGAAATCACCGGAACACTCGAAGTTCTTGAAGCCTTTAAAATTACAAAGGTTGGAACCATCGCAGGTTGTATTGTCCGCGACGGAAAGATTTACAGGACTTCGAAAGTCCGCATAGTCCGCGATGGTATTGTGGTCTACGACGGATTGCTCGGCTCGCTGAAACGTTTCAAGGACGATGCCAAAGAAGTGGTTTCCGGATTGGAATGCGGTTTAAATATCGATAAGTACAACGATATCCAGGCTGGCGACATGATTGAGGCCTATACGAGCAGGGAGGTTAAGAAAACCCTCTAGGATTTTCTTAAGGCAGAGGGCAAGAGGGCAGAAAGGCATAAGCAAAGGTTTAAAGCTTAAGAATCAAGCAATAAGGAGCTTATCAATAACCTTGGGTTTCAACCCGGGGATTATAGGCGAATCTGATTAACCACAGACTTCAGTCTGGGGAATAAAAAAGGCCGGAGGGAAAACCCCACCGGCTTTTTTTCTTAACCCCGGGTTAAAACCCGCGGCCATTGATATTTTAGCCTTACTACGAAATCAATTTTGTGTAGGCAGCAGCGTCGAGTAATCCGTCGAGTTCCGAAGGATCGGTAACTTTAATCTTCACCATCCAGCCTTCGCCATATGGATCCTTGTTAACCACTTCCGGGCTGGTTTCCAGTGCTGCATTCACTTCCAGGACTTCGCCGGAAACAGGCATATACAATTCTTCGACCGCTTTAACAGCTTCAATATTTCCGAAAGCTTCGCTTTTTGCCAGTGTTTCGCCAACTGTTTCGATTTCCAAAAATACAATGTCACCAAGGTTCGACTGGGCATAGTCAGTAACACCGACGAATGCAAAATCCTTTTCAACACGGATCCATTCGTGATCCTGGGTGAATTTTAAATCCTGAGGTACGTTCATGGTTTATGTTTCTTTAGTTTGTGTTCTCTTTTCTGGTCCAAATTTAAGAAAAAGCCTACATATTGGCCAAAGTAAATCTCAGGTTAAAGCCGATCTTTGTGGTAGCCGTTGGGTATGAGGTCTGTACGATCGGCTTGTTAATTAATTGATCGTAGTAGAACTTTAATTCAAATCGGCTGCTTAATCGGTAACCAGCTGTAAATTTGGCTGTTATTGCTGTTGACCCTGACGTTGGAACATTCACATCCTCCTCCAGTTTACGCATAATAACAATGTTGTCGCGTATCGATAAATCGAACCTCAGGTCAAGATCGGACTGGAATTTTTTCTGATTTCCTCCGGCCTTGATTGTCACCGGCACCTGCTCAAACCGATAACCCGTTCCGATCACGATATCGTTTGAACGATTTTCCATCAGCTGATTGTTGTTCAAACTCAGTGTCAGGTTTCTGTTCCTCTTTATCTCAACCCTCGCCTGAAAACTATTCTGCAGGAGTGCATCAAAGCCGATTAATGGACTCAGGGACTCAGAAATACTGATACTTCCGATTTCACGCGAAGGAAGGAAGTTTTCCTGTGCATCCCTGATATAGTTCAGCCCATCCTGCTCATCAGGATTATAATATAGGTTGGTTGTATAATTACCGACCGAATAGGTACTTCTGTACTGATGGTTGATACTCAGCTGCTTCAGGTATTTCTTAATGAATGGCTGCCGCTCCAGTCCCGTATACTGAATATGCCAGTTTGGCATCATGCTCAATACTCCGGGCATTGGTTCCAGGCTGACTGCATTAGCATTAACATTGGAATAAGCTGCCATAAATGCGGGAATCAAAACCTCCAGGTCGGTAGGTCCGTAACCATCCGCGAAGCCTGGTGTGGTACCAGCATCGGGATTATATGGTCGACTGCCGGATACCTGCTGGCTGATTCGCTGTGCGGCAAGACGTTTTGAAATTATGATCCGGTTGTTTTTAAATTTCTCGAACGTTGCGGAAGTGTAGCCATCAGCTGCGGTGATTTTTTCAAAAGCGGTCCCAATGGTCATCACCGTCATCGAAAAGTTACCCTTGTACATGACGTTTTTTGCCGCGAACTTACCATCACCACCATAGATATAGAATTGCTCAATATTCTGACTGGTTGTATGGGCAGCTTCAATGGTCAGACGAAAATCAGTAAATGGCTCAACACTCGAGGAGAAGCGCCATGAATTATTCACGGAATTTGTATACGCCTCATTAAGTGTTGAATCGGTGGTTATCCAGCCATTGGCTGCAGCAAAATCACCAAATGTCGGATTCTGTAATCCAAAAATGAATCCTAATCCCGGTGCCTCTATGCCCGACATTTTTTTCATTCCGAATATTTTCGGCTCAGGCATAAATCCCGGCAGGAAAGTTCCATTGTCCCCCGAATAGTTTAATGACAGGTTCTTGACTCCCATCAGCAACCTAAGGAAATTGTCGGTAACCAATATGAATGGACTATCCTTCACCGAAACGGTACCTTCCACTTCAATATGCCCCCCGGGAACATCCTTATCGCTGGTGATCTTGATCCTCCTGTCAGTCACCACAACCGTCTCAACCTCGATAACGCGGTTATTCTGATCATAGAATTTCACCTTGACATCCTTTGTGGCCAGATCGTGGACAATTATTTTGCCGACACCTGCTTTAAGGCTGATCTTATCTGCCTCAAATTTAGATGTTTTAGTGGGTTTAGCTTGGGTTGTATTTTGGCGGCGCTTATACTTGTCATCAATCTTTTTCAGATAGGAAATCTTATTATAAAGACTCTGCATCGTCGCCGATCCGGTTAATTGAAGACTACCGTCGTTCTGAATGGTGTTCCCCAGTCTGATTGTATCGGCAGTGATTGGTCCGGCCGACCAGTCATATTCAACACGATAAGCGGCATTTGCAGATAGCCAGTTGAAAAGAGGAATCTTGTTTATCGGAATCATGTATGACGCCGTAATGGTATGGTGATACTGTGTTGGCCGGCCAAAAGCCAGAATATTGTTCACAATACTGTCACGTTTCTGCTGGTAATCAGGTAATCCTTTGGTAATTGCGCCGTCCGGCTCATCAATCCTGGCAATATTGGAATTCGAAAAATCAATTTTAAGGTTCCTGGTCAGATCCCATTTCACATCAAAATTCCGGTTCCAGGTAAAGTTCTTATTATAGGTTGGCGCCAGCTTAACACCTGGTTCGGCAACATTTCGCAATTGCACCTCGTTGTATCGCCGCGACATATTTGTCCTGAAACTGATCATTGAGGGGGAATAGTAAAAGTTAAAGTCCTTGATCAGCTTAAACGCCGGTTTATCGAGTTTGGTAACTTTCTTGAACGGTTCCCAGGGTTTCAGGTTATTGGAGGAGTAAACATAGTTGATCCCTCCATTATAACTCTTGGCGAGATTCGACTCCGTTTTAATGTTTCGTGCAAAAGCTTCGGTGTACGCATAAGACAGGGACCAGTTGGAAATACTCCAGATTTTCGGATCCTTGCGCATAGCTGCACCACTGTTAGGTTCGATCCTGACGTTATTGAAGTTTATGCTTTTCCGGCGACTATAATCCTGCGAAATATACAGGATGCTATCTCTTTGCTGTTTATTCTTGGCGTTATCCAAAGCTGCCTGCAGTGGTATATCCGGATCCATCGGGTTATACTGCGGATTGCGGCTTATTTCTGAGTAAGCAACATACATCGGCAGCTGTACTCCGGCATTTTTCGGAAACAGTTTACCTAACTGAAGGCTTGTTGACATATCATACTGCACAACTTGCTCACGGCTGCGCTCATCCACTTTTTTGTCAATGCTGCCGAATCCCGGCACACTTGTATTTCCGGCCAAGGAAAGGTTACCCAGATCGGCGAGGTTTGCAGAGAGTCTTCCGTTAGCTGCCCATCCGCCGGCTTCATTGAAATCAGTCAGACGAAGTTCGTTCATCCAGATAATTGCCGTTTTCGGGAGTCCGTCGTCGGCCATCGTATTACCAGCTTTGGAAGGATTGCGGATACCGATCATGATAGTCCTTACGTTGCTCAGGTTAGGATTTCCTACCACGATAATTCTGTTTGTTCCGTCGTACTGGGTAAAGTGTGTATCCTGAGTAACATCCGATCCGGCCAACCTCATGGCATCATTACGTGCCTGCTTCAACTGCAGAAAAACCGCCAAGTCAATGTTGAACCCGTTTTCATCCGGCCATACGATCGTCCGGTCGGCAGCGCTTACCTGATCATACTTCATCGGTGGAATCAGGTGAGGGGTGAGTTTAAGCGGAATCTCGTATTCATAATAGTTCTGAGTATAATCGGAGCCTATGCGCATAAAGGCTCTCAGGTCCCCATTTTTAAGTTTTGTTTCGTCGACAGCCTCCGCATGCACAAACATCTGCAGGCGCTGGTATTGTCTCATATCGAGCCGCTGAGTGGTATATGCAGCCCGGGCATCGCCATCTTCCAGATCTGTTACACCAAACGCAATAGCCTTCTCATTTTTCTGAATCATTTGCGGATTTGAAGGATCAGTGGTACGGACGATTCCCGGAGGCAGAACATAATTCACTGGGTACCGGTTACCATTTTCCTCGATACTTACTGAGGAGATCTCAAATTTCCCACGGGTATACTCAGGGGTGCTTAGATGTTCGCCACCTTCAAGCAGGCTGAGATTATATTTTCTCCACTCACCACGAACCAGCTCAAGGGTGGCAAAACGCATAATTACAGGCTCCCCGAATCCCTTGACAAACATTCTCATGAAGCGGATCGACTTAAAGTCCTGAATACTACCGACTGCTTTCTGCGGTTCATAAATCGGAACTTTAAACTGATACCAGGTAACAGGGTCGCCCTGCTTATTTTTCCCGACAATAGCATCGGTGATGAAATTCTTGCCGATCGCGAAATCGGATTTGCGCATGCTGATCTTATACTGAAAATAAGATTCCGATTCGTTCAGCGTATTATCAAGGTTTATATCCTCGACATCAGGAAGTGAGGTGGATTGGGTAGGATAAGACTCTTTCGATTGCTCAGCCGCCAGTGAGTTTCCTTCCATCCCGTTAAACTTTTTATAACGGTCGAGAATCCCCAATTTGATTTCATCATAGTCGGAGCCTCTGAAATAGTGATAGTCATCGCCCGACGGGTCGGCGAGCGCTTCCTGGTATTTTGGAGCTGACGGATCGACTACCTGCTGCAGTTTATCCAGATATTTTGAAAAGAAGGTACGCTCGTCGGCATCACTTAGTCCATCGAATCCGACATCCTGAAGCACCCTTGAATTTGGGTCATTATCAAATGCGTTGACAAAGGATTGTGTCACCGGAACACGGCCCCAGGCAGTTGAATCAACATAATTCAGGGTACTTCCCCCACTGAGCCCGTTTTCAAAGAATTTTCGCCCGTCTTTCAGGATATCTTCCGACACGTTCCCAAGGTTAAAAAAGAGGGAAGGATCCCGATCGTCGCGGGTGACCTGCTTCTTTTCATCCTCAACGTAAGGATCCATAAGCCAGAATTCCAGGTATTCCACGTTGGCTTCCTCAAAATCATTGGTCGTCAGTTTTGTCATGATCCCACCCCAGCGATTCTGCGGCGAACGCAGGAACCCCTGATTATCGAGACCGGCAGAATATTGTGAACCAAGAGCATCATAATTGTAAGGGCCCCTCTCATTCGGGTAAAACGCAAAATTCAGCACCTGCAATGAAACCGGAATATTTTGTGGACTTTCCTTATACGGGAAAATTTCCTGTTCCTGTATCTCCCTGGTGAAATGACTGTTTTGCTGTGCCGCGTCGTTGGCTATGGAGGTCGGGGTTGATGAATTATTGCGAAGGAATAATGGATCGATATTATACCATGCAAGCTTGGCACGGTTATATCCATAAGCAAGATCATTACTTAAAGCTGCCTCCGGAAAGAGATCTGTCTGCCCGGCCGGAGTGCTCGCCAAAACCCAGTTCTGACGCTGGTTATAAGGATAGCTGGTCTCACTGCCCTCGAAATCGTCAATCAGAACCTCACCCCCTTTTGATCCGGGGGCATTGATCACTTTTGAGTGTCCCGGTATCAGATCGGCAAATTCACCGTTAAAGGTGATGACCGATTTTTCTTTGGTCTGTATAAGCGGCAGCTTGTCGATAAAACGGGTCAGCCAAGGAGCTTCTTTTCGGTAGTTAGCATTCATTCCCCAGATCGTATTGGAGACAGGAATGTTCAGCATGTCGACTTTATTTGTCAATGGCCGTTCGCTCAGGTGAAGAATGGTACCGCCAAGGGCAATGTCCTTGTTAAATTTGTACTCCAGGTGAGTACCAACCATCGATTTCGACTGTACGGCAAAGTTCGACTGGTCCTCCAGCGAAATCTTGATCGGGGTACCTGATTCCAGCAAACCCTGGTTAATGATTTTTACGGTACCCATAGTATAGTCGACCGTAAAATCAGAGTTCTCGGTAAGTTTCATTCCCCCGGCGGTCACAATTACGCTACCCTGGGGAATATTCATGGCATTCAGCCTGATCTCCGAGGAAGAGGAGGATTTATAGGATCCCCGCATGAGAAACTTATTCTTATCGGCAGTTTGCTTGGCAACAGTTTGAGTTTGCGTGTACAATTCCTCGAAAACGTACTGGTCTGCAATTTTTTTATTATCCGGATTACCCGCCTCGATCTTAGTCCTCAAAAAAGAACCGAAAGGCTCCAGAACCGGGAAAATTATCCTGCCCTTCGTTGCATTTATGGTTACCTGATCAATAAAGTCAAATATTCCGTCCGGCTGAGGATCGAGTTGTGAGTTAAGGTTATCAAGATTTAAAACACCGAGTAAAATCCTTCCGTTGATAGCCCCTTCAGGAATGTAATTGATCGCATTACCAGTTTTATCGTTCTGGTAAAGGACATCGAAAACAAACTCCTCTTTATTCAGGCGACTGGCTCCGACAGAATAAATATTCTTCATCATCAGGTTCCAGGTCGGCAAGAGAGGTGTTTGATTGGTCCCTTTCAACAACTTAAGGATCAGCGAGGGAGCATCTGATTTTGCATCCTGGTTTAACTCCCCTGAAAATTCACCAACACGGTATACCTGGCCACCAACGGTATATTCATAGGCGACGGCAAGTATCTCATCCGATCCCAATTGCTGGTTAAGGGAGATATAACCCAGCTTGGCATTCAGTTGATATTCCTCAGGGGTCAGACGGCGGGCATTCTCGATTTTTTCATAATCCTGACCGCCAAGAAATCCGTAGGAGGCCAATGGCGTAAGCACACCATTTACCTGGCCGATATCACGAATGCCGGAATAGTTGGTTACCAGATTATCATACAGGTCATTAAGTTTATTGCTTGGGTAACGGCCCGGTCCCAGATACTTCACAAAACTGGTATTGAAAATATTCGTTCCGGTGGAAGTAGTGCCTTCTGCAAGGTCCATAAAGGCAACCACATTACGCGATTCATTGAAGTTGCTATTCTTGTTGGTAATCCAAACCTCAATACGGGTGATATTAATTCCCGACTTGATCACCGGCAGGTTTCTCAGTGCCTGGTCGTAATTATCCCTGAAATAATGGGATAGGAAGAAGTGTTTATTGGATTCATACTCATCGGCATGAATCTCAAAATTATTGGCCACGCCCCCACCCTGCACATCAATTGACTGTGTTTTTCCCTGTTGCTGGGAGAAGATGGATGTCATGGTCAGGCGCCCAAACTGCATCTCGGTTTTTATACCAAAAAGGCTCTGGCTGCCGGTAATAAGTGACCCGGTTAACGGGAGGCTAACATTACCGGCTTCCACTTTCCGGAGAATCTCATCGTCCTTACCAGTATAGGCAATACGTGTTTTATTCTCAAAATCGAAAGTTGCTTTAGTATTATAGGTGATTCCGAGTTCCATTTTGTCCCCGATCTGGCCGGTGACATTCATCTGGATCTCATTATTGAAATCAAAGGTTGTGTTTTTCCTTACTTTTTCAGGCAGCGCAGGGTTATCCGTTTTATTGATCTGAACACCAAAAGTAAGCTCAGCAGATCCCTGAGGCTTAATGGATATAACGTTAGAACCAAAGATCCTGTCGAACGCCTCACCGCCGATATACAATTTCGGGATCAAACCTTGCTGCGACTGAAACTGCTCCCCTCCCACCCGCTGTTTCCAGTAATCCTTCACCGATTTGGTAAGGTCGTACTTCTGGTATTGCGTCGGAGTAAGGTAATAGGGATCGCCAAAGGTTTTGTCACCTAGTTTATTCTGGAATTTATAATCATTTTTATCGGGATCAAACTCGATGGTTGAGCTGATATTTTTCGGATCCTTCAGGTAAAGAGGAGACTGCGTGGTGGACGATAAAAAAGGATTGCCGAACAGGCGGGGAACAGGATAATGCATCGTTGAGCTGGTATCACGGCGTGTGGTATCGGCAACCTGCTTCTTTATGGCAGCTGGCTTTTTAATCTGTGCAGAAAGGGCTCCCGGTAACACCAGAAGTATCGCAGCGATAATAAGGATGATCAGTTTCTGAATCGATGGTCTATACTGCATAGAGGTTCCGGATACAATTAAAGTTTTTTCAAGGCCAGCTTGACAAGCTCTTCGGCTCCGTTTAACGGATTTTCCTTAAGAATCTGATCCAGTGCCTTAACTGATTCGTTACGGCCGAAACCAAGCATAACCAAAGCAGATAACGCTTCATCTTTAGAGGTATTGCCCTGATCCTGCAAAATACCCCCAGCTTCTTCCGTTTTTCCGATTTTATCCCTCAGATCGATAATTACCCGCTGTGCAGTTTTCACACCAACACCTTTCACGCTTTTCAGGAGATTGACATTGTCCGTTTGAACAGCTCTCCGGATATCCGGCGTTGTCAGCGAGGAGAGCATCATTCGGGCAGTATTGGGTCCGATGCCGCTCACTGTGATCAGGAGCCTGAACATCTCACGTTCTTCTGCCGAAGCAAAGCCAAATATGGTATGCGAATCCTCCCGGATAACCTCTTCGGTAAGAAGTACAACTTTCTGTTTTCCACGCAGGGTAGCATAAGTTTGAAGCGATATCTGAATAAGATACCCTATCCCCCCCTGATCCACCACTGCAATGGCAGGTGTTAATTCAACAAGATTTCCCGATATATACTCATAGATAGCCATACAACACCGGATGAAAATTAAAGTGCTCCGAGAGCGTTCTTTTGAAGTTCGCGATTTGCTTTACGTGATTTATAAATATCAACAGCCATGTATATTGCCTGTCGCATAGAATCAGCGCTGGCTTTGTCGAGACCGGCAATTTCATAAGCTGTGCCATGGGCCGGCGAAGTGCGGACAAATGGCAGGCCGGCAGTATAATTCACCCCGGTATCGAATGAAAGCGCTTTAAACGGAGCCAGTCCCTGATCATGGTACATTGCCAGTACGGCATCAAATTTCTGATACAAGCCTGATCCAAAGTATCCGTCGGCAGCATAAGGTCCGAGTGCCATAATATTTTCCTGACGTGCAATCTCGAGGGCAGGCTTGATAATGTCGCGCTCCTCATTCCCGAGCAATCCTTCGTCGCCCGAATGAGGATTTAATCCCAGAACCGCGATCCGCGGTGTTCCGATATCAAAATCACGGCGCAATGAATGGTCGAGAATACGCAACTTCGAAAGCAGCAGTTCAGTAGTGATGGCTTCCGGCACCTGGGATAGCGGTATATGGCCCGTGGCAACACCCACTTTCAGATATTCACTCACCATAAGCATCAGGACATCGCCAGATGAAAGTTTTTCCTGCAGATATTCGGTGTGGCCCGCAAAATTAAAATCCTTACTCTGGATGGTATGCTTGTTAATTGGTGCCGTAACGAGCAGATCTATCTGATGTTCAATAAGATCGGCAACAGCCATCTCGAGTGAGATAAACGCTGCTTCACCGGCATAACCGGAGGCTTTTCCCAGTTCTACGCGTGCATTATCATCCAGGCAATTGATCAGGTTGGCTCTCCGGGGATTAGCTTCCCGGGCGGTGGCCACGCTGTTCAAACTAAAATTTGGAATATTCAGAGCTTTCCGGTGATAGGCAAGAACTTTTGGCGAACCGTACACCACTGGTGTGCAGACATCAAGAATTCTCGGGTCCATCAGCGCTTTGATTATCACTTCATACCCGATCCCGTTGATATCACCCTGGGTAATTCCTACCCGTATTCTTTGTTCCTCCATAATGTGTTCCTACAATTTGTAATATTTCGTAATGAAATCGAGTAATAACCTGACACCGGTGCCTGTTCCGCCAATTCCACGATAACTGTCGCGGGTGGGTAAAAAGGCCGTTCCGGCGATATCGATATGTATCCAGGGATATTTTGTAAAGTGTTCAAGGAATTTACCGGCAGTAATTGCACCGGCATTCCGTCCGCCGATATTTTTCAGGTCGGCAATTTCCGATTCTATCAGCTTGGCATAATCATCCCAGAGTGGAAACCTGACTAATCTTTCATGCACGGAAAATCCGGCTTCGATCAGCTGATTAAAGGTATCATCGGGAGCGGTGCCCATGATTACTGAGCCCTGTGATCCGATGGCTACCTGCGCCGAACCGGTTAAAGTAGCCAGATCGACAACAAGTCCAGGCTCATATTTTGAGGCATAGCTCAGGGCATCGGCCAGTATCAGCCTGCCCTCAGCATCGCAATTAAGAACTTCAACGGTAGTATTATCATGCATCCTGATCACATCGCCCGGAGCATAGGCATTGCCATCGGGCCTGTTATCCGTCGCCGGTATCAGGCCGATCGTGCGTACCGGCACACCCATGCGTGCCAAACCGATCATGGTACCGGCTACCGCGGCGGCTCCGGCCATATCGCATTTCATTTCGTCCATGCTGCCGGCAGTGGGTTTGATGCTCAATCCACCGGTATCGAAAGTCACCCCTTTACCTACTAGAACAAGCGGTGCCAGATTGACCGCATGCTCCGGTTCCCAGCTTAAAATAATAAATCTGGGTGGGTCAATGCTACCCCGGTTGACAGCCAGCAGGCCGCCCATCCGCAGCGATTCTATCTGTGTTTTATCGAGTATCTCCACCGAAATTCCCGTTTCATGGCATAACGCTGCCAGGTCCTCGCCAAGCTGAGGAGCATTCAGGTAGGAAACAGGTTCATTTACCAGGTCGCGGGTGATGTTGACAGCCTGGATTCTTGCATTCAGACGCCTGATCATGGCCGGGTCGCAATTCAGGATTCCCAGGCGATTAAAGGAGTGCTGTTTATCTTCCGGCTTTGAATAATACTTCAGAAACTGGTAATTACTCAGTGCAATCCCCTCGGCCAGAGCCTCAATCCATCCGGCTTGTCCGGTATGATCAACTATAACCATCTCCGACCATTTATTCCGGCAGACGATATCATGTAACTCGAAACCGCTGGTTCTCCAGTTCTCCAGCAGGGCGTCACCCTTCTTTGCCGGATCGGGAATCACGATAACATCAAAGTAACCGAACCGGTTAACCAGGATCAGTCGAAGATTATTATCGAGACAAAGACTGATGTATTCCTTTTCTGCATCGGGCCAGTCATGAGCCCGCACCTCATCGGCACCGGTAAAAGCCAATATCCGGTTCTGAGTTGGCAGGATCAGGTCGCAATTATACAGTAACATAAGGGAATAACGGATTTAAGGCCGTAAAGTTAAAAAAATCTGACCCAAACGGATGGGAGAGCCTGACAATTAGCCTAAATTGCGGCAGCAGAACCATAGAAAGATGATCAACACAAGTGATTTAGCCCAAAAGGCTTACGATGGAGAATGGCTGAGGCACGACGAAGCGGTGTTTCTTTATCTGAATGCAAGTGACGGCGAATTGATGGAAACCGCGCATCAGATCAGGTTAAAACTGCATCCCGAACCGGTTGTTACCTGGATAATTGACCGTAATGTCAACCTGACCAATGTTTGTGTTTCATTCTGTAAATTCTGCAATTTCTGCCGACGTGGACAGGATGATGATGCCTATATCACCACGATGGACCAGTATCGCGAAAAGATCGACCACCTTTTTAAGCTGGGCGGTCGTCAGCTACTTCTCCAGGGAGGCATGCATCCCACGCTGGGACTGGATTATTACCTATCACTATTTCGTGAACTCAAGAGTGAGTATCCCGCATTAAAACTTCATGCACTCGGACCGCCGGAGATTGTTCATCTGGCAAAAATGGAACAGACAGATTTTTCGAATGTGCTCAGGGAGCTGCGAAAGGCTGGTTTGGATTCCCTTCCGGGAGCAGGAGCCGAGATCCTGGTTGACCGTGTGCGCCGCATCGTTTCGAAGGGGAAATGCGGCACCGAAGATTGGCTGGAAGTGATGCGCGTTGCTCACCGCATGAAGTTGCCCACCTCGGCCACCATGATGTTTGGCCATGTGGAAACCCTCGAAGAGCGGGTTGAGCACCTGTTCAGGATCCGTGATCTTCAGGCGGAAAAGCCGGAGGACAGCCTTGGCTTTCTGAATTTTGTACCGTGGCCATTCATGGATGAAGGGACGGTTTTACGCGAAGAGATGAATATCCGCAATTCGGTGGATATCAGGCAATATATACGCTTATTAGCGCTGTCAAGGATTGTATTGCAGAATATCAGCCATATCCAGGCTTCGTGGCTGACTGTTGGGAAACCAGCCGGTCAGGTGTGTCTGCATGCCGGAGCCGACGATTTTGGATCGGTGATGATCGAGGAAAATGTTGTATCCTCGGCCGGAGCACAAAACAAAATGGATGCAGCAGGAATGCGCGAAGCTATCCGGGAGGCCGGATTTACTCCACGATTGCGAAACCAGCTATTTATGGAAGAGCTTGATAATATCGTTCCCGTTTGAGTAAAGTACCAGTGCCAGTAAAAGCACCATACCTACTATCTGGGCATACTCCATAAACTTATCATTCGGTTTTTTCCCTGTGATGATCTCAAATCCGAGGAAAAAGACATGACCGCCATCAAGAGCAGGGATAGGTAAAATATTCAGCACTGCCAGCATGATGGAGAGCAATGCCGTCATATTCCAGAATTTATGCCAGTCCCAGGCTGACGGGAAAATCTTGCCGATGGCAATAAATCCGCCAAGTGATTTATAGGCTCCAGTTTTTGGGCTAAAAATCATTTTCAGATCTTTCAGATAAGAAGAAATGGTTGTCACCCCCTTTTTTATACCGGCAGGGAAACAGGCAAAAAATCCATACCTGATTTCCTTCTGCTCAAAAAACGATTCCGGATCTTTGCGATAAGCGCCGATCTTGCCATCCTTGGGCACAACAAGCGGAAAATTCAGCAGGGTACCGTTCCGGTCAACATTGATGATGACCGAATCGCCGACATGCTTTTTCAGTTCCATGAAGAACAGATCGAAGAACGGCAGTTTCTGTCCATTGATCCCGACGATCCTGTCATTAACCTGCATCCCGGCTTCTTTCGCCGGATAGCCCGCCATAAAATCCGATATAACAAATGGATAGGCATAATAGATGAAGCTCTTTTTCTCAATAAACTGGCTCACAAAATTGTCGGGAACGCTAACATCAACTTTCTGACCATTCCGTTCCACCTGAATTGTTTTAGCCTTTTTATAGACAATCTCAGGTACGACATCCTTGAAATCCTCTACCTCACGGTTATCTACCGTAAGAATTTTATCGCCGTGCTGAAGGCCGATATTCAGTGCCAGGGTATCGCAAATAATACCAAATTTCATGTTTTTTGTTGGCAGATAATTTTCGCCCCAGGCCAACAGCATCATGGAGTAGATGAGGAAAGCCAGCAGGATATTGAACAATACTCCGCCGAGCATGATCAGGAGTCGCTGACCCGATGGTTTTGCCCTGAATTCCCAGGGTTGCGGAGGCAGTTTCATGGCTTCCTTGTCCATGGATTCATCGATCATACCCGAGATCTTGACATATCCGCCAAGTGGCAGCCAGCCGATACCATACTCAGTTTCTCCCCGCTTGATTTTAAACAGGGAGAACCATGGATCGAAAAAAAGGTAGAATTTCTCGACCCGAGTTTTAAAAATCCGGGCAAAAATAAAATGGCCGAATTCATGTATAATGACTAGCAGTGAGAGGCTTAACAGCAATTGAGCGGCTTTAATCAGGACTACCATTGATGAAATTTTTTATACAAATGATGAGGCAATGGACCGGGCCTCCCGGTCGGATTCAATATATTCAGATAAACCGGCAACCGGTAAAAATGTTGCTTTTTGGAGAGTCTTTTCAATTATTTTGGTCATCCCGTAGAAGCCCAGGCGATCACTGAGGAAAGCCTCCACAGCGATTTCGTTTGCGGCATTCATGATGCAGGGCATATTTCCTCCGATGCGCATAGCTTCGAGTGCTATTGCCAGGTTCGGGAACCTCACCGGATCCGGAGCTTCGAAGGTAAGGCAGGGATAATCGGTAAAATTAAATTTCGGGAAGAGCCCGTTTAACCGTTGAGGGTAGCTCATGGCATATAAAATCGGCAGGCGCATATCCGGAAGACCCAGCTGAGCCTTGAGGGAACCGTCGCAGAACTGCACCAGTGAATGTACGATCGACTGAGGATGCACAATCACATCGATCTGTTCATGCCTGAGATTAAACAGCCAGCGGGCTTCGATCACTTCGAGGCCCTTATTCATGAGTGATGCTGAATCGATGGTGATCTTTGCACCCATGTTCCAGGTGGGATGCTTCAGTGCATCATGAAAGGTAACTTTTTCGAGAGCCTTGATGTCCAGGTTCCGGAACGGACCCCCGGAAGCGGTGATATAGATCTTATCCACCTCGGCATGCTGTTCGCCCATGAGGCATTGAAAAATAGCGCTATGCTCAGAATCCACAGGAAGCAGGTCGACTTTATTTTCGCTTGCCAGCCGAGTCACTAGTTCGCCGGCTACCACCAGGGTTTCCTTGTTGGCCAGGGCAATCTGCTTGCCGGCTTTTATCGCCTGGATAACCGGTATCAGTCCGGCAAATCCCACCATTGCAGCCAGCACCATATCCACTCGATCACCGGTTACAGCTTGCTCGAGCGCTTCCTGTCCGCCACCTACGGTGATCGGCAAACCCGAGAGTGCAGTTTTTACCTTTTCCAGATGGCTATGATCGGTAATTACCACAGTTGCCGGCAAAAAGCGGGCTGCCTGTTCGATAAGAAGTTTATAATTTGATCGGGCGGTGAGGACTTCAACGGCAAAATCGACCGGATGATTTGCGATCACCTCGAGAGTTTGCCGGCCTATGGAGCCGGTCGATCCCAGGATAGCGATCCTCTTCATTATTCGAATGCGATAAAGTGTTCAGGATTAAGGGGCCGGCCCAGGTGCCACAATTCAAAATGCAAATGCGGACCGGTAGTCAGTTCGCCCGTATTTCCCACGGTAGCGACCACTTCACCTGCTTTTACCCGGTCGCCCACCTTTTTAAACAACTCTTTATTGTGTTTATATACTGATACCAGGTTGTTGTCATGTTGTATCTGGACAGTAAATCCGGTTTCGGTGGTATAGTCGGAAAAGATCACAGTTCCGTCGAGCACTGCTTTTATTCCCTGGTTACTTGCGGTGGCGATATCCACTCCATAATGATGATTGGCATAATCGAAGTGTGCCATGACCAAACCACGGACAGGCGGGAAAAAATAGAGCTGGTTAAGGCTTCTGTTTTCTGCGGTGGCATTTTCAGGATTCAGGTTAAATCGTTGGGCTTTTTCCACATCCATGCGGAGCAGTGAATCCTCTGCCGAGCGGTCGTCAGAGATCTGGTGTGTAGCGATTTTGGCAGTGCCCTCATCGGTACTGTGCGTTTTTGGCTGACCGCCATTGACTATGGTGATGAGGTTTTCGATAAACTGATCCTTGAGTGACAGTTGATAATCAAGTGAATCGAGGCGTAAAGCATTCAGGCGGATATTACGCGTCATTTCAGCTTTTGGATACCCAGGCACCAATTGTTTCAGAGGGGTATATATCACCAGCATGATCACGATCAGGGTATAGATAGTAATTGAAATGGCTAGTGCATTGATCACGTTCATCCGTGAAAGTTTCATCTGCCAAACTTCCTCAAAGGAGGTTTCACGCATGATTACCAGGCGGTACTTGCTTTTAAGCTTATGAACCAGTTTTTTCTTCGGCTCGGCCATTGGGGCAGAAATTGTTAATCGGGCAAAGATAGGAAGAAAGATTGGAAGACGGAGAAGAAGATCGGGGGACGAAGAAGAAGACCGACAGACGAAAGAAAGATCGATAGAGTTGTCATCCCCGCGAAGGTGGGAACCCCGTCCCTGACCGCGGCATTTTGCGGCATCAATTAAATTTACTTTAAGTTGATAACATAAGCGAAATTATATTATCTTTGTGACCGCAAACAATGCGGGGTGGAGCAGTTGGTAGCTCGTTGGGCTCATAACCCAAAGGTCACAGGTTCAAGTCCTGTCCCCGCTACGATTAAACCTGTCAGCTTTCAGAAAGCTGACAGGTTTTTTATTTTGTGCAAACTTGAACAGAATCTCTGTTACCACCATTAAATCAAGCTTAAGCTGCTCGATACCGATTGCACCGACATAAGGGAAGTATTCAAGAATTTCCTCATCAGACAAGACCAATGGATTTGGCGGAAGAAGGGAATTTTCAGGACTAAGCACGTTCGAACCCATCATATTATAAAGAATTAAGTAATTATCTTTGCAGTTGACTGATGTTAATAATGTCTGATCAAGGGTTTGCAATAGAATTATCGAAGCGATTCATATCCGAATTGCGGGCATTTGGGTACAAGCCCCAGAGGGCATACCTTTTCGGATCATTTGCGAAAAACAAGCAGAATGAGTTCTCAGATATTGATTTGGCCGTTTGGGATTCTAATTTTTCTGGCTGCATGGCTATCGATTACGAAGGTTTTAAAACCCTACTCATCAAGTTCCCCCGCATTGAACTGCACACTTTCAATCCTGCTGACCGCAGTGATCCTTTTATTTCCGAGATCGAGAAAGAGGGAATTAATCTACTTTAAGAAACTTAGAATCTATGATTGAAGCAGTTATTTATCTTGTAGTAACTACTATAAGCGTACTTTACATCTATAGGATATCCCGAGATATTATCCCTTCGAATAAGAAGAAGATGGTAATAATAATAATTGCACTGATTCTTCTTTCTCAGGCTATCAATGTTATCCTTCATCTCTTTGGCGTATTTAAAGGATAACTGATTCGTTTTTCATCGGGTAATCAATTCCAGCGTGTCGTAAAAGTCGATCAGATCGGATAGAATATGGTTAGATAATTGTAACGTACAGACTACGATTAAACCTGTCAGCTTTTTGAAAGCTGACAGGTTTAAATTTATTTAGCTACCTTAGTGGAACTCTACCAACGCACACCAAGCATGAAACGGCTGACAGTATTCCTTCTGGTGACAGCCATGGTCCTTTCGATTGAAAAATGTACGCCCCCTTCGGAGAATACTCCACCCGTCATTAAAAGCATTAGTGTCGACCGTGATTCTGTTTTTCCCGGCGATACAGTCAAACTCAGCTTCGACTATTTTGATGCTGAGGGCGATAGCATTTATATTCAATGGACAAGTCGATCTGGTAAATTTGTTCCGGATTCATTTAGCCGGATCGAAAGGTGGATTGCACCCAAAATTCCGGGAGATTACTTTATACAGCTTAGCATTTCCGACAAACAGAAATCTATGGTAGGTGTCGATAGAATCGGGATTGTGGTAATCGATCGCCCAGGTACTTTCACCGATTTGCGCGACGGTCACACCTATAAGTGGGTGAAAATAGGCAATCAGATCTGGATGGCGGAAAACCTGGCATATCTGCCTTATGTTTCTTCTTCGCTCGGGAATCCTTCAGGATATTATGTAAATGGTTACCAGGACTATGGCTCCTCGACAGTCGAGGCAAAGCAAACTTCCAATTTCAAAAAATATGGAGTCCTTTATGGTCATGAATCCGCTCAAAAAGCCTGCCCGAAAGGATGGCATTTGTCGACCGATGAGGAGTGGAAAACACTTGAAATTTTTCTGGGTATGGATCCGTCGACAGCCGAACTATTTGACCGGGGGTATGTAAACTCAAGGAGTGTTGCGTTGAGTCTGATGTCTGATATCGTGTGGGCCGGCAATAACAGCAGCGGGTTCAATGCTGTGCCAGGAGGATTAATCTATTATGAACATGGTGGGGGATCCACTTATGATTGGTTTTGGTATTTTGGCACGGCTGGTGAGAGTGCAGTCTATCTTTCTCCTTCATACAGTTCAAACTTATGCAGGAGTTTTTACGCTTATGACCTTTACGGGAAATCATTTATTGGGGTTAACCGGAAGTCAATTGAAAATCTGGAAGGTTTCTCCGTCCGCTGTGTGAAGGATGAAAACTAATGCCATGAAAAACATACTGCCCATCATCGTCCTTCTGGTTGTGAGCTTTTCCTGCTCCAAGAACACTCCACCGGTTATCGTTAGCCTTTATGCCGAACCAGATTCAATTTATATTGGTGAAACGACCAATCTGCTATTCACCTATGATGATCCTGATAAGAAAGACGCTCTTATAGTTCTTTGGAATTGTTCTTACGGTAAGCTGCTTATTTCCGGGAACCCCACTAAGGAAAATCCCACTAAGTGGATTGCTCCAAAGGTCCCGGGGGTATATTTTATTAACCTGCAGATTAAGGATCTGGCGGATGAAAGGGATGCTGACAGTGTAAAAATTACCGTCTTAGATTCCACCGGCACCTTCACTGATGCCCGCGACGGGCACAAGTATAAATGGATCAAGATCGGCAGTCAGGTTTGGATGGCGGAGAACTTAGCTTATCTGCCCAATGTCACGGCTGCCTCCACTCAAGGAAGTTTTGATTCCTATTTTGTTTATGATTATGAAGGCAACAGAGTCTCGGACGCAAAGCGATCATACAATTATAATACCTATGGGGTTCTATACAATTCTCCATCAAAAGCATGCCCCGCGGGTTGGCATTTACCTTTGAAGGTTGAATGGGTCAAACTTGTAAACTATTTAGGCAATGATGCTGCCATGAAATTAAAATCAACGACACGTTGGTCAAGTGATAGTTTGGGCAATAATAGGAACGGGAATAACTTAAGTGGGTTTAACGCACTACCTGGAGGGTATCGTGACTTTGCAATATACCATGGTGGACCGGGAAGCCATGGTTATTGTGCTTCGATGGGCGATGGTGCCTGGTTTTGGGAAGCTGAGGCTTCTGCATTCAATCTGTCTGTGTCCTCCTACCGCTTAGACTGGGGTCGAAGTGATTTCACTGCATTCTCCGTCCGGTGCGTGAAGGATGAGTGAAATCAGAAATTTTCCACAGTATCCAGTATCAACCATTGGATATCCAAATGAATTCTATTTTAGTTTTTCATTTAGAATCTTTCTAAGTTCTGCCAAAGGTTTATTTCGTGCGAGTATTAACCCATCAGGTGCAATTAGAATCGTTGTCGGAAAAGAGGTAACTCTCAGCTTTTCAACAATATTGGTTTTATCCTCGCTCTTTTGATTGACAAAAACATGTTCCCAGTCCATTTGTTGGTCATTGACAAATTGAGCTACTTTTTTGGCATCCGTATCAAAGGCCACACTAACCAAAACCAAGTTTTTATCCTTGAAATCTTGATGAATGGCTTTAATATCCGGAATCGATTTAATACAAGGATTACACCAGGTTCCCCAAAAATCCAGAAGAATGAATTTATCAGGGTAATCCTTCAGTGAGAATTCAGAATGATCGAGTTTTTGGGAAATGAATTTAGGGACACGGAGCCCTTCGATGAACCCTTCAGGATGGGTGTTTTCGCCAACATATTTGAGATTCAGCGTATCACCCCAAAGTGATATCTTGTCTAATGAATAATCTTGTTTACCGGTATTGAATATGTCACCAATTTGCAAAGGTAAATCGCCTTTAATTTCAGAGGGCTTCTCTCCACTTTTACAAACGAATATAGCAGCTCTTTGTTTGCTGTATTGAATGCCGGAAAATCTATTTGAAACATAGATATCATATTTTGAATGGTTGATTTTAACCTGGCCGTATCGATGCTCGGGGAAACTGATAAAAAGATCATACTTTTTTTCAACCACATTATCTGTGTTATAAGTTAATCCTAAAGAACCTCGATAAGGACTTGGTTGCAAATTAGCATTCATTGCAGTTATTTTCCCTCCCTGGTAATATTCAAAATCTGCAGTGATGACCGGTGTGGATTTTTCCATTTCCTCTTCCTTTTCCTTACTTACCGGATATTCAAATTCAAGAATTCTTTCGTCTGAAAAATCCTCATTGTTGTTTGAATCAATAATTACTATCCTTTTCTTATCATGCCTGGTCCCAATTAAAATGATGATTTCACTATCAACTAAGTCGGTAGTTAATTTGGTTGTATCTAATTTATAGTAGGTTGCAAACTGCTCGAACCTCTCTTTTGTCATTTTACCCGCCTTATAGAGGTTCCAAAAATGTTGTCGGGGTTGCTCAATGATACTGCGAATAACGTATTCGTCGAGGTCCTTGGGAACACCCTTGTAATAGATCGAATCCTTTGATGGGAAAGTGATAACGTTACCATTAAGGAAAGGACCGTAACCCTTAACATGCTGAAGATTAATTGATAAATCGTTTTTCTGGTTGCTGCAGCCAAAAAGCAGAAAAATCAGGATTAGAATATTGAGCCGGTTCATAGTACTTTATTGTTTGGTTTGTGGAGATATCAGTTTGAAAGACAACAATTTAAACAAAAGGACAATCGATCTTGCAAATTATTGTATATACAATTTAGATTAAGGTGTATCACAATATCCGTTTACTCAGCTCTTCTTTTCGGGCTCTCGATATGGGCACCGATGAACCATCACTCATTTTCAGATATCCGCCATCACTTTTTACGAGTGTCTTAATATGAATGCTGTTTACCAGATGGGATTGGTGCGTCCGGATAAATCCGCACGACTCGAGCGCCAGTTCGAACTCCTTGAGGGTACGTGTCACCATTATTATCGCACCGGAATCAAGAAAAAATCGGGTGTAGTTCGATTCCGACTGGCAGCGGATGATCTGCCGTACCGGAATAAAATCGATCCTGTCGTCCTGCGGCAAGGCAATCCGCTTATCCTGATCGGTCCGTTTCTGATTATCAACCAGATTCCTTAAACGGACGTTTTCCTCCCTGATGCTGATTGATTCGATCGCCCGGTTCACACTCTCGATCAGCTTATAGAGATCGATCGGCTTTAAGAGATAATCCAGGGCATTGAACTGAAAGGCACGGAATGCATACTCGTCATAGGCGGTTACAAAGATGATCCCAAACCTAATTTCTTTAACCTTTTCGAGCAAGGAAAATATGTCGCCTCCCGGCATGCGGACATCCAGAAAAACCAGATCGGGATTGAGGGAATTGATCTTTTCAAGCGCCTCGTCGTTATCGGCAGCCTCCCCGATGATGAGCACCTGAGGACAGTACAAATGGAGCAACCCGATCAGGTTTTCACGATTCGCAGGTTTGTCCTCCACCACCAGCGCACGAACTTTCATACCAAAGAATTTTGTAAAGGAAGTCTAAAAGTAACTTTTGTCTCTGAATTACCGGAAAGCCCATCAATATTGGAGGAGCCATTGGTGACTTCCACCGAAACATCCTCACCATATTGCTCTTTCATCAGTTGGATACGTTGCCGCGTAAGCTTCCACCCCTGCCCCAGCCCCTCCTTTTCCGGGTTTGATCCGGGATGGTAACCGGGTCCGTTATCGATGACTTCACAGATCAGGTGCTGATCCGCCTCACGGAAATTTATTTGGATTTTTCCAGTTGCACCCAAAGAAGATATCCCATGAATCACGGCATTCTCCACGTGCGGCTGAATCAATAAGGGTGGAATTTCGATCGTGGCCGGATCGAGAGCCGGATCCACATCGATATTGAATTCAAATGGAAATCCAAGCTGCTCCAGGAGAAGATAATTACGGATCATATCGATCTCCTCATTCAGACCGATCACAGGCTTCGACGATTGTGTCAGTATTGTTCGTACCAGATCGCCAAAGCGCGCGAGGTACTGGCTTGCTTCCTGATTTTTTCCTTTGTTCACCAGATTCTGAATCGAGCCCAGTGCGTTGAAAAGGAAATGCGGATTCATACGCGAACGTACGGCATCCACCTCCAGCTGAGCGATCTTCCGTTTCAGATTCATGCGTGCTTCCTTGCGCTTTGACCGGATTCGGATCACCAAGATGATTACGATTGCCAAAATAAATGCTCCACCCAGGGAATACCAGAAAACGGCAAGATCAACCTTTTTTACTACCGGTGGTTCAAGGGAAGGCCAAGAAAGAATGGTTTTCAGCTGCAATTCACTGATAAGACTGCCTTTCAGGGAACACACAAATTTCCCATCACGGTCAAAGAGCAGGAGCCTGGATTTTAAACTTTCGTTGAGCTTCGCGATAGAATCTGTAATATCCCGCAGACATATTTCAGAACCTGCCTTAAACCCATCAAGCTCGTGTTGCACCTTTTCGCGGGCCTTTTTATTTATGTACTGAGCAATGCGGAAATCTGAATGACCGATGTTTTTAATCTGTTTACAAAATATTGGATAGAAACTTCTTGTGTATTCGTAATCAAAGGAAACAATGACCGGATGACCTGAAAATTCATCTAAATTCAGTTTGGCAGGCAAATTTGGGTCATCAATGAAGCGGATGGAATTATACATTGACTGCAGTTCGTCTCCGAAAGGGGTTTCTCCATATTCATCCATAAATGACAAATAGCACCATTCATAATCCAGGCCCAAACGCGATTGCAATCCGTCATGCGCGAGTTTTGCCAGCATCCAGTACCGGTCCCATCCCTGCAGGAAGAGCCCTGCAGACAGGTAATTTGATCGTGTATTCATTCCGCCCCAAAGACCCGCATTCCATTGGCTGACACGGACAAATGCAGATAAAAACTTTTGGTAGGCCACAGATTCATGATACTTTAACTGACCCAGGTATTGCCTGTATTTCCGGACAACTGACATCAGATTATCACTATTATGGTCAATCCGTTGCACAAACAGAAAGTTCAATTCTGCTTCCCGCTCGGTATAATCCAGTTCAAACTCAAGCCTTTTGACAAACTCCGGGTCGAGGCCTTCCCTGTTTTTCTCAAGAAGTTTCCTGTCCTTCTTTACCCCCTCGGCAATAAAGGACTCACCATTAAACAGACGATTTAGCTGGCTTTGAACATCATAGTGGAAAAACCGCTGAAGGAATTGGTTCTCCTTCGCATGTTCCCCACTAAACAAGATCGAATCGGGGTGCTCCATGTCCAGGCGAATATCCATACTATCGCCAGGCTCTCCATAAAAAAGAAAATTTCCCGGATCTGAAATTTCGCTGGTCGGTATTTGACCCATCTGGTGAAGCTGAAGGTAAAAGAAGCCTGCCTGGTCAATAACTATTCGATATCCAAAAAGGGCAGTATCTCTCCCGACCTTTGGAATTTGAGAATACCATTGGATTGGATTGATCATTTCCCTGGGCGACAAAATGTCCAGCTGAGTTGAATCGATTGAAAAAAGTGTAAAATTCAGCATTACATCCGTGTCGATTGATGAGCTGAGGAGCTCAATTTTGTTCCGCTGTAATTCAACATTCTGCTTCTGAAAGCCATTTGGCAAGGACAGGTCGCCATTAACCCAAACGGTCAGGAGGTTAGGAACATTTGCACCCTTAAAAGTCAGGTTAGTGAATATTGACCTGGCGGGATCCCAAATTGCCACTCCCGGGCCTCTGTCAAGCATTTTCAAATTCTTAAATTTAGTGGAGTCCTCCCATATTATTTCCTCATCCAAAATTAGATCCAGTTGTTTTTGAAACTGGATTTCAGTAGTTGCCGAATCCGGATACGGCCCACCCCAGGATTGTTTTACCCTGATTAATTCCCTCGAATAGCTAAATAAAGCCTCCTGATTTCTGTTATACCGGGAGCGGGGCAAAGGAGGGAAAAAATAGCCAATGAGCATTTTGTAATAATCATCCCAGTATCGTAATTGCAGCCAGTGGTAACTGACATTCAGTTTATTACCGATGGATTCCTTCTTTTGAAAGCCGGCAATGATCCCATAGAATAGTTCATGTACTCCCTGAAATTGGCTTAACGACCCATCTTCAGCGATATGAAAACTGATTCTCTTACCGATATCAGCACGGGTATAATCATTTTTGTCAACCGCATGCTGATTCGGGATCATGGTGATGAACGCCCCGGTTGCCGACAAGCTATCCACCTGAAACTCGAAAATAAAATGAGCATTCTTTCGTGAGGAGCCTTCAATAATTTCTGTATCGTACTGATATTTTAGCACCTGCCCCTTTTTGAACTTGTACTTCATCTCGTAGCCGAAACCCGGGCTCGCAAATGTTGAAACTGTAAGCAACACCAATACCAGCAGCCAACGATTAGCTGAACCTGCAACCTGGAACCTTCCTTTGTCATTCCCGCGAAAGCGGGAACCCGATACCCTTTTCATTTTCTCTGCCTTTATTTTGGCAACATGAAAGTACGCCCATCAAATATACCGATTGGGGGCGAATGTGAGGACGGTGGTTTTGACTGAGAATTTGGTCAATCATAAAGAGAGAAAGAAGAAATTCCCGGCTTTCTCTATTTTGGAAATCATTCTCCCTCATAATGGCCAACCGCAGATACAATCAATACTTGAACGGTATCTTCGACAACCCGATATATTAACCTATCCTTTTTATTCAATCCTTTTGATCATTCCCTGATTACCCGACTTGTAATGAGCCTGAAGTTCTTTCCTGGCACCACTAGAAATGACTAAAGAATACTTTCCCATATGTTGCCTGGATCTTCAATTGGGGTAACCTTATTATTGGCTAATTCCATCTCGGCTTGCCGAACGTATTCAATTAACTGTTCGTTGACCGATAATTTATCGGCATCACCAATAGGAGCAAGAATATATGCCTTATCTTTTCCTCTCTGCACAATCACTTGCTCATTTTGATCTACCAGATCAAAGTATTTTTTTTGATTTTCCCTGAATTCCCGACTACTGACTATCAACATGACTTAAAATTTTGTGTACCTATTTGGTACAAATATATGGAATTTTCAGGACATCAACGATGGTAATTATTACCTTCGTTTGGCATACGAGCGTAATCTGCTATCTTTTTTACCTTCGTCGAACAATATTTTCCTGATGGATAAGCTAAAAGTCCTCCCCATCTCACTCCCTATTCTTGTAAGCCTTCTACTATTTTAAATCCAGGTTGCCGAAAATGCGGTGATGATCCAGAACGGCCTGATATGCTTGGAAAGGTTGAGGTGTATGCACATCGGGCAGCAAGAAATTTTGCTTTGCCGAGGAGGTACTGCTACATCTGTCAGCTTTTAAAAAGCTGACCGGTGTAATTAGTTCGCATCCTTCACACACCTGACCGAAAAAAGACGTGCTCCCTGGTCGGTGTACCCTCGCAGAACCTTGCCCGACGGCTTATCAAAAGTAATTACCCAGGTGCTGTTTGACAATCCGCCTGCAGGCATGGTGGGTGTCCAATAATAGCCCCGTCGGTCGATACCGGAATATTTGACATCCTCGATCCTGGTGCCTATCCCCATCCCACCAAGGATGGCTCCAAAATCAGATTCTCCACCCGGCATCAGCGCGTCATAGAGCCGGTCTTCCGGATAATTCGAGAATAGCTTTTCCCAGTCGTCTTTGGTCGGAACCCGCCAGCCCTGTGGGCACAATCGATCGATGAAGGATTTCAGGTATAGGTTGCCATAATCGAAATAGCTTTCCCATTGATTATTATAATAAAACTGATAGACACCGGTAGTATCATGAAGACTCGCATTTCTTGTGGTCCACCACTGATTTCCAATCAAAACGGTCCCGTAAGTCTGGTAGGGATCGCCCCGGTTATCGCTGATCAGGCCGGTAAGGTTGGTTCCATTGGTCACCCGTATCTCTCTGGAAATGGTATCAGTTGCCCCCAACGGATCACGTACCTGAAGCAATGGCCTGAAAATTCCCGGCGATTCATAGCGGTGCAGGGTAACTATATTTCCGCTGAAATCAGTGTCCCAAATACCATCACTATTGAAGTCCCATCGATAGGTCAACTCTGATGGGGAGGATTCAACATCGCGCGTCGACCAGCAATCGAAACGGAAATCTGTCCCCAGGTTCCCGGTGTAGGTGCTCATTATATAGGATGCCTGCGGAGGCTTGTTGCGATGGTAAACACGAATTCTAATGACTGTATCGTTGATCAGGCCACGATCGCTCCTGACCTCGAGACGAACAAAATGAAGAAATTCCGTTTTGAAAATATGCAGGGTCCGGGGTTCGCTCAGCCAGCCAGTATCAAAAATTCGATCATTGTCCCAGTCCCATCTATATTGTATTGGGTGATCAGGGAAATCCTGATCGATTGAGGCCGAGGCATCCATCATGATTTCGATATTGTCAGTGACCGAATCGGGGATACACCGGAAAGAGGCGATCAGCCGCGGATCCTCCATAGTAACTGTTACCCCGGCAGTTCTTGTACTAATCAGGCCAGAGGGATCACGGACCTGCAATTTGGTTTCATAATAGCCGATCTCCGGAAAGCGGTGATGAATTTTAGCCGAATCGCCGAAGTTAGTCTCCCAAACCCCATCATTTTCGAAATCCCATCTGAATTTGAGCTGATCGAGTGAATCCTCATCATCACGTGTCATCGAGGCATCAAAAAGAAAATTCGTATAAATATGTCCCTTGAGCTGTGACACCCATAGAACAGGTTTAGGCGGTGAATAGCCCCGGGTAACAGGCAGGGTAAAGCTCAGCGTATCGGTGCCACCGAGCAGGTTTGTCATCTCCACCCTGGGAATCCAGGTTCCCGGAGCGTAATACCGGTGCTCGTACACAAGGATCCTGGTGAAGGGTGTATCCCAGTTGCCATCGCCATCCCAGTCCCAGCGGCAGAAGAGCTTGCTGCCCTTCATCGTTCTGCTTTCGGAATGACTCAGGTCGAAACGAAAAACCTGGGTGGTATTGCCAAGTCTGGGAGATACGGATGCCTCTATCAGCGGCTTCGCTATAGTCTCCTCCTTGCGGCAGGATTCGCCGCATATCAGTCCAATAATCAGGAGGATAGAAACAGCAATATGTAATGCCCTGGCAATCATTTAATGGAACGCAGTTGTATATCCTTTGACCAAACCCTTAACGACGGTAACTTTTCCCCCTGCAGCAATAATGTTATCTGGTCCGAGGAAGCCGGCGGTCTTGCATGAATCCCCGCCGCAATAGCAGGTGACACTGGCATAATAAAAATAATCACCGGGAGGCAGTTCAAAGCGATAATGGACAACAGCTTCTGAAACATTGGCCTGGGTGAAAAATTTGCCCAGATAGAGATCGTCGGAGGTATAAGCCAGGCACAGCCTTACTTTCCTCAGGCGTGAGGCGGGTATGATCTGGTTATAGACAAAAGCCATATCCAGGATTCCGGTGTTTTTATCGTGGGTTATTACCGTATCGCTGCCATCAGTGACAACCTTGTCACATGCCAGCAGCAGGACACTTATCAGAATAACCAATATTCGTAGGCTAATGTGTTTCATAATTCATGGAATCGATTTGGGCAGCGGTGAGAAAGCCCAGGTTTCGGGTTTGTGGCCCCAAAGCCAGGGTGTCGATAGTGAATCTTGATAGAGGCACGTTGAAAATGCGCGCATGAGTGAGGCATGAAAAAACGCCGATGGCATTATCAAAGCTGTTGACTTCCAGGATAGAGAACGACTGGGTATTATTCTCCGCCTGAATCTTAAGTGCGAGATCCGATCCCCCGAGAGATACATGAAAATCGAGCCCAAGCGGAATTCTCCGGACCTTTTCCTCCGGTTGAATGGCACGGGCTACCTCAATCAGGAAACGTTCTCCGGAGATACGTTGCTCGCAGTACTTGACCATGGGATCATATTGATAGATAAACTTTTGAGGCAGAACCAGCGATTTGTCCTTTCGTATCCCATTTTTCAACTCGGCGTACCGGAACGTCATCGTTGATTGGAATATCGGACCGTAGGTCACGGTGTGAATCCTGACATAATAATCGGTTGAGTTCAGCAGCGTGGCCTCACGTCCGGGAACCAATTCCGGGTCCACCACCGACAGCATGCCATCAAAGCTGACGGTTTCACCATGGATTATTTTATTTGTGGCAGGGAAGTGGATATATAGTGAATATCTTGCGCCAGGCTCAATCCGGCAGGGAATGGCGTACATCTGGTTAACGGTGGATGGGAACCATCCGGAATCCTTTTGAATATTATAGACAGGATATCCGAAGGTGATCTTTTGACTGAGATCAGTATATTCAATGGACAGGTAAACGCTCATTTCCTGATCGACCAGTATCTCCTTCTGATCAGGGCGAAAGTTGGTATCGCCAGGATACACTGAGTAGGTGCTTCCGATCCTGACATACTGGATGGAATCTTCGGGATCCAGCAAACAGTATACCACCGGAATGGGATCGCCCGGTGCAATCAATTCGACGTCGGTGGAACAGGCCCCAATAACAGTTAAAAAAGCAAGTGCGCTGATTCTTAGTTTCATCTTAACCTTGCGGCGTTTTTTTAAACCTGTCAGCTTTTAGGAGAAGCTGGCAGGTATTTTTGGGGGATGCCTAAAGTTAGTCAACTTTCCTGATTTAAATTATCATTTACATTATTTTTGTATAACTAATAATCAATAAATGAAAACCTCAAAATTCCTATCAAGTCCGGGTTTATGGGTCGCGATCATTATTTTAATCGCTGCCATCCTGTTCCTTTATGGCAGGAGCATTGGGAGCAATAAGTCGGAACTTACAGAAACCAGCGTTGCACTTAAAAATATTACGAGCACATTAGAGAAAATCTCAATACAGAAAAAAGATCAGGACATTCTCATCAGCAAACTGAATGAAACGATCGTTGACCAGAATAATACCCTCAAAAAATACGAGGCCTTAGTTGATTCCATTAATAAAATTACCAGAACGCTGGGAAGAAAAGCTTCTCTAATAATTGCAAAACCAGTTGAAAAGACTGTATTACAAGATACCACCGCACCAAAATATATTGAAAAAATTATTTACCAGGAAAAGCCCGAACCTTATCATCCATATGGTAAGGGGATGGGTAATCTGACAATTTATACTACATGCAAAACCGGTGGCCTTTTAAAAGTCTGGATCGACGGAGAATTCGCCGGTAATATGGATAAGTATCAAACCGGTGCGGTTAATTGCAAGACATCGGGAACCATTTCCAAACAAGTACTGTCAGGTAAGCATCATATAAAAGCCAGGGACGAATCAGGCAAATCCTGGGAAGCCTACACGGTAGTTAAAGAAGATTCCTGCCTGCCTCTTGATTTAAGATGTAGTAAGAATTAACCCTGTCAGCTTTTCCTAAAGCTGACAGGTAAAAAAGGTTAAGATGCAAACTATCAGCAGCAAAATCATTATCGGGTTAGTAAAAAATCGGCATTTATTCAAGGGGAAGCTTAAGCCTGAAGTGGTGGATGAAGATTTTTCGGTCGATAAATTCAGGGCCGATATCGACGCCGTCAGTGCACGGATAAAATTGCCAAAAAACATTACTACTGAAAAAATTATCATAAATCAGATCCAGGCTGAATGGATTATCCCGGCGAATCCCATGGAAGGAAAGATGTTATTGTACATCCATGGCGGCGGATTTATTTCCGGATCCTGTCTGACCCACCGCATGCATGTGGCAAAATTTGCTAACGGAAGCCAGCTCCGTTCACTGGTTTTCGATTACAGGCTTGCACCGGAGCACCCCTTCCCTGCCGGGCTTGAGGATTGCATTGAGGTTTATAGCTGGCTGTTACAACACGGGTATCAACCGCAGGATATCGTTGTCGGCGGTGAATCGGCCGGAGCTACCTTAACATTATCCTTATTGCTGGCATTAAAGGAAAGGGGCATAAGCTTGCCGAAAGCCGCTTTTTCAATATCACCCGTAACTGACCTGCGGTGCCTGGCAGATTCCTTTGTTTATAACGCCCCCAATGATGTCGCTCCGATGGGTTCCTGGACAGTGTGGACCAACATGTACATGGCAGGTAACGACCCCACGGATCCTTTGCTTTCGCCCTTGTTCGGGAATTTCACCGGTCTCCCACCTCTGTTCATTTGTGTGGGCACCCATGAGATACATCTGAACGACTGTGAAAATGTGGCCAGGGTCGCTGAAAGTCAGGGTGTTGAAGTTACCTTAAGAAGATGGGATAGAATGATTCACGCATTCCCGTTGCTGTCCCCAATGTTTCCGGAAGCTAAGCAGGCGATGAGGGAGATCTGCGAGTTTGCTAAGCAAGCTTTTACACCTGTCAGCTTTAGGAAAAGCTGACAGGTGTAAAAGCCGACAGGTGTATTTTTTCCTACTACTTACTTTCCTTGTTTCGCCGGCGTTGAAAAAGGCGGTGGAGTTACTTTTATTTCACCCTGCTGTTCCAATAGTTTCAGCGCCTCTTTTACGGCTCGTTCCAATTGCGGATCGGTGCCTTTTGTCAGTGATATGGCATCCTGACGAACTTCAATATCCGGAGGAACACCCATATTTTCAGCTACCCACTTATTATTGATCGGATCAAAAACCGCATTATCCGGAGCGGTTACGGTGCCACCATCAACCAATGCATAATGGACCGATGATTTTACCAACCCACCCCATGTTCGGGTGCCGACCAGTGGTCCTATTTTTTGTTGACGGAATACCCAGGGAAAGAAATCTCCACCTGAGCCTGACAATTCGTTAATCAACAAAACTTTAGGTCCGAGAATTCCAGCTGGCAAACGGAATGGAATACCGTTTGGAACTTCATTCGTTAACGCAGCCCTGAGTTTACGTCCCATTAAATCAACCATATAATCATCGAGAAGTCCACCGCCATTGAATCGTTCATCAATTACAGCCCCCTTCTTATCCTGCTGGGCAAAGAAATATCTATTAAAGGAGATGAACCCTCCGTTCCCTGTATTGGGTATCCAGACATAAGCAAGTTTCCCCCCCGATAATTTATCGACCATGCGCCGGTTATCTTCCACCCAGGCCCTCTGACGCAAATTAGATTCACTTCCGATGGGTTTTACCACCTCAGTCCAGGCACCGGCAAAATCGGGAGTTTTATTGATATTTATGGTGGTCTGGACATCTACGGTGCCCTCCAAAAATTGGTAGGGGTCGTCCATGTCGGTAATTTCTTTGCCATTGATTCCAACCAGGTAATACCCCTCCTGAACTTTTATGCCTGGCCTGTCAAGCGGACTTGACAGCTCAGGGTTCCAGCTCTCGGTGGTATAAATCCTGCTGATCTTCCATCGCTTGTTTTCTGCGACCAGATCTGCGCCCAGTAATCCAACCGGCGACCTTTCGACATCGGGATAATCTCCGCCTGATACAAAACTGTGACCAACGGAAAGTTCACCATTTACCTGATCGAGGATATAGTGCAGATCGGCACGATGTTTTACAAATGGAACCAATGGGGCATATTTCGCGTGCACTTCATTCCAATCGCGGCCATGCATGCCCGGATCGTAAAAATAGTCCTTCTCATAGCGCCAGGTTTCCTCAAACATTTGCTGCCACTCCTCCGAACGATTAAGCTGAACCTTAAGATTGATGTTAACAGTGGTACCGTCACTCCCGCTTGGTGATGATGCATTCATTATTTTCCATGCACTACCGATTCGTCCCAGTAATTTGTTCCCGTCGTTGGAAACTGACAATTCACCTGAACCGGTTACATATTCCTTAGCTTCGCGTTTTTCCAGGGTGAATTTACTGATTACCAGTCCGCCCGATCCCGGTTTTTGCTCACCGATAAACATGGTTCCCGCAGGTCCGGTCACTATGAAGCGATAGTTGGCTTTTGCCATTGGCAATGCCACTGTCCTTCTTTCCAGGTTTTCAAAATCGATCAGGACCGGTTCGGGTTCTTTGGTCTGTGCTTTTGTAGAATCCTTAACTGTTTTGCTTGCTGCCGGCTCTTCTTTGGCCTTTTTTACTTCTGTTTCCGGCTTCTTTTCACCGGCTACCGTTTCCTCATCACTGCGTGGTTTGAATGGAGAAAGGTCGTCTTTCCTGAGGTTTACAATATATGCGGCATAGATTGGTGATGCGGTCATAGAACTGGTATTGGCCCATCCGGAACCGAGTGCAACATCGGTACTTGCCAGAAAATAAATATGATGTCCATCCCTGTCCCAGGCGGGTGAGAATGCATCAGCAAAGGAGTTGGTCAGAGGACGTGTAGTATGGTCAGTTACAGACCAGACTATCACCTGACGGAAATTGTTTGATCCGGTTTTTGAATACATCAGCCATTTGGAATCTGGCGACCAGGTAAGTCCCATGCTCCCTCTTTCCGTGTTTGTTCCACCGGTATCAGCCGTTTTAATTGTACCCGCCTCAACATCCACAATCCGGATTCTCACATCATCATCTTCAAAGGCGATATGCTTTCCATCGGGCGACCAGGCAGGCTCCCAGGCCATTTTTGATTCGCCGATAGATATGCTGCGAGGTTTCGACATCCCATCCTGAGCTGTAATCAGCAGCGCATAACCTTTTCCGTCAGCATCAGAAAACCAGGCTATCTCTTTGCCTTTAGGAGACCATAAAGGAGCACGATCAGCAGCACCGGATGAATGAGTGATATTTCGTGTATCACCGTTTTCCGCGGGAACCGTAAATATCTCTCCACGAGATTCCAGGATTACTCTTTTACCAGTCGGCGAAAGCGAAACGGAAGTCGCACTTTCGGTTATATTCTCCCATTTAGTTTCAGCCCAGGGAAAATCCCCTGTAATGGTAATATTCAATTGTTTTGAATCATTGGTAGAGAGATCCAAAAGGTGCAGGTAACCTTCACGCTCATAGGTAAGATTCTTTCCAAATCCGCTGAGCCATTTTATATCTGAACCTGAAAAGTGAGTAAGCTGCTTCAGTTCACTTGTTTCCGGGTTGTATGACCAGATATTTGAGGTCCAGTCGCGGTCCGATAAAAAATAGATTGTCTTTCCTAACCATAAAGGATGAAAATCATAAGTCGATTCATTGGGCAGGAGCTTTTCCGTTTGGTCGGCCAGATTCAGAACTGCCAGGGCTGTGTTTTGTCCACCACGATAATGACGCCACTCACCATCCCATCGAGCTACCCGGTCGATGACTATCTGCTTTCCATCGGGGGAAAATGATCCATCGGTTGCCCATTGTTTCGACAGCGTAGTGGAAGGTCCGCCTTCCATCGATACTGTCCATAAACGATCGAATGATGATGGGGCATTCTCCCTTGAAGTTGCATAAAGGACCCGCCTGCCATCGGGCGACCAACCATGAACCGCAGCGGGACTGGGATGCCAGGTGAGTCTTTTTGGAGTACCCCCATTGACAGAAACTACATAAACGGCTTGATTTCCGGTCCTGTTGGAATTGAATGCAATCCATTTCCCGTCGGGTGACAAATGCGGGTTGCTTTCCACGGCAGGGGTGCTGGTCAGCCTGAGCGTTTCCTTGCCAGCGAGATCGGCGACCCATATATCACCTCCGTAAGCAAAAGTTATATGAGTTGCACTTATTGATGGTTCCCGAAGCAGCCTGGTGCCCTGCGAAAAAGCAGCATTTACTGAAACCAGCAGCAAAATCATGATCAATGTCCGGCGATACAGGTAACTTAATTTCATAATTAATGGTGTATGTAATAATCAAATTTATTAAATCCGCACTAATTGGCAATTCCAAAAATCCCTTGTAAGCATAACAGTTTTTGCAAGGTTTAGTTTTATACTCTATAAGATTAACAATCAAGAAAAAAGTTACTACTAACGGCTATAAAAGAATCCTCTTTTTTCGTATATTTGGGTAAGACCATCCATTCGCAATTGCTCTTTATTTGCAAATCATGAAAACCGCCATTTTAGGAACCGATCTATCTGCAGCATCTGATCGGATTATTGAGAATTCCACCGAATTTAAATTATTCGGCATCGAAAAAATTATTCTGGTTTTTGTCCTGAATCTGAGAAGCATCGAGGACTTTGCTGATTACAATCTTGATACTGCGCAGGTTAAAATTGACATACAGAAAGATCGCCTGATTAGTCTTGGTTTTGAGGCAGATACGAGAATTGTTATGGGTGTTCCCGCGGTTGAAATCATGAGGCAGGTTAAGATAATCGATGCCGGAATTGTCATTATCGGTTCAAGGGGAAATACCTGGGCAAAATCCACTTTGGGTGAAACAGCCTCGGAAGTCCTGCACAACATGAAATGCCCGGTTCTGCTGATGGCATTCGACAATAAGCCTGCTGAGAAGCGGGATTCGGAAATGAAACAGGTCGAACTGAAGCATTTTGGAAATTATATCAGGCAGTTAAGAAAACAAATGCCGAAAATCGAATTGCTCCATAAAACGATTAATGGGCATATCTTTTTAACAACAGATTTCTCAGACTTTTCGGAAAACGCATTTCAATTTCTGAAAAATCAGCTGACCCCTATCCCAAAGCTCACACTCATGCATGTTCAGGATGTCAACCGGATAGCTAAACATCTGGAAGATAAGCTTGAGGAATTCAATGAAATAGACACCAAGCGTTTGCAACGGTTAAAGGAAGAGTTCAGCAAACTACACCCCGAAACCGAAATTAAAGTTGTACTGGAATATGGCAATCCCAAGCAGCTGATCGCTGATTATATAAAAGCCAGCCAGGTTACTTTGACTGTTATGGGCAGCCAGGGTCATGGTTATCTTGGCGAATTCTTCCTTGGGAGCGTAAGTCTGAGAGTTGCGCGTCAGGCTGAATCAAATGTTCTGGTTATTCCCTTTCACAAGAAGCTTTAACATAAAAGTAAAGAAAGGTCAACACGATGAAAACTGCTATTCTGGGTTCGGATCTGTCTCCGGCATCGGATCAGATCATCGAGAATTCAAAAGAATTCAAGTTGTTGGGAATTGAAAAGGTCATTCTTATCTACGTGGTGAACCGGAGAAACGTTGATGATTTTTCCATATCCGACAAGGATGCCACTCAGGTAAAACTTGAAAGCCAAAAGAACCGGCTCATGAGCTTTGGGTTCAGGGCAGAAACCAAAGTTGTGTGGGGCTCTCCTTCTCTCGAGTTGATGAAAGAAGCCAGGACCTGTGAAGCCGGACTGGTGATCATCGGATCAAGAGGGAATTCACTGACATCACAAACTATTGGAGCGACAGCTTCGGAGATCCTGCACCACATGAAATGCTCAGTTCTGCTGATGGTATTCAACAAAGAACCGGATGGCACGGTGGCACTACTGCACAAAAACATCAACCAGCATGTACTCCTGACCACCGATTTTTCCGACTTTTCGGAAAATGCTTTTCAGGTGGTAAAGAACCAATTGGCACCAGTACCTCAACTCACCCTGATGCATATTCAGGATGTGGCCAGGATTTCCAAACACCTGGAAAACAAACTTGAGGAATTCAACCAAATTGATACGGCCCGGCTCCAAAGGATGAAAGAAGAGTTCAATCATGTGCATCCTGAAACAAAGATCAGGATTGCGCTGGACTATGGGCATCCCAAGCAACTGATCCCCAGATTTATTAAGAATAACCAGGTGACCCTGACTGTCATGGGCAGTCAGGGCCGTGGTTACATTGGCGAATTCTTCCTGGGAAGTGTCAGTTTACGGGTTGCACGTCACGCCGATTCGAACCTATTGATCATACCGTTCACTGCATAATCCATCCTGCGGGAGCCGGAGGCACATCCTCAAAAGCAATCTTCGCCTTTCCGTCAGAAGTGATGATCAGAATCGGATTTAATGTTCGTGGGCTTGAATTCAGAATGTTTAAATTGGGATCAGGATGGTCGGGCCCAAGGTCAACAGAGTAGTTTACATTTGATTTTCCTAAAACATTCTCATTATCATAAAATTGAAAAGCTTCATTCATTAGGCTTGTTATGCGGTCCCGAAGTACACCCACTACTGTAAAATGGTATTTTACTTTGTCCATATCGCCCATGATAGCCATTGCAAGTAAAGATTGAACGTGACCGTCTATACTTTTGCAAGCAGTTGAGATCTCAGTTAACCTATCGGACAAAAACAAAGTCTTTATGACATCGTGTTTCGCGCGAACCTCAGCCAACAATATTCTGAGTCTTGCTAACATGCCGTTGGATTCTACCTGCATGGCTTGCGCTTGTTGTTTCATTTGGTCGATAGTTAAAGTGACAGTACCACTCCCTGCAGACCCGCTGGTTTTAAGCGGATCCACAGGACTGGAGGCCCTTGAAATGGTGTACAGGTGGTCAGTCTGGTTAACAGTTACAACCTGAGGAGTTTCAGGCTCCCATTTGCCATCTCTTGAGACCTGCGACTCGTAATTACCGGCCTTCATCTGGATGGACATCCAGCCATTGTTGCTGGTGGTGACTTTCCGCCAATCGGAAGTGCCGGATTCCCTGAACCTGAACAGCACACCGCCACCAACCACCCAGGTATTATTATTGTTAAGCAGGTACGACAGCGATCCGTTTAGAACGGTAAAAGAATCGACCATAGTCAGGAAAAATACCACATTAATGGTCGTACTGCCGCTGACAGTAAAGGATAGCGGGTCAGGAAGTTTAAATACCGACTGGACCCTCGGATTTTTGAAAGTCACAGCAACTGAATAATCACCGTCTGGCAAAGCAGTTGATAGCTCGTTATTGCCCTCATTGCCATTAATAGTTAACAACTCGGATCCCGGTGCGTCAAGGGTGCTTATGGTAAAATCAAAATCCGCCTCTGTGAAATTAAAATCGTAGGTTGACTTCAATAATTCATATTCCAGAGATTTTATATTGATCTGCACAATTTTCCCTTTGGTTGACACTGACAATCCCCAGGTTGAAAGGTGTTTCAGTCCCACCTGAACAGCAGAGGTTGTGTAAACGGCATCACCTTCATTCTGCCACATACCACTCGATGGATCAAAACTCATTAGTTGCAGATGATCACCTTCCTTAATAGTCTGATGAGTGAGTGGATTATACAGTCCAGGATTCACAGGCAGTGAAAGTCCAATAGTTCCCGAAGCTACCTGACTGGCAATATTTCCCTGGTTATCCCTGATCTCAATATCCATCCAGGCTCCTGGAGCCAGAAAGGTATTCTGAATGTTACCGTCAGCGTCGCGGTATTGTCCGGTTACTCCTCCCGGGAATAAATCCGATGTATTTGCCACCCGGGGATCATAGAGCCTTGCCTCGAGGGAGAGTTGTCCGTTGAGATGTGTTCCGGCTACAGTTTTCAGCTCGGTTCCTTCGGTCAATTTAATTTTTGCCCCGGAAGTCCCTACGGCCTGTTCAACCGTGGCATTAATTTTACCTCCGGTGGCACTTGAAAAATCATCAACCTTTACGGAAGTCACTCCACTTGGCAGGTTATCTTTTTTTATCATTGATACATATAACCGATGGATTCCTTCAGAGGGGATACTGATCTGTCTGGTTACGGGCAGATACCCGGGGTAACTGGCTTGGAGCACAAGCTGAACGGGTTGTTCCATTGATGGAACCTTAGCATAGGGATCAAGATTGAATTCAACAGTTCCTGTTGCTGTGGAAAACTGATTCTTTCGCTTACCTCCGGGTGTCATGGTCAGTGACTGGTCAGCTCCGGCAAAAGAAACTTCGATTTTATCCAACCCGGCCGGTTCCATCATTTCACCCGTAGCCGCATCTTCAAAAACCACTGTCACAAAGGTTTTCATGAAATTATTGGCCAGTTTGAGTTCGAGGTCGTTCAATGTGACGTCCTCCTTCTTGCAGCCTGAATAAAACAGTGTTATACAAGTCAATCCTAAGATTTGAAATATTCTTTTCATGGGAATCAGGATTAAAATATTCGATAAGAAAGTTCAATATTAAGCACTGGCCACCAGTCATAGGGAGCGATAAGCTTGCTGATAACCGTCATATTTCTTTGGTTCACCGTTGGGGCGAGCATTCCGCCACCCATCAGGACAGCCTGTGGGACAGAATGATAATAAGTTCCTAGGTCAACTGAAAAACCAAGCCTTTTCCCGCGATCAAGGGTTTGCCCAAATCCGATACCGGCGTAAGGCGAAACCTTCCAGGATGGGGCAATCAGCAACTTTAACCCGCCAACATCCTCCGGTTTAACATTCAGGTCTTCGTAAGGCAGGTCGCCGTTGGCTCCAGCAGCAACCGACAACAGAGTGCGGTTGGTTGCGGCACCCAGGGTCAGGTGGAACCAACGAACAGGATTGAAATTTACTTTGATATGCGCACCGCCGGTATACAGGCTGCCTTTCAGGTTAAGGTTGTTTCCCTGGATGTCCATGTTCTTATTAACATTCAGGTTCATGGTACTGTACCCTGCCCGCACATCGAATTTAGGGCCAAGCCCTTTAATGACTTCCCCTCCGATTCCAAAAGTGGATACATTCAAACCTATCCCCCATTGACTTGAAAACAGATTGCTTTTTGAGGGAACTTTTTCAGTTTGTGCCTGGCCCGGAAATACCGTAAGCCAGTGGAAAAGCAGCATCGCTGCATAATACAAAAGACAAGGATTTCTCTTCATTTCATCGACTTTTTGTTAAAGGTACTTGTGATAGTACTAAAATCAAGTTGATTGGAGTTTTTTTGACCAACATAAAGACCCCCCCCCTGAGTATTTAGCTCAGAGGGTAGGTAAAATTACAGCGTTTTTTTATAGCTGTCAGGTTCTAATATCAATTCCTGATCCAACCTAACGGGGCAGCCGGAACACCCTCAAAAGCAATTTTCGCTTTACCATCGGCAGTAGTGATGATAATCGGTGACAAGGATCGTGACAGTAATCCTAAAGGATCTGGCGGTGGTGGATTGTTGGAATTAGAATTAGTTGGATCCGTTGATATTGTGGTAACAATTTTACTCGCTCCGGGCTCATACATTCCCTGACCCAAACATAGAGCTGCCTCCTGGTCGAGCGAGTTCAATTTCTCATTTAAAACTGTGAGAACTGTATACTCATGACTGGCTCTGGCCCGATCGCCCCCGGCAATCGCATCCTGCAGGTCCCCGAAGCGCTGATTAACAGTAGTTGTCGTAGCGTTGACTTCCGTCAGTTTCCGGTTTAAACAATTCACCCTCAAAATATCCTTATCGCGGCGAGCCTCACTTAACATCTTCGATAACGTTGTGGCCAGCTGGGTTCCTTGCCTGTCAATGGCTTTTGCTTGTGCGACCATTTCCTCACTGGTGAGGACGGGTAGGCTAACGGATATGGGGTCACCACTTTTTAACGGCTCTACTCCGCCGGTCCGAGTAATAGTGAAAAGGTGCTTTTTTCCATCAACTTCCACCACCTTGGGAGTTTCAGGCTCCCATTTCCCGTCTTTTGAAACCTGCGATTCGTAGTTGCCTGCACTCATCAGGATGGTCATCCAGCCGCCGGTACCGGTGGTTATCATCCTCCACTGGGTGCTACCGGATTCCCGGAATCGGAACGTAACATTCTCGCCATATACCGACTTATTATCTGAGGCCAATGTATAAGATAATAATCCATGAAGAATGGTGAATTCATCAACTACCGCCAGGTTGAAATCCACCTGGGTGGTTTCAGAACCTGTGATTTTTATTGTTTTTGGCTGCGGAAGCGTAAATATCGATTTCGTCCATGGATTCCTGAAATTCAAGGCTACCGAATAAGTGCCTTCAGGAAGGGTGGTTGAAGCCTGGCTGTTGCCTTCATTAGATGTAAAAACAACAATTGGATCGATTCCCCTATCAGCCGGGGTGGTAATTTCAATTTTAAAATCAGCCTCACTTAAGCTAAAATTGTACGTTAAGAGCAAAGCATCATAATCAGTTGACCTGATATTGATTTGCACATTGCTCGGCTTGGCTGTCAGGCCGAGGCCCCAGGTTGAGAGGTGTTGCAACCCAACTTTCAGGCTGGCGGTGTCATAAGTTGCTTCTCCTTCACTCTGCCATCTCCCGTTTTCAGGATCGAAACTGATCAGTTTCAGCCTGTCGCCTGCCTCAATTGTGCGTTGAGCCAGCGGATTATACATTTGTGGATTTACTGGCAATGTTAGTCCGATTAAGCCCGAACCCACCTGACTGGCAACATTTCCCTGTTTATCTTTTATTTCGATATCAATCCAGGCTCCGGGGACCATAAAAACATCCTCAACCGTTCCATCAGCCTGTTTGAAATTTCCGTTGATCCCGCCGGGAAACAGGTCACATGAATTTACCACCCTTGTGTCATAGAGCCGGGCTTCGAGCGAAAGGGGACCTTCGAGAGGGGTTCCCGCTGCTGTCCGGAGAACAACACCTTCGGCCAGCTCGATTTTCGCGCCATTGGTTCCAATGGGCTGTTCAACCGAAGAGTTTATTTTCCCACTTGTGGCACCTGCAAAATCATCCACCTTAACAGATGTGACCCCGCCCGGCAGGTCATCGGTTTTTACCATGGTTACATAGATCCGGTGCTTGCCTTCATTTGTGATCCGGATCTGCCTGGTTGCAGGCAGGTATCCGGGGCAGACAGCCTGGAGCACCAGCTGCACCGGTTGATCAATTGAAGGTACTTTTGCATAAGGATCAAGATTGAATTCAATGGTTCCTGTTGCCGTGGAAAATTGATTCTTTCGCTTACCTCCCGGGGTCATGGTCAGTGACTGGTCGGATCCTGCAAAGGCAACCGCTATTTTATCCACCCCGGCCGGGGTCACCATTTCACCGGTGGAGGCATCTTCAAAAATAACGGTTATATAGGTTTTCATGAAATTATTGGACAAGCCAAGCTCAAGATCGTTAAAACTGTATTCGTCTTTCTGGCAACCTGCATTAAACAGAATCATGCCAGACAATGCAAGGATTGGAAATACTTTTTTCATGATGGATTGGATTAAAGGATTCGATATGACAGTTCGATATTCAGCATTGGCCACCAGGTATATGGCGCAATTATTTTGCTGATAACCATAATATTCTTTTCACTGGCAGTCGGGGTGAGCATCCCGTTGCCCATCAGAATAGCTTGGGGAGTTGAATGATAAAAAGCACCAAGTTCCACCGAAAGACCTAATTTTTTTGATCGGTTCAGCGTATGACCGAAGCCGATCCCGGCATACGGAGATACTGACCATGATGGATAGAGTAAAATTTCAAGATGACCAACATCTTCCGGTTTAACCTGAAGATCTTCAAAAGGAAGAGACCCATTTGCCCCGGCCGCTATTAACAAGCTCGTTCGGTCGGTAGCTGCTCCCAATGTCAGGTGAAACCCATCCGAAAGGTTATAATTGACCTTAACCTGGCCCCCCCCGGTATGCAGTCTGCCTTTCAGTGCCAGACTGCTTCCCTGGATGTCCATGTTCCGGTTAACGTTAAGGTCCATGATACTGTACCCTGCCCGCACATCGAATTTAGGGCCAAGCCCTTTAATGACTTCCCCTCCGATTCCAAAGGTGGACAATTGAAGGCCAACTCCCCACTGACTGGTCAGGAGATTTTTTTTGGCGGGATCCTGACTACTTTGTGCTTGCCCTGAACTGGTAAAAAGTCCTAAAGCAAGCAATATCCCCGCACCGCGTAAAAGACATGTTTTTGTTTGCATGGGTTTACCCTTTATAAAAAATGGTTGTTATACCACTTATAACAAGCTGATTAGAATTTTGTTCACCCAGGTCGTTTTAAAATGCAAAAAGCCCTTGAAACGAATTTCAAGGGCTTTCGGCTCTATTTCCCTGCATCCATGGCAGGATAATATTATTTCCTGGTTATTTTATCCGTTGCTCTAACGGTCATCGGAATTGACATTGGTGAAGGTAATTGCGGTCCGTCGATAGCCACAGTTCCGGATATTGAAGTTACACCCTCGACTGTTGCAGCGAGGCCGGTAACTGCATCAAGCATCACCTTACCCTCTTTAGCGCCCACCAGTTCAAAAGTCATTTTCATTCCTTGTATTTCCATCGGGGCAGCATCGGGATCCACTGAAATCTGTCCGGTTACTTTTAGCTCGTTGGTTTCTTTAGTAGAATTAACGAGTTCATATTTCGATTTAACCTTCATTGATATCATCTGATTGATCTTGACTTCTACATCCCACGGCTTCTTCATTTCTGCTCCGCCATCGGGATAAGGAATAAATACGCTCTCCAGCATTTTCTGAAATCCCTCGGGACCGGCCAATGACCCGGCTGCTCCGCCCATGCCCATAGTGGCGGCACTCTGCTCAGCAACAATTTTATCGACTTTTTCAACCAATCCATCCGGAGCTTTAAGATTGGTAACTTTGCCCAATGGGGACAAAGTGAAAGTGTAAAACTGATTTAATCCAATGGTTGCAATTTTAGCATACTCAGGAACTACCGTGTCGGTTACTGAGTTGAATTTCATTTCACCCATCGGGGAGGTGGTTGACATTGCGTAGGAAACCAGGCCAGCTTTCATATTCATATCGCCGGTTGGAGTTACATCAATCACCTTATAACCATAGGTGGAAGTGGTGGATGAAGAAGTACTCTGACTTTGGCCCATGACTTCCTGACTGGATTCCTGGGACATAGCATTTTCGTACTTGAACTCATCACCGGCTTTAAGCTGGTATTTCAGATTCACTTTTTTAGCTTCAGCCTGCATGCCTACTGAGAGTATCAGGGCAGCAATAAACAGAATACGATTGGGTTTCATTTTGGTGGTATTAAATTCTGCGAGCGAAATTATAAAAAAACCGGCAGGAATTAGATTTCTGCCGGTTATTCTGATGAGCCATGACCGGGAATCGAACCCGGAATTGCGGTTTACGAAACCGCTGTTATACCATTTAACTATCTTGGCGATATTGAGGCTGCGAAGATAGCAACGATTTTTATTTTTGCCAAGACTATTGCATTTTCCAAAAAACCAGTAATTTCGCGTAAAATCCACTACAATGAAAACAATGAATTTCGTTTTTCTTGTGGATGCCCCGATTAGCTTCTAACCGGGCATCCTCCCCGGCGCCGGAAACCCGGCAACTTTTCCATTTCTTTTTTGTTCAATCCACTTTCGCTATCAATGAAGCAATCAATCAATATAAAACAATTACGTACCGACATATGGGAATCGATTTCGGGCACCGAGATGGATTTCACATCGGGCAGCATAGGCAGGGCAGTATTCCTGCTCTCGGTTCCAATGGTTCTCGAGATGGTTATGGAATCAATTTTCGCCATTGTCGATATTTTCTTTGTCTCCAGACTGGGTTCGCAGGCGGTGGCTACGGTCGGCATTACCGAGTCGATCATCACCCTTGTATATTCTCTCGGAAGCGGGCTGGCAGTTGCGACAACCGCACTGGTTGCCAGGCGCACAGGCGAAAAGCGTCCTGAGGAGGCCTCAAAAATCGCTTTCCAGGCTATCCTCGCCGGCATACTGGTTTCGCTGCTGATAGCCATTCCCGGTTTCCTCTGGAGCTCCGATCTGCTCCGGCTGATGGGAGGCTCAATGCAGATGCAGCGCGATTATGCCGGATATACGCGCATTATGCTGGGATTCAATGGCGTAATAATCGTTTTGTTCGTTATAAACGCTGTATTGCGCAGTTCTGGAGATGCGGCCATGTCGCTAAGGGTGCTGGTGATCGCCAACCTCATCAACATGACCCTTGATCCTTTGCTGATCTTCGGCATCGGACCTTTCCCGGAACTTGGGATCCGGGGAGCCGCTATTGCAACGACCACCGGAAGAAGTATAGGGATTCTGTTCCAGCTTTACCTGCTTTTCAGAGGGAAACGACGGATCAAACTTGCTTTGGCTGATATTGGGTTTTACCCTCGCACTATCCTTCAGATCATTAAATTATCTCTGGGTGGAACAGGCCAGTCGCTCATAGCTACCACAAGTTGGATCGGCATGATGAGGATCATCTCAAGTTTCGGTAGCAATGTGGTTGCGGGTTATACGATAGCCTTACGGATTGTCGTATTCGGACTGCTGCCTTCGTGGGGAATCAGCAATGCCGCGTCGACACTTGTCGGACAGAACCTGGGGGCCGGACAGCCGGATCGTGCAGAGCGTTCGGTCTGGCTAACCTCAAAGATCAACACGGTGGTCCTGTCGCTGATTGGCCTGATTTTCATCCTGTTCACGGGTACTTTCATCAGGTTATTCATCAGCGATCCCGCAGTGATTGTTCCTGGTATTGAGGCATTGCGGATCATCAGCATAGGTTTTCTGGTCTATGGGCTTGGGATGGTGATGATACAGTCGTTCAACGGCGCCGGTGATACTGTAACGCCAACGAAAGCATTTTTTGTATGCTTCTGGCTGATAGAGATCCCTTTGGCGTTAATCCTGTCGAAAATATCAGGAATGGGTCAAAGAGGGGTTTTCCTATCGATCGTCGTTGCGGAAACCTGCATGACCGTTCTGGCCTTTTTCCTGTTCAGGCAAGGTAAATGGAAGCTCAAAAAAATCTAGGCATTTTCAGCGGACTTGTTATTTCCGGGTTGCTTTAAGGATCATAACCAGTCCGCTGTCAATATCCATGATCCGGGCGGTAAAAGCAATCTCTACGCTTTTATCGTCGTAAAGGAATGCTCCATGATAGGTTGATGATTCGAAATCCCAGTATTGATAACCGGAAACCTGCACGTTACCCGGGCCAATCCATGCCTCCTGGGTGGGGATATCAAAAACGATTGCATTGCCGGCATCCTTCAGATTTATGGCCTCGAACATCACAACATTGCCATCATAAAAATCAAGGCCATCGCTATACCTGGTGCTTTTAGCCACTCTCATGGTTCCGGTTATATCTCCAACGGTTCCCTGATCACCGACATAAACCAGCTTGGAATCAACCACCTTATATACTTCAACCGTGTAGGAATATTGTCCGATGATCTGCTCGCGCAAATCGGTACTGTCTTTAGAGCAGGATGTTATCAGAAGAGATGTCGAAGCAAGCAAGAGAATGAATGGAAGTATCCTGATTTTTTTGCTTTTCATTTTTTGATTGGGTTATGTTAGAGTTTTCTTAATTCGGCCTGATGAAGTTCTATGGTTTGTTGCAAGCCATATCTCTCTTTCAAAACCTGTGCCAGTTCCATTCCGTTTTTGATGGCTTCTTTATCATAATTTTCCAACACGATGTATTGAAATTTTTTACCCGTTAGCCTCACTTTTATAGGCTTCTTGTAATTTTCCGCGATAAAGGCCAACGCACCGGCATCCGATCCATCGCGGAACTCGATGGTTTCCCAACGGTCACCCATATCTTCGACTTTTCGGTTCCATTCGTGACCCAGACCGATTGTATCTGTGAGGATATAATTGTCATTATCGTAAATCCGCAGGCTGGTATGATCGATCCATTCCGTACCATAATAATGTGATACCAACCAAACATCGCCATGTTCATTTAACCCGACTTTCAGGAATGTACGGTTCCACGATGACTCAACTGTTTGCCGCTTATGCTCATAGGTCCCGGGTAGACCAGCTTCACCGGGCTTGAAGATGAAACCTTTTGATAGTGCAGCCACCTGGGGATCCAGAGCCTGAATGCGTGATTGCGACATTTCGATGATCCCTTTATGATAATCCAGGGCGATAGCATTCTTTCTCTTCAGCGCCTTTCCGACGATCCCGTAATTATCCTTGTTCCAAACCATTATGGAATCCAGAAATTCCATGGCATTGCTTAATTCATGATTGGTAATCAATTTTTCCACACGGGCAAAATCAACCTCCGCCTTTTTCTCAGCAGTGGAGGTGCAGGAAATCAACAAGGTGATAATCAGTATACTTCCTAAATAACCAATTGTGGTTTTCATAATTTACATTTTCCCCAAAAATACGCTAAATTGCCGCCCATTTTCACCGTCATGTTTAGTCTGATAAAGAAATTCTGGCACTTTACCCTTATTTCATTCCTTTTTTGCTCCTGCGAGGTTGATTTCAATCCAAACATGGCATCAAAACCGACCCCCTTGGTTTATGGAATTATCAGCCCTCAGGACAGCCTCTACTCCATCAGGTTAACCAAAACTTATAATGGAGTTGGCAATGCCTATGATTTTGCCAAAATTCCTGATTCTATCTATTTTAAGAATGCCAGGGTATTTCTGGAAACCCGCAGTCTGAAGGGAAAACTTTTTGAGCGGGTGGAGATGACCGAAACTGTTATTAACGATCGGTTACCGGGGATTTTTGCGACAACACCGAACAGGGTATTTCAAACGGATGCTTCGAAGATTCATTTGCGGCCCGAATTTTTTGCCGCTACCGGAGATGCCTATGAGGTTAACCTGTTTGTTAAGGCCGTTATCCCGGGTTATACTGATACCGTTTCAGCCTACTCGAGGTTGCGAACAGTATCAAAACTGACTGAACCCCGCTACCTGTATCAGAAGGTATATTTCTATAGTGAGCAACCTTTCTGGATGGAATGGTTGGACACCAATGCCGACAACTATTTTGAGATCGTTGTGCGGATGCATTACACCGATTTTTTGTATGATGATCAGCGAGATATGGTTGCAGAATGGTCGCTGACCGGTATCAATGTCAATATGACAAGCTTTCCGGGCGGCGACCGAAAAGTTTACTCCTACTATTTCAGGCCGGAAAACTTTTATGCCCAGGTCAGCACCGCTATTGTCAAAGATCCTTTAGTGGAGGCCAGAGTTTGCCGGAATGTTGATTTCATTGTAAAATCGGCAAATCGCGAGATGGAATATTACCGGAGCGTATACGCCATATCCGACGATTATCACGGTGCCGGATACACCAACATTAAAAACGGATTTGGCTTGTTTACCACCTATTCCTCAACCGGGGTTTATGGATTGGTGCTGGGACCGCAGGAACTGGATTCCCTGGCTTCAGGGAAATATACCAGGAACCTCAAATTCAAGAATTATTAGGACAATGTGCTAATAAGCAAATTAGTTAATTTGCTAATGAAAGAAATTAGCTACTTGACTACCATGCACTTACTAATCTTTACGTCGGTAAGCATGCCATCGCAGCGGCCCTTGATGGTGACTGACTGACCTTCGGTTAGTGCAGCAATTTCACCTTTCTGTTTCACAGCTTCCAGACTATCGATTGTACAGGTTACACCCATCATGGGATCCACCAGTGTGACGGTGACATTACCATTGCCATCTTTCTCAACCGAAACAATATTGGATTTGAGCAGAAGGATTTTTCCGCCATACTTTTCAGTGGCTGCTTTTTCACTTACGCTGAAAGCTGCAAAAAGGGAATCTGCACTGATCACAAAATCAGCCTTCATTTTCTCGATGGGCTTTTCCTTGCGCATGAAACCATACCAGTAAGTAAACCCTGCCACAGCAATCATCAGTAACACTGCGATACCGGCAAGCCGCCAAATCTTCTTTTTCATGCCTCTACTTTTTAGGAATATACAACTGATAGTTCATTTGAACAGTCACCTTCATTGATTCTGCGAAGTTAGCCTTCACCACCGAAGGAATCTTGATGTCATAATCCTCAGGTTTTACAGAGAAGACTGAAGTTCCGTCAATCTTATCCTTGTCGACCGACAATTCACCTGCAGCTTCAACATCTTTGGTTACGCCATGAATGGTGAGCTTACCGGCAATCTTAACCTGGTATTTTCCGGGTTTGGTAAAATCAACTGATTTAAGGTCTGAAATTTTTCCGATGAATGAAGCTTTTGGAAACTTCTCCGACTCCATATAATTCTCATTGAAATGCTCTTGCATCAAAGGCTTGGGAAACTGAAATGATCGGCTAAGCACAGAGAAAACCATGTCACCGGTTGATGTATCGAGAAAACTGGTTACCTGATCGTTGGTAGCCTTAATATCTTCAACGGCAGTATGGGAAAAAAAATCGATATGACCGGTTTTAGTAAAAAAACGGTTTTGTGCCTGTACGGTCAGTGAGAGGGCCAGGCCCATGGCCAGCCAGATAATTCTGTTTTTCATTTTTTTGTTTTAGAATCTAACGTAAAAACTCTGGAAATATTGAATCCGAGATGAATTCCTCCATTTAACCAGGAGCTGGTGGTTTTTCCGATAAACCCACCTTCGCGCATTGCCTGCGAATTGGTCAGTACTATCTGGAAAACATGTCCACCAGTTTCGATATCGAATCCTAATGACAGAGGGTTATAATATTTTTCGGCGGTCCGCTGAGGAGTGGGCCGCAATACATAATAATATTCACCAGTGATTGCCAGGCGATTGGCAATTTTAAAGCGTCCTGCAACTCCCAAGGCAAAAAGATCGTTGGGATCCATAACAGTTGGAACCAGGTTTCTATGAACGAAAGTTGGCATCAGCTGAACGCTCAGTTTTGAGAATTTCCGTGCCAGCAACAATTGCTGTGTAAAGCTCAGCCTGGAAGTGAAATAATTTGTACGGGTAGGATCACTCCATTTCAGGCCAACGGTCTCAATGGTTGAAAGGTAGCTGATTGTCAATGGAAACGCACCTTTCCCGCTTTGTTGATTAGTGATATTATAGCGGGCAAAGGCATCCACGGTTTTTTCATAGGTTCCCCGTCCCACGCCTACCATCAGTTTATCGAGCAATCCATATTCAAGGCTCAGGTGGATATTTGATTGGTCGAGTCCGAAGAATTCATAGGGGCCGGTATTAACCTGACCGAAACGATGGGAGATCCGGAAATCAAGTTCACCCTTTTTCAGTTGTTTTACAGAATGGCCGTTTATCACGCGTGTTGCCTTAAACAAAGCTTCAACGGGCTGGGGTCCATCGCTGGATTCTGCTGCCAGAAGATCGTTCAGGTTCTGGGCGTTCACCGTGGCGGTGAGGAGGAGAAAGGACAGGAGGAGAATATGGTTTGTGCGAAGTTTCATTGGGTTTTGATTTAAATTAATTCCGTGGTTAGGAACGGGGCCCCGACTTTCGTCGGGATGACAACGGGTTTAAAAAGGTTGAATTTTTGAGATTCGAGGACCAATTCCGAATTCCGAAATTACAGATTGAAGTATCCCTGAAGTCGAAATTCTGCCTACTGCCAACTGCTGACTGCCAACTGCCCGCTGCCTAATGTTTCGGTTCATGTATTAGTTATTAATTGCCCCGTGATCGATCCAGATTTTAATCTTCGTAATTGAGCAGGTATCCAGTTTAGCACCATTTTTGGGCATGGCCGAATTCTTAGGATTATGAGTGATAGCTCCAAATAGATTTCCTTTTAAAGCCACCTGCTGAACGGAATTGAAGTCATCGAGATTGATATTCCCGCCGGAACCAAGGTACTGACTCGCGCTGTGGCAGCTCAGGCAATTAGTTTGAAAAATCGGAACCACCGATTTGGAGTAAGTTACTCCGGTAGTATCGCAGCCTTTATCGAGTTTGGGATAAAGAGTTTCCTCATTATCATAATAACAACCCGCAAAGAAGGCCACTATCAGGGTAAAAAGTATGAGTTTTTTCATTTCAGACCTCCTTCGTTATTCAAATTACCTTCAGGCTGAGGGGAGCAGGTAGTATTTTTTGCACCCTGCTCAATCCAAATCCGGATTTTTATCCTGTCGGATTCTGCAAGCGCATGACTTGGTGGCATTGGCTGCAGAATTTGGGAAACGATCATCTGGTAAGCCCTGCTTGTGGCAGGTGATCCGGGGGTAACTTCACGTGCGATTCCTGCGTAGGTATTCAGTTGCATGCCACGGCCACCGCTTCCCCCATGACATCCGGTAGTGGCACATCCGTTCTGGAACACAGGCAGGATATCCCTCTCAAAACAGACGGTATCGAACTGTGCCAGATTCAATGATTCGTGTTTGCACGAAGGCAGGATTCCAGTCGTTGTAAAAATAACAACAAATAGGAACAGCCCACCAGCTAAGGCTTTCTTCATATTTATTAAATTTGGCGTAAACTTATGACTATAAATTTACTTCAGGATAAATCCAGTCAATAAATTACATTCTCTTTTATGAAAACACTATCCGGACGTTTAATTGGGATCGCCCTTTGCTCATTATTTCTCTTCTCGTTCAACGGTTGTAAAAAATCAGGCGCAGATGGCTGGAAACCAAAGGCGGGCCCGCTGATGACCCGGTGGTCGGCCGATGTGGCCCCGGGCAAAACCTGGACCGAATATCCGCGTCCGCAAATGGAACGCAGCAATTGGGTTAATCTGAATGGATTATGGGATTATGCCGTAACTGATTCTGCATCAAGAATTCCAACAAAATGGGACGGGAAAATTCTTGTCCCGTACCCTATTGAATCTGCCTTGTCGGGAGTAATGAAAAGGGTGATGGCCAAGGACAGGATCTGGTATCAGCGGACACTGAAAGTCTCAGCACATCTGAGGAGTACACGGATCATGCTCAACTTTGAAGCAGCAGACTGGGAAACACACGTATTTATCGATGGCCAGGAGGTTGGATCACATCAGGGAGGCTACGATCCGTTCAGCATAGATATCACTGAGCATGTTAAGCCAGGAGTAAAACATAAGCTCACCGTTTCCGTTTGGGATCCTTCGACCGAGGGTTATCAGCCTTGCGGAAAACAGTTTACCAAACCAGGAGGAATATGGTATACGCCATCTTCGGGCATATGGCAAACAGTTTGGTTAGAGAAGGTTCCACAAACATACATTACTGATTACCAAATTACTCCGGATATCGATAATCAAAAGGTAACGGTTAAAGTGACCGGATATGATTTCAGCGGCGATGACCGTATACAAATCAAAATTTTTGACAAGAAAAAGATGATCGCAATGCAGGAGGGCGATCCGGAAAAACTGATATCCGTAAAAATCGACAACATGCATCTATGGTCGCCTACCGATCCTTATCTATATGATATTGAGGCGCGGATTATACGCAGGTCATCGACTGTGGACCTGGTAAAGGGATATTTCGGCATGCGTAAAATATCAATCGGGAAAGATGAAAAAGGCACTATGCGAATCCTGTTAAACAACAAGTTCGTGTTCCAGAATGGTCCGCTTGATCAGGGTTTCTGGCCCGATGGATTATATACCGCTCCGACTGATCAGGCCATGAAAGCTGATCTGGATACATTGAAAGCCATGGGATTTAATATGCTTCGCAAACACGTAAAAGTGGAACCGCGGCGATTTTATTATTATACCGACCATATGGGCATGCTGGTTTGGCAGGATATGCCGAGCATGTATTATGAAGTGCCCGTGACCTCCGACTCCTTGCCTATTGCAAAAAAGGCGCATGCAAATTTCGAAATGGAGCTGGAACAATTAATCAAGGATCATTACAATCCACCATCCATCATCATGTGGGTGCCGTTCAATGAAGGCTGGGGCCAATATCAGACTGAAAGAATTGTGAACCTGGTGCACTCTTTCGATTCATCAAGGCTGATAAATAATGCCAGCGGCTGGACGGATAAGGGTGTTGGCAGTGTGCTTGATATTCACCACTATCCGAATCCCACTGCACCGCCAATTCAGGAAAAGCGTGCTATTGTTCTTGGTGAATTCGGCGGACTGGGATTATATGTTCCCGGTCACGTGTGGCAGACGGAAAACTGGGGTTATGAGAAAATGCAGAGTGCTGATGCACTGCTTCAGAAGTATGAGAATTTTTATCAGGAGATAGCCAGATTAAGCAATGAAGCCGGATTAAGTGCCTGCGTTTATACCCAAACCACGGATTGTGAAACTGAGACCAATGGATTGATGACCTACGACCGCTTTAAGGTGAAAATGGGACTGGCCAATGTTGCCCGGGCGCACAGCGGGAAAATTGCGCCCCGTTTGAAATCAGGCGTTTTGGAATTCACTGATTCATATTTGGCGGAACTGGTATCGCCGGCAGCGGGCGCCGAGATCCATTTCACAACTGATGGATCATTACCAACAAAACAATCAGGCATTTACTCCACACCAATAAAGATTTCCGCTTCAACTCTGCTGAAAACAAAATCGTTCTGGGCAGATGGGGATACCAGCCGCACAGCGATTTTTGATATTCGCAAAGTTGTTCCGGTTCCGGCTGCTGATGTAAAAAGTGTGAAACCAGGTTTGAAAGTGAGCCTGTACCACGGCAATTGGGATAAGCTCCCGGAATTTGAGGAATTAACTCCGGTTCGCACCGGGATTGTCCCGCAGATTGATCTGAGTTTTGCCAAGGAAACGCAATTGTTCGGGCTGGTATTTGAGGGATATATGGAAGTTCCCGCAACAGGAGTATATGGAATATGTCTTTCCTCTGATGATGGCGGACGGATCACTCTGGATAATAAGCAGCTTATTGATTACGATGGCATCCACGGTGCCGGTGAAATGAAAGCATCGGCAGCACTGGCAAAAGGGCTGCATCCCATCAGGGTAATTTATTTTCAAAGGCAGGGAGGACTGGGATTGAAAGTTTCGTGCGAAGGGGCAAAGTTGAGCTTTGTACATTGAGGGGGCATGCTGATATAGCTGACAGCTTTTGAAAAGCTGTCAGCTATAATTTATTAACTTTGCCACGTTATGCGGGGGTTCAGGTACATATTTTTCTGTATTATTTTACTCATTTCGTGTCAACCGCGCGTTTTGGGGCAGAGCCGTATTGACAGCCTTCGAGCATTACTTGAAAAATCAAACCTCCCGGACAGCATTATTGTAAATAACGCAATCGAAATATGTAAAGCTGTCGTAAATACTGATCAGGAAATTCTATTGCCACATTATGCCCTTGTTGGGCTGACAGTTGACACAGTTGGAAAATATTTTCGATCCAAATTTGTCCTGTATGAATTACTCGGGAATTACTATTGGCAAGCAGGAAAACTAAGTGAGGCCGGTGAGCAGTTCAACAAAATGAGGCTAATTGGCGAAACAAAGAAAGACAGCAATATTATCGCCAACAGTTATAATGGGTTGGGTACGGTATATTATCTATTGAAATCCAATAATGAGGCCCTGGACTATTACAAGAAGGCATTGTCTTTAGCGGGTACCGATACAATGTTGAAAGTGCATGTATATAACAATATAGGCAACACTTATACTTCGATAGGCCAACTGGATTCTGTTTTGCAATACTATGATAAATCGATAACCTATCATCTCGCGCACCAAAATTTTCGGTACCTGTCAATAGTTTATTCAAATAAAGCCCTTGTTTATCAAAAGCTTAAAAATGATGAAGAACTGAAGAAAAACTTAAACCTCTCCCTTGATGCTGCAAAAAAAGCCAATGACCCATATCAGACAGCATCAGTATATTCGATGCTGGGTTCTGTAGTTTCAGACCAGCATCCGGAACTAGCCGAGGAATACTTGAATGAGGCATTGAGACTTGCCCGGCAATACTATAACTTCGATCAAATAATCCAAATTCTGGATTACCTGACCTATATTACAGAGAGAAAGGGAAATTATAAAAAGGCCAATGATTATCTGCATGAAATAAAGACACTGGATGATTCGCTCGACCTGGCACAAAGAAAATCCAGAGTTCAGCAATTGGAATATGAGTATAAGGCCGAGTTAAAAAAGTTTAAGGATATTGAACAAGAGACTCAAACGATCCGAAAAATGGATCGGGAAAAAAACCGGCAGAGAGCCCTTCTGATAGTAGTCTCGATTGCACTGATCGCCCTGCTTTTTATTTTCGTCATGGGATTTCAGATGTATCGGTTGCGAATGAAGATTTCCGCGACAAAAGACCGGTTTTTTTCGATGATCGCGCATGATATCAGGAGTCCCTTCAGCGGGATCCTGGGGCTATCCAGCCTCCTTTATGAAGAATCGGTAAATCATCCCGATCCATTACACAGAAAACAGGCAGAGTCTCTGCATAAGTCTCTGACTAACGTTTATGATTTGCTCGACAACCTTTTGCAATGGTCGCAGTCGGAAACCGGGAAGGTGGCGTTCAAACCACAATTTCAAATTATTAACCCGATCGTGGAAGAGGTGATCTATTTGCATGAAGCTTCGGCTAAACAAAAGAACCTGACCATCCACAATGAGGTTCAGTATGGACTAACAGCTCGCTTCGATGCCAATATGTTGCATACCATTCTTCGCAATCTGCTCTCCAACGCGATAAAATTTTCGCCTGATAATTCAGCTATTTTTATTTCTGCTAAAACCGAGGGTAAGGAGGTAACGATTGCTGTTACGGATCAAGGGATCGGCATGTCGGCCGACCACCTTGAGAAGATATTCAATTCTGATAAAGGAATATCAACTTTAGGCACACGTAATGAGAGCGGTACAGGTCTGGGATTAATCCTCTGCAAGAATTTTGTGACTTTGCACGGAGGTAAGATCCAGGTAGAAAGTAAGCCAAGAGAAGGAACGACAATATCATTTACATTGCCTGATTAACCGATGCCATCCCTTTTCGAAATTGCCATATTAATTGCTGCCGGGATTCTGAGTGGTTTTATTAATGCTTTAGCCAGCAGCGGATCAACAGTTACACTTCCACTATTGCTTTTTCTGGGTTTGCCACCAACCATTGCTAATGCCACCAACAGGATGCCAATCATGGCCGGGTCGTTAATGGCCATGTACAATTTCAATCAAAGTAAGATGATCAACTGGAGGAAAGCACTGATTATCACCATACCAGTTGTGCTCGGGACAGTCACCGGTGTCATCATTGCTTCGCTTCTCCCCGGGAAAGTGGTCGGTGTGATGATCACCATAGCGGTAATCATTGCGATGATCCTGATTCTGTCCAATGTCAGGTCATTGCTGACAAAAAAAGGGTTGGCCGAACCCAGGATGCGCTGGTTCCATTATATCGTGTTTTATTTCATCGGGTTGTGGTCAGGCCTGATTGTACTCGATGCTGCCAGTCTGATTTTGCTCGGTCTGGTGCTGGGTGTCGGATTTGAGTTATTGCATGCCAACGCGATCAAGAACTATTTACTTTTCGTGATCAGCTTTCTATCTGTGGTCATATTTGGCTTTGAGAAAGAGATGAACTGGACGATTGCTTTTATCCTTTCAGCAGGCAGCATTTTTGGCGCCTATTTAGGCAGCAAATTCGCCCAGAGGGAATCAGCCAAAATCTGGATTTACCGGATTTTACTTACTATCGTTGCGGTGGAAATTGTTCAGCTGGTATTTAGAGTTGCCAACTCTAAATGATAGAGTTGGCAACTCTAATTCAGCTGGTCTCTTTGTGGCTCCATTTCATGACGCTTCCAGCCTTCATCTGGCTTTCAATAATTTTCCCTTTGTTCTCGGGATCGGCCAAACGTAGGAATCCATCCTTTTCGGCATGAATTTCAATTCTGGTGACCTTCCCTTTGGTCACTTTTGCTGAAACAAGAAATGCTCCCTGGGCACGCAGATTAGTAAAAGATGCCTCTTTCCAGGAGGCAGGTATTGCCGGAAAAACATGGATGATTCCGGTGTGCGATTGAATCAGCATTTCCTGAAGACCCGAAGCAAAAGCAAAATTCCCCTCGAGGGTAAATGGCCGGTAAAGAAATTTGGATTTACCGCTTTTTGTCTGGTCGCCATTTACATGAAAACTGTTTGGCAGGGTAAAGCAAACCGCAAAGTCCTTTAAAGATTTGGCTGCCCTTTCACCGTCGAAGGCCCGGGCATAGAGGTTCCCCATCCAGCTGTAGGAATATCCGCACCACCAGTCGGGACCAAATTTCTCCAAATTACGCAATGTATTTGTCAGGATTATTTGCGAGGCAGGACCATCAGACCAGTCGATGACACCAAGCGGATGCCAGGCAACAAGATGAGAAAAATGCCGATGACTCTCCAGGTAGCGCTGACCCGGAGCAAAATTCAATCCTGTAGAGTCGTAAGCCAGACCGGGCCATTCGTTGAGGATGCGGGTCCATTTTGCAGCTTCCTCTTTTTTACCAAGCTCCTCGGCCAGCTCAGCAGCCTTATCAAAAGTGAACCTGATCATTCCAATATCAAAATTCGTTGTTTTTGTGAACCAGGCTTCGGGTGAATTATCATGAATTTCCGGTGATGAGCTTAGCGGAAGTTGCCTCAATCCGGAGGAATCCCGCACCGAGAATTCATCAAGAAATTTTGCGACTGAGGAAATGTATGGATAAGCCCTGTTGGCAAGAAAATCGCGATCGAGAGTATATTTCCAATGCAGATAAAAATGCTGTGAAAGCCATGCTGAAACTGTAGGCCCAAAGGAATACTGAATCCATCCGCCCATCGGTTCACCTTCCAGGGTAGCAACTCCGGGAACATTTAACCCACCGACACCAAAATAGCTTCGTGTATATCTTTCGTTTTCCGATTTTATGCTCCAAAGCCAGTTCAGATATCCCTCCTCGAGGTCGAGATGATTGGCGCTATAGGCCGGCCAGTAGGAAAGCTGCGTATTCAGGTCATTATGAAAATCCCCTTTCCAGGGTGGCAGTTTACCATTATCAGCTGTCCACACCGCTTGGAGTGAGATCGGGGGAGCATCAGCACGCGCGGCCGATCCGAATTTATATTGCTCCATATACCATTGTTTTTGGAGTATGGTATCGGGTACCTGAAGGTCCGATTTGGCCCAGAATTTACGCCACCACTCCTGATGTTCCCGGTATGCATTGTCAAAATCCGGAGCATCAGCAGTGATTTTTTCTGCATTGGGCTGGCCCTTTTTATCTGAAAGTGAAGAGGTAATGGACCATTTACCGGTAACATTGCCGCCCGATTTTGCCCACTCCACCGATACCATATAATAGAAGCCAGGCGCTCCCTGTTGCCGGTATACCATTTTGCCAGGAGTTTCGAGCACTTTTCCCTGCTGATAACCCAAACGTCTCAGATCCTGTCCACCAACCACATCGATCTTTCCTGCACCTGACAGGTCCTGGTAGACCGGCGGAACCAATTTCAAGGCAAAATCGGCCGGAACAGCAATAAAACGAAAATACCCAACCAGTTTATCAGCATGGACGAATGTTTGAAGCCTCACCCCATCAGGCCATTTAACATTGACCATTGCCCGCGCCAGGTTGAGCTCGGTTTTGGCTGGTTTATCCGATCCTTTCCAAAAAAATTCAATTGCAGCACCCGGGATCTTTGTGGGAGTAACCGCTTTATCATAAGCCCTATAATCAAAAAGTTCCTGTACTTTGCCGTAATCCTTCTCCATCCATTTCTGCATCACCCATTTGAAATTCCATTCGGGCAGACTCAACTCGGGTACCGCGCGCAGATCCCATAAATCAGCACGATCGATGGAAAACCTGACGTTGGATCCCTTTAGCCACACCAATTCACCCAGCCACCCATTGCCAAGCGGTATCCCCTCATCCCATGTTTTGGCCAGGGAAGTGGAAGTCAGATTATTTTGTACAGCAGGGCCATCCGGCGAAGAACAGGCAAAAGCCATCAGGAGAATTGCGAAGCTGAATAGATGGAGAATCGGGCGTTTCATGGGTGAATGTTTTTCAGATTATAAATGCCATTTTTGTAAAGATATTGAAAAAACATTCCCCGAATGAAAACCAGAAAATTCTCAATTCCGGCACGTTTGCGCAGTTTCAGATATGCCTTTCAGGGCTTGTGGTGGCTGGTCAGGGAAGAACATAATTCGTGGATACATCTAGCCTTTGTGGTGGTTCTGATTCCCGCCGGATTCATACTGCATTTATCCCCTGTCTAGTGGACCTTAATCATACTTTGCATGGGGGTTGGTTCTTGGAATGGAATTGGTTAATTCAGCTATCGAGAGACTGGCCGATAAAATATCAACGGAACGCGATCCGGTTATCGGAAAAATCAAGGACCTCTCAGCTGGCGCGGTATTAATTTCCGCCATTGCCGCTGCCATAGTCGGGCTCATCATTTTAGTACCTAAATTTCTTATCCTGATCGGCTCATGAACCGCAGTCATTTCCTGAAAAGTTCCCTTTTTACTATTGCCGGAATAACCCTGGCACCTTCATTTTTAATCGGGGGCACTGGGAAATCGGTCATGCCCGGCAATTGGGCTTGGATGGACGGCTCACTCCAGACGCGCTCTGATCAGTGGAAAAAATTGTTCGACAAGCTATTAAACGGAAATGTCAACGGTTTGCTGGTTAATGGAAGCAATGAATTGTACGAAAAGATTGGGCCACTGGGTCAGCAGGCGGGTATGCAGATCCATGCCTGGCGCTGGACCATGAACCGCGGTGATCATATGAAAGATCATCCCGAATGGTACTCGGTGAACAGGCTCGGGCAATCAGTTATTGATAAGCCTCCCTATGTAAATTATTACCGCTGGATGTGCCCATCGCATCCGGAGGTAAAGGATTTATTGATAAAAGACTATTCGGGATTGTCGGAAATTACGGGAATAAAGGGCGTTCATCTGGATTATGTCAGGTATTGCGATATTTTTCTGCCGGTAGCCCTTTTACCCAAATACCACCTGGTTCAGGATTTTGAGATGCCCGAGTTTGACTACTGTTACTGTCCTCTTTGTCGCAGCCTGTTTAAGGAAAAATCCGGATATGATCCAATGGATAAAGCCGATCCAAGCACGGATCTTGCATGGCATCATTTCCGGCTGGATCAGCTGGTAAATGTGGTCCGTGGAATTGCCGATGCCATTCATCAAAAGGGATCTATCATTACCGGAGCGGTATTTCCAACTCCGGAAATGTCGCGCAGGATGGTGCGGCAAGACTGGGCCCGATTCAACCTCGACGCCTATCTGCCTATGCTTTATCATGATTTTTACCTCAAGCCTACCGACTGGATTGGTGAATGCATCGCTGAAGCCCGAAAAGAAATGGGCAATGGCACTCCTATTTATGCCGGCGTTATGATGAACCCCCAGACATTCAATCCGGAGGTACTCGCCAAAACGATCCGACAGGTCAAGGAAGCTGGAGGCCAGGGCATTTCATCTTTTACTGCTGGCGGATTAGGCAAGGAGCAGCTTGAAGTGCTGAAGAAATACGTTAGTGCATTATGATTTCGTCGGCAAACATCCAGCAGGGACTGCCGGCACCGGCATGACCAGCGGGACAGGTTTTCGGACTGATGGCCTTCACACGAAGATATCTTGCCTGAAACTCTTTTGATACTCCAAATACTTTGCGGGCATCAGTGAATTTATCCCAGGTTTTGTCGTTTACAACCCTGCCTGCGGTTTCATAATTCTTTCCGTTCGATGAATATTCGAATACCACCTCAAGAGGCAATAAAATCCAGCTTCCGGGTGCATTAAGAAAATCAACGGATAAGCCTTTAAAATTTTGCATTTTCCCCAGATCGATGTCGGCAATCATGTCGGTTCCCTCCCATCCCAACCATTCACCATTGGCAAAATCAGGATCACTTGTCCGGCCATCCAACATAACAATCTGATTTTTGGGCTTATATTTCGGACTCGGTGGATTTATAAATTTGATTGAAAAGGTAGCATGAGTATAAACACCGGTCCGGAGAAAGCTCCTAACCCCTCGGGCATCAATAGAAACCGCCTGCAACAGGGTGGTCTCATGCAGGTTCAATGGGCCTGTATATTTAAGAGAATGCTGATCTGGGGTGGAGCCATCAAGGGTGTAAAATATATTGTCTGAATCTGCATCACTCGACAGCTGCACACTGATTGAATCGAGGAAAGCGCCGGATTCCGGTCTCAATGTCAGAAGCGGCAATCTTTTGTGCAAAGCCACGTAGGCTAATGCGGGTGTTGAGCGGGACTGGATTATCCGAATCCTGACCTTTGATGCGGTAACCGGCTCAAACCTCAGCAGTCTGGAGTATCCTACAGTAGTTGCCCGGGTGACTTCTCTCCAATGTTCCCCTTTCCACACCTCCACCGAAAATTGTTCAATCCGCTGGCCATACCTGATATTCTCCCTGATCTCCAGGCAGTCGAATGTCTTTTCGCCGTTCAGCATTAAGGTCAGGAATGGTGCTTCCGAACTTTTCTTTGGCATCCAGAATTTATCGAGGCCGCGTGAAAGAACATAAAATGGCTTGGTCCCTGGCGCTGAAGAGGACGCTTCCACGACTGCTCCCTCGGCAAGATTTTCATCAAAAATCTGATCACGTACAGCCTTGAATTCTTTTAGTATCCGGTGATCATACTGATGAATCAGTCCGCGTTTATCAGGGGGTACATTTAACAGCAGCTGAGAGTTCTGGCCAACAGAAGCAAACCAGATATCGAGCAATTTTTCCGGAGATTTCACACTCAGATCTTCTGCAATATGATTGAACCATCCGGGGCGAATGGATACATCCACTTCTGACGGGTACCAGATAAGAGCTGGTGCCTGTATGATTTTACTGCGGCTGCCAAGATCCTGCTGCATCATGTCTCCCGAAGGGATGAATACACCATCAGTTGGCGCCTTTTGCGATCCTGCCGCAATCGCATCGGTGCTGGTCGATGTATAGGGAACCACTGACCATTCCGTTGGCCTTCCATAACCGGATTCAGTTCCCACCCAGCGAACATCAGGACCCATAACAGCTATCGTTGCTGCAGGCTGAAGCTTACGCACCGTGGAGTAGAATCGCAGCCAGTCATAAACCTGGCGCTTGCCATTCGGGCCTTCGCCACACGCACCATCGAACCAGACTTCATCCACCCGGCCATATTTGGTAAGCAGTTCAGTCATCTGATTGACAAAATAGTCGTTATACTGATCGGTTCCATAAGTTTTCTCATGACGATCCCAGGGGGAAAGATAAACGCCGAATTTCATACCGGCATCGTGACAGGCTTTTGCCAGGGCACCCACCACATCGCCTTTTCCGCCCATCCAGGGGGAAGATTTCACTGAATGTGTGGTGTATTCGCTCGGCCATAAACAAAACCCATCGTGATGCTTGGCGGTGATGATGATCATTTTCATTCCGGCATCCTGAGCCACCTGAACCCACTGTGCGGCATCAAAAGCCGTAGGATTAAACAGCGATTCATCTTCCGTTCCTTCGCCCCACTCCCGGTTAGTAAAGGTGTTCATCCCAAAGTGGGCAAACATCGTGAACTCCAGCTCCTGCCAGGCAACCTGACGATCGGAGGGAGCTACCTTTGAGGCCTTTTCAATAATCGATTCCGACGATTCGCCCTTTTTAATGGCTACATAATTGCTTTTTGGGCGCGATTCGCGGCACGATGAAAGCAACATCAAAGCGGGGAGCAAAAGGGAGACTATGTATTTCATAAGACTGGGGAATTTGGCAATTTGATAATTCGGCAATTCGTTGATTTCGTGGTTTGGGACGGGGTCCCCGCCTTCGCGGGGATGACAATTCTATCGAATTTGGTTTCTATCAAAAATAGTTAAAAGGATATAGAATTGGTAGCGCATAATTTATCTTTGATCGGACCTAGAATTATTCGCTATGAAAAATCTTTTCCGTTTGATGTTGGTGCAATGTTTTCTGCTGGCCTTTCCTGGCGGGGTAAAATCTCAGATTGCTACCGATGCTATCGATAAGCTGGTAGCCAATGCTCTCAAAACTTTTGATGTTCCGGGCATTGCCGTTGGGATAGTAAAGGACGGGCAATTGATCTTTGCCAAAGGATATGGTCTGCGCTCGCTTGCAACCGGGAAACCGATGGATGAGCACACCCTTTTTGGCATTGCCTCCAATACCAAGGCCTTTACTGCAACCTCACTTGGGATATTGGTGGATGAAGGAAAATTAAAATGGGACGACAAGGTGATTGATTATATTCCCGAGTTCAGGCTGTATAACCCATATGTTACCCAGGATTTTACAATCAGGGATCTGCTCACTCACCGGAGCGGCATGGGTTTGGGTGCTGGCGACCTGATGATCTGGCCAGATGGCAGTGATTTTACGAGGACCGATATCATCCATAATCTGAGGTATTTGAAACAGGTATCACCGTTCCGTGCAAAATATGATTACGATAATAACTTATATATCGTTGCAGGTGAAATTGTTGCAAAAGTGGCTGGAATGCCCTGGGAGGAATTCGTCCAGAAAAGAATTCTGCAGCCATTGGAAATGAAAGAGAGCGCAACCTCTTTTGTGCGTTTAAAAGATACTTCCAACGTCATTGCTGCACATGGCGAAGTCAATGGCAAGGTACAGGTGATTGAGCGATCAAAGGGCGAACTCATGGATGCCGCCGGCGGAATCTATTCCAACGTGAGCGATCTTAGCAAATGGGTGATCATGCATCTCAATAAGGGAAACTACGGCCAGGATAAGAAAAACCGTTTAATCAGCCCACGAAGCCACCAGGATCTGTGGACCCCTCAAACCCTGATGAGCGTTGATACTTACCCACCCTATAATTCGCATTTCGCTGCTTATGGATTGGGATTCCGGCTATCGGATGTAAAAGGTTATATGGAAGTTTCTCATACCGGCGGACTGGCTGGTATGGTGACACAAATTACCATGTATCCTGAGCTTAATCTGGGAATCATAGTTTTGACAAATCAGCAGGTCGGAGCGGCGTTTACAGCCATAGCTAACCAGATTAAAGACAGCTACCTGGGAGTTTCGGGAATCGACTGGGTTAAATTGCTGAGCGACAGGATTAAGCAAAGTGAAGAAAATGCAGCAAATGTTACCGGCAAAGTCTGGCAGGAAATACAGAAACAATCATCTGCTGCGACAAAACCCGACTTGCAACTATTAACAGGGACCTATCGGGATCCTTGGTTTGGTGATATTTTTATTGACCTGAAAGACGGAAAGCTGACGATTCGGGCAAAGAGATCGCCGGGATTAACGGGAGAGTTGATCTTTTATCAGGGCCAGACTTTCGTCGCAAAATGGAACGACCGGAGCATGGATGCTGATGCTTTTGTTTTGTTCCAGACCGGTTACGACGGCAAGCCATCGGGGATAAAGATGAAACCCATATCGCCCAATACGGATTTCAGCTTCGATTTTCAAGACCTGGATTTTACGAGAGTTACCGACAGTAAATAATAAAATCAACCCGTCAAAATGAAAAACAGGCACCTTCTTTGGGCCGCAATTCTAGCGATTCTGTTTGTACCCGCTGCTTTTCCACAGTCGAAAACAGATAAGCCACTCAATAATAAGACCCTTGTTGTTTGGGAATCGATGCAAGACAAAAATCAACAGGGAGGCAGCGCCCTGACTGTTGACGATGGATTTGGTCATTTCGACGGAATAGTTTTCGGGGAGCGTCAAAAACAAAGCTGGATGGCCGGAAGCGACACCTACCGAAGATCTGGAAAAATAGAAAATTCATGTCCTGACCAACCACTGGAATCCTCCGCGTGGCGTCAGGTAGCTATCGTTTATGAGGGGTTGAATGTCACAGTTTATATCGATGGAAAAAATTGCAATTCATACACCGTAAACAATAGACAAACCTTCAGCCGGAGCAGCAGCATTGTTTTCGGCAAGCGGCATATCGAAATGCAGGGAGATGGCTATTTTCAGGGAAAGATCACTGATGCACGGATTTATGACCGTGCCCTGACGGAGCAAGAGATCGTCTCACTCCGGCCGGATTCCCCGACTGGACCCGAACCCTGGGCATGGTGGCCGTTTACGAATGGAAGTCTTTCCGACAAAACGGGGCATTTTACAGACATCCGGATTACTGGAGACGTGAAGACGGAAGACGGCTGCCTGATACTGGGTGGAAACCACGCCACTGTGATTGCCTCACCGGGAATTACGGCAGTCAAAACAGCGTCGGCAAGAATACTTACTGATGGCCAGCCTATTCCAAAACGCGTGATTCAAACAACGCGGGAATTCAGGGAACGATTGCTGGCAGATCAGTACAGGCCGGCCTATCACTTTTGTGTTCCGGAAGACAAGGGCATGCCGGGCGATCCCAACGGAGCATTTTATTATCAAGGCCGCTACCACCTGATGTATCTGTATAACCGTGAAGGCAGCGGGTTTTCCTGGGGGCATATATCCAGTAACGACCTGGTTCACTGGCGGAACCATCCGGATGCACTGATACCGGGAAATGGTGATGAAGGAGTTTTCAGTGGTGGTGCCTTTGTCACACCCGAAGGGAAAGCCTACCTGAGTTATTGGGAATTATGGGGCGCGAAGGGGATTGGGATAGCTGAAAGCCTCGACAAGAACTTTGATGTATTCAGAAAATCGCCGGAAAATCCGATCATTAAGTCCACTGAATGGGGGATCACGGAGAAGACAGTAGACAAAAAGACTGGAGACGGAAAGACTGAAAGTCAGATTTATGGGTCAGCGGATCCGTCAAATATCTGGATGAATAATGGCAAATATTATATGCTGACCGGCAATTTGCTGGTGCTGAATAAGTATGGCCGACAACCTGACTCACCAAAGGAGATGCAAGGCGACCGCACCTATCTTTTTGTCTCGGAGGATCTAAAGAAATGGGAATATCTGCATCCGTTTTATGAATCAAGGCGCGACTGGACCAACCAGAGTGAAGATGATATGTGTCCGAGTTTTTTGCCGCTCGCTGACGGCCCAAACGGAGGCTCTTTCAGCGGCAAGCATCTTATGTTGTTTATCAGTCATAACAAGGGCTGTCAGTATTATACCGGTACCTATAAGCAGGACCACTTTTATCCCGAAAAGCATGGCAGGATGACCTGGGTGGATAATGGATATTTTGCTCCCGAGGCATTGGTTGATGACAAAGGAAGGCAGGTGATGTGGGCCTGGATTTTCGACGATCGGCCCGACAGTCTGAAGAACCAGACCGGCTGGACCGGCTCCTATGGATTGCCCAGATCGCTTTGGCTAGGGAAAGATGGAAATCTGTGCATGGCTCCTGTCAAAGAATTGGCGATGCTCAGGATGAATGAAAAGGTAAAAACCAAGCTGACTGTTAAAGCAGGCTCCGAACTTAATCTGGAAGAAATGGGCACAGAATTGATGGAACTCGAAATTACCATTGATCCCGGAACAGCCTCGAGAGTTGGAGTTAAAGTCGGTTGTTCCCCTGACGGCCGGGAGCAGACTGCCCTTTTTTACGATGCGGCTGAAAAGCAGCTGAAATGCGATGCCACAAAATCGAGTCTGACCCTGGGGCGCCGGAACCTGGAAAGTGCGCCCTTTGAATTAAAGTCAGGGGAGCCACTGGTTTTGAGGGTTTTTGTCGATCGTTCGATCGTGGAAGTTTTTGCCAATGACCGGCAGGCGATAGCCCGGGCGGTGTATCCGACATTACACGGTAAGGGTATCAGGCTATTTTCCGAAGGTGGAGATGTAAAAATTATTTCGATAAAATCCTGGGAGATAATGCCATCGAATAGCTATTGATATATTTAGTACCTTCGGGCCCGCCTTAAAGTTCACGAATATAAATGGTTAATCTTTCTGAAATAGTAAAACAACCCGAAGGTCGTAGGATTGAATTTAAAAGAATCCTTCCTTCATCTTCTGATTTGGCAAAGACGATCATCAGTTTTGCCAATGATGCAGGAGGCGAACTATTCATTGGGGTTGCAGATAACCCCAGAGAGATTATCGGGATTCCGGAGAACCGACTTCTGGCACTCGAAGAGAAGATAAGCAATATCGTACATGATTCCTGTGAGCCGGTAATCCTTCCGGAAATTTCCTTCCTGACCATTGATAACAAGCATATTATCAGAATAATTATCTACAAGGGCAGCAACCTTCCTTACCACTTAAAAAACAATTCCGTAGAACAAGGAACATACATCCGGGTTGGTTCGTCATGCCGGTTGGCATCACCAGAGATTATTGCAGAGCTGGAGCGACAGAAAAGGCAAGTTTCTTTCGATAAGGAGTTGTATTATCTAAAATCATCAGAACAGCTGAATTTAAAATCCTTCGAAGAGCATTTTCTGACAAAATCAGGGGAGAGACTTACCGCAGAGGTATTGAAGAAGTTTGAGTTATTTCAATCTGAACAAGGAAGAAATCTGCCGACCAACGCATTGATTCTCCTTTCTGATGATCAGTTAAAGCAACAGCTTTTCCCCTATGCCAAGATTGAATGCGCGCGATTTAAGGGATCTGTGCCAGGCAATTTTATTGATCAGAAAACCATTGATGGGAATATATGCCTCCAGCCGGAGCAAGCCTATCAGTTTGTGCTGCGTCATATATCCGAAGGATCAGAAGATTACTCGGGAGTTTACCGCAACGATAGATGGGAATACCCTGTCATTGCCATACGCGAGGTTATAAGAAATTCTGTGATCCATCGAGATTACTCAATATCAGGACAAGACATCAAGATTGCCATCTTTGATGAAAAAATTGAAATTACCAGTCCTGGGAAACTAGCTCCATCGGTTGATTTCAGTGATATGGGTGCCGGCCAGTCAGTTATTCGGAATAAGATATTAGCCCCCGTATTTAAACGTATGGGGATTATTGAGCAATGGGGCAATGGCCTGTTGATTATTTCGGATGAACTTCAAAATTACCCCGACATAAATCTGCAATGGCAAGAACCAGGAATATCCTTCCGAATAGTGTTTAAAAAGAAAGCTCAGACCGCTATTATTGGAGATGCTGCAAGTCATTATAAGATAACACGTAAGAGAAAATTAACGTCGGTGAAAACGTCGGTGAAAACGTCGGTGAAAACGTCGGTGAAAACGTCGGTGAAAACGTCGGTGAAAATATTGAATCTTATTAAAAGCAATAATCGAATTACCATTCCGGAAATTGCCGCTATCATTGGGATTACTGAGCGATCAGTTGAAAGAAATCTGGAAAATTTAAAAAAAGCAGAAAAGCTCAAAAGAATAGGGCCCGATAAAGGAGGTCATTGGGAAATAAATAAATAGGTTTAACTTTATTCCGAAAATCCCCCGCAGTTCTGATTATCATTTACTTAAATTCAAACAAATGAAAATTTATTTGTTTTTAGTGATTTTGTGTGTCACTACGGGAAACTTACTGTTCGGACAGAAAATCATTACGGGGACCATTACAGATGCAAAAACCGGGCAACCGATCGGGTCGGTAAACCTGTCGACCGAGAAAGGAAAGGCCACCACTGCCACCAACCAGAATGGCCAATTTAGTATCACCATCAACAGGATGCCGGCGACCATTAAGTTCACTCACATAGCTTACGAGTCCAATTCCGTTATTATCAGCAAATTTCCGGGGGAGCCTCTTGAAATTATGCTGGAACCGAAAGTAAAATCGATAAAAGAGGTGGTGATTGAAGGGGGAAAATACAACCAGGTATTGCGACGGGAGAACTTCTATGTCAGTGATTACGAATTCGATCAGGATAAAATGTGGGTGGTGGGATATGCTGATAAAAGTATCCTCAAACCGCAATTGATATTGCTCGACCTGAATGGGAATATAATTGAGAAAATGCCGGCCGAAGGGAGGACCAAGCTATTTAAGGACGCCCTGGGCTGGGTACATCTGATGGATGCAAAATCCATGGTCAGCGTGGAATTCAAAGACCAGGAGATCAAGATTGGTGAGCCGCGGGATTTCACCGGGTGGGAACAAAACCTGTTCGACCTGCAGCTGGTTCTTGGGAAAAACGGAATCTTTAAATGGGTATATAACAATGGAATCTATGTGGAATATGTGGTTGTGAATTTCAGCGACTCCGTGGCAATTCCAACGGTGATACATCAGTCTTATGATCGTGGGAAATTTGGTAGTGCAGCGCCGGCTAAAACATTTCGCCATGGCTCCATACCAGATATTCCTTCCGCGCCCTGGGGTTTCGGATATGACCCAAATGCAAACGTTCCGTTTATTAACCGCGCTTTTGAGCAGATTGACTATCGGCCGATAGTGACGCACCTGTATCGGTATCGGAATAACTTCCTGATTTTTGAGGACCGCGGATGTAATTTATATAAATACGATCTGACCTTTATGAATCCGGAGAAGCTGAACATTGTTGTACCAAAAAATTCCAAGAATCCCGATCTTCTACAGGACCCGGTATCCGGGGGCTTGTATTTATATTATACCCTGAGCGGATATGCTTATCTGGCCAGTATCGATCCCTTTACGGGAGCCACGCAGTACACCCGAAAGATGGAGAATTTCTTGTGGATCGATCAATTAAAGGTGTATAATAACCGGGTATGGTTCAAACAACAGGGCACCAGTGGATCTGCCATGATGAATCTGTACTCAACCGATTTAACAGGTAATTAATGTTATCCGGAAGAGATTTAAATACAAGCGTAGGAAAATCCGTATGTTTTTTTAGGGCAAGAGGGCAAGAGGGCAGAAAGGCAAAAAGGAAAGTGTTAAAATATTAAGTAATAATCTAACTAAGTGCGCCTTATAACATTAATCCTTGGACTTTCCTTCCTGCCGTTTTGCCTTTCTGCCCTCCTGCCCTATTTTGCCGCATCACTGCAAGATTCCTGCTACGAAATCGCCAACCTGTGAGGTGCCTGCGGGATTATCGCGGTTAAGGTCCCAGGTTAGTATCTTCTGGCGAATGCATTCTTCCACAGCTTCTTCCACTGATTCAGCTTCCGCTTGAAGGTTTAGTCCGGTTCGAAGCAGCATTGCAGCCGATAAAATGGTTGCCAACGGATTGGCAATATTTTTCCCGGCACCGTCAGGGTAGCTTCCATGGATAGGCTCAAAAAGTGGCACATGGTCGCCGATTGATGCTGAAGGTAAAAGTCCGATGGAGCCACTGATTACGCTTGCCTCATCGGAAAGAATATCGCCGAAAAGATTTTCCGTGAGGATCACATCAAACCGGGCAGGATTAATAATCAGCTGCATGGCAGTATTATCAACAAACATATAATCAAGTTCGATATCAGGATATTCAGCAGCCAGGCGGGTAACCGTCCGGCGCCAGAGACGGGAGGTTTCAAGGACATTGGCCTTATCAACCAGTGTCACTTTCTTTCTTCGTAACCCGGCCATTTTGAAGGCCACGCGGGCGATTCGTTCGATTTCATCCACCGAATACACGCAGGTATCAATGGCCTGGGTGCCATTATTACGCAGCTCACGTGGTTCGCCAAAATAGAGTCCGCCTGTGAGTTCCCGAACAACCAGTAAATCGGCACCAAGTATGCGCTCTTCCTTGAGCGGACTGAGGTGAATGAGCTCAGGATACATCTTAACCGGTCGCAGATTCGCGTAAAGTCCCAGTTTTTTTCTCATGGCCAGCAATCCCTGTTCCGGGCGCACTTTAGCATCGGGGTTGTTATCATATAGCGGATCCCCGATAGCTCCAAAAAGGATGGCATCGGCCTCGGTGCAAACCTGGTGTGTTTCCTCAGGATAAGGATCGAGGCCCTGCCGCATGGCTGCTCCGCCAATCAATCCGTATCTGTATAGAAAGCGGTGATTATATTTTACAGCGATGGCATCAAGGACTTTTACTGCCTCGGCAATAATTTCGGGACCTATGCCATCACCCGGCAGAACGGCAATTTTATACTCCACGACTGATATTATTTGATTGGATGGTTGGTTTCATATTCCAGAATCTGAGGCTTCAAGCTTGCAAGATAGTCAATCACGTCGCTTCCTGTGATCAGACAATGTTTTCGGAAAGGATTGATGTCGAACGCAGTCTGCAGTTGGCGGTCTGCAGTAAGCTGTTGGCTTTGTAGGTCGACAGTCCATGGTGCTGAAGGGTTGGCTTGGTGCATGTCCATCAGGAGGGCGAGAGTATCGGCACCAACTTCGAGCGGTAAAAGACCATTGTTGAGGGCATTGGTACGAAAAATATCAGCAAAACCCGATGAGATAATTACGCGAAACCCATATTGGTAAAGTGCCCAGGCGGCATGTTCACGCGAGGAGCCGCAACCGAAATTCTTACCCGTAAGTAGAATCTGCCCCTGACCTTCAGGCTTGTTCAGCACAAACTCGGGATCGGGAGAACCATCCGGGCGATACCGCCAGTCGTGAAACAGGTTTTTCCCAAAGCCTGATGAATCCACTGACTTAAGAAAACGTGCAGGAATGATTCGATCGGTATCGATATTATCTACTTGCAGCTTAACTACTTTCGATGTGATGATTGTTATCGGCTCAAAGCTCATATGCTGATTTAATAGTTCTTTCGTGTCTTCTGTCTCGTGTCTCGATTCTTCTGTCACCTGTCACTCGTCACTCGTCACCCTTCGTGGTCGGCGACGGGGTCCCGAATTTCGTCGGGATGACACTTCTTCGAGGGTCACTTATGCGTCCGGTTAAAGCAGCAGCGGCGGCTGTGAGGGGACTGGCGAGCAGTGTGCGTGCACCGGGGCCCTGACGGCCTTCGAAGTTACGGTTGGAAGTGGATATGCAATATTTTCCGGCCGGGATCTTATCATCGTTCATGGCCAGGCATGCTGAGCAGCCAGGCTCACGCAGTTCGAATCCCGCTTCGTTGAGAATTTCTTCAATCCCTTCTTCCCGAGCCTGCAACTCCACTTTTTTTGAACCGGGAACAATCCAGGCAGTCACTCCATCAGCCTTTTTATGTCCCTGAACATAAGAAGCAAACTCGCGGAGATCCTCGATCCGGCCATTCGTACAGCTTCCCACAAAGACGTAATCGATCTTCTGATCCATGATTTTTTCACCACCGTTCCAGCCCATATAAGCCAGAGCTTTGAGGTCATTATCCGGAATAGTTCCGGTGATCGGGATTCCTGCCCCGGGATTTGTCCCCCAGGTAATCATTGGTGCAACATCTGAAGCATCAAAAGTCTCTTCCCGGTCAAAAACGACATCGTCATCGCTTTTTAATAATTTCCATCCGGACAAGGCTTGCTCCCATTGTTCGCCAGAGGGTGAAAATTCTCTATGAATCAGATAATTGAAAGTTACTTCATCGGGAGCAACGAGCCCTCCCCGGGCACCCATCTCAATAGCCATATTACACACGGTCATGCGGCCTTCCATGCTGAGCAAGCGGATTGCCTCACCGGCGAATTCAATAAAATAACCTGTCCCGGCGCCCGTGCCCAATTTGGATATCAGGTATAAGATCAAATCTTTTGCGGTAACACCTACAGATAATTTGCCACCTATGTTTATCCGCATAGTTTTAGGCCGGCGCTGCAACAAACACTGACTGGCCATCACCATTTCCACCTCGCTGGTCCCGATACCAAAAGCAATGGTTCCGAATGCTCCATGGGTGGAAGTATGGCTGTCGCCGCAAACAATGGTCATACCAGGACGGGTAAGTCCCAGTTCGGGTCCGATAACATGAACTATCCCGTTCATGGGATGGGTCATGCCAAACAGGGCTATCCCGTGTTTTGCACAGTTCTCGCGTAGCCGTGAAACCTGCAAACCCGATTCGGCACCCATCACCGGATTCGCCTGCCCGGTGGTGGGAATGTTATGGTCCATGGTTGCTATTGCCTGATCAGGCCGAAAAAAGGGCAATCCCCTCTTTTCTAAACCGGCAAATGCCTGCGGACTGGTCACCTCATGAATGAAATGCCTGTCGATATAAATTACTGAAGATCCGTCCTCCAAAGAAAGAACTTCGTGCTGGTCCCAAAGTTTATCGAACAGGGTTTTACTCTTCATAGCTGCCTGTCATTTTATTCACCGCATCAATCAGGGCTTTTACAGAAGCGGTGACAATATCTGTATCCGCTGAAAATCCGTAAAAAATTCTTTCGCGCCCCTTGATCCGCACATGCACTTTCCCAACATCGTCGCTGCCACGTGTGATTGCCTGAATCAAAAATTCATCCAGTTCAAACGGTTCGTCAATGACTTTTGTTACGGCTTTAAAAGCGGCATCAAAAGCGCCGTTACCTTCAGCGGTGGCGGCTTTTTCAACACCGTTAACCATCAGGTGAACAGTTGCCATTGGTGTGGTTGACATACCGGCTACCACCTGCAGTAACTTGAGGGAAACGTGGGTACCGGTGGTCTGATCTTTGCCAACCAGCAAAAGCAAATCAGAATCTGATATCTGCTTGGCTTTATCGGCCATCACCAGAAAACGTTCGTATACCTCATCCAGATTGCCGTTGGTATAATGATAACCGATACGGTCCAGGTGATGTTTCAACGCTGCACGTCCTGAACGGGCAGTCAGCACAATGCTTGATTCATCGACCCCAACCGAAGCCGGATCGATAATCTCATAATTTTCGCGGTTTTTCAACACGCCATCCTGATGAATACCCGATGAATGGGCAAATGCATTTCTACCGACAATCGCCTTGTTCGGCTGAACGGGCATATTCATCAGAGAGGAAACCATGCGGCTTGTTTGGATGATCAACGGGGAATTAATGGTAGTGATCACAGGGAAATCCTTGCGGGTTCGCACCGACATGACCACTTCTTCCAAAGAGGTATTCCCTGCACGCTCACCGATTCCATTAATGGTGACTTCCACCTGACGGGCACCATTCATCACACCGGCGAGGGAATTGGCAGTGGCCATTCCAAGGTCGTTATGACAATGGGTCGATAATATCGCTTTGTGAATATTTGACACATTATCAATCAGATACTTAATTTTTTCGCCATACTCATAAGGCATACAGTAACCGGTGGTATCCGGAATATTTACTACCGTAGCGCCAGCCTTGATAACAGCCTCCACCACGCGTGCCAGGTATTCGTTATCTGTACGACCAGCATCCTCCGCATAAAATTCCACATCCTCCACAAACCTTTTGGCATATTTCACGGCATGTATGGCACGTTCAATAATTTCCTCCTGATTTGATTTCAGTTTAAGCTGGATATGGTAAGGTGAGGTACCGATGCCTGTATGGATTCTTGGACGCTTTGCACTTTTCAGCGCTTCGGCTGCAACTTCGATATCCTTGTCAACGGCACGGGTAAGCCCACAAATAATAGGTTCACGAACGGCTTTGGCAATCTGTACAACCGCCTCAAAATCTCCCGGGCTCGATACCGGAAAACCGGCTTCGATAACGTCGACACCAAGAGCTTGAAGTGCCAGGGCAACCTCGATTTTCTCGACTGTATTTAACTGGCATCCGGGCACCTGCTCCCCATCACGGAGAGTGGTATCGAAAATAAATAAGTGGTCCATTTGGTGAAGTGCTTTTAGTAGGATTGGAGGTGAGGAGGATAGGAGGCGAGGAGCTGAAGAGCCAATTTTTTCTAAACTCCTCAGCTTCTAACCTCCTATCCAAAATTGGGTTAGGGTCTTAATTTACGTACTTGCGCACCGGTAGCCCAGATCTCGGATTCGCGTAATTCTTTCAGTTCGGCATCAAGCTTTACCCGATAATCAGCCTTGCGACCAGCTTCGATTGCTATCTCAGCTTCTTTGCCGGTAACAACGCTCTGATATAATTCATCGTAAACAGGCTCTACTGCTTCACGGAATTTATGACGCCAGTCGAGAGCGCCGCGCTGTGCCGTTGTTGAACAATTAGCATACATCCAGTCCATTCCATTCTCAGCCACCAGAGGCATGAGGCTCTGGGTAAGCTCTTCAACAGTTTCGTTAAAGGCTTCGGACGGACTGTGCCCATTTTTGCGCAGGCAATTGTACTGTGCTTCAAAAACTCCGGCAATGGCACCCATAAGTACACCGCGTTCGCCGGTCAGGTCGGAATAAACTTCTTTGCGGAAATCCGTTTCGAACAAATATCCTGAACCGATGCCGATACCCAGGGCAATTACCCTTTCGCGGGCCTTGCCAGTTGCATCCTGATGCACGGCAAAGCTGGAATTCAGCCCTTTGCCTGCGAGAAACAATCTCCGGAGCGAGGTCCCCGACCCTTTTGGTGCAGCCAGGATTACGTCGACATCTGCCGGTGGTACGATCCCGGTTTTATCATTAAAGGTGATTCCAAATCCATGCGAAAAATAGAGCGCTTTACCGGCTGTCAGGTGTTTTTTAACCACAGGCCAGGCATCGATCTGACCGGCATCACTCAGGAGAAACTGAATAATGGTTCCTCGCCTGCAAGCCTCATCAATTTCAAAAAGCGTTTTATTATCTACCCAGCCGTCGGCTTCAGCTTTTTTCCAGCTGGCGCCACCCTTCCGCTGACCAACAATAACATTCATGCCGTTATCTTTGAGATTCAGTGCCTGTCCCGGTCCCTGAACACCATATCCGATAATTGCAATAGTTTCATTGGCAAGCACTTTTCTGGCTTTTTCCAATGGAAATTCATCACGGGTGACCACCTGCTCGGTGACACCGCCAAAGATCATTTCTGCCATCTTCTTAAAATTTAACTAATTAATTGCTTGGTTCTTACCGGTTCAACAACGTGAAAAGCCTGAAGCACTTCAATCTGCTTTTCCAAAAGCTTAACCAGCGTGTGAATGGTATGTGCATCAGTTTTGACCACAAGGTTTATCCAGGTCACGCCCGGAACTGCGGATTCATGCAAGGTCAAACGCTCGATACTCAGGTTTTTTCGAGTAACAAGTTGTGCGATCCTCAACAGCAGACCTATGCGGTCATGTGCATAAACTGTAACGAGATAACTGTTTTTCATACTATTTTGTGTTAATTTTTTCTAACCACATTTGCGATACCGGGGTCCCGGCAGGAACCATCGGGAAAACATTTTCTTCTGGATCAGTCACTACTTCGAGGAAGCAGGGTCCATCTGAAGACAATAACCAATCTATCGCAGAATCAATTTCAGCCGATACGCGGATCCGCTTTGATACCAGACCCATAGCATCGACAACTTTTACAAAATCAGGATTCAGCAGTTCGGTGCTGGCATATCGCTTAGCAAAGAAAAGCTCCTGCCACTGCCTCACCATCCCCAAAAATCCGTTGTTCAAAAGGATCACCTTTACATCGGTTCCCTCCTGGATGATAGTCATGATTTCCTGCATGGTCATCTGAAATCCGCCATCCCCGATAAAGGCAATCACGGGCTTTTCAGGACAGGCGATCTTGGCGCCAATGGCGGCAGGAAGGCCGAAGCCCATTGTTCCGAGACCTCCGGAGGTGACCAGTTGCCTTGGCGTATTGAAATTAAAGTATCGGGCAACTTTCATCTGATGCTGACCAACATCAGTAACCACCAGTGTATTTGACGGGAATCGTTCCGATAATCTGCGGATGATGGCCCCCATTTGTATTTTTTCAGTTTTAAGTGACAGATCACCGATCATCACTTTTTCGTTTTCCATTTCACGCAAAGCATGGAATTCGGCTACCCACTCTTCATGCCGGGCCGGTTCAACATACTCCACCAATGCTTTCAGAACGCGAGCCGCATCCCCGGCTACTGCCAGATGGGGCTGTATCACCTTGCCATGCTCCGAGGCATCGATATCGATATGTATTACCCTGGCATTCGGAATAAAGGAGGAAGGATCGCTGGTAACGCGGTCGTCGAAACGCATGCCCACAGCGATGATCAGATCGGATTTTGCAGACAGGACATTTGGCGCATAGCTGCCGTGCATTCCAAGCATTCCCATATTCAGCGGATGGCTGGTGGGTATTGCAGATAAACCCAGCAAAGTTGAAGCGGCCGGCATGCCTGTTTTCTCGATCAGTAATTTTAAATCTTTCGATGCATCGGAGAGCAGAACACCTTGTCCCCAAAACAATAGCGGTCGCTCTGATTGGTTGATCCAGTCGGCTGCACGACGAATTTTTTTATCATCGGGAACCGGTTCCGGATGATAGGAAGGCATTCCTTCACATATCTCATAATCATAAGGGATCTTTTCAACCAGCACGCTTTTTGCAACATCGATCACTACCGGTCCGGGACGTCCGGTACGTGCAATATAAAAGGCCTGGGATACTGCCTCAAGAAGATCAGCTGAATCGGTGATCCGTATGTTCCACTTGGTCACAGGCGTTGTCAGCCCAAGAATATCCGCTTCCTGAAAAGCGTCCGATCCGATTAGCCGGGCATTAACCTGACCTGTAATACATACAAGAGGCGTGGAATCTGCAAAAGCATCAGCCAATCCTGTCAGGAGGTTTGTGGCCCCCGGGCCGGAAGTGGTGATGCACACACCTGTTTTTCCTGATACCCGAGCAAAGCCCTGAGCTGCATGAATGGCGCCCTGCTCATGGCGGGTAAGTATATGCCGTGGTTGGTTTCCAAAGCGGAACATAGCATCATAGAGAGGCATGATTGCTCCTCCGGGATAGCCGAACATGGTTTCTACTCCTTCAGCTTGAAGCGCCAGGATTATTGCGTCGGCGCCAGGGATAAGTGTATTGGTAGTATTTGGCATTCTATATTATTTCGTGGTTAGGGACGGGGTTCCCGCCTTCGCGGGAATGACAATGATGGTTGTCGGTTATTGGTTGGCGGACGGCACCGAGGTGCGAGGGGCCAACCATGTAGGCGTATGCTTGCAGCGCCCTTGAAATTTTCCGTTCGATGCGTCTTGATGCCTTTGCGTCTTCCGGTCGTCCAGTCTTAAAGTCTTCTTGTCTGGCGGTCTCGGCGTTAAGAGTCCGTTCATCAAGATCGATGCGAATCATATCGCCATTGCATATCCTGCCAACGGCACCGCCGGAAGCTGCTTCGGGAGATATATGTCCGATTGATAAACCGGCTGTCCCGCCAGAGAAGCGCCCATCGGTAATCAGTGCACAAGTTTTATCGAGTCCCCTTGACTTCAGATAGGAAGTCGGGTACAACATTTCCTGCATTCCGGGTCCGCCTTTAGGCCCTTCAAAAAGGATAACCACAACATCTCCGGATATTACTTCACCGCCCAGGATTCCCTCAACGGCATCCTCCTGGGAATGAAAAACCTTGGCCGGGCCACTGAATTTTCTCATGCTGGATATAACTCCGGCAGTTTTCACTACTGCGCCATTTTCAGCAATGTTCCCGTATAATACGGCCAAACCTCCGTCGGCGCTATAAGAATTTTCAATATTCCTGATGCAACCCGAGCTTCTGTTAGAATCCGTGGAAACATAGTTATTGCATTGGGAGCCCATTTCACGGTTCATTCCTTTACCACCCGGTGCAGATAGTGCATTGGTTACGGCCTCGCTGCAAACATTCGGGGACAGGATATCATACAATCCTATGGCTTCTGCAACGGTGAGTCCGTCGGCGCGGGGAAGTGAAGTATTTATAAGGCCCGCTTTGCTCAGTTCGGCCATCAGGCTGATCACTCCACCCGCACGGCTGAAATCCTGTATATGATAATGCGATGAAGGGGCTATTTTACAGAGGTTCGGAGTCAATCGGGAGAGCTTATCGCAGTCGGACAAAGTAAAATCGGCTTCTGCCTCACTTGCGATAGCCAATAAATGGAGAATGGTATTAGTTGATCCGCCCATTGCGATATCAACAGTCATGGCGTTGAGAAAGGCCTGGCGACTGGCTATGGATCGGGGTAATACCGACTGGTCATCATTAAAATAGTATGCATTCGCCATTTCAACAATCCGGTGGGCAGATTCTTCAAAAAGCCGGCGGCGGTTAACATGGGTGGCCAAAACAGTCCCATTACCGGGCAGTGCCAGTCCCAGCGCTTCGGCCAGACAATTCATGCTATTAGCAGTAAACAGTCCGCTGCAGGAACCGCAACCCGGACAAGCATTTTCTTCCAGAGCTTTCAGATCAGCCTCACTTACCGACTGGTCAGCAGCTGCCACCATAACATCAACCAGATCATAATCATTTTCGCCAATCCTGCCAGCTTCCATGGGTCCACCGGAAACAAATATCGCGGGGATATTCAGCCGCATGGCGGCCATCATCATTCCGGGAGTAATCTTATCGCAGTTTGATATGCAGATCATGGCATCCACTGCATGACCATTGCACATGTATTCGATGCTGTCGGCAATCAGGTCGCGGGAAGGCAATGAATAAAGCATCCCGTTATGTCCCATGGCTATGCCGTCGTCGATGGCTATCGTATTGAATTCGGCTGCAAAGCATCCCAGTTTTTCTATTTCCGCTTTAATCTGCTGACCTACGTGCTGAAGGTGAACATGGCCGGGAACAAACTGGGTAAAGGAATTCACTATGGCAATTACAGGTTGGCCAAAATGATGGTTCTTCATCCCGTTGGCCCTCCAAAGGCTTCGGGCTCCTGCCATCCGGCGTCCTGCTGTGCTTGTTTCGCTATTTAGTTTTGTCATCGTAAATTCATTAAACAAAAAAAAACCTTCCTGGTTTTCCGGGAAGGTTTTTTTTAGCTATGCGTTTGTATATTTTTTGACTATACACAGCCTTCCCGGTTAACTTCCCCCACGAGGAGGACGTTAATAAGGAGGAGGCCGATAATCATATTATTCTTCACTTGTATCTTTTATCAGGTGCCAAAGGTAAAGTAGAATTCATGAATAAAAAAAGCCCCTGAGTTATAATACTGATTGGCTGATTTGATAATTGCCTGATTATCAATATAAAAAAATAACAATTATATATCGATTATTGCATATGTTTTAATCAAAACACCTATTAAAAAGCATTTTTGTAATTATTGAATTCTGTTATTTTAGTCACACCATTTTACAATCATGTATGAAAAGACACTATTTGCTCCTCTGGCTTTTTTGTCTGTCGATGAACTTCATTCCCGGCAATATTTTTGCACAATCAACCGTATCGGTTAAATTTTCAGTGGATGTCAGCCTCCTGGTGAGCTCAAACAAGTTCAATATGGCGACTGACCGATTACTCGTGAAAGGAGCCTTTAACGGCTGGGGCGATCAGAACCAGCTGATCAGGGAAGGAACAACATCGGTATACTCTGTTTCATTAAACCTTAATGCAAATTCATGGTTCGATTATAAGTTTTATAATGCCTCATTATTGGCTGATAACGGAGGATGGGAAAGCAAGCCTGGTTTCGGAACGAATGGTAACCGGACCCTCAATACGGGGACAAATCCTATTGTTCTCCCGGTTGTATTCTTTGATAACGCCGATCTTATCCTGAATCGTTCTACTGATCATTTTAATTTTTACTGTACCGCCCAGGATATTGGAACTCTGACAGATTTCTCGAATAAACTCGAAACTGAATATTCGAGGATAGTTACTGCCCTGCAAACCACTATCCCGCAAAAGATCGATGTTTTCATCTTTAAGAATCTCGATGCTTACCACAATGCCATCGGTTATCCAGAATTCCCAACCTGGGCCGTTGGCTCTGCATTCGGAAAGACTATCATTCAGATGGCTTCCCCAAACCATGCCGGAACCACATCCTATACCAGTATGCTACAATTGATTATTCATGAATTTGTACATATCACGGAAGCATGGAAAACAACAGGTTCATTGCCCATTTGGCTTAATGAAGGTGTTGCCACCTATTATGCAGGCCAGACTACCACAATTGATTACATCCGTTCGTTAATAAATGGATTTGGAGGTCTGCCTCAACTGACACTGTTTGAGAACTTCAATACTTTTGGCAATATTGGCGGTTATCAAATGGCCTACACCATAGCTGAATTTGTAACGAAAATTCACGGGTCTGATAAGTTGGCAGAATTTGTCAGAACCGTTTCATACCCGGTCCTGGGGTATGCTGATAAGGCAGCTTTTCAGGCTGGCTGGCACACTTTTCTGACAAATTATTATATCAATACTCCGCCGCCTGCCATAGCCATCGGGACTATCAGAAGATATGGCGAAAACTGGTTTATGGCTTACTCGCCGCATCCGCAGAAAGATGCTGAAAACAACACGCTGACCTATTACTTTACCATCACAGGCGATGGATTTAACAAAACCTTTGCTGATACCAATCATTCAGGAAGTTTTACCATTCCGCGAAGCGACTTCAAGGCAAATACCACATACACAGTAGCTGCAAAATCATATGATGGAATTGCTTACACGTATACCGCCACCACAAAAACATTTTCAACTGCCAACATTGCCCCCACTGTATTTGCTTTCACCTCTCCCTCAAACGGGCAGATTGCCGGTTATAACCAGACGCACCAGATCAGGATCGCCTGGTCGCCAATGCAGGGGATCGATGACGACGGTGATCCCGTAACCGATAAGATAACCATTGAAGGCAACGGATTGAATAAAACATGGGAAATACCCGGAGCAACTGGTTTTGTACTGGTAGATTCTTCGGATCTCCAACCCGACAAAACCTATACTTTAAGGGGAGAAAGAACCGATGGCACCGATGCCGTACATGCGACCCCGATCACGTTTACCACGGGAAATTTCACCGGCATTGAAAACCTGGTCAGTTCGATGCAAGTGACCTGTTATCCCGTACCTGTAAAAAATCGGTTAACGCTGAAAGCTGACTTTACATCTCCAGTGAATTTAAAGATCGATGTATACTCCTCCAATGGTCAAAATATGATGTCATTGCAGGAAGAAATAACCGGCAATTTTATCCGTGATCTGGATTTTTCCTCGTATTATTCAGGTACATATTTCATCAACCTTACTGCTCAGACAGCTACTGGAACATTAGTGAGAAAAACGATAAAGATCTCACGATAAAATATCATGGTAATCATAAAAAAACTTCTTACGACCATCATGGGATTAATGTTGGCCGCAATAATGTCCTTGATTACACCTATTCTTTATGCCCAGGACCAGGTCACCGTCAAGTTCTCCGTAAACATGAGTTATCAGGTCAGTCTTAATACGTTCAAACCCGGAACTGACCAGGTTTTGATTCGTGGTTCTTTTAACAACTGAAGCGATCAGACTCCAATGACCAGAGAAGGAACAACTAACATTTACTCGCTATCAATAGCTCTCAGTAAAAACAGCTATTGGGAATACAAGTTTTTCATTACGTCAGCAGGTGCCGAAAAAAGTTGCCTGGAAAACAATCACCGGGGTACCAGACTGGCTAAATGAAGGTGTGGCCTGTTATATGGCCGGCCAAACGATCGACCGGGCCGGCATACAATATGAGTATAACCGGCAAGGGCATTTACCTACTTTGAATGATCCGGAAACTAATTTTGTTGATGTTGGCGGATACGGATTCTCATTCACAATCGCTGATTGGATCGTAAGAACATTTGGAATGACCAAACTTGCCCAGTTAATTGAAAGAGTGTCCTATCCTGTACTTGGTTTTACTGATAAAACGGCTTTCCAGACTGCCTGGCATAATTTTTTGATGCTGAATTATATAAACACACCTCCTCCGGCAATCACCCTGGGAACAATCAGCAGATCAGGACAAAACTGGATAATAAAATATAGTCCGCATGGCTCAACGGATGCAGACAACAACACATTGACTGCAATTCTGTCTGTAACAGGGCCCAGTATCAACCGGTCCATCAGCCTTACCGGTAATCCGGGAACAACCTTAACGGATAGCAACGGTTTTCAATCGGATCCGTCTTATGCCATAAGTGGTACACTGACTGATGGGATTAAGACCGTGAGCGCCATGAATACGGGGACTTTCAGAACTCCGCGATCATTGGGAATTGAGAGTTATTCTGATATTTTTAAAACAATAGTTTATCCTGTTCCGGCAGAAAAGGAGGTTATCCTGCAAGCAGAATTCAGCGGTACTACTGACCTTATTATCGCAGACCCATAAAATAAATTAAGGAATAGGCGGATTAGCGGCTCCTGCCCTTTGCAGCTTCCTTAAATATTGATTCGGCTACAACATCCGGTTTGTTGTTATAATGATGATTCCCGGGGATGACAATGATTTTTGCACCCGCTTCACCAAGGATATTGCGGAGTTTAATGTCCTCTTCGTCACCGAAAATGCATATCGGATTCAGTTGCTTTATTTTCTTTACTTCTGTTGGCACCTGATAGGGATCCGATTTTCGAATGCCCATCATATCCCCAAGATGGATTTCAAAATCGGCAGTTTTATCGGGCGATAATCCAATAACTCCTCGGATCGACTTCTTTAAAGAATCAGGAAGCCGGTTAGCGATAAATGGCACGAGGCAGGCACCGAATGAATAGCCTGCAAGAACAAAGGTTTTCCGGTTCCATTGCAGCATGTAATGTTGAATGGTTATAGCGATAGCTGCCGATGTTTCTTCCGGCGTTTTCAACTTCCAGAAATATTTCTGTGCATCCAAACCAACAACCGGGATTCCCCTTTTTACCAGTGATTCGCTGATATCATGGACAAAGCTGGTCCAGCCGCCATCACCTGAAATCAAAAAAACCAGAGGCAAGCTATCCTTATCCGTGGTAGCAGCAGAAATTGGTACAATGGGAAAATTCACCGGCAATGGAGTGAGATCAGCAGTGGCAGGTTCAGCTTTATTTGGATTTTTTCCTTCCCCGTATAATGGAGCCTCCAAAACCTTTTTATAGGCACCGATAAATTGTGGCAGCCAATTCGACATCACAGAAAATCCATGTCCTACTTTTGGCAACTCGATCAGCTGACCTGTATTTAATCCTTTCATATACTGCTTGGTGGCTTCAAATGGGCAAATCTGGTCCTGAAAGCCAATGAGTACAATGAATGGAGCGGTTAATTTATCTGATGCTTCGAGATAGTAGAATTTGCCTTCTTTAATTGCATGTGATTTAAGTCCGGCACCTCCGCAAAGTGGCTTATCAATTTCAATATCCGGGCAAAACCCGAGCGAAACTGCCCCTTTAAAAGTATTTGCCGGGGCCTGGGCAAGAATACCATAGACTAAAGTTGCTCCTGAAGAATATCCTATCAAAATTGGCTTCAGGTAATCATTAAACTGGTACTTCTTTTGAACCATGATACTTAGCTGCTCAAAATCACCTGCAGGATAATAGCATTTTTCACTCAGGGTTTTTAATTCTTTATAATAACTCCGGATATCAATACCAGCTACCAGTGCACCCTGAGCTGCAATTTTTTTTGCCATTTCCACCACACCGCTGTTCCATCCGCCATCACCCGATAAAAAAAGAACGACGGATTTTACGGGCACCGTAGGCTTATAAATTGTGACTTTCCCGAAAGCGGCGTATCGCAATGAGTCAATGTGATAAACCTGATCGGTATGTGCAAAAAGTTTTGAGGAATTTATCGGACCCAACAGCAAAACAACCATGAGACCTAGAAGAGGGAAATTATACTTACTAATCATTATGCGGTTTTATCACTTTTGCCAATACGGCCGGTATCTGCAGTAAATCAAAATCATCGGAATAAATCAGGTATTTATTGTTCCACGACGGGAAAAATTTCTCTTTAAAATTTCGCAATCCCTTGTAGTGCGAAAACGACTTTATCCTTTCGTAGGCAAATTTCATGGACTTCTCGGGAAAAGTGCGTGAATCATCGAGGCCGCTCAATGGAGCAAAGCCAAGGTTCACTTTTGAAAAATTCTGCGATTTTAAATAATTAAAAAGCTCAATCAGGATAAAATCCACGACTCCACCCGGAGCATCGTCGGTTTTACGGATCAGGTCGTAGGTTGCCCCACCGGGTGTAAAATCGGGTATGATATTTAAAAATGCCACTACCTTTTCTTCGGAATTTTCCACTGCGATAATGGTCTGTTCCTTCAACTCGTTCCAGACAAACATCCCCTGCGAAAAAATAATCTCGGTCCGGTCCATACTTTCAAGCCAGTCATCGGAAACTGCCTTGAGCTTTTGCATGACACCGTCTTTTATCGGAGGGGTAAGGATCGTTGATTTATACCCCAGATCGATCACTTTGTTGACAGCATTGCGCAGCGCCTTATTCCTGACCCCTGAAAGAGTAAATGTTTCCAGATCGACCACGGCTTCCTGGCCGAGGAAAAGGCTCTTTTTGCAGAGCTCAGCATAGATTGGCAGGCTCTCTTCCGGCACCCGGTAAAACAGGCTTTTCAAGCTGTTTTCGTAACAATATCGGTCGAAAAGTGTAATGCACTGCTTCATTTGCTCGGGTGAGGCGGCCACTGGGTTTTCCAGCACCACAGCGAAGTTGCCGGCGGTCCGGTAGGCAAGAAAAAAATCATAGCCGTCGGGGGCGAATATCAGCTTGTCGCTATATGTTTTAAAATAATCCAGACTTGATTTCCCGTACTTTGCCAACAGTATATTTGCCTTTTCGAACCCCTCAGGATCAATATCTTCTTTCGAAATATAAGGCCTGATGATCGTGTAAAACAGAAATGACAGGGAAAGAAAACCGCTGATATTAATCGAAATCAGAAAATCCCTGGCAAAGCGACTGGAAGGTACCAGGTCGGTACTGACAAAAAGAAAGAAATTCTGAGCAGTGTAACGGATGCTCTGCAGGATATTGAAATCAATTCCGAAATGCCGTTTATCAAGAAAATAAAAACCAACAATTCCATAAACCATTACCGCGAAGATGCTATAAACGGCAGTTTGAATGCCAATGGAATGCATCCTCGGATTTCCTTTTATAAAGTACTCCTTCCTGGAGTATAAAAGCATGATGATTACCAGGAGGGCTACAGTAGCCTCCTCATAATCAATAGCTTTAGTTAAATGGCCAATGCAGGATAATATACTCAGGAAAAGTGCTATCCACCAGGCATTTCGTAACCCCTTGATCATAAATACGGCAGAAAGGAGCATGATAGCGCCGGCAACAAAAACCAGATAATTGGATGCCGCCATCGCATCAAGTGGGATAAAATCCTGCAGCCGCTGAACCCTTTCATGAATTGCCGGAGTAATGGCGGAGATTATATCGATGATTCCGAGAGCGAATATCAGTACCGCAGGGATGATCCTCATCAGCAATTTATTGATTTTCACCAGGAAGCTCAACGCACCGACAATCAGTGGAACCCAGAATTCAAAGAACCGGTAAAGAAGGGTTATGGAGACGGCCTCGATACTTGAATAGCCGAATCGGGTTAATATGACGGATAGCGAAATCTCCACAACACCAAGTCCTCGCATAAAAGGAGAAATAAAAAGAGACACTACGGTGGTGAGATATCCCAGCATGGCGAAAAGCACCGAAGGATGGAAATCCAATGCCAGCATAGCGATATAAACATTAACAATACCGCAGAGGTCAACCAGAATGGAAACAACAACCGTAAAAATGAGTGTCTTTATTTCAATAGTGTGACTGATCAGGTCGCCAAGAATAACCTCGAGTGACGGAAAAAATCGCACAAGAATCCGGTACAGGAGCGTTTTAGTAACGAGTGAGCGATAAGCCATGTAAAGTGCCGCAACCAGCAATGCCATAGCAGCCAATCCATATATTTCTCCCGATCCGTTGATGCCGTGAATCAAGGCATAGATAAAGATGGGTATCGCCACAAGAACAACAGAGAGGATTCCGACAAAGGCGTAAATCGACGAAGCAAAATGGATCTTTGATTTTGTAACCCCCTTCTTTTCAACATCCCCAGCGAAAAAGGCAAGTGAAGTGACTCCTCCTGCCGGAATAAATACGCTGATAAAGTTCCGCTTGAGAAAAAGCAGAATGGACGTGGTGATCGAAACCTTTTCACTTACTGTGGCAAATGACTGCCGGTACATCAGCCCCTGGAGGAATATGTATATCACAGTAACAACTATGCCGGCTGCAACATACATCCAATTCGAATCCAGCAATTTGCTCTTTACTTCATGAAGTTCAGCCTGCTCATGTTTGAAAAACCAGGCCCCGATGGTAATGAACAGGAACATCAGGATGAACTGAATGATCAGCTTGCGATTTTCACGTATCAACCTGAATGAGGGTTTCTGCATTGGTTAGAGTTTGGTGCAAATTTACTAAAAGCATTCTTGATGTCCGACCGAATAATTTTTGTTGTTGCTGTTACGAATTTCAATCCTGATCGTCTACACTCTGAAAAGCAAAAGTTTGAATTTAAAAACAACCGACAAAATTTTACATCATGAAAAAAGTAATTACCCTCCTACTGATCGCCGTTCTTCCCTTATTGGCAATGGCTCAGAATTCCGCAATCGATAAAGTATTTAAAAAATATGGCGATCGCGATGGATTCACTGTTGTAACCATCAGCAAAGGATTGCTGAAAATGGTTGCAAACGCTGATGATGACCGCGATTCACATGATTTTCTCAGTCGCATACATGAGATAAAAATCCTGGCCACGGAAGACAACAATAAAATCAATCTATATGATGAAGTGCTGTCCGACCTGAATAAGAAAGATTATGAAGAACTGATGACTGCCAAAAGCAAAGGTGAAGATGTTCTGATGCTGGCTAAAAAAGATGGCGATATCGTTGAGGAACTGATCATTCTGGTTGGCGGCAACGACGATAATGCACTGGTTTACATCTCTGGTAAAATGACCATGAAGGACCTTAGCAAACTCTCGTCATCAACAAATATCAAGGGTGCCGGACTCGAGCATCTGAAAGATCTCGAAAAATAAGCTCCCGGTTCATCCGATTACCCAAACCATAATACCAGCGGCCTTCCGGAAACGGGGGCCGTTTTTTTGTGTTCTTAATTCTTTGATAAAGCTTCGGTATCCTGATATTGCATCTGGAGTTTTACCAGCCGCGACTTTAATTCTGTAATCAAACCCTTACTGGATGCGTCATTATAAATATTTCTCATTTCGCGCGGGTCCTTTTCCAGATCATATAATTCCCATTCATCGATGTCCTGGTAGAAGTGGATAAGTTTATACCGGTCGGTCCGGATTCCATAATGTTTTTTAACCGAATGAACAGCGGGGTATTCATAGTAATGATAATAAATCGCATCACGCTTTTCACCGCTAAGGATGGATATTCCCTGAATACTGTCGGGAATCGTCACACCCGCAAGCTGGAGAAATGTAGGCGCAAAATCGATGTTCTGAACCAGGGCACTGGAAACTGAGCCTGGCTTAATAACGCCGGGAAGTTTCATGACGAGCGGAGTTCTCAAACTCTCTTCATACATAAAGCGTTTATCGAACCAGCCATGTTCGCCCAAATAAAAGCCCTGATCCGAGCAATAAACCACTAACGTATTTTTATCGAGCCCATTTTTTTTCAGATAGTCGAGCAATCTCCCAACCTGATCATCAACACTCTGGATACAAGCAAGGTAATCTTCCATATACCTTTGATATTTCCACAAGGCAAGAGCTTCGCCGGTTAGCTTTCTGGAATAAAAATCTTCAGTAATGGTTTTGTAATATTGATCCCACTCAGCGCGCTGGGCCGGTGTCATTCTTTTCATGCCGCCCTCCCAGGCTTGATCATCGCCGGTCAGGGAATCGCCCGCATGAGGGAAAACCTTGAGATCATAATTGATCGTCATATCCTTGATAACCGACATTTCCTGCTCTTTCGCAGCCCTGCCGCGGTTGGCATAATCATCGAAAAATGTTTCGGGAACCGGAAATTTGGTCTTGCTGAAAAGTCCAAAATATTTTGGCTCAGGCATCCAGTTCCGATGCGGCGCCTTGTTGTGAACCATCAGCAGAAAGGGTTTAATTTTATCTCGATTATCGAGCCAGTTGATTGCCTGGTCTCCGATAACCGTAGTGGTATATCCTTCGTAGCGGTGTGTTCCGGTGGAATCTTTCAGGTCGGGATTATAATAAGGCCCCTGGTCGATGAGGATTCGCCAGAAATCAAATCCCACCGGATCAGTTTTCAGGTGCCATTTGCCGATAATCGCACTCTGGTAACCTGCCGGTCGCAATAGCTTCGGGAGGGTCGACTGGGCGCCATTAAACCGGTCGTTATTGTCGCGAAGCCCATTCATGTGGCTGAACTTTCCGGTAAGGACCACTGCACGGCAGGGTGCACTGAGGGAGTTGGTGCAAAAGGCTTTGTCGAAGCGCATTCCGTCGGCCGCTATCCTGTCGATATTCGGAGTAGAATTCAGATGATGCCCATAGGCTGATATGGCCTGAAAAGCATGGTCATCCGACATGATAAACAAAATATTTGGCTTTACCGGAGCTTTATCGCGGCAACCCGGCAAAGCAGCGGCAGCTAATGCCAGTCCAATAGACCCTTTGTAAAATCCTTTCATGAGTATTAGGTATTAACGGGGCGATCAATATACGAATTTGAGTTAAAATCTCACCTGCAGAAAACGCGGTTGAATGGAAAAACTGGTGTAAAGATTTTTCTGAAGAAACTTTATCTTAGTTTTATCTGTTTAACTATTAATTAAACTTTATAACCATGACCATCTGGAACGAACGTTACAATACTGAAGAATTCATCTTCGGAAAAGAGCCCAATCAGTTTTTCAAGAAAAGCATCGACAAACTTTGTCCGGGTAAAATACTCCTGCCAGCCGACGGCGAGGGCCGAAATGCAGTTTATGCAGCCAAGTCAGGCTGGGAGGCTTATGCTTTTGATGCGAGTACCGTTGGAAAAGACAAGGCATTGGACCTGGCTGAGCAGGAGGATGTTACCATCAACTATGAGGTGAGCCTGATCGAAGATTTTGAGCCAATACCGAACGAATATGATGCTATTGCCCTGATATACTGCCATCTGACGGCATCAATTAAAACTCCCTTCTTTGAAAAGCTGGTGGAATCTTTGGCTCCTGGCGGAGTAGTGATTCTGGAAGGTTTCCGGCAGGAACAGCTGGCGATGACTTCAGGCGGCCCTAAAGAACCGGAAAGACTTTACTCAGCAGAGCAACTGGCGAATGATTTTAAACAGTTATCGAAACTCAATATTACCGAGGAAACAGTCTGGCTCGATGAAGGGCCTGGACATCAGGGTGAAGCGAAAGTCGTAAGGCTGATTGGGAAGAAATAAGTTGGCAAAAACGCTAAGTCAACGCTCCCCGAATTTATAGACAAAATCGATGTAGGGTATACCGACAATGATTAATTGTGCGATCCCCTTATTATTTATAAAACCGAAATCAAAGCTGACATTGTCAGCATTTAAACGGATACCATAGCCAAAAATGGCATTAAAGCTTAGGTTAAGTCCGGAACCAGTCATGATCCAGTTTTCTGATATCAGTGAGATTTTCTGATTTAAGCGGCACATCCCATTGATTACAAAAATAGGGGAGATAAAATTGTCGGCGTTTGTTCTTACCGGAAACCCGACCCCCAGAGTAATATTATTATCCGGATTCCCGTAGGTGGCTAGTCCATAAGTGATTCCGAACCCGGTTAATACTCTTTTCGGCAGCTCATTTAGGTTGTCTTGCATGCGATAAATACCACCCATAAAACCAGCGCCGAGGTGCCAGTTCTTACCGACCGGGAATCCCACTTTGGGAGTGATCATCCACAAAGGGGTAAAACCTCCGCTCGTAAGCGATACGAGGCTGTATATCAGTTCAATTCCTCCGCCCATTGAAAACCAATCCGTAACCCCGTAACTTAACATGTTAATGTCGATAGCGACATTCTGATAATATCCCTCCCCTTTTTTAAGATTGAAAGCCGAGGGTGCAAAGAAATATCGGGTTGGATTAGGGTTGAGCCTTCTACCGAATGATCCCTGAAGTTGCTTTCCACCATCCTGCTCAACCGATTTGATCTGGCTCGCGGGGATTGTCGTTTTACCAGTCGTAGGACCATTAATTACCACCTCCGTTTCTGTTTGGCTAACCAGTTTTCCGACTAAAACCGAGCCGTCTTTGAGGCTCATCTTAACAGTTTTACCGGTATCGATCAACGGGAAGACCAACTCCTTTCTTTGTAATTGGCCATGCCCCTTAATATCCAGGTTTTTTATATCGCTGAACTGAAAGGACATCATACCCGTACCCTTAATTTGCAGTACGAGTTTTTCGTTGGTCTGTCGTACAAAATTCCCTTCATAAACAGAACCCCCAACTAACTTTACGGTTACGATCGAGGTTGAATCCAGGTTTTGCAATTCCTCACGGTTAATTTGCGCAGAAAGCTTTTCAACCGTTACAAAAAAACCCAGCAGACACAAAGATGTTGCAAGAATTAATGTTTTCATGGCAGGATAGGTTTAGCAGGCTTGATTGCGGTCCCAGTGAAACTTCTATCATCCTAGTTTCCATTTACCTGGAACAAATTAAAAATAAATAAAATCCAGATAATCAGAAAATTAATACGGATCAATTTTGTGAAGCCTGATGGGGAAGGAATCTTCAATCCTGGCGGACTAATGCTTGCCGAATCTGATTGTAAAATCGATATAGGGCACACCGATAATCAGGGTTTGAGCAATCAATCTGTTGTTATAAAATCCAATATCAATGCTCATTGCTTCAGCATTTACCCGTATGCCGTATCCGAAAATTGAACCCACGTCAAGGTCAATTTGATCGCTTGACATGATAAGATTTTCGGATATCAGTGAAATTTTCCGACTGATCCTGTAGGTGCCGCTGAGCATTAGAACGGGTGAAATAAACTCACCTGTTTCTGTTGATATTGGAAAACCTGCTCCAAAAGTGATATTATAATCGGGACTACCATAGGTGGCATTTCCAAAAGCCAGACCAATCACTCTGGTCGCAGATCCCCGGCCGTCCGACCCAATATATCCGCCACCATAAATACCACCCATAAAGCCGGCGCCGATATGCCAGTTTTTCCCTACTTCGATTCCGATCTTTGGGGTAAAGACATAAAGCGGAGGAAATTCACCGTGTACAGTGGAAATCAGGCTTCCGATCAGTTCAACCCCACCACCAAGAGATAACCAGTTGGTCACACCGTAATTTACAAAGCTCAGGTCAACGTATACATTTTGATAATATCCCTGGCCCTTTTTCAGGTTAAATGCTGATGGTGAAACGAAATAGCGCGTCGGATTCTGATTCGGGGTCCAGCCCTTTTCGGCAATCGTCTTTTTCTTTTTGGATTGATTTTCCTGTGCGGTAATTTCATTTGAGGAAAATAAAAAAAGAGTCAGGCACAGGAATGCAGCGATAGAGAGGATTTTCATGGTGGTGATTCGAATAACCGAAAGATAGCTGCTTGGAGTGGTTTATCACCCTAGCAGAATGAAATAAATTGTTTCTTTAATCAAGCTTTGTTGCTCAATTCACCTGCCCAGCAGATTTTCGACAAATGAGATAGCGATAAGCAAAAGAAAAAATAACAGTTGGGCAAAATATAAGTCCATGGCCAACCGGTTTTTGGTGGTGATCTTAAGCAGTGGGAAAAGGGCAGCAAATACCAGCGATACAAAAAACCAGGTGAGGTAATTCAGGAACGGAACATTTCCTCCTTCCCAGCGCCACATTTTCATCCAGATGGCCGCAGGTTCGAGTAAAAAATCCAGCACGACCATGAGAACAGCAGCCATAATCGTTTGGTAAACCAGGTTGGTTGAAATTGGCTGAACTACAGTAACGGCGAGGTAAAGCAACATCAACCAGCTGACTCCCATCACCAGGGGAGTTCCAAACAGGGTAGGTCCCATGTGAAGACTATATCCGTAATGACCGAAAAGAAAGCCAGTATTTACGCCGATTACCTCCACCAGGAATCCGGCTGTAAAAATCGCTCCGGATAGCCAAAAAAGTTTTCGGTTTTGGGTACGGTCGGCCATTCCGAGTATTACCAGACAAACCAAAAGAGTCAGCGGAATCAGCCTGATGAATATTTCCCGGCTCCAGGGAAGGGCCATTCCTACGATGCCAATTGAGAAAAATATCCAGATAAATTTCCGAAGTAGTTTCTCAGGTATCCGGAAGCGTTTAAGGTTGAGTTTTTCGCTCATAATCTGTTCATTGATCGATGAGGTTGGCAACGATCTCTGCTGAAGCAAGGCACAAGGGTATGCCACCACCCGGATGAACGCTGCCGCCGGTGAAATATAAGCCATTTATTTTGCTTCGCCGGTTCGGATGCCGGCTAAAGGCACTGATCCTGCTATTTGAACTTTTACCGTAAAGCGATCCGTGCCAGGAACCAGTGCGTCTTTCAATGGATCCAGGGTCCTCAATATGCTCATAAACAATTTTACCGCTCAGGTCGATACCCAGCAGACGGTTAATCTTTTTCAAAAGAATTTCCCTGATTCTGTTGATCTCGGTTGCCTGAATCTGTTCGGAACTTTCAGGAGCATTTACCATGACAAACCAATTTTCATGACCGGGCAACGCATCGTTCTGTTCCCTTTTTGAACTGATATAGATATAGATGGTCGGATCGGTATACATCTTTTTAAGTTTAAAAAGATGCTTGAATTCCTCGCGGTAATTCTCTGCAAACAGGATATTATGAAGATCAAGCTGATCATGATTCCCTTCCACACCCCAATAAAAAATCAGGGCCGAAGTGCTGAGGGGCTGTTTTCTTCCCAATTTAGGCGAACGGAAATCAATCATTCCCGACCGGTAAAAAGTATTTACATCCATGTCGGAAACAACCAGAGGATAGGAGAAATCCTTTCCATCAATCCTGATACCTGTGACCTGCTCGCCTCCAGTATTTCGGTTCACCCGCTGCACAATAGAATTGTAATGAAACCTTACTCCGGAGCGGACCGCAAGCTTAGCTATTTCCCTCACGATGGAATACATTCCCTGATCCGGGAAAAAAGCGCCAAGATTATGTTCAGGATGGGCTGTCATTTTAAGCGTCGCGGGCGCCTTATAAGGATTTGAGCCATTATAGGTGGCATAACGGTCGAAGAGTTGAACCATGCGCGGATCCTTGAAAGAGCGGGCATTTCTTCGATGAAGCGTAACAAATGGATCAACAGTGAATAGATTATTTGCAATCTGCCGGCCGACCGGACTTTGAAAGGCTTTCAGGGTCGGAAATGGCTGGTCGATGAATAACGGTGCAGCCAGTGAATAAAGATCCTGAGCGCTGGTGAGGTAATGCGAAATAGCAGAGGGATCTGCACCAAGAATATCGCGACATGCATAAGCGAAATCGTTGGGCCCCGATGGGACATCCAATCGTGTACCATCGGGCCAGAAATAACGGCAAATGGCCGGCAATCGCTTGTAAGTGAAATAATCAGACGGATTCTCCCCCATCAAATGGAAAAGTGCCTCCACTCTTTCCGGTTGGGTCAGGCGCGATGGACCAAGATCAAAACGAAACCCATTCGATTTCAGCTCGGCCAGTTTTCCCCCGGGATAGGATTCCTTTTCGAAAACATCTACCTGATAACCCTTCGCTGCCAATCTGACTGATATTGCCAGTCCGCCTATTCCTGCCCCAATCACTGCTGCGGTTTTCATGAGGACTAAGTTAATAACCGATCAGTTTTATTCGGCCTTATGAATCATTTTACCAAGGCCGCGTTGGATCCTTTCGAACGTTTCCATGCTCCGGGTAAGGGGTTCCGAAGAAAAATCGCGGTACTTGTCATACTTATCATCCCCGAGGTTTACCGCAGAATGTACCAGTATAACCATCTGGCCCGTGCAATGAGCATTAACGCGATCAACAAGATGATCCATATACGGATGATAAGAGAGAGATCCTTTTCTTCCTGAAAAAATAAAGATGATATCCTCAGATGATGAACGCTGAAGAAATAAGTTGAAATACTCCCATTTTCTGCTGTCAAAATCGCGGATTACCGGGAGGTAGCTCGTTTTAGAAATTATATTCAAAACCTGCTCGCGGGTTTTTGCATTAGCATATAAATGAATCGACATGTTCAGTTCATTGCTCAATATCAAAACCTTTTTAACCTGATAATCGAACCCCTGCTCCAGTTCTGATAACGGCGGACAAAAAAGGACAATCCGCTTGTAGGCAATCAGTGGATGAACCAGCTTGCAAACCATGATGCATTTTTCGCTTGTCTCCAGAATATGTTCAGTTTTATGCCCGAAAATCAGATCGGTAAAAGTCTCCTTCATCGGCCAGCCAAGGATAATTGTCTGAACATCCAGATCGCGGCTGATACGGTTAATTCCGGCGGGGACATTCTGATCGGCCACTACCAGCGTTTCAATTTTGGCATCGGGAAGAGTAAATCCATGAACCAGCTTAGTCAGGTTATTACGTACCCTGTTTAATTTTGATTCTGCATCACCTTCCTCATCCACCACCGAAAGCACCCAAACCGGGTTATCGCTTTTTTTATCGCGGATAAAGTGTGTAAATTCCATCAGGCCTTCGAGATGGTCAAAATTGGCTACAGGAATCAGGATAGATTCTGGCTGAGCTGATTCTTCCTCCTGGATTTTATCGATGCTTTCTTCGGAAATCACAATTTTCTTCGCTGCTCTTTCAGTGGCGAATGATGCCACAAGGCAGGTAACCAATATCAGGATAATTGTGCCATTTAAAATATTTTCATCGATGATGCCCGCTTTAAATCCGACCAGTATTACAGCCATGGTTGCAGCAGCATGCGAGCTGCTCAACCCAAAAATCAGTAACCCTTGCGCCTTGGAATATCCAAAAATCTGCCTGGTTGTGCGTGCAGCCACATACTTGCCAACGAGCGCAACAACCGTTAAAACGAAAGCGACCCAGATGGCTCTTGGCCCATTATTCAGCACACGAAGATCAACCAGCATCCCGACACTGATCAGGAAAAATGGTATGAAAAGTGCATTGCCAACAAACTGAATCCGGTTCATGAGCATCGATGACTGAGGCACGAGACGGTTGAGGGCCAGTCCTGCGATAAATGCGCCGATAATCGGCTCCAGTCCGGCAAGCTGGGCACAAAAAGCTGCCAGAAATACGATCGCAAGAACAAACACGTAATGAGAAGATTTTTCACCCTCCAAGCGGATGAAAAACCATTTAGCCACCCTCGGCATGATAATAAACAAAACAAATAGTAGGATTATCATACCTACAATGATCCTCACCCAAAAACCAACAGGAAGGTTGCCGGTATGGGTACCGGTAATTATTGCCAATAAAAGGAGAACAGCGGTATCCGTGATAATCGTTCCGCCCACGGTAACGGCAACGGCTTTATTCTTCGAGATTCCGAATTTGGTGACAATGGGATAAGCCACCATCGTTTGAGTGGAAAAGATGCTCGCGGTTAAAAGGCTGGCTGTAAAATCATATCCCAGAATATAATAACAGGCAGGAAAACCAAGGATTAATGGCATAAAAAAGGTCAGAAATCCAAACCCCAGGCTATGGTAGCGGTTCCGTCGAAATTCATGAATCTCAAGTTCCAGACCGGCGATAAACATTATGTAAAGCAGACCGATGGTGGAAAACAGGTCGATGGCAGAATTTCTGGCCAGGAGGTTCATTCCATGGGGACCAACTACCACGCCGGCAAGTATGAGCCCGATAATACCCGGAACTTTAAAACGGCGAAACACAATTGGAGCAAGCAGAATGAGCAGCAGGATCAATGCAAAAACCAGGACCGGATTTTGCAGTGGAAGTTGAAACTGATTATTAAGCTGATCCCGGAAGCTTTCCATAGTTTTACAAAACTAAACAATAAAGATTTACGTAGCTTAGCCTCACGAAAATCAAATTCCAGATGAAACCTTTTAAGTCCTTTGCGATCTGCCTTCTCTTTATGGTCTCCTGCTCCCAGCCGAAACCAATAATGTATTCTTCATCGAAACCCATGACCCGCTGGTGGTGGTTTGCCTCCGAGATTAAAAAAGAAGACGTTGCCAGCCAGCTTGATTGGGTGAAAGCAAATGGTTTTGGCGGAGTGGAAGTAGCTTGGATCTATCCGCTGAACCGCATGAAAAAAGATACGGTAAATATTACACCACGACAGGCTTGGCTGAGCCGTGAATGGTCGGATGTGGTGGAATACACCAAAAAGTATGGCGATTCACTTGGCTTATCCGTCGACTTTACCTTTGGATCGCTCTGGCCCTTTGGCGACCTGCAGGTTAAACCCGAGGAGAGCACCCAATCGTTCGGCAATCCGGAATTCAGGCAGTGGATAACTGTTTCATGGGACTATCCAAAGAAGGGCCTGGTATTGGATCACTTGAATAAAAAAGCTTTTGAGCATTATGCTTCGCGGATGGGCAAGGCGCTAGAACCTGCCATGAAAACAGGGAAGCCATCATCGATATTTGTCGATTCCTGGGAAGTGGATACCAGAAATCTCTGGACGCTTGGATTTGATTCAATCTTTAAGGCACAATTCGGATATGATATTGTACCATCAATGAAGCAGGATATTCTCAGTGCGGGCTTGGAAGGGCAACGCTATGATTACATGAAGTTAATATCAAGCCTGGTAATCAAAAATTTCTATATTCCTTTTTCAGACGAAGCCCATAAACTCGGCGGCTACAGTCGCGGACAATGTTCGGGCTCTCCTACCGATCTGATCAGCGCCTATGCAGCGCTGGATATTCCCGAGTCAGAGGCCATGCTCTATGAACCTTCGTATGCCCGCATAGCCTCCTCATCAGCGGCCCTGGCCAGTCGCAATGTGGTGACTTCCGAAACTTTTACCTGCCTGTATGGATTTCCGCGGGTGCATATGCGCGAAGAAAAGGTCACCGACCTGAAAATTGTTGCCGATGCCCTTTTTACGCATGGCGTCAATCAGGTGATCTGGCACGGCACTCCTTATAATACTATCGGTTCCGACACAGTTTCTTTTTATGCAACTGCTCATGTCGGAAGAGCCGGGGCCCTTTCAAAACACTTATCCTCATTCAATAATTATATGGCTGCTGTATCCGGATATATGCGCAAGGGCAAAACTTATTCCGATGTCGCAATTTACCTTCCGTTGGAGGATGCCTGGATAGCTGGGGAAATGCCCAAGGAAAAGCAACTACCGTGGGCATGGGGCGAATATGAATTCAGATATCAGGTAGTACCTGAGGAAATCAGGGGGTTTCAGCCTTTGTGGATAAATGGCAAGTTCCTTGACGAAGGCAGAAGGCAGAGGGCAGAAGGCAAAAGCGAAGGCACAAGGCACAAGGCGCAAGGCACAAGTGAAGGCATGAAGTTGAAGGTGGGGGATTGTGAATTCAGGAGTCTATATGTCGACGCGAAATATCTGGATTATGAGGTCATGAAAACCATGACGGACCTGGCAGAAGAGGGGTTTCCAATTTGCCTCAGGCAGAAACCCGATGAAGCAGGCTTTATTAAACACGCTGATTTTGATATTCTTGCTGAAAGATTAATCGAACTCTCTTCAAAGGATTGGTCCGCCCTTATCAAAACAAAACCATTGATTGAGGGGAAAGACCTTCCATTTTTCTGGTGCCGCAAGGATCAAAGCAACTACTATATTTTCTTTGCTCATCCAGTAGCCAAAGAATTTAAATATCCGGTGAAATATGGCCAGGCCGATACGACGGAAACCCTGACCCGAAATATCACGGTTAATCTGGAAGGGAAAAGCGTAAATATTAATCTGGTGTTTAAGCCTTATGAAAGCCTTTTGCTTGAGATAGGATCGGATGGTAAATATAAGTTTATCAGCTTGCCGGCAATAAATTAAAGGTTCTCACTTTCGCTTGACTCCGCCGCCACCAATCATCAATTGGATAAAAAATCCATTGGTACTGAAATCAGGCCCATCCGTGACTGCACCGCTATCATAATTCCAGTCTCCGTCCCGATAAGCCATCTGATAGCCTGCTTGCAAACCGACCATAAAGCCATCGGCACCTTTTGCTGATTTATTGCCTGTAACCGAATACAAACCGGAAACGGCAAACTTTAACATCCTGGTCTTATCATGAAGAGTAGCTGATTGAAATGGTTCACCGGTTACAGTGGCAAATGAAGCAGGCTCATCCTTTTGGTGAATATAAATCTGCAGGTTATTATTCCCGATACTAACTGTCGGATAAACCACTATGCCTTTTCTATTCAGTACAACATATCCAAGAGAGAAGAAATGGTAATCACCCGACAAATCAACTTGCTGCTGATCCCTGGTAAATGAACCTCCCCGAATGGTTCCCAACTCTCCGCCAATCATGACATTTGAAAAGATAAAATAGCCTGAACCTCCCGTCAGAAGAGGTTTATTTGTAATAACTGGGTAACCGGCAGGGAGCACATCATTCAGTTTATTGAACTGAATAGTGTTGATCCCGGGTGTATAAAATCCGAGACCACCGAATGATGGACCACTGACCTCTTTAGCTTCCTGCCCGGTTAGTTGATTCAGACTCGATAATGAAATCAAAAAAACCATTGACAGGAATATTGATTTTGTATTCATCTGGTTTTGATTAATATTGAGCTAAAATATTTCAAAATTCAGTCCTCTCCTATGAAAACCAGAAAAAAAGGATACAAAGCACTGCTTGCCCTGACGATGCTTTTCACTCTCGCAGCAATCATCACCTTGTTTCCAAACTCCGGAGCAAGTAAAGTCAACCTGATGGGATACCATTCCATCTGTTCGGCCGCCCCAATGAGTACGCTGATTCTGGTTATCGGTGCCGGGGCAACCTGCTTTTTTCGTAAAAAATACTTTACCGAGTAGATTTCTTAGTTTTGGGTAGTTAGAATGTTACCCATGAAACTTACTTTTCTCATTGCCACCTTTTCGGTACTTGTCCTGTCGGGGTTATCCGGTATTTGTCAAATCCAATCTTCCGTTTTTATTCCACCATACAAGGGAATTTTTACAGCTCCGGCAAAAAAAATACCCACTGCCTTTACCCCTGATGCTCCAATCGCCGGCAATGGCGATATAGGAATTGTCCTTGGTGGTACCCCCGATAAACTCTGCATTTATATTTCAAAAAACGATTTCTGGAAAGCCAAACCCGGATATCCTGAGGGAGGATTATGCTTACCCGGCGGCTTGAACCTGAGCATCCCGGAAATCCAGGGAGCCCAATTTTATGCCGATCAGGTTATTGCAAATGGTAATATTCATGGCATTTTTAAAAAAGATGGCCTCACAGTAACTCTCCGGGCTTTTGTACCTGCCGATAAAAACCTGGTCATCATTGAACTTTCGGCAGCAGGCAAGCCATGTACAGTAACATCAGGCCTGTGGGCTAAATCAGGCTTCGACTCAAAAACCGAATCGGGCATGAAAGATGGGGTGAAATGGGTCACAAGATATTTCGACACCCCTGACCTCGACTGGCCTTCATACGTTGCGCTGGCCCTGAAAACCATTGGCTCGGCCGGAAACACCTTTATTCTGAAGCCGGGTTCAAAAGTCTTTCTGATGATCGGGGTATATACGAATCACGACTTTCCCGATTATCTGGAACAGGCTTGCAACAGCGTGAAAAACGCAACCAGTGAAACCAATCAAAACCTGGATAAATTAAACAACCTGTGGTGGAAAAACTTTTGGTCGGAATCGTGTGTTGAAACCGGTGATACCATTTTGCAGAAATACTATTACGGGTCGCAGTATCTTCTTGCCTGCTGCAGCCGCAACAAAAATTTTCCTCCGGGATTGTGCGGAAACTCGATCACGGATGACGCCGTAAATGCCTGGGAGGGAGATTATCATACCAACTACAACTTTCAGGCACCCTGGTGGGGATGCTACTCATCGAACCACATCTCACTTACCGATCCTTACGATTCACCGATTCTTGCCTATATGGAAAAGGCAAAGAAACATGCACAGGAAATTCTTCATTGCAGGGGCGTTTACTATCCGGTAGGCATCGGGCCCAAAGGATTCAGCTCATCGATGTATCCGCTGACCGAGGAAAAGATGATGAAAACATATGGCATCAAAGATCTGAATCTTGAAGGCGGCCATATGTTCTGTGGCCAGAGAAGTGATGCGATATTTCTGACTGTCAATATGTTTCAGCGATTCTATCTCACTTACGACAAAGAATATGCATTGAAAGTTTATCCATTTATCAAGGAAGTCGCAAATTTCTGGGAAGATTATCTGAAATATGAAAACGGGCAGTACAACGATTATAACGACAATTTCTGGGAAGTAGGCCCGTGGACCAGTAATTGGAGAAAAGACATGCTTTCAGGCGATTATAACAACACCAATACCCTGGGGCTCCTGAAAATGTTTGCCAGGGGATTTATTGAGATCAGCACTTTCCTTGAAAAAGATGAACAGCAAAGAGAAAAATGGAAACATATCCGCGACCACCTGTATCCTGTCCCCATGGTTGAAATTGATGGCAAGATCAGAATTAAAGCTTGCGAAGGCGGAACCAGCTCCGGATCCGAGTCCAGAACAAAACCAGGATTTGGGAGAGTGTCGGCCTATGTTCATGGGTTTCCGGGTGGGGGATCCGGAGTAAAAACCGATTCCTCTTTTGCCGGAATATTATGTAAAGAAATTGGCTGTTGGGGTAAAAATCCGGGAGGTGATGCCGACTGGAATAATCTGGGTAACGGTATCGAGACCTATTTCACCACCGCCATCAGAGTTGGATATAATCCTGATACGGTACTTTTGCGATTAAAGGAAAGAATAGGGAAAACAGCCCTTCCCAATCTGTGGATCCCGCAATCAGGCGGTTTGACCGAAACCCTCAGTGCAGTTCCATCGTGCATAAATGAAATGCTTTTACAGGGATTTGAAGGGATGATCAGGGTATTCCCTGCCTGGCCATTGACCCAGGATGCATCATTTGAGAAGTTGCGCACCTGGGGAGCTTTCCTGGTTTCCGCTGAAAGGAAGGCAGGAATCATTCCGTCTGTTAAAATCTTGAGCGAAAAAGGCAGAGATTGCAATGTTGAAAATCCCTGGCCGGGAAAACTGGTCAGAATTACATCCGAGGGAAATCCGGATAAAATATTAAAAGGTCGATTGCTGACCTTTAAAACAAATGCCGGAGAAAATCTAATTTTAAAACCTGAAACTAAACAATAAACATCGTCATGATAAAACGATTTATTTCATTAGCCTTCCTCAGCTGTATTTTCTTGCAGATACAGGCACAGCAAAAAATTGATCCTTCAACTATTCGTGAAAAGATGCAATGGTTTGCCGATGCCAAGCTGGGCATTTTCATCCATACCGGAATTTATGCGGTTGACGGCATCGATGAATCCTGGAGCTTTCACAATAAGAAGATCAGCTATCCCGATTATATGAAGCAGCTCAAGGGATTTACGTTAAAAAATTATAATCCGGCCGCCTGGGCGGATCTGATTCAGGAAAGTGGAGCCAGATATTCGGTGGTAACAACAAAACATCATGATGGAGTTGCCATGTACGACACCAAAATGAACGATCTGAGCATTGTTAAGTCGACACCGGCAAAGAAAGATATGATTAAACCGTTTTTCGAGGAACTCCGGAAGCGGAATATCAAGTGCGGCGCCTATTTTTCGCTGATCGACTGGTCGCATCCCGACTACCCCGGATTTCTGAGCGACAGCTCAAAATATCAGGTTGAAAAAGATTATGACCGCTGGAACAGGTTCCGCAAGTTTTTCCAGGGCCAGATCCAGGAAATCAACGCCCAATTTAAGCCCGATCTGTGGTGGTTCGATGGTGACTGGGAACATAGCGCTGAGCAGTGGGAATCGGAAAAAGTACGCTCCATGATTTTAGCCGGCAACCCGAAAGCAATTATCAATGGCCGCCTGCAGGGATATGGCGATTATGAAACTCCGGAGCAGAACTTTCCTGTATCGCGTCCAAAATACAGCTGGTGGGAGCTTTGCATGACCAGTAACGATAACTGGGGATTTCATCACGATAACAATTGGAAAACACCTTATGAGGTTATCACGATTTTTATCGATGCTGTTTCCAACGGAGGCAACCTCCTGCTTGATATGGGACCTATGGAAGACGGCACCATCCCTCCTGAACAGGTAAATATTCTTAAGGAACTTGGGTCGTGGAACAAGAAAAACGGTGAGGCCATTTTCAATACGATCGGCGGAATTCCGCAGGGGCATTTTTATGGACCGACCACCCTATCGAAGGATTCGACTTCACTTTATCTTTTCCTCCACGGAAATGTAAATGGCACCATAATGCTGAAGGGCCTGATCAATAAGATTGAGGACATCTCAGTGGTCGGAACCGACCGTAAATTAACGCATAAAGTGGTTGGAAAAATCTCCTGGAGCCCTGTCCCGGGATTAGTTTACATTGATGTTCCAGGGGATGTAAAGGACAAATATGTTACCGTTCTCAAGCTGAAACTTGATAAGCCCATCAAGCTTTATCGAGGGCAGGGCGGGCTCAATTAGAAGACGAGGGACGAAGAAGAAGATCGATAGACGGTAGACGGAAGACTCAAAGGCTGGCAGAACGCAGCTTGCCTTCGATGAAATCCAGTTTACCGGCACGTTCGATAGCATAAGTTCGCTCTTTCACATCGACAAACTGCAGCAACTCTTTTGCTCTCGATAACGCATGTTTTGTTACCACGCCCGGATCGTCGGAAATTTCGATTAGGAGATCAGCCAGTAACTCTATATTTTCGGAATTGAGTTCGCGGTGGTTGGCTAAAAACGGTTCGAGACTGGTGGAATCCATCTCGATCAGCATTTTCAAGGTAAACCCTGCTTCCGATTCAAATTCAAGATCAACCATTGATAAGTTGAAATCATATTGCTGAGTCAGCCTGCTTTGAACCAGCTTGCCTATCAGGCCCATGACCATTTGGCCGAATTTCTGAATCTCGTCAACGATAAAATCCCTGCGTTCCATAATTACTTTGCTTCAATCAAGGTAAAGGTAAAATTAATTCCTCCACCCTCCCCTTCTTCAACCTCACTTCCTTAATTACCTCACTTCCCCTCGTGGTAATTTTAACCACCTGATCGATTTTGGAAAGGAGCGCTATCCTGACCTCTTTTTCGGTCCAGGCCAATGATTCCAGCGTGATCTGTCCGCGCAGCATAACGCCTTTTATCTCACCCGATTTCCATTCGGGCGGGCAGGCCGGCAGTATGCTAATCATGCCCGGCTCGGAATAGACCAGCGATTTCATAATCACAGCCGGAAAACCACCCGAAAGGTCAAGATTAAAGAGCTCGTGCGGATTATGCGTCGTCACCATATTTGGGAACCAGTAAACCGATCCCAGCCAGTTAATCATATCCTGAACAGCCACAGCATCACCAACTGCAACCGCTGCCAAGGCCAGCTGAACCATGCCGAAAGCCATCACGCCACCATCCTCATTGCGCCTTACCTTCATCCTTTCATCAACAGCCTTGCGGCAGGCTTCCATTAATTTCGGGCTGGCAGCTATATCGGGGTCCGTAACATCCCATAAACCATACAGATGTGAGGCATGACGATGAGCATAATTATCGGACAATGAATCCCACATATATTCGCGCAGGGCGCCATCGGAGTTTATCTGATAATCGGGCATCTTAGAAAGCATATTTTTCCATTGAGCCAGGGTATCCGCTGGAAGATTTAGTAAAGTGCCGGCATCAATAAGATTGTGATAAAGCTGCCGTGCCGCCATAACATCCATGGTGGCATTTATGCAGGCCTGGTCGGGACTGTTGCCAGGATTATTTTCCGGCGAATACGAAGGAACAAATACCCACTTGCCGTCCTTGCCCGGTATCAGGAAATCAGCATAAAACAGAGCCGATTCCTTCATAAAAGGCAAGGCATGGTTTTTAAGAAACTCCAGGTCGCCCGTGTAACGATAATAGTCGTAGAAAAACTCCGACATCCAGGCAGCTCCGGCTGTCCAGAACGTCATCGGCCAGGTACGGTCGAAGTGATTGTTCAAACCGTGTGAGCTGGTGCGTGATGCTACATGAATGCCTCTTGTATTATACATCCTGCTTGCATTCTCACGATATTGAGGCAGCATCGACTCCTGATATTTAAAGAATCCATCCATGAGTTCCGGCATATTACCGGGAAGCATGGAAGCCAGGGCCACCTCAAGATTGCCGTTCTGTGTAAAATCCCCCGACCAGGGAGGAGCTGTTGTTCCGGCCCAGATTCCCTGAAGATTTGGGGGCATAATGCCCGAAGCGCAAAGGATGTTGTAACGTGCAGCGTCGAATTCTTTTTCCAGTAAAGCTGCCACTGGTTTATGACCTGATCTTTTCAGCAGTTCCTCCGATGAAAGATCTCTGTCAGTGCCGCCATGAAGATCAAGCGAAACGCGGCCAAACATTTCGCCATGCACCCTGGCATGACGGCTCAGGAGCTTAGAATAGTCCGGTTTTATTGAATTCACTTTCCTCTGCAGGATTTTTCGGAGAGAGCCATCGGTCAAATCCGCCCTTACTGCGGTTGGCTCCACTTTTAAAAGGAGCAAAAGTTCATCGGCGCCTTTTATCATCATTTCTGTACCTTTTGGTTCGCAGGACCCGCCCTTGTTGATCACCCTCACTACGCCTGCCAATCCTTTAATACTCCCATTCCAATCCTTATCGAAGGAACCCTGATAAAATAGCCATCCCTTTTCGGAAGTGATCACCGAGGTGCGGCTAGTTTTATTGTAAAGACCCTGCCACCATGAATTATCCTTTGGGCGGTCGGCCAGCCCGATCCTACAGCTGAGCATGCCTTTCCCCGGACCTTTTATCGATATTACAACCACTGTATCCGTTCGCGAGGCAAATACCTTTCTGGAATATAAACCCTGATTGCCTTTCCAGTTCACTGACACCTCGCCCGATGCGAAATTCACCGACCGGCGGTACCCGGTAACGGCGGTATCCTCCTCCATATGAATTCTTAAATCACAGGCAGGCACAAAGGGATCGGTCCAACGTTTCCCACCCCAACCCTCGCGATGCGACAGGTCGACGATATATTGCGAGGCTTCTCCAAATTTGCCGGCAAACATCATCTGACGGATAGAATCGAGCTTCTCCCCTGAATTTACAGGTGGCAAGGGCTCATTCAGCGGCATGTACAATCTTGCATGACTCAGGATCAGCGTATCAGATAGCGCTTGTCCCATCACCATAACACCCATGGTTCCGTTGCCGGTGACCAGCGATTGCTCCCAGGTTTGAGCAGGTTTCTCCGACCAGAAACCGCGATTTTGGAGAGCACTTTTTTCATAATTGTTTCCACATCCTGAAAGTGTCAGAAAAATGATGCCGCCCAGGAGAATTAAGCCCTGGCGACAGGCTGTTTTTATTGATGGAATAATAATCATTGGGGAATGATATAAGTGTCGATTTGACACTAAACTTATTCAGTATATTTGGATTATCAAAATAAAGCCATTCCAATGAAAACAAGAACCAGCGCGATTTTATTTTTTCTGGCAATCCTGTCCTTTTCACTTCAGGGCCAGAACGCAAATTCGGGATATTTCTCCAAGGGTATCATCCACATTATCCCTTCGAGCCATCAGGATATCGCCTGGATGGATTCTCCGGCAAACTGTATGCTGGAAAGGGATACCATGATGATTGCCCCGGCCATCAAGCTGATGGAAAAGAATCCAAAATATGTTTTCTCGGTGGAGCAGGTATTGAACCTCGAAGAGTTTCTTTCGCTGCATCCCGATAAGAAGCCTCAGTTAGAACAGTATACCCGTGAAGGAAAATTTGAATGGGGCGGCACTTATGTCCAGCCCTATGAAAACATGTATTCCGGAGAGGCGCTGATCCGTCAAACTTATTTCGGACGCAAGTATCTCCACCAGATATTCCCGGGCTGCGATACCCGCATTTACTGGAATCCCGATGTTCCGTCACGCTCTATCCAGATGGCCCAGATACTTAAAAAATCGGGGATCGACTTTATGTCATTCAGCCGGGTCAGCGAAGGTTTCTATGATTGGAAAAGTCCGGATGGCACTGGCATTCTGTGCTATTCACCGGGACATTATACCAATATGATCAACCTTCTGTTCAAGGATAATATGAGTTCGCTCCGCGATATTAATGAGGTGTATAAACTGTTGAAAGTGAAATTCGATGAGCTGGCGAAATATTACAAGCTTCACAACATTCCTCCTCATATCTGTTTTATTCTGTCCACGGATGCTGTTAAACCAGTGGATCTTAACGATTTTATTGCAAAATGGAATAAGGAAATCGCTCCAAAATATAATATGCCCATGATGCAATATTCGACAGTCAATTCTTTTATGTCGGAAATCGCCAAAGGCAAGCTTAAACTGGAGCCAACTATCGGCGAACGGCCAAATGTCTGGTTCTATAAGACTGGTCCGAGCCATCATCAGACACTTCAAGCCGGCCGCGATGCCTGGAGATCACTCACCGAAGCAGAAGAATTTTCATCATTCAGCTCCATTCTTCGGAAATCAGGCGATGAAGGCCAGGCAGGTCGTTTGCATTCCGCCTGGAAAGAGGCCATCTATCCCGATCATGGCTGGGGTGGCCAGCGTGGGGCAATCACCGACAGCACCTTCTTTGCCAAGTTCCTGTTTGCGGGCAAAGAAGCAGTAGATGTCAGGAGTTCATCATTAACTTCGATCAACCGGAAAATAGGCTTTAAGGATAAAGGTTATCCGGTGGTAGTTTATAATACTTTGTCGTGGCAACGGTCCGATATCGTCAAGGCTTCGTTTAATGCCCTAGGGAAATCTTACGTTTTCAATAAAACGGACCTCAACTACAAGCTCGTCGATCAGGAGGGAAATGAAGTGCCTTATCAAACTATCAGCCTGAAACAGACAGATCCGGAGCCGGCAGAGCATTTCAATTTCCTTTTCCTGGCAAAAGATGTCCCTCCGATGGGGTATAAAACATATTATCTGGTACTTAAAGATGCCAAGGATATCGACAACACCCTGAAAAAAGGATATCTCGAAACACCTTTTTACACAGTTACCCTGGGCAAAGGCGGTATCAAATCAATCATTGATAAGGAGCTGAAAAAGGAATTGCTGAATACCGGCAAATTCCTGGGTGCCGAGCTGTTTACCATGCGTTCCGTAGGCTATGGCGCTGGTGAATTCACGGAAATCCAACAGCCCGACATGGAAGGTTTTGCCAAGCTGAGCGAAACCGATGCCAACTGGAATTGCGTGGAATCGGGAAAAGTCAGGTCAGTGTGGGAAACATCACAGGCCTTCAGCCATTGCACTGCCAGACTGCGCGTTATAATTTATAATGATATTAAACGAATCGATGTGGAGACTGACTTGCTTGGTTGGGACGGGACGATTTACCGGGAATTCCGACTGGCATTTCCACTCAATCTGAAAAACGGGAAAGTAGTTTATGAAGGTACAATGTGCGCAGTGGAAGTCAATAAAGACGAGCCCAAAGGCGCCGCAGGATTTTCTTATCCGGGAGTGGATTACAATCAACCTTATCACTTGGTGAGGCCGCGTGAAATCCAAAACTGGTTTGCAGGATATGATTCAACCGGTGTTGTCATGATTACTTCTGATGTTATGGGATTCGATTATATTGATCCGACAACCAATCCTGTTCCTTACCCCATGCTGCAGCCGGTACTTCTGGCCAGCCGTCGCAGTTGCCACGGTCTGGGTAACTGGTTCCTCGATCCGGGTGATCATTTTTATCATTTTTCCATCACTTCCGGAAAGGGCGACTGGAGAACAACCTATCATGAAGGAACAGCAGCAAATCAGCCCCTGATAGCTGTTTGCGGCGATCTGAAGAAAAAAACCGAAGGGCTGCCCGAAACTTATGGATTCCTTAAAGTGGATCAGAAAAATATTATCGTCAGCGCGGTGAAAAAAGCTGACGATGACAATAATTATATAATCCGGCTATATGAAATGGAAGGAAAAGACACACAGGTTACCGTAACTTTCCCGTTCCCGATTAAAAAAGCCTGGAAAACGGATATGATCGAAGAAAATCCAAAGGAAATTCCGGTGGTAAATAATTCACTGGTTCTTACTGTTGGTCACAATGCCATCGAAACATATAAGATCTCGGTTAATCTTTGAGCTTTCCCACCCAGCCGCCACCAGGAGCCAAATGAATCTTAAGTTTGGTGCTATTTGTGACCTTAAAGGTTTTCATTTTGTAGTCGATCGCGCGAATATCAGCGTTAATTCCATCCTGAATCAGATCCAGCGTATAGTTTCCCTCGGGAAGAAAGCTGAAATCGACGGTAAAATCTCTGGGTGTCCAATCGGTGGTTGCTGCCAGATACCAGTCTTTTCCACTACGACGACCCATCAGGATATAATCCCCCATTTTTGCCTCGAAAACACGAGTCTCATTCCAGGTGGTCGGGATGCTTAACAGAAAACGTGCGCACTCAGGTTCTCGCTCATAATCCGAAGGGGCATCAGGAATCATCTGCATCGGGCTCATAGTCGTCACCGCCATGGCAATAAAATGAGCGCGGGTCCCCATTCCCATTGGAAAATCACCCACCACCCGGAAGTCCTTCTTGACAATATTATTAAATGTTCCGGGGATATAATCCATAGGTCCGGCAACGTTTCTGAGGAATGGCAATGTATTATGATGATCAGGAGTATCCCAATCGCCGCAACCAGAAAATTCAAACTCGATCAGCCCCTCCTGAGTCAGGAGGTTCGGGTAGGTCCGGCGAAGACCTGTTGATTTGCAGGTGCCATGGAAATTCACCACCATATGCCTTTTGGCTGTCTCCTGCAATACTTTTTCATACCAGCTCATCATCACCTGATCGTCGCGATTCATAAAATCAACCTTAATCCCGGCGATCCCCCATTTTTCGTATAGATTGAGCGCTTCGGGCATCTGCTTTTCCAGAGTTGCCGCAGCCAGCCAAAGAAGAATTTTCACGTTCTTCTGTTTTGCATATGCCATTACCTGATCCATATCCAGGCCCTTCCTGATTTTCAGAATGTTCCCCAGGTCCGACCAGCCATCATCGAACAAATAATAGGTAATCCCATATTTTGCGCAAAAATCGATGAAGTACTTTGCTGTTTCCGTGTTTATGTCCGCCTTGAAATCAACACCAAAAATATTTCTGCGGGCCCACCAATCGAGAATCACCCAACCGGGTCTGATCCATGACGGATCGGTCAGTTCACATTTATCGGCAAGAAGGTAAACCATCTGGTTGGTGATCAGGTCACCATCTTTTTCAGATACTGCGATGATCCTCCAGGGCAGTGTTCGTGTACCGGTTGTTTTTGCGATATAGGGTGCATATTCAAGCACTTCAGTCTGGCCATAAGGACTGTCGACCCCCTTAACTTTTAGGGGATAGCCAGGAAAAATGCTTTTAACCGAATTCTCTCCCGATTTCTCCAGCCACATGCCGGGATAGTCGCGGATATTCGATTCCCCGATCCAAAGCCCCGTTCCGTTTGGTTTGTGCACCAGGACAGGCAGATAGAAGCGATCGGTTGCGGCAAGGGTGCCAATGGTTTTATAAATATAGGGATTCTCATAGGCGGAATAAAAGCTTTTTTCCAATGCCAGGCAGACAGAATCTTTCGCATCAAACCGGTATCCACCCAACTCGTTTTCAATCACCAGGTCGCCCGGCTTACCCAGGTCAATCCGGTAAGCCATACCTTCGTTGTACAACCGGAACTCAATAGTGTAATCAGGTTTGAAAACCAGGATCAATTCCCGGTAATTATCCCTGATTATTTCCGATTTTTCACGTATCTCAGGCCTGACCAGCTGATCCATCCTGATCTCCCGGGATTTTTTCACCACTGGATTATTCCCGGTTAAGGACCCGTCGGCCAGTTTGATACCGATCGGCTCACTTGACAAAAGGCTCATTTCATTCCGGTACAGCTCAAACCGGATGGTGCTGTCGATCCGAATGACAGCTCTGAGTTTCTGATCCGGTGATTGGAGGGAATATTCCCTGGTTTTGATGGTACTAGAAAATGCAAAAACAGCAATACCGAGAAGGAATGCTGACAATAATAGGGCCTTTTTCATTTTATCAGAATTATCACGTTCATGCAGTAAAGATAGAATATCGGACCGCTTGATTTCGTTGTCTTCGCCTCTTTCCTTACATTTGGATAACTCAAAAGTTAAATCCATGAAGACCCGGCTGATACAAACCTCGATGCTGCTTCCAGCAACGCTGTTACTCACTACTTCAGGAGTTCCCGGCGATAAAGAAAGGCCGAATATCCTGTTTATTGCCGTCGATGATTTACGTCCTGAGCTGGGCTGCTATGGAAACGAATATGTGGTCAGTCCCAATATCGACCGGTTGGCACGCTCGGGAATGGTTTTCAATAATGCTTATTGCCAATCAGCCGTCTGCAATCCCTCGCGAGCCAGCCTGATGACCGGTCTGAGGCCCGATTCGTTGAAAGTCTGGGACCTGAAAACAGAAATGCGCAGCGTTGCTCCCAGCGTCATGACCCTGCCTCAATATCTGATGAAAAATGGATATTTCGCCACAGCAGTCGGCAAGATTTATCATAACATTTTTCCCGACAGCCTCTCCTGGAGCGAGCCTGAAATGCATTTAAAGGGGTTTCCTTTTGATCCTGATGCCGTTTATTTCAGCGATGAGAATCTTGCACAGATAGAGAAACGCAAGCGTCAGATCATCGCCAATGGAAATCAGAAGAAATTTATCGACCGGCTGGGCGAATGGTATGTCAAGGCAAAAGCCACCGAATGTATTGATGTTCCGGACAATGCCTATTATGATGGCGCGCAAACCGATTATGCTGTTGAGAAGCTGAAGGAACTTAAAAAGGGGAAGCAGCCATTCTTTTTTGCCGTGGGTTATTATCGGCCACACCTTCCTTTTAATGCCCCAAAGAAATATTGGGACCTATACGACCGTGCAAAAATCCCACTCGCCGAAAACCCTTATCTGCCGGAAAATATGCCCTCGATGGCGATCAGTAATAACCAGGAGGTGAGAGGTTATTTCGACTGCCGAAATTTGCCTACTGCGCTTAATGGTGCTTTTTCGGAAGATACTGCACGTTTATTAAAACATGGCTATTATGCCTCAGTAAGCTATACCGATGCACAGGTTGGCCGGCTGCTCGACGCCTTGGAAAAGGAAGGATTAACCAAGAATACCATCATAATTCTTTGGGGCGATCATGGCTGGAAGCTGGGTGAGCACAGGAGCTGGGCCAAAATGACCAACTTTGAGATTGATACACGGGCCCCGCTGATTATCAGTGTTCCGGGTATGAAATCAAAAGGTAAGGTCACGCGGAAGCTGGTCGAATTTGTCGATATATATCCTACTTTATGCGAGCTTGCCGGTCTGCCGGTTCCAAAAGGCCTGGCCGGAAAAAGTACCGTTCCGCTTCTTAATGATCCGGAGACTCCCTGGAAAGCTGCCGCTTACAGTCAGTACCTGCGTGAAGGAGCATGGCGGGGACCCGACACGATCACTTATATGGGTTATACCGCCCGTACTCAGCAGTTCAGGTATGTTGAGTGGTACAATTGGGATACTCACCAACTGGCAGCCAGGGAGCTCTACGACCATCGCACCGATCATAATGAGAACCGCAATATCGCGGGAGATCCGGCATTTGCCAATAAAACTTTAGAAATGGCAAAGCTATTGAGAGAGGGTTTTAAACTCAAATAAATCAGAATCATGAAAATACAGGCCAGCCAACTCGCAATTTTTGCGTCTCTACAATATTTTTAATATCAGCTATTTAAGGACATTTACCTTTAGCAACGAGGCATTCTTTTTATCGTGATATATCCTGATTGTCGCTTTCTGGAAATCTGAAGCATCGCAGGTATAGATATCAACAAATTTCTGGGGATTGCGGTCGACCAGCGGGAACCAGGTGTTTTGTACTTGCACCATGATCTTATGCCCCTTCTTGAATTGATGGGCAATATCAGGCAGTTCAAATTTCACCCTGGTAATTTCACCCGGTTTGAAAGCTTCGGGCTTTTCATACGAATTACGAAAACGGCCCCGGAAAATATCACCTCTGACCAGCATTTGATAACCTCCCATCGGAACCTTGATATCCTTACCGGCCGGTGCGACAGCATTATCAGGAAGAACATCGATCAGCTTAACCACAAAATCGGCATCAGTACCGGTTGTGGAAACATACAAATCAGCGGTAAGGGGACCGGTAAAACTCATATCATCGGTCAATACATCCGTCTGATATACCATTACATCCGGACGACGGGCTGCAAATCGTTGATCATCATCCATATATACTGCATCGCGCTGCAGATGAACTTCGTCCCGGTAAGGAACAGGTTTCATCGGGTCCGAAACATATTCATCAAAATTATCCTTGATAGCGGGTTCAGTGAACGTAAGCAAGCCATCCGGTTGAAAATAGAGAACCTTTTCCTCTACATTTTTCGGAGGCCAGGTATCGAATGTTTTCCATTCATTAGCACCGGTCATAAAGACTGTTGCCTCGGGAAATTGCCCGTCGCCCTGGCCTTTGAGGTAATAATTGAAAAACTTGACTTCCAGTGCCTGGTAGGCTTCATTAGTATCGAATCCCCAGTACATATTACCAAGATTTTCAGCTTTACCCATACCCCACTGGCCATGCGACCACGGTCCCATAACCAGGGTATTTTTTACAGATTGTGAATTCTGCTTTTCAATAGCACCATAAACATGTAATGCTCCCCAAAGGTCTTCAGCATCAAACCATCCACCAACCGTCATCACTGCAGGCTGCACTTTTTTCAGATAAGGTCTTGGATCTGTAGCTTTCCACCAGGAGTCATAATTCGGGTGCGCCATCAGCTCATGCCAGTATTTTATACTATCCGGATAATATTTCGATGTGTTTTTGAGTGGTCCCAGGTGCATGAAAAATTCGTAGCTGTCCGGCATACCCCAGCGCATGCCCGATCCCCTGTTTTGCCTGGTTGGAACAGCCATCGGGTCACCGAAACTCTTATAAAAACTAAAACCATCGAGCATCATGAATGCTCCGTTATGGTGCCAGTCATCGCCAATGAACCAGTTAGTTACAGGAGCCTGTGGCGATACTGCCTTAATTGCCGGATGGTTGGCGAGCACAGCCATCGTCGAATAAAATCCGGGATATGAAATACCCGCAACACCAATATTCCCATTGTTGTTCTTGACATTCTTAACCAACCAATCCGCTGTATCATAGGTATCAGAAGCTTCATCAATATCTTTTCCCTTTTTATCGGGATTAAATGGCCGAACATTAACAAAAGTACCATTACTCATATACCGACCTCTAACATCCTGAAAAACCATGATATATCCTTCCTTGATATATCTGTAATAAGCCGAGATGAAGAAGTTGAATGACGATTCACCTCCCGGTTCGGAATTATATGGCGATCTCATCATAAGCATGGGTGCCGGGCTTGTCATGTTTTTCGGTGAATATATCGATGTAAAAAGTTTTACTCCATCACGCATTTCGATGTAAACCTCCTGCTTTTCGTACTTCTCCTTGATTTTTTCCGGACTGTTTTCCGGAAGTTCGATCGGCTTTCGCTGAAAATTCATTTTAATATTGAGATTCCCCTGCTTAAACGACCCGGTGATGAGGGTGAATCCAGCATCAACCGATCCGCTATAGGTGAGGCCAGCTGGTGCAAAAGCAAAATCAAATGCCTGGTCCTTAAGTGTTACAGTTGTAAGCGGAATGGCCATGGCGCCCTGCTCCGGACTATCGAAAGTCCCTTTGTATGCGCCGCTTTCACCCGTGATATGAATGTTAAGTCTCAGGAACATACCCTGGATTTCGGTCCCGGAATACCAGTCACCGGCTAATGTTTGGGCCCGACCGGTCATCGACAGCCCTGTAGTTAGGATAAACAGTAATAAAAGCGATTTAAAGATGGGTTTTGTTCTCATGCTGAAAAGGTTTCTGATAATGACAGTTAGACGCTTTAACCAGGCAAATTGTTACAAAGCCACAATTTGTCTTATTAGTGAGCGAAGCGTCCTGTTAGTGAGCCGCAGGCGAACCTCTTTGTGAGCGTCAGCGAACAACTACCGTCTGATTCATCTTCGGAGCTGTGACCGGCCAGAAATGTTCTTTGCCTACACCATCTTTTATCCTGATATGGTACTCAACATCATCGGTGAAATATTCGGCGGGAATCTCAGCACGATATACCCCACGGTCAACTTTTACAAAGGCAATCTCCTGATATTCACTTGCCCCTAATATTCTAAATCGGACAACAGCTTTCTCCGGAATAAATCCATAAATAAGCATTTTAATCGGCAGACGTTCGCCTTTTTCTATCTGGGTTCTTACCGTTGGGACCAAAACTTTTTTGATATTCAACTTCTCCGAAGAGGGCAGTGCCTCGGGCGGCAATTTGCGACCGGTTACTTTCTCGATCCTCGCTGCCTGTCCATCCACATTATAGGTCAGCAGGTGCTGTTCCCAGTTGGCTATGGTGCCCAGGTCACCTGGAGTGGATGCGTAGGCAAGAAGGTATCCTAGGGCTTCATTGACAACCTCTATCAGCTTAATTCTCTGACTGATAAATTGATCCATAAAGGAACCCGGATCCGCCTGTCCGGTTTTTTCAACCTTTTTCAATAACCGTTCGGTTTCGCCCAAAGCACAGGCAAACTTGCCGAAAGCACGGTGATACCTGAAAAAATTCAGCCAGTAATCGAAACGCTCCAGGTTGCCTGCCCCCTTAACTTTTCCTCTCCATGATTGTATCCTGTCGACAAATGCATAGTCGGCTGCCCGTTTATCCCAGGTGAGTGTATCGATAATCACCCCACCCGGACCGGTCCAGTCGCCCTGACGGGGTAAACGGGTTTTTTTACGACCGCCACTATTGATTGATACCTCCTGTCCATCCAACCCCGCCATCAATTTAGCCATCGAATCTGCCACTCCGCTGCCAAACTGGGCCATGGCCCAATCAGCATAAAAATCCCCGATGGGAAGATCACGGGTTTTACGCTTGAAATTAGCTTCGGCTTCAGAAGCGGTGACAGGTGACTGCGGATTGGTGACGGTCTTATTCGTCACCTGTAACCCGTCACTCGTCACTTTTGTCCACCCCGCCTGTGCCAGCGCACTCACCGTTGTCTGCAGGGTTTTTGTCCTCCAGTGTATTCCGATCAGGCCGTTACAGCCATAGGCAAGTGCATCGGCAGCATCTGCCCGCATGCGGCCCGCCCATAATTGCATGCTTGTCAATGCCGGATCATCTTCCATCCACGGAATCGCCCATAATGACCGACCGGTAACCTTTGCAAATCCGGGATCAACAGGAGTAAATCCGACCTGTTGATTGATACAGCTCATCGGCCAGCTTTTAGGCAAAAATTTATCGAACATCGACCGGTCCTGAACCGGGCCAAGCACCCAGCCACAAGTAGCCAATTGAAAGGGGTTGCCAACTGCGGTAACTGCTTCCTGCGCAGCCTGGAGGTCATCAATGGTGATTTTCAGATGCTCCGGGGTATTCCCGCTCCAGGTCCAGTCTTCCGGGGTCCAGTACCAATAATAATCAACCGGATAATTCCGCTTGATCCATTCAAACATTCCAACATAATAATCGCCGGTTTTGGCCACCGGGTTCTTTTCTTTGACCCTTTTGGGAACAACCAGCGGAGTTTCGGTTCCGACACAGGACTTCAAACCCAGGCTTTTTGCAAATCCGAATGCTTCCCTGAAAAACTTTCCCGTTTTATTAAACAGATCGATCTCAGCTTGCTCACCAGCAGGCCAACCATTTATTCCAATCATGTAATCAGTACCATAGCTGTCGTTTTCGAAAAGATTGCCGAGCTGATTGGAATAGTTTTTCGTCAGCTTGGCCGTATAAGCCCAGGTACCATTGGTGGTAGTAAAATGCCTCGACTGATAGGCCGATTTCACGGTTCCATCTTCATTTAATTGATCTTTGGTTCCGATCCAGACCAATGGCTCCGGTCCAACCCCGCCTTCAGGATAGGTGTGCAATCCAAAGAAATTCATCTTCATTTTAACCATTTGTGAAAAATAAGCCTTGTAATCCTGAAGGGACCACCAATCCGGTCCTTCTGGAAAATCATGGAAAGGCTGGATACCCCTGGTCTCAAAAAGCGGATTGCCACTTTCCTCAACTGTTGGTATTTCAGGCTTGATCTTTTTATCAGGTATGACGTCACCATGCAAGTAGAACCGGACACCCAGCTTCTCAGCAAAAGCATAGGCACCATACAGCGTGCCTTGTGGTGAGCCTCCGATAATAATCAGTTTGTCTGACTTCCCGGTTTGGGACGTTTTCCCGTTTTTCAACGGGTTGACAATGCAATTGGTTAATAAATAACTCTCTGATCCAAGATTGTTTATCGTGGTTGACTTTTCTTCAGACAACAAATCGGCTGGAGTAGCTTGTCCCTTAACCATCAGCCAGATGAATTTTTTGGGCAAGGCTTGTCCGGTGTAAATCCGAATAGGCAGCAGCTCGCCCGAACGCAGGTAAATATAACGTCGCACCTCTTTGGCCGCGAGTTCCACTTTTGAATCAGAGCCCGAAGGATACAGTATTACCGGAAGCTCCGGCTTCGAGCACGAAGTCATGAGTAATGTCACGAGAAGAACCGTGAAAAGTTGAGGAGCTAATTTGTTTAGAAGGCGAGGATCTGAGGGAACTAAATGTTTCATTGGATCAGGGTTAAGGTGATTTCAGTAACTGACCAAGGCAATAAATTAAATATAGGCGTTTTAGCGTTTTTTAAGCTGATTTTCTTTTCTGATGTTTTGATTTCATTGGGGCTGCGATATGTATTAGAGCTGAGAGGCCCCGCAGCACTGACACAGCGCAATATTGCCGATTTAGGATCGACCGGTATACCTTTAAGTTCGAGCTTGATATCGGGACTGTCGGAGCGGTAATTCAGAACGTAAATAATGAGCTTCGAGCTCCCCTCTCCGGTGAGCGCAGCGAGCGCGGGAGAGGGGCCGGGGGTGAGGTCGATGCGCCTGCTCAGTCCGGCCTGGATATAAACACCCGTCAGGTTTTTAATGGTATCGGCCTGAATGACCCACTTTAAGGGACTGCGGCTCATAAGCTCGAAAATTCTTCCGGCTGCAGATATGAACACGGTATCCTTGGTGCATTCAATAATATTCTGACCCCAGGTATTTCCCAGATTATTGAACGTGGCAAATTCAAAATCCCCTCCCAGCCTCTGAAACAAGAGCAATTGCCTCGCCGTGTTCATGGCATAATTCCAGGAGATCTCGTGTTCCTGCAGTGTCATCTGGTTCGGAGATTTCTGCATGTTCAGCGCATCAAGACTCGTTTTTGACCAATCGAGCGGCGCCAGCCATTCGGTATTTGAAAGTGTAATATGTGTTCCGTTCAATGCATTATACCCGCGGATAATATCAAGGTCCTTGTTCAGATCAGCTTCGCCAGTTGCACGATCGGTAACAACATCAATATACTTACCGGCGATATCGAGCATCTCTTTCAGATTATTATTGAACCGCCAGTACCCCACCATCACTAATTTGATCTTTGGATCGACAGTTTTCATGACACGGGAATACTCCACACAGCGCCGGGCATATTCTTCCCAGCCAAACCGGCGGTATGCCTCATTATCGAGTTCCCAGTATTTAACTTTAAGCGGGTCAGGGTACCCATGCTGTTTTCTTAAGGCACCCAATCCGGCTTCGCTGCTGCCGTTACAATAGGCAACCCAATCAGCAGCCCGATCGGCTGTGCCGGTGAGGATGTTGACACATAGAAACGGTTCGGCTCCAATCATCCGGCACAGCTCGACAAATTCTACGGTACCGACATGATTTTCTTCGATCCCACCCCAATATTCGCTGACCATGGGTTGCCTTTCCAATCTCGGACCAACGCCTTTGCGCCAGTCATAAAACGAAGCGAAGCAACCGCCCGGAAAGCGGATCATTGGAACATGGATTTTCTTTAATGCATCAACAACATCGGCTCTCCAACCTTTTTCCGAATTTGCCGGCAAAAGAGAAAATCCATCCAGGGCAGCCCGCTTGCCAGGTTCAACCGATACTGCAAAAGTTGCCCTGCCGGTATAGGATCCGGCATCAAGCACCACCGAAAACTCTCGAAAGATGCCATCGGAAACGGTAATTGTACTCTCAGCAATTGGTTTGTCGGTATGCTTCTCCTGATAAAGGCCAATGATAACTTTTACCGGATTTGATTTTGGATCTGCCGTCTGATTATTGCTGAAATATCCCCTGAAAACATACTTTACCCCCGAACAAATTGAAATCCCATCCTGGGCCATGAAAGCCCTGCCGCTTTTTTGAATATTTTCCAAAACTGCAGCCTGAAGCCCATGGTGAAAATTCCAATACCGGTTGATTCCAAACTTGACTTCTTCAGATGCTGGCCAGGTATACCAGGCATTTGTTTCGTACCCCGAATGCCACCACTTTTCCAAACTGAGATTATCGTTTGGTGTTTTCCCGAGCCAATCCCAAAGGTTGGCTTTTAAGGGTGGAACCTCCTCAAAACTGGAATTATATAACTTTTCGGCCCACAAACCCTCAATTTGGCGGGCCAGTCCCAATTCAATGAAATTGCCGTAAATCAATGAATTAACAGGTTTTTCAATTAAGGATTTAGGGGAAATCCTGTAAAATGCGGTTTGATTTTGTGCCTGAAGAAGGCTAACAATCGCAACCTGCATGATTATGAATGTCAATAACCGCTTCATCGGCTTTTACCTCCGGATATTAATTATGACTGTCCCCGATCTTTAGCCCGGGGGATTTAGCTGAACCAAAAACTTCCATTAGCTTCTGATCCAGCGGACCAGGCTCTTCACTGTACCGGCCGATAATCATGCCCGAAGGATCAATCAGAATTTTTGTCGGCAGGGAATGGATACCGAACTTATCGGAAATATCATTGTCGTTTGGCAGGTTCTTCAACCGCTTCGCCATATCAAATCCCCTTAATACGTGACGCCAGGGCAGTCCGTCTTTTTCAACCGCCTTGCGCCAGGCATCAGGTTTTGAGTCATCATCCGAAATACCTATAAACTCGATACCCTGAACTTTAAGTTTTGCATATAATTCCTTCAGATGAGGATTGCCCTTCCGGCATGGGCCGCACCAGCTGGCCCAAAAATCAAGCAGGACATATTTACCTTTGAAATCAGAAAGTTTGAGCGAATCACCATTGATGTCAACAGTACTGAAATTTGCAGCAGGATTTCCCGGTGATCCGTTACGAAGCTGTTTTATCTGTTTATCAAGTTCTTGGCCATTTGCCGACTGCTGCAATTTTAATCCTAAATGATCGTAGAATCGCTGGAGTGTATCCAGTGGGAAGTCGTTGACATGATAGATAAGCATGTAGGCCGTTACTGGTGATGAAGGATGGGCATTAAAAAATTTACGGTCCAGGTCAGTTAGCCTTTCGCTGAAAGGATCAAATTTCGCATGCAATTCATCTGCCTTTTCCTTTAGATCAGCAAGAGTAGCTTCATCCTTCTTCGCCTTCATAGCCTCCCGATATTTTCCGCTTGCTTCTTCGTAAGCTGCCTCCAGCGGTTTCCGCTCTGCCATGACAGATGCTTTTGATTTGTTCAATTCTTCCAGTTCATCCTGAGCAGAAGATCCTCGAAAAATTCCGTTACTAAAATTGTTCAATTGAAGGTTGGCAGTTATGTTTGAAGGTTCCAGAAAGAAGCTGGCTGAGTTCATTTCATTCCTTTTCGCTTCCTTCAGCTGCAAATAAGCATTGGCGGGTTCATTTATTTTTCCCTGAAAGGAAAATCCGCCTTTATCAATACTGGAGCTGTCTTTTACCCTGTTACCCTTATTGTCGCTGTAATACAGATATAACCATCCTTCTTTCAACCCGTCGACGTGACCCTTCAGGATAAAATGATCTATTAAATTCCGCTGTGTACACGACACGAGGATTGAACAAATCAGAATTGCCAGTGATAGTTTTTTCATGTTTGATTCAGTTTTATCCATTTTCAGATATCCACCTCAATTTTTCCAGATTGAGTATTTCAATTTTTGAACAATCGGTTTTTATTATATCCTGTGAATCAAGTTCTTTTAAAATTCTTACCACACTTTCCTTAGCCATATTCGTATAATCGCCTAATTCTTGCCTGGTGAGAATAATATCGAAAACCGGGGACTTGAATACCTCATCCGAAAAGAACAGTAGCGCTTCTGCAATTCGCCCGGCCATTTTTTTTTGAGTCAGGCTCACCAGTTTTTTATGCGCGACAAGCGCTTTGGCACTTAAATCCTTAATCATACCATTGGCAAATTCAGCATTCTGACGGATCAGCTGATTAATAATCTTAAAACTGATAAAGCAGGTGTGCACAGTAGTGAGTGCTGCTACAGAGTAAGCATAACGTTCATCAACAGGAACGCCAGGACCGATAATCAGATTCGAAGGCAAAACAATCTCGATTATATTATTGCTCCGTTCATGCCCTTCTATATAAGCCTTTGCCATCCCCTGGGAAAGAAAAATCGCACTCGCGGCCGGGGAACCCTGCTTGATCAATATCTCGCCAGGCTTAAAAGTTGCTTCGTATCTGTTTTCATCTACCAGCTTGATTTCGTCTTCTGAGAGGTTCTTGAAATTCTCCCAACTAGCCGGACAATTCTCGCAACTACTTATTATTCTTTGACTTAACATCAATAAGCAATTTATAAAAGCAAAAAATTAATTTTACTATTGCAAGTTAACAAACCCAATTAATATCACATCGAATGTTGATTAATATCAATATTAATTATCATATCTATCAATGTATAAACATCGATACATCATTTTGAACCTACCCGAAAAGGTAAAGGTGCTAATTACCTTGTAACCCGAAACTATCTAACAATTAATAACTTTAATTTGAGACTATGAAGAGCCTAATCAGACTATTAACACTTAGTGCTTTCGCTGCGTTCATGTTCACCGCATGCGAAGGACCGATGGGCCCCGCCGGTAAGGACGGAACCAACGGTACTAACGGAAAAGACGGATTGAATGGCCAGGATGCCAATTCATTCTGCGTAAAATGCCACAATACGGCTAACTGGGCAGCTAAAACCGACCAGTACCATTTGTCGAAGCATTTCTATGGAACCTCAAGTGCAAGAAATACCAAGTATTGTGCAAGATGTCACACCAGTGATGGATTCACCGAAGTTGTTACCCAGGGTAAATTTGTTGTTTCAAACGACATCCCGAACGGAGTAAGAATCAACTGCAAAACCTGCCACGCACACAGTGCATTTGATTTTGCTGAAGATACAATGGCTCAGATCCTGACCCAGACCGAACCTGTTGCGTTGAACTACAACAACAATACTACAACAACAGATTATGGTAAAATCAACAACCTTTGCGCAACCTGCCATCAGATCCGCGGTGTAACCTCCGTAAACTGGACTGATAGTTTAGGTGCCATCAAGACCTTCAACCAGCTGCCATTCTTCCCGTTTAACAAAGCAGGCCAGGATGATAAAGCCGATGTTAAATACCAGGTTGGGCAGAGTTTCGCCGTTCATGATGGCAACCAGACAAACCTCTTTACCGGTACCAACGCCTATGAATATGCAGGTCAAACCTATACACGCACCTGGAAGCACTCGGCAAATGATTGTATCGATTGCCACATGAACCAATACAATGCAACTACCAAGACTGGTGGTCACTCTTTGATTGTTAATAAAGATGCTTGTACCGCTTGCCATGGTGGTGACAAAATCACCCCTGTTCAGGCTCTCATCGATGCAAAACGCATTGAACTGGCTGAACTGCTGACTACCCGTAAAGTATTCAAGAAAGCCACAAGTACTGCCGGAGTTGTTTCTTACACAGCTGTGCCAAGTCACGACTTCTACGGAACCTTGTTCCCGACTACTGAAACCACAACTAAATTTGCTACCGCTCTGGCTTCCAATCCAACTGTTAGTCCTACTACCGGTTTGGTTGTTCCAGGAAACAAAGTTACCATGGCTGTGGATAAAGATTTCGCAACCAGAATTGGCCGTCCTTGGAAATATGGTGAATTGGGTGCCGCTTATAACTATGCTTATATCACCAGCGAACTTTCGTTAGGTGTTCATAACCCGGTTTATGCACTTCAGCTTTTACAGAAATCAATTGATTGGTTGAAATCCAACTAATTAGTTACTGATAACAACAAAAAAACCCGGCTGATTCAGTCGGGTTTTTTTATTTAGTATCGGTGGACCCGCGGGTTCTCCCCTACTTTTTAAAACCTGACAGCTTTTGAAAATCTTTCAGGTTTTTTTGGATAAAATCGATAATCATTTTATTCTCCTCCTTACCCGATCCCGTAATATCCATGGGTTCACCAAAGGTGAAATAAACATCTTTATTGTTTGGATCCAGGGGGCCCAGGTCCTTAACGAACCTACCGTTCAGCCAAAAATCCGTTTTGAGTGCAAATGGGATTACCTGAACACCAGCTTTTGATGCCAGTTTAACGCCCAGTGAGTTAAATTCTTCGGGCCTGAATTCAATACGACGGGTACTTTGCGGGAAAATCGCCACCGACCGGCCAGTAGCTAAGATTTCCTGTCCACGGGTGATCACCTTTACCAGATCTTCGCGTGAATTGTGCCGGCTAACCACTATAGGATCACGCGATCGCATCACCGGTCCAAAGGCCCAGCTTTTAACCAGGGAATCCTTGACAACAAAAGTAACATCCTTGACTTGGGCGATAAGAAATGGCAGAACCATGGTCTCGAGGGTGCTCATGTGATTCCCTATAAAAACAACGGGACCTTTGCAATTCCTGATATTTTCAATTCCCGTAATATGAAATCGCCCGCCACAGCTTTCCAACAACTTCATTACCCTGATAGATGACCGCACCCATTGTTCAGTCGGATACTCGCCCCTGACTGAGAGCTTACGGGCATGGAAGTTTATCCTCAGAAACTTGTATTTGAAAAAGATCTGAAAATGAGGGAATAACTTATGAGCCCACAGCTTCGGTGCATTGGCAGGTGTATCGTAATGATCCTGTATGTTTAATGGCAAATTAAAATCCATCGGTACTCAAGTCTTTTGTATAGGCATATGCCAGGTGGAAAAGTTCCTCAGCATACTTAACCCGAATAATATCATAACGGTCCACACCCGGTGGCTCAATATAAAGATCAGCCAGTTTCCCTGACTTGATAGTTGATTTATCGACACTAACATGAAATACCCTGGTGGCAATCTGCATTATATTTTCCAAATGGTCGGTGTCGTGTATCGGACTGATATTTACTGCGATAACCTTATCACAAATTTTGCGGACCGGCCGGATAGGCAAATTATCCATTACGCCGCCATCCACATAAAAATCATCGCCCATCTTTACAGGAGAAAACAGTACTGGAATGCTGGCAGAAGCCTCAACAATCTCAGCAAGCGGTCCGCTGCTCAGGTACTCAATTCTTCCTTTATTGAGGTTACACACGGCTACGATGAGAGGAACAGGCAAATCTTCCAGATTTCTATAGGGTACATGAAGCTTAATATGTTGCTTTAATCCTTCGAGCCGGATAAAACCCTTCTTCGACATTTTAAATTGGGATATTTTCATGAAATCCTGCTCTTTCATAATCTGGAAGATCTCGTCAGGATTCATTCCGGAAGCCAGAAAAACCCCAGCGATCGCTCCAGCGCTGACCCCTGAAATAATGTCAGGTTTGATTCCCTTTTCATGCAATGCCTTTGCCACACCCAGATGAGCAAATCCACGTGCACCGCCACCACCAAGAACCAAGCCTACAGCGTAATTAGTCATTCGGTTTGTCAGTTTTCATCAACAACATCAAGCATTGCCCAGATATTCGCCTCTGGAGTATTCGGTGGTATCGCGCAACCGGCATTTAATATAAAACGGTTCGATTTCCCCATTATTTTAATCAGTTCACGGGTCTTTGTTTTCACTTCATGAGCTTTTCCCATTGCGATCACACCACTGGGGTCAATATTACCAATCAGGGTTACCCGATCTTTAAAAACACTGGCGATCTTGTGAATATCTGTCTTATAATCAAGTTCCAAAGCATCGGCTCCGGTTTCAATCATGTCATTCAATATCAGCTCAGTATTCCCGCAGATATGCAAAGTATACGGTAAATCAGCCTTATGTGCCTCCTCAACAATTATCTTCTCGTACGGGAATGCATATTTTTTATACAGTTCTGGGGATATCAGATCGGGACCGGCAGGACTATCGCCGTTGGAAAGCATATCACAGCCTGTTTGAGCCATCAGACGGATGAACTGTGTCGTAGCTTCGGTGCAATACTCCAGAAGCCCGATTTTATCCTCCTCCTCAGCAGTATAAAGATCCATCATCCAATCGGCTGATCCCCTGACCATGCCGGCAAGCGAAAACGGTGCCTGATCGCAGTTCCCGCGGACGAAAATATCGTCACCAACATACCTCTTCACCAACCTGACTGCTTCGAGCCAATTGTTGACATACAGATAATCCTCAATATTCACACCTGGCAGGTCGCGCCAATCCTTCAGGCTGGAAAGGATACCCAAATGACAGCGTGCAGGCTCATTGTCTGGAAAATCAATAGGAACGCCAAGTGCTCCGGCAAGAGTTACCGTATCCATATCCACAAGTATCCCATCGAACTCATACTTTTCCACCGAACGCACCAGGGCTTCAGCCATGACAACAGGATCATCGCGGAACTGCTGCATGCTCACCTTGTACTCTCGGGCAGCCATCATGAAATTATGCAGCATAACAGGGACTTTGTCACTGGGCTGGCCTTTGAGGGCACTAGAAATTCGTTCTTTGTGGGTCATAATCAATGTGCTAATGTGAAAAAACACCAATCAATCGATACGCAAAGTTAGTGAGATCCGTGAGTATCGAGCCTGGCTTTTGTTGTTGATATTATTGAAGATAGTAACCTAATGATTTCCTGATTCTTTTCAAGTAAACCAATCGGCTTTGGGTAGTTCTTTGCTTCCGTACAAAGTAACAACCAATACTCTGTTTCATCTGTCTCTTTAGCAGCAATTTTCATCTTATGAATAAAGTCGATATGGCTCTCCTCCAGCAAGTCAGTAAAGATTATGATCTCCAAGGCGAATTCAAAACTCTTTTTCAATGCCGGATTGGTCCCATTATCCATTAATCATTATCTTAAATTTCTTCATTCTTTCATTAGCATATTAGCACATTAGCACATTAGCACATTATTACATTTCTTCGAGTTTGCGTCCATTGGTTTCGAAAAGAAACTTGCGGAAAAAGAAGAAACTGATCAATGTGGCCACTGCATAAAAAAGAAAAATATACCCGATGCCTTTGCCGTTGGAGAAATAGGCGGCGATGGTCGGGAAAAGAAATACTGTAATTGCATTAAAAAACCAGTGGGAGAAAGAGCCAATGGAGGCGCCCCTGGCACGTATATTATTGGGAAACATTTCCGATAAAAGAACCCAGATAACCGCTCCTTGCGAAGAGGAAAAAAAGGCTACGAAGCCAACTAGCATGATGACCAGCGCAACTGATTTCATTCCGGAAATAAAGGCAAAAGCAAATAGTGTCAAAAAGAAGGTCATTCCGATGGAACCTGTGAGCAGCATTCTTTTTCGACCGATCTTATCGATCAAACGCATGGCTATGAGAGTAAATACAAGATTTGTTACCCCGATGATCACCGTTTGAAGAATGGCTGAATTCGTTGAGAACCCTGCAGTCCGAAAAATATCTGTCGTATAATACATCACAATGTTTATCCCGGTAAACTGGTTAAACATACCAATGGCAATGCCGATCAGCACGAGTTTCAAATAGGGTTTTTTAAACAGGTATACTGATTTTCCCAGTACCTCGGTATCCACCGAATTTTGAATTTCCTTGATTAATTGTTCTGTCTCGGTTTCAGGATTTACTTCTTTCAGAACCCGCCTGGCCTGGACAATATCCCCCTTCATGACCAGCCAGCGAGGACTCTGACTGACAAAAAACAGCAAAACAAAAAACACCAAAGCAGGCAGGGCCCCGGAAATAAACATCCAGCGCCAGTTATTGATCCCGGTGTTCAGCAGCAAATAATCGGAGAAAAAAGCGACCAGGATACCGGTTACGATCGCCAGCTGAAAAGTCACAGCCAGCCTGCCGCGAAAGGCAGCGGGTGCTATCTCCGCGATATAAAGCGGTGATAAAACTGATGCGCCGCCGATGGCCAGACCGCCGATCACGCGAAAAATAATGAAGGAACTAAAACTCCATGCGGTGCCACTTCCAATTGCAGATATAAGGAAAAGAAGAGCCAAAGCCCTCAACACCAGTCGTCTTCCAAAATAATCACCTGGTTTTCCAACGGCCAACGCACCCACAACACAACCAATCAGCGCAGAACTTACCGCCCAGCCCTTCATGGCATCGGTTAAACCAAAATGCTCGGTAAAAAAAGGTATCGCCCCATTGATGACCGCCGTATCAAATCCAAATAGAAGCCCACCCAAAGCAGCGACGAACGTATATAAATACAGACTTTTATTCATAACTTAATAATATGCTAATATGCTAATGATAAGAAATTAAAAAAAGTGACCTTAAAGGTTAACTCTAAATTAATTGTTTCTAAAAGTATGAAATTCGGCTACAGTTCCTATTCTTCAATTAGCATATTGCCACATTGGCACATTAGCACATTGTTTCGCATCTCTTCATCATCTCCACCATCGCTCTGCCATTATGATAAGGGCATTTCCAGGGATCAATCTTCCAGTCGTTTCGATAATAGGGAGAAGGGTCACCTTCTGGCTCAATCAGATAGGGAACTCCAAGTCTGCTGACTTTCGTGAACCATTCGCCATGCTCATGATCGATGAGGTGATTATCAATAAAGTTCCATGCCATTTTTACAATTTCCCAGTACTTGGGATCCCCGGTCATTTGATAAGCATTCATGAAGCCAACCAGGTTTTCAGCCTGGGGCCACCAATGTTTATTTGTTCGCAAGTGACTGCCAAACCGGGTGGATTCGAGAAAAAGTCCCCCATCCTGGTCAACACCTTCGCGGGCAACAGCCTCAGCCATATGGATGCAAAGCGGCCGCATCCTTTCAATGATTGACTTGTCACCAAGAATTTCTGATGCTTCCATTAAAAGCCACGATGCTTCTATATCGTGCCCAAAGGAGCAGGTCCCTTTTGAGGCTTCCACTTCGTTGAATTCCTCATCAAAGAATATTCCGAGATGTCCTTGGGGCCTGATGATTTTATTGATGAATAGTTCAAGAAGCTCTGTCAGCCTGACTCTCACGCGTTCATCGCTCCAAACCCGATAAAGGGCCGCATAGGCTTCCATAACATGAAGATGGGTATTCATCGACCGTGGCTCGTTATTATCGGCCATACGGTTCTCGCTAAACAATTTCCAATCACGTGTAAATGCCTCGAAATAGCCAGTATGTTCAGGATCTTTTGCTTTGCTTTCCAGCTGAATAAAGAACCCCCGGATAACTGCCAGCACCTTATCATCCTGCACCATCTCCATGTATTTGCTAAGCGCATAAATAACAAAAGCCTGTGCATAAGTATGCTTAATATCTGCTGCCACGGATCCGTCAGGTGCGATCTCCATAAAATAACCGCCATTTACCCGATCGAGAAATTTGTCATTAAGTACCCGATATGCCAGATGGGCCATCTCCCGGTATTCTAAATTATTATATTGAATTGCTGCTTCTGAATAAGTCCATAAAATTCTGGCAGTCAGAACACATGACAAATTTGCCTCCACAGGATTACCTTGCAGGTCCGCCGCTCCGTAAAAACCATCTTTTCCCGGTTTTACTGCATATTTCAACCAAAAAGGCAAGATATCGCCTAAGAGCTCTGCTTCACAGGCTGTGCGAAGGGAGACCAGTTCGTTGATTAAAAGTTCAGACATAATGTGATAATGTGACAATTTGCAAATTAGCTAATTGGCTAATTATGAGTTATGAAGTTTGGTGATCATGTTACCAACCCTTTGAGGATCAGTTTCAAGAATCGAAAACTCGGGGATAGCCGAGAGTCCCCCCATATAAACTTCTTCGCGCCGGAAGGTCATTCCGCTCTCAACAGTGCGGCGCAAGGTCGCATGATATTCCGAGGCCTGGACCTTGCGGGCAAATGCACTGATATTAATTTCATTCAGTCCGCCTCCGGGCATAATAATAATTTTTTCTCCGGCCTGAATGATCAATTTTGATATCAGCTCCTCCCCATCCGGAGCCATGTTTTTCTGACCGGAAGTCAGAATGCGATCCACTCCGGTCAGCTTAAGATCCTCCAGAGCATCAAACGGATCGAGAGCCATATCAAACGCCCGATGAAAAGTGACCGCCATTGGTCGTGCCAGCTCAACGATCTCCCGCGTGCGACCGACATCGATCCTGCCATCTGAAGTTAAAAAACCAATAACCACTCCATCCACTTTAGCCTTCCGGCATAGCTCCACATCAAGTTTAATTATTTCATATTCCAGATCGGAATAGAGAAAATCACCACCACGGGGGCGGATAATAACGTGCAGCCGGATCGACAATTTCTGCCGCGCAAGCTCAATGGTTCCAATGCTCGGTGTAGTGCCCCCTTCATAAAGGTTATCGCATAATTCAACACGGAACGCCCCACCCTCCTGGGCTGCAAGAGCTGAGGCCAGCGACCCTGCGCAAACCTCCAAAATCGGTTTATTCATATTTTATTGCTTCAAGAACTTTTAAATCCTGCTTGTCCGAAAACCCGTCACCGCTTAGCTTAACCTCATATTTTCCGGATTTAATATAGGTTTTATATTGATAAAAATAAGCTTCCTTCAGGTTGTCCTCTTTCACTACCCCATCCCATCTGACCTGGTTAAATCCTTTTGTTCCAGTCAGCTCTTTCTCCCAGATCAACTTGTTTCCCGAAAAAATCTGTAAGTGGGCTTTCCCTTCCGAAAGCTGATACCAGGTGATTTCCGTTTTCTTCACGCTCATCTCATTGATATCCCGATGGGTGTCGTTGTTCCATGGAGCCATCAGGTCAGGCACAGGAAATAATTTAGCAGAACCAGGTACCCCATTTTCATAGGCGGCATGAATCGGCTTAAGGTTCATTTTATAAATTCCCCGCCCATGCGTTCCTGCCACCAGGTCGAGTTCCCGCTCCTGAATCACCAGATCGGAAATTACCGTGGGAGCCATATTTTTCCCAAGCAATGACCAACTTTTTCCGCGATCTGCCGAAATATAAACACCCCGGAAAGTTCCCGCATAAAGAAAATTCTCTTGCAATGGATCCTCAGCGACACAGTTGATAATCTCGCCTGGAAGATTGGCGGAAATTGAGCTCCAGTTTTTACCAAGATCTTCAGAAACAAAAAGATAGGACGACAAGTCATCATTATTAATACCGGTCATAGCAAGATAAATACGGTCCTTGTAATATCTCGATAATACGATGCTTCGGATATATCGATTTGGCAACCCAGCCGATCGCTCGATCCAGCCTTTACCATCGGTCTCGGTAACCCAGAATGCACCTTTATCGGTACCGGCAACCAGTAGACCTGCCTTGATGGGAGATTCCGCCAGTGCACCAACCGCAAGCGAGACCTTCTCAGGAATGGCCGATTTCGCCAAATCCGGACTGATCAGCTCCCATTTATCTCCTTTATTTACACTTTTAAAAATATAATTACCTGCGTGATACAATACTTTTCCATCATATTTAGAAATGATATATGGGGCAACAAAATTGTAATTTAACTGCACACCAGATCCTCTGGGAAATTGAGGCTGGATAAAAGTCGAACGGTCGGCAGCCATGTTTTTCCTGAATATTCCCCCATTCTGTGACGAGGAATAAATGATGTTCGGATCTTCGGGATCCGCGAGGGTATAGCATCCATCACCTCCGCTCCAGGCATCAACCCAAATATATTTCCACTTATCAGCAAACCGGGGGTTCCATTCTTCAGCCGGCCCAAATACTGAGGCATCATCCTGTACCCCGCCATACACGTGATAGGGAATCTGATTATCAAGTGAGATATCATAAAATTCGCCAGCTGGAATATTATTATAATGGGTCCATGATTTGCCTTTATTGTAACTGTAATAAAATCCTCCGTCATTACCCGCTGCCAATTCATCGGGATTTAGTGGATTTATCCAGATGTCGCACTGATCAAGGTGGAAAGGTATCGCAGGACTGGGAAAAACATGGTAAACATCTCCTCCTACCAGGTCGAAATTTGCTCCCCCGTCGGTGCTGTGCGCCATTCTGATTCCAAGCAAATAAATCTCCTCATCATTCTTTGGATTGATAGAACAATCGGAAAAATACCAGCCTATGCCATCATAAATCATCAGGTCGTCAGTGTGGGAACGTTTCCAGGTCAGCCCTCCGTCGATGGTCTTGTAACACTCTGCCGACCGCCCCTTATCCAGGTTCAGATTATCGATAAAAGCATAGACCTTATCTGGATTTTGCCAGGAAACTGCCAGTCCAATCCGGCCCGTTTTATCACTGACCGGCAATCCAACGGATAATCTTATCCAGGTTGAACCGCCGTCGGAACTCTTGTACACAGCACTTTCCTTGCCTGTCACACCCGGAAAATTTTCCCACATGGAGGCATAAATTATTTCAGGGTTCGATGGAGAAATAACGACATCATTGGCCCCGGTATGATCGTTAACATATAAAACCCGGGCCCAATTTTTCCCTCCATCGGTTGTCCTGTAAATTCCCCGATCAGGATCAGGGGTCCACAAATGTCCCAGAGCTGCCACAAAAGCAATATCAGGATTTGTAGGATGCACCTTGATTTTAGCAATGTGCCACGACTTTTCGAGACCCAGGTGCCGCCAATGTTGCCCGCCATCATCCGACCGGAATACCCCGGTTCCCGGCAGGGTGAAATTTCTAGGTTTCTTAAGATATTCGCCTGTTCCCAGATAAATAATATCCGGATTTGATGGCGCCAGCGTAAAGTCGCCTATTGAAAGTGCCGGCTGATCCTCGAAAACCGGTTTCCAGGAGAGTCCGTGATCGGTAGTCTTCCAAAGATTCCCGGATCCAAATCCGGCATACCAGGTTCCCGGATGGGTAGCGTCGCACTGAACGGCATCTACACGGGCCGAATTGATGACCGGACCCAGAGGAATCCAATCCAGCTTAAAAGTTGTATTTGCCTTATGTTCAAGATACTGTGGCCATGACACCAATAAAGGATTAGCCGGTTCCTGTGCCCAACATGGCAGACTGATGAGAATCAGGATTGCAAGGGAAAAAAGAGTCCTTTTCATTTTTCAATTTAGAGATTCCAAGACCAATTTCGAGTTTTGAAAATACAAATTCAAGCTGACTTCACAGCAGCATAAAGCCAAGTATACTTGATTCTATTACTTCTGAATTCAAAACTGGTGTTGGAATCTCTAAAATGGCCCTGGCGCTAAATTAATGGCCTCTTTATCAACAATATTGAGATTCTTGTTATTATCGCCAAAGCCCCAGAATCAGCCCTTTAAGTACAAAAGCAATGGTGACATAGCCCCAATTCATGAGCATAAGTTTCCATCCCCTCATTTCGAACAAGCTTAGAATACCCACTGCCATGGAAGCCCAGCCAAATCCAGCTAATAACGAATAAACCAAATAGTTACTTAAGGTCATTTTTGGATCGCCAAGAAAAAATGCCAGATTATAGGTGATCACCAGGGAAAAAATAAATGTTAACCCATACTTTACCAGCGGGCTATCCTTTTTCATTTTCTCCGCCGTGATCCCGGTCTCTTTCATCCACGCCTTCGCGAATAAGAGTGGTGAAAACCAAAGTGCCCCGACAAGAAAGTCTGAAAGGGCTGCTGCGAAAACCGCAAGGTGGTTGATTGATACATTTCCCATATTTACAGGTATTTATTGTTTATCTATTATACAACCAATTGGAAATAAGGTTCAGGATTCGTATTCAACCAAAGGTTAAACAAAACTATGGCCAGTCTGTTTAATATCTGATTAACAGTTCATAAAAAGCATGTCAAAAAGAATGTTGGCCATTGTGGTCGCCGGTTTTGTATTCGTGTGCCTGGCAGGATATCTTGCTACTTCGCAATTATTTATAAAACCGATGTATCAGTCTGAATCACTGATCTTCGTACCCCTGACCATCTTATCAAAACAAATTGAGCAGCAAGGAATTGGTTTTGCCAGCGACCGTGAGATTGATGCACATATTCAAATTCTGGAATCAGGACAATTGCGCGACAGCCTGATTAAGAGATTCGATCTCTCAAGGGAATATCATATTGACCTGAATACATCAGGCGGACGAAATCAGCTTCATAGAATTCTGGCCTCTCGCATCGAAATTCAAAAGACAAAATTTGGCTCAGTGTCAATACGTGTAAGGGATACGAACCCTGACAGAGCAGCAATTATTGCAAATGCCATCGTCGAACTTGGAAATAATATAAAGGAGGACCTACTGTTGGCTAACCGAAAGGGAGCGCTTGATTACACAAAGGTTTTATATGACAGTAAGATCCTTGACGTGCAAAATCTGGAGCACCGGATCGACTCTATTAATAACCTGAATGGAAAAGGTTCGAATTCAACACGGCTGGAGCTATCAAAACTTCAAACAGTTTATGCAACTGAAATACAAGAGCTTGCAGGTCGTAAAAATCATTTTGAACGGGAAGAAAAAAGCTTCGAAACTGAACTTCCCAAAGCATATGTTATATCAACCGGCATTCCGAGTGACCGGCCCGTATCACCGCCAAGAGTGCTCATCCTCCTGGCATCCGCTCTCCTGTATTTATTTGTGGTTTTTGCAACAATTATAATCATGCGCGATGTTAAACTTGTGGTCAGAAAAGATTAACCTCACCAGACTGCAGATCATTCTCCTACAGGTACTTGCGTTAACTCTTCCATTTTCTTTTGAAATCCGGATTTCAGGAGATTCTAAGCTCATGTTCCCAACGGAGCCAATAATGATGATCCTGGGACTATTCGTTCTGATTGACCTTTTAATCAGGCCTGGTTCCCTTGGTAACCTGTTGCCGAAAAAATCCTGGCTTGTGTTTCCCTTTTTGTTCGCTTTGTTTTTGGGTACTGCATTATCAGAAATGACCTTAGTTTCGATAAAATTCACAGCTGTCAACTTCCTTTATATCCTGGTTTTCTTTTTTACGCTGCACCATTTGATGGAGATAGCCCCCAAACTTTTTATACAGCTTTTATCGCTCTATACTCTCGGTTTTTTCCTGATTGGGCTTTTGGCAATCTACAGATACAGTGATTACGGCTGGAATCCTGATGTTGTGAAAGCCATCTTTCAGCCATTTTATAAGGACCACACCATTTACGGTGCCACAGCAGCTATCTTATGTGCTTTCTGGCTCAGTTATCCAAATCAAGGGCCACTGATCTCCACCGGGTTATGGTTCAGGCTGATCGGTGTTGCCATGGCCGGAGCAGTTTTATTGAGTTACAGTCGGGCAGCAATGCTCAGCCTGATAGTATTTCTTGTTATTCGTATACTTTTTGCCCTTCGTATCCGATTATGGCAATTCGGTTTAATATTCGGGATTACCTTGATATACTTATATCTCAACAGTTTCTCTCTGCTCAATTCCTTAAATGCCAACCAACATGATTCGGGAGATAAACGAGCAGATATTGTCGGGCACACGCTCTCCTCGGGAAATGTAAATACCGATGTTTCCAATCGTGAACGATTAAACCGTTGGGTTTCAGGTTTGTCAATGTTTTCAGAAAAACCTGTTACAGGGTTTGGTCCGGGTACCTACCAGTTTCAATATATTCCCTTTCAGAAACCCGACTATTTAACGCGCCTGAGCGTCAGCGATCCTTTTCATATTCCCGAAAATTCGGGTGGCACTGCACATTCTGAGTACATCCTGGCACTGAGCGAAATGGGGATTCCCGGAATTTTGTCCTGGATAATCCTGATCTCCGGACTGACGGTTATTGCCTTCAGGTCAGCATTGGATCACCCGGACAGAAAATATATTATCGCAGGTTTCGCGGCACTTTCAACCTACTTTTTTCATGCCTTCTTCAATAATTTTCTGAACACCGATAAGTTCGCCTTCCTCTTTTGGGGTATAATAGCCTGGATTTGTGTGATTACCATAAAAAAACTACCTGATGGACAACGGATTTTACCCTGAAGTTGGCAAGTATTACGATGCCGATGCGGCTGATTTCGACAGCCGCTACTGGAGAAATCCTGTTCTTCAGCAAATAAGGCAGTCCTTCCGCGAGGAGGTTAAAAGATATCCATTCAAAAATATTCTTGAGGTTGGATGCGGTACTGGTATTGATTTGCTGCATTTCGCATACATTCATCCCCAGGCTGAAGTACAGGGCATTGATATTTCGGAACAGATGGTGAGCCTCACTCAGCTTAAAATCTCTGAAAGCAACTTAACCAACGTCCATGCTTACATCGCCAAAGTTGAAGATCTGCCTTTGCTATTCCCTGACCGGAAATTCGACATGATCTACGTATTTTTTGGCGCTCTGAATACTGTGGATAACCTGTATAATAATGCTGCTATCCTGGGTAACATGCTCCATTCTGATGGTAAAATGGTGTTGACTTTTGTGAATAAATGGTACATAGGTGGTATGGTTCTGGAGGCTCTGCGTTTCAGGGTCAGAAGAGCAATGGCCAGAATCAGTCCGGTTTGGGGAGGCTACTCACCCGCAAAATATCTGCCGAGCAAATGCTATTCACCTCGTACTGTCAAGGATGCTTTTTATGGATATACAATGATTAAACATCAGGGATATAGCATAATGCATCCAGCATGGTATTTCACGGGAATTAATAAAAGATTGGGGAAATTGAGGAAATTATTATGGAAAACCGATATCTGGTTAAACAAAACTCCCTTCTGGCAATTCGGGGAATACACCCTTTTTACTTTTCAAAAGAGAGATCGTTCGGTTTAACAAATCTGCGGGCTTGGGGTATTTTAACTCCAGATCGTTCCAAAGTTCAGGATACCGTGTATTCATAGGTATGGAAGAACTGAGCGCCTCAGCTTCCGCAATCCCATATTTTCTTCTGATGCTTTTTATGGAAATATTTTCAGTTTCAACACCAAGAATTTTTGCCATTATCTCACTAAACTCTTTCTGAGTTAAAGGATTACCTGCAAATAAATTTAATACGCCCGGATACATTTCCACCCCTTTTGTAATCATAACCGCGAGATCCTCCACCTGAATCAGAGACATTAATTGATTCCCACTGCCATACACCGGTACGCGACCTGTTTTCAGGTAATGATCCCAGAAAAATACTTTAAACCAGGACCCGGGTCCGACAATCCAACCGGGACGCACCAGTTGAACTTTTAATCCTGGTATTCTGCCTGCAGATATCCATGGACGTTCGGCACGCTCATAATAACGGCCGTAAGCAATTGGATTTAAGGCCGTCGATTCATCAGCACCGGATGATCCAGACTGATCGCCATACATCAGTGATCCAGAAACATATACAATCATGGGCGGGTTATCCAAAGTTGCAAGAAACCTTATCAAACGCTCATTGCTTTGTTGGCCTATATGGGAAGCCAGGCGTCTCCTCAAAGGACCTGAACCAGCCATTCGTGCCAGATGAAAAACAATATCAGGCGGATAGCGCGAGAACCAGCTATAATCAAAGCGTTTGAGGCTCCCGGATATCAGGTTAACTTTTTCAAGTTTTTGATACGGAACATTCTTATGGACCAGCAAATGAAGTCTGTTAGCGGGATCCTCCGCAAGGTGGTTTAATAAAGCCGTGCCAATGAAACCTGTCCCGCCAAGGACCCAGATATTCCTCTTGATTTCAGGCAGTTTCACCATATTTTTTTTGTAAATCATTTACCGAAACTGCATAGTTGAGCTTACTTTCAAGTAATTCCACTTTTTTCTGAAAAGATTTCAGCACTACGTATTGCTGGCTTTCGGGATGATGTCTGGATACACTCTTGCTGGTTTTCAGGTCCCTGTAAAATCTCTCCGAATCCATATATTTATACTTTCTGCCCAGAAAACGACGTGTCAACCGAAGGCAAAAATCATCTATAATATCCCAAAGACTTTGAGGTAATAACCTTTCAACCAATCGTCCTGCATATCTGGCCGGAATGTCTTTAACAGAGGTTATGTCGGGGAGGTTCGGATAGTGCGCCCGAAACCAAACATTCTCAGCTAAGAATTTCAGATACAACTCCTTATTGTACATCGGAAGTATTAATCCGATTTCAGTGGCAGTAAAAATATTGTGGTCTGATATCGCCAGGTTATCTGTATCTATGAAGTAATTCAGACAGAAATTCCGGTGCGAGTTGAGTAAAAAGACCCGTTTAAAGAAAGTCAGTAAAACCCTGGCGATCCATAATCGACCAGGAGCAGCTATGATAAAAAAATCAATATCATCCTCGGCCTCCATAACTCCCTTCGATAGGGATCCTGAAATCATGACTGCCCTGATGAAAGGGAATCGTGCAATGAGCGAAGAATAAAACCAGGCTGCGTGCATCCGTTTCTGTGCGAGTTTGTTCGCAATAATTCGCTGTTCAACAACCGTTTCATCCAGTCCGAGAAAGAAAAAACTTTTATTCTTTCTGACCAAACCATAAGCCATCAGGTCGACCAATGCAGATTCGACGGCCTCTCTGGTACAACCTGGAATTCGGTTAAATTCAAGAATCTCTTCGAAAGTCAGCGGATGACTAAAAACATCAAAATAGGCAAGCGTAGCCAAAATAGCTTTTAGCAGGCCCTCACGGTTATAGATGGAATGGTTATCGCTCATTATCAGAATAACAAGCGAGAGTGACGTATGTTCAGGACTGAGAATAATTTACATCAGCCCGCTCCTCTTCAGTAATGCTTCCGGATCAGGTTCCTGTCCGCGGAATCTAACATACAATTTCATAGGATGCTCACTGCCACCCTTTTCCAAAATGTTTTTCCTGAAAGATGCCGCCACTTCCCGGTTGAAAATTCCCTTTTCAGAGAAAAGTGCAAAAGCATCTGCATCAAGTACCTCGGCCCATTTATAGCCATAATATCCCGCTGCATATCCTCCGGCAAAAATATGGCTGAAGCCCGTGCTGGTTGAGCTTCCCGGAATTTTTCTGAACATCTGGGTATCGTCCATGGCCTGCTTCTCGAAAGCAACAGGGTCCCCAGCAAAAGGTTCAGATAAAGTATGCCAGGCCATATCCAGGAAACCAAAACTCAGCTGACGTTCAAAAGCATATCCCTCGAGGTAGTTTTTCGATTCAATCAGACGGTCAATCAGCTCAGGGGGTATCTTCTCACCGGTTTGGTAATGTACAGCAAACAGGTCGAGCCAACCTTTTTCAAGCGCCCAGTTTTCCATTACCTGGCTGGGTAATTCAACAAAATCGCGATATACATTGGTACCAGAGACTGAGGGATAGGTGCACTGCGCGAGCATCCCATGCAGGGCATGTCCAAATTCGTGCAGGAAGGTATTTACCTCATCGTGAGTAAGTAACGAAGGTCTGGTCGGTGAGGGTTTGGAGAAATTGCATACCAGTGAAATATGAGGCCTTACTGCCGATCCGTTCAGGTTCGATTGTCCGCGAAAATCTGTCATCCAGGCGCCCCCCTGTTTGCCCGGCCGCGGGAAAAAATCAAGGTAAAGCAACGAAAGAAAGGCTCCGTTTTCATCTTTCACCTCATAGGTCATGACATCCTGATGATATACTGGAATTCCTTCAATAGCTTCAAACTGCAATCCATACAATTTATTAGCCAACAAGAATACACCCTCGATTACATTTTCGAGTTTGAAATAAGGCTTAAGCAGCTCTTCGCGGAAATTGAATCTTTTCTCACGAAGCTTTTCGGCATAATAGCTCCAATCCCATGATTCCAGATCAAAATCGGCGCCCAGACTTTTTGCAAAAACGGCAACTTCCGACAGTTCTTTCAAGGCGGCTGGCTTGGAATATTTATGGATATTACCGAGGAAACTCATCACTTTAGCGGCAGAACCGGCCATACTTTCCTGCAATGCATAAGAGGCATAATCAGGCTCATTCATCAACGAAGCCTTCTCTTTACGAAGGTTAACAATATCCCTGATGAGCGACTTGTTATCCTTGTCATTTCCCCGGTTACCCCGGGCCCCGAATGCTCTGATCAGCTTCTCTCGCAGATCCCTGCGATCGGAATATTTCAGAAAAGGCACATAGCTGGGTGCATGCAAGGTAAACACCCATCCGGCAAGTTTTCTGCCCTCAGCTTCCTGCACGGCAGCTTCCCGCACAAATTCGGGCAATCCCGCCAGATCAGCTTCATCGGTCAGATGAAGGTAAAAGTCATTGGTTTCGGCAAGCACATTATCAGCAAACTGAAGCGTCAGCGTAGATAATTGCGACCGGATTTCCGCAAAACGTTTTTTTGATTCCTCCTCCAATAATGCACCATTACGGATAAATTCGCGGTTCCAGTTTTCGAGAACCGTGGATTGTTCCACGGATAGAACCCCGGTATCGGGTTGAGGAAAATACTGTTTATAGAGTTTATCTATCCTGATAAAAAGATCCTGGTTCATCAGCATTCTGCTGGAATAATCAGTAAGAAGCGCTGAAGCCTCCTGTGCTACCTGCTGCATTTTTTCAGTGGTTTCGGCATGGTTGAGGTTAAAAAGTATCCCTGCAACAATTCCGAGGCGCTCACCATTCATTTCGAGCGGAAGAATGGTGTTATCAAATGTTGGTTCCTCTTCTGAATCAACTATTTGTGCTATTTTTTCTTCGGCTTCACTAATCAGTGTTTCAATGGCCGGGATAAAATGTTCTTCATGAAAAAGATCGAATGGAGGCGCTTCGTATTTACTTACAAAGGGGTGCAACAAAGGATTGTTGGACAGTGTAGAACTCATTTTTTTGTTTTTCTGATTAATCTTCTAAAATCATAAACTCGTCGGAACCTTCCACTCGTTCAAGTTCAGTTCCGACCGGAAGTTTAATATAAGGCAGGATTGCAGGATCATAATTCGCTATCGCGTTAATACTAAACACCTTGCTGGTCTCAGGATCTTCGATATACTCCTCGGTTTCTGTTCCTGAAAGAAAGCGCCAGCCTGTATCTTCCTTGTCGAACCGCTCCTCACGATACATGAATCCCACCTTCATTCCATCCACGGTGATATGATTGGATACGATTCCAAAACCCTGAAGTTTGATGATATCTTTTATTTCCTCTGCGGGAATTTTAAATTGTTCTTTTTCCATTCTCTGCTATTTATTAAGAGATATTTTCTGCATTACCAGTCCATAATGACTTCCCGGAGGATTCGCCAGGATTTTCACCCCGTTCCAGTCAGGTGCAAAGTTACCTGAATACAAAAGCCAGGCAGTGCGTCCATCTGCACTGATAAATTTCGACGGAAAATTTACAAAATAGGCCTGTTGTCCAAAATCTTTAAGGTAAGTAACGAGCTTCCATGGTCCCGTAATTTTATCAGATTCCAGAATATAAGTGCTCATTCTGGCACAGGTATTGCCTCCGTCGGTTATACACATCAAATATTTTTTCAGGGGTGAATTATACGTCATGGTCACACATCCCATATTGTTGTTCCACTCGAGCAGTGGCTTGATTTTTTTAAAATCATTGGTCCATACCGGCATTCCTTTTGCATCATAGCCACCGAAAAACTCATACTTTGAAGCATCGTTCATATTTTCGATTGATGGAACAACCCTGGAAAGGTAGATCTGGTCGCCTGTTATCCAGCTATCGTTCCAAAAACGATATTTCGGATCAGTCGTATCAGCTCCGTGTGCAATCATATAAGCTTTGCCATCTGGTGAATACTGCAGATTTTTACCGAAATCGACGAAATGCGGTGATCCGATTTTCACGGGATAACCATTAATCCCGGTTTCTCCGAAAAGCGGTTTTTCAGGGGTATGTTCTGTTTCGGTCCAGTGGCGCCCATAATCCTTGCTGGTACGAAATCCAACAAATGGTCCCATCCAGGGCCAATTGATGACCTTATCTCCATATTTTGCATCACCAGCAGGATCCAGACAGTAAGTTCCATAATACCATACACCATTATATATCAGACTACCGCATGGATATCTGCCGTGATATGGGCTGGCTGAGGCAACTTTCATCCCCAAACTGTATGCTTTCAGGTTGGTCGGATCGTCGCCTTCGATGATTGCCTGACCAGTGGTTGCCTGATCACCGTAAGAGCTTGAGCAGTCGTTCGATCCATCAAGGCGCCAGGTGCATCCGTCAGTCCACGGCGAATACAGGTTACCATCATCGGCCCAGGTAGGGTACCAGGTATCCCCAAAATGGAAACCGGTTTTAACTCCAAGAAGGGTAATTCCTGTAATCTCCTTCGAAGCCGGGAAAGGGCAATCCGCAGGTGCCTCCGACTTCCAGACAAAAGGCGGAAAGGTCAGATTATCTGGTTTTAACTGAGCCATCAAACTTGGTGCTAACAGGATCAGGACGATAATAACACGCAACTTCATATGATAATTTTAATAGGTTACTGTTCATTGCCAACTGCCAACTGGTGTCTGTCAACCGCCGACCGGTGAATCATATTAAACAATATTGCCGGAGTTTTTCCTGCAAGTGCGCTGATGAAAATGGTTTCGAGATATAGTCATTACATCCGGCGTCAAGTGCAAGTTCCTTATCGCCGGGCATAGCATAGGCGGTAACTGCCAGTATTGGAAGGTCCTGACGAAAACTCCTAATTAACCTCGTAGCTTCAAGTCCATCCATAACCGGCATCTTCAAATCCATCAGAATTATTGACAATTCGGGATGGTTTTGACAAAAATTCACCGCCAGTTGACCATTTTCCACATGCCATACCACCGCGTTGGTTTTACTGAGCATCTGTTCCAACAGATAAATATTAATTGGATCATCCTCAGCTATCAGGATGGTCGTTTGCAAAACTTCCGAAGGGATAGATACTGGGTTGGATGGGGCTTCGGTAACTTCCGGAAATACAAGCCCGGGAACTGAGAAACCAAATGTAGATCCAAAACCTTCATTGGATTTTACCCATATTTTTCCGCCAAGCAGCTCAACAATCCCTTTGGCGATTGCAAGACCCAATCCGCTTCCCTCATGTTTGCGGGTATTTGAGATATCAGCTTGTAGAAAGGAATCAAAAATCCGCTCCCGGATATCCTCCCTTATGCCTATCCCCGAATCTTCCACCGTAATCTCCACATCATTACCATATACCTTATAACCGATATTTATGGTACCAAACTCCGTAAACTTGACTGCATTGGTCAACAGGTGAAAATAAACTTTGCGTATTAACTCAGCGTCTGAGTTGAGGGTGATGCCCTCTGAAACGTTGAGGTGATTCTGATTTATTATAATCCCCTTTGCCTCAGCCTCTTTAAGAAAGCTATTACATCCCTCGTTCAGTAACTCTATCAGGTCGAATCCTGATTTATTCACTTTCATATTACCGGATACAATCAATGAGATATCCATATAACTGTTGATCGTATTTAAAAGCCGATCGGCACTGGTGTGAAGAATTTCCTTGTACAAAACCCTGTCGTCAGCGTTCATATCCGGATCGTCGATCAGCTCAATGAATCCTAGGATACCATTCAAGGGTGTCCTCACTTCATGCGAGATATTATTGAGAAAGGCGGTTTTCAACCGGTCGCTTGCTTCAGCTCTTTCAAGTGCATCATTCAGAGCTTCATCAGTTTCCTTTCGTTCTGTAATGTCCTCAACTGATCCGTCATAATAGCGGACATTACCCTGAGGATCGCACACTATTCTTGCATTTTCCTCCACCACCTTGATTGAGCCATCAGAGCAAACCCATTCTGCCTCCATATCTTTGACCTCACCTTTGGAATGAAGCTCTTCCAAAAAATAATCTCGTTTGTAGGTTGGTCCGAAATGGCTGGATTCCAGCATCCTCCCCTCAAGGTCTTCAATACTTGAGCAGCCAAGCATGGTGGCGATTGCCTGGTTGGCAAGAATTACTTTCCCTTCAGGGGTTGTACGATAGAGTCCAATAGGCGCGTTCAGGTAAAAGTTGCGATATTCCTCCTCACTTTGCCTTAGCGCAAATTCTAAATGCTTTTCTTCCGTAATATCCTGTATTTGAATAAGATATCCGCCTGCTGTACGATGACTGATATCCAATGGTGTGATTAGTACATCAATCCAGATTATTCCTTCACGAGTGGTTGCGTAAAGCTTTTGCGATTTAACCAGTTCAAAATCAAACGGACCCATATATCGGACGCTCTCGCCGCGCGATAATTTCTCTTTATTTACCTGGTTGATATTCGGATCGGCAAATAGTGAAAAACCCTGGATCTCATCAATATTTTCAACGCCAAACAGTGCCAGACACGAATTATTGACCTGAAGCAAATTTCCAAATGAATCATAGAGTTCGATCGCTATCGGAGACTTATCATATATGGCCCGGTACTTGTCTTCCGTTGCTTCCAATAAAGCAAGGAGTTCTTCCTTGGTCATTTCCGGGTAATTCATATAAAGCTGATCAATTTCCTGCGTTAACTTTCAAAGGTAAACAACATTTCCATGTGAGGAAGCATGGCTGCTCAACTACTTGACCGCAAAATATATCTCCTCCCCGGCTGGGACATCGACATGCAAAGTTACTGTATAGTCACGGTCGAGCCTAAGGGTGGTGGACATTCCATTTTCATCAATCAACTGTGCCTCAGTAGTTAATCCTGTATAATATAAGGAAATCCGAATATCTTTCCTGATGGCGGCTTGAGTGGGATTGAAAATCATCAGGAACCCCTTTTCTTTCAAATTCGGATTAGCATGAAACATCCAGTCGATATCGCGGCCATCTGCCCTTCGGCTTGAGGTATGGATAATATCACTTTCAAGTATGTCGCGATGAGCTTTATATAGATCGACCCATTTTTTAACCATATCCCTCGTAGTATCAGAATCATACAGGCGGGGACCGCGATAGCAGGCCTGTACCCCGTTGCCGAGGTTTGAAGCCAGCATCTTGCCGTAATGTTCGAGATGTTCCTTCAGTGGCTCTATGGTTGCAGCTGCTCCACCTCCCTGATATTCAGTCAACGGAACAAACATCCAGCCCATCGACGGAGTTTTTTCACGGGTGCCGTCAAAAATATTCTGACGCGCATGAATCACCTGCTGGTCGCGCGGGAGCGACCAGTTGACTTCACGATAACCCATGGCACATTTTGTTCCGCCATTCAGATAATACCAGTCAGGTATATTCAGATAAATTCCCTGCGCTCTGCACCACTTGTAAAAATCTGTGATTGTGCGCCACTGGGTCCATTGTGAATCGTCCTTTCCCCGATGGCCGGGATGGGTGGTCGAGGCACAGATATGCCCCGGATACGATCCATCATGCTCCAGCAGGTTCATGCCGGTAACAGTATACCAATTGTAAAGCTTGTCCATATATTGCTTGCCCCAATCGCTCCCCAGACAAGGGGCACTGCCATGAATCACACCTCCGGTCTTTCCTGTCACAGGGTTTACGACATCGTCTTTTTCAGATATGCTCCGGCTCGATAATAACGAGTATCCTCCCAGCTCAAGCCCCTTGGAATGAGCGTAATCTGCCAGTTGTTTCCATTGTTTCAGATATACGGGATCGGTAGATTCCAAATCGAACCCCGAACCGAAAGTGATGATTCCCATCTCAAACCCTACCGCTGCACATTGTTCGAGAGCAGCTTTAACCCGTTCAGGATCTGAATTCCTGATGTGCATCATCAAGGGATTTTCGGTAACCCAGGGTGCTATCACCCGATACATTTTTCTTTGTGCCAGCAGCCGTCGCTCCTCATTGTTACCATCAGGAACCAGCTCCCAGGCACGAAAAGAATCGAAGGATTTTCCGGCATCAATGATCTGGTCGGGCCCGATCTCCGGCCTCACCTCGAGCAGGCAGGGAGTCTTCAGACTATAATTCACCTGAGTGGTAAATGCCGGATCTGTCATCCAGAATACTGAGTGCAGCGTGGTATTCATGGTCTCCATACCACTGAATTCATAATCTGTTTCCACAAACAAGTCAGGCTTTTTCAAAGGTACACCTCGCTCCTCCACTGGTGACTCTTTTTCAACAACCGCAAGAATTTCGGATTTAAATGCTTTGAGATTTACCGGTATTGTTGATCTGTTTTCCAGGCTTATCCACTTACACATCAAGGGAATACCATCATATATTTCATAATGAACTGTTAGTCTGATATTCCCTGCCGGATCACCATCGGGCATCCGGTAATTCATCAACAGATGCAAGCCCTTTGGCGGCCAGGCAACATCAGGTGCGGCGTGGCGGACCCTTTTCCACGAGAGCCGTTCGGTTATCGGTTCCAGCTTATAATCAACAAATATCATCGATCCGGCTATAGGTTTCATGACGGAAATCCATGCTTCTGTCAGATAGGCCAGATCCGGTTGACCCACTAACCCCCCGACGGAATATTTTTTACCGTTCAAATCAATTTCGGCCTCCGGCTTAATGCCCCGAAGCAGGGTTTGCCCGGTTTCCAGATTATCGAAGCCGATAGTAGCTGCATTGGGAGCCATCAAAAATGTCCGGCTTACTAATCCATTTTCCAGAATGATTCTGGTTGAACCTGCTTTATCGAGTTTCGATTTATACACTGAATTATTGAGGAGCCAATCAGCTTTTTGTGACTGCGCTTCCATACCAGCTGAGCAAAGGCAGAACCCAAGCAGGGCCGATAAAGTGAGTATTGGTTTATTCATAAGGTAAAATATCAAAAAAAGATGCCCCGATTTTTCCATTCGGAGCTGTGAGTTGCATCTATTATTAAAAACAGCTAATTCATGCCTGATCTATTCCTCAACATTAAAACAACCAGGGTACAAAACGTCTGGTATGCTTCATGTATTCCCGGTATTCCTCGCCAAAGTAGGCCAGGTTCTCGCGCTCCTCCACCAAAACGGTCCGAATAAGCATCAAACTTGCTAAACACGCAAGAGAGATACTGCTTAGGATCGGATTTTTAAACGCGATTCCCCAGGTCAGATATAGCAGGGCTGCATACATCGGATGCCTGATATAATGGTATATCCCGGTGGTGATCAAGCTCGTAGTATGCTCAAACCCGAACAGGGTCGGGTCCTTTCGCTCGCGATTAATCCGGCCGGCAACCTTAAACCGGTATAACCCGTCGATAACGGGATAGATCGATACAATCAACAAAAACCAGGAAATAATCTGGTGCCATGATAAAGGTTCCTTAAACCAGAATGAAACATTAGAAATCAGGAGCCAGAGCATGAATTCCCAGGCAAAAAATCGGAAGAAGCCATGATTTTGGGGACTACCCAGGGAACGCCATGAAAGCAATATAATCGGAATACTTCCAATGACAAAGGCAAGAATTGGATACATGTAGAGGCTTTTAAAGAATAAAAATAGCAAATAAACAGTGATATGTCAAGTGCCCTTCTTTTAACGGCGTTTATGCTTCTACTGCCTATTGAACTTAGCTCTCAGGATATTCCCGGCAATACCGGCGATCCCCTGATAGCCGGCGCACACAATACAGTTACTGTTACTGCCTGCACCAATTATAATCCGGATAAATTAACCTTTACCACCCTCACAAAAGGAGGGCAGCTTCCTTATACTTATCAATGGCAATCAGGATCATCGGCATCCGGTCCCTGGACAGATATCAATGGAGCGACCGATCTGTTCTACGACCCGCCGAATCTGATGACAGCCGGGATATTCTGTTTCCATTGCAGGATCACCGATAATAGTGGGTCGGTGGCGACAACCATCCCAAAAATGGTTGTCATAGTACCGGATCCAACAGTAACTGTGTCTGGAGGTGGCATTGTCAACCAGAATTCCTACTCACTGATCACAAGTATCGTCAAAGATGGTACCGGGATCATTAGTTATCAGTGGCTTGTAAGCCTGACTGGCACATCGGGCTGGATTCCCATTCCGGGTGAAATTGCCAGCTCCTATAAAATCGCTACTTCCTCCGTTGGATTATTCTATTACCGTGTTCATGCCGATGCCTCTGGCGCTGCCTGCAGCAAGCCATATTCAGCCATCATTCCCGTTATCATCATACCTGATAAATCTCCCCCGATATTCACCGCTCCAACCGGACCATTTGTTTTTTGCGTCGAGAATATTGCTCAGGCAAATTTTTGGTCGCCCGGACCGGGAGTTGATCCTTATCGGCCCGACTTCTTCCTTTTTCGCAAGGGTGACCGGTTCTTTGACCTGGATCCCAGTTTGTTTATCGACGATTGCGATTCAATTTTTGAGTTTCAGATCCGGTGGCAAATCTCAGTCAGCGGAAATGTAATTATTGCCGGCGCCGGTCAGCCATCTGATCATGATTCGTTTGAAATTCCCGGGTCCCCGACCGGACCATTGATGAATGAAATTACCTGGTGGATATCCGACTGCAATGGCAATGAGTCGTTACCTGCATCCAGGAGCATTATGATCAAACCGAGGCCGCAAATCATATTAAACTAACTATTTACACCAAAATCAAACAAAATGAAAATCAACTTTTTAATTCTATTTACTCTCTTTCTGACCTGTGCAACCCTGCTGTCGGCACAGGAACTTACAGGAACCGTCAGCTGCCCATCGGCACGCAGCATCAGCATCACCTGCTTATCAAATGATGCGCTGCATCCGATGCCCGGCTCGCCTTATACCTATTCGGTAAACATTCCTGCCATCAACGGGACTAAAACATTTAAATGGATTGTAACGCAGGAGCAATCATTTCTGACTGACGGCATCTTGAACCTCACCAATGCCGAAAGTGCCGGCGGAATGCATATCGCAACGGCAGGGACCGAATTGAACAGCTCAACCGCAGCCGGAATCGGTGAAACGATCGATATTACCTGGAAATCATTTACTCACGATCCTGCAAAACCTGTGTTTGTTGTCATTTATGTTGAGAATTCAGATGGTTGCACCACTCAAAATCTAAATGTTTTTCAAATTGAACCTCACCAGGCATTTACCCTCGACATTGCCAATCTCAAGGTGGATGGAACAGTATCTGCATACGGTGATCAACTCGAAAGTTGCGTCGCCAATATCGCGTCCGCCAAATACGATGCCGCAGCTGCCGGCGGAATAGTTTATGATTACGGTACCGATTACATTTTTTATGTGGTGAATGCAGCCGGATTTACCGGGTCGTGGCAACCCGATTTTCAACTCACCGGAATCAGTGGAACACAAACAGCAATTACCGAATGGGCTTATGCTGATACCCCGGGGATCTGGAATCAACCGTCAATTGCGGTCAATGCGAAAGCGGTATCAGGTACCGTGGATGCCACGGGTGAATGCATCATTGTGAGAGTAACACTGAAACACAATGCCGAGGAGGTTTTAGCGGCCTTGAATATTTCAATGGCTGTGGATGGGACCTCCAATACGCTGCCCGATATCAACCACACCGATTGCCTTGCTGATGGATTTTCCAATGATGTTGCCATACATATATTAAAACCGCGGCCAACCCTGCAGAAATTATAACCAGCAAATTGTGTTTCTGCAAAAAATCTCAGTGTTGCTGCTGGCAATCCTGCCGGCAGCCCTGTCCCCGGTGATCTTACTGGCACAGCAGTCGCAGACATATACAGGGGAGATTACAGAGCTTCGTATCTTTCCTCTATCGGCTGCATCCTATCAGTGGACGCTGTATTGCGATTCAACGGCAGACTATGCCCTCACTCCGGGAAAACCTGAAATCAGAGGCGCCGGATTTGTAAATGAGATCAACGACCAGCCTTCAGTGCAGGTAAAATGGAATAGCCCCGGTAAGTTTTTTTATAAAATTCAGGTAGTTGATTCTGATGGATGCAGCAACTTCAAAATTGGCATCATTGAAGTCTTACCTTACCAGATCATTGCCAGAATTTATCCAAATCCTATGAGTGGAAATGATCTCAATTTTGAATTAACCCTGCCTAACAGCAACCTGGTAACAATCGATATTTTTTCACCTAACAGACAATTAATCAGCAGAATATTTGAAGAATATCTACCCGGGGGCATAACTAAAACCATTCATTACGGGAACTATCTGCCTCAAGGAATCTACACTTACAGGATAACCACCCGGAAACAGGTTTGCAGCGGAAGGATTATATGCATCAGGGTATACTAACCCACTCTTCATTTGTCACCCTTCACATCTTAATTATCTTTGAAGCAAACATCAATCATAACCCATGAAGTTCCAAAAATACCCTTTCGCGATTGTCCTGATGGTCTTTACTTTTTTATCGACTTTTGCTCAGACCGACATTTCCAGGCAATGGCCTCAATTCCATGGTTACCGGGGTGGCGGCATACTTGATAAAGCTAATATACCTGCCACCTGGAATTTGCAGACAGGCGAAAACGTTAGATGGAATACCCCAATTCCGGGACTGGCACATTCAAGTCCGGTTATCTGGGACGATAAGATATTTTTAACCACCGCAGTAAGTTCTGCCAAAGGGGATTCAATAAAAATCGGTCTTTATGGGGATATCGATATGGCCGGTGATAGCAGTGTCCAGCAGTTTAAGGTATACTGCCTGGATAGAAAGACAGGCAAAATAATATGGGACCGCATCGCCGATGAGGGAGTACCAAAGGAAAGACGGCATACAAAATCCACCTATGCAAATCCCACACCGGCTACCGACGGTGTTCACCTGATTGTATCTTTCGGATCGCAGGGACTCTATTGTTATGATTTCAGCGGCAAACTTCTTTGGAAAAAGGATCTTGGCAATTTAGCCACCGGACCCTATAATGAAACGGGTGTTGAGTGGGGTTATTCGAGTTCACCAGTTATATATGATGGTAAGATAATAATTCAGGCAGATCTTCTGAAAAACTCATTCCTTGCCACCTATGATGTTGCCACAGGTGACGAAATCTGGAGGATTAACCGCGAAACAATTTCCTCCTGGGGTTCCCCATGTTTGTATACAGATAAAGGGAAAACACTCATAATATTAAACAGTTATCCATTCATTACGGCCAATGATTTTGCAACGGGCAAGGAAGTTTGGAAAATCGGAAACGTCGGCGATGCTCCGGCACCTACGGCGGTGGTTGCACATGACTTGATTTATATAAATAGTGCTCACGGAAAATATTCGCCGATATTAGCCATCAGGCCAGATTCCACAGTTGCATGGAACTTCGAGAGAGGCGGGGCTTATATGGCCAGTCCGCTCGTTTATGGTGATTATCTGTACAACATGCAGATCAGCGGTCTGCTAACCTGCATCAACGCACTCACCGGGGAAGTTAAGTACAAGCAAAACCTTGGAAAAGCCTTCTCTGCTTCGGGTGTGGCTTCCGATGGCAAACTGTTTTTCCCTGCAGAGACAGGCGAAATATTTGTCGTACAAGCCGGTCCGGAATACAAGTTACTGTCAGAGAATAAGATGGATGACCCTTGCATGGCTACGCCTGCCCTTTCCGGTGGGATGATAATTTTTCGTACACAGCACCGGCTGATAGCAATTGGCAGTAGGCAGTAGGCAAGGTCTTCCGTCTGCCGATCTTCTTCTTCGTCACCCGTCACTTGTCACCCGTCACGTGTTTGCTATCTTTGCCGAAAATCAATGCCCTATGCGAATGCGATTTTTACTCCTGCTTTTACTGTCTTTGGGGATAGTCTCCTGCAGCTATCTACCTGAGATACAAAACCCTTCGAGTGGTGTAACTGTTTATGACTACAGGGAATATATCGAGATCAACCCTACTATTAATAATTATTCAAAAACGGGATTGGTATTTTATCCCGGTGGGTTAGTCGACCCCCATTCGTATATTGAGAATCTTTCGAAGTTTGCCATTGCCGGTAAGGGTCACAAGGTTATTATTGTGAAAATGCCCGGCAATCTGGCTGTTTTGGATGGCAACAGGGCTGCATGGATTTACAATGATTTTCCGGATGTTCAGCAATGGGTAATTGCCGGACATTCATTGGGGGGAGTGATGGCCTGTTCCGTCGTGAAAAAATATCCGGAATTCTTCAAAGGCCTCGTACTGATGGCGGCCTATCCTCAGAAATCGTCAGATCTGAAAGACTGGACAGGATCTGTTCTTTCGCTTCGCGGACAATTTGATGGATTAGTTGATAGTTTACAGCTCGCTTCCAGTCAGGGGCTCCTTCCTTCTGCTTTATGGATTCATACTCCCGATGACGTCCCGCTCGACAGTCAACCAAAAACAATCTATTATACTATTCCCGGGGGTAATCATGGACAGTTTGGGAACTACGGCCTCCAGAAAGGCGACGGCACAGCCACAATTACCAGGGATGAGCAGGCGGGAATCGTCTCGTTTATGCTACTCAAGTTTTTCATTACAAACAGCTGGGAATATGACAACTAAATACAATACTTTTCAACCAGTCCTTCTTTTGCTGCTTATGCTTTTACCCTTAGGATTAAAGGCCCAGCAAAAAGATATCTCCCTGCGTGTTTTTCCGTCATCCTGGTACAATTCCTATTTTGAGCCTGGTATAGATGGTTTTGGATTAGCTGCAGCCTATCATCCTATCCTGAATAAAGTTTCACGATTGAATATTTCCGGGGAGTTTTCAGTATTGAGAGCAAGGAATGAACTGCTCCTGGGATTTGGTTACAATCATACCATCGGGCAAACTAAAAAGTTCAGGGTCAGTGTCGAAGCTAACCTGCTCAGCGGGGTCGACCTTTTTAAACCGGCTCCTATATATGTCGGGGGATTGGAGGCAGGTGCACGATTTGATTATTATCTGAGAAGAGGAAAGGCACTTTTTGCGGGCATCGGAGCAAGGCAGACTTTTTGTCCCGGGTACCGCACCTATGGAGTCTGGAAATACAACTCCTGGCCGGTAACTGTGGGTATAAGGTTCTAAAAAGTATCTTTACAGCAGATTTTACCATATGATGCCATTAATTTTTATTGGTTTGATGGTAATGAGTTTCGGAATTTACGCCATCCGAAAACCCTTTCGCTACAACTACGCTCTGTTTATCCTGATCGCCTCCATTGCGTTCACCACTATTGCCGTTCTGCTCCCTAACCTCCTCACCTCCTCTGCTCCTCTCTTATTTTCGTCCTCACCTCCTGAGTTTCTCAACATCACCGCTCCTGACAGCCTTTCGGCATTTTTTATTCTGATCATCAATTTCACGACGCTTACGGCTTTTCTTTTTGCCGGCGGATATCTTAAATCCTATTACGAAAAACAGACATCGCTTCGTTGGTCACTACATCTGTGGGCCTTTATGTGGCTCTATTTCTCGATGATAATGGTTGTAGTCCTTCAAGATGGATTTTCTTTTCTTGTGTCGTGGGAGCTTATGGCGGTTTCCTCATTTTTACTCGTCATTTTTGAAGCTGATGACAGGAGTGTTTTAAAAACCGGTATCAATTACCTTATTCAGATGCATGTTGGCCTTTTGTTCCTCCTGGTGGCCTTCCTTATTGCGGGTCAGGCAACCGGACAAACCGGCTTCGACAGTCTGAAAACGTATTTCAGTTCACATTCCAACCTGGTAGTTTTCTTTCTGTTCTTTGTTGGATTTGGTATCAAGGCAGGTTTCATCCCGCTGCACACCTGGCTTCCCGAAGCTCACCCTGCAGCACCGTCACCTGTTTCCGGGCTCATGTCGGGTGTAATGATCAAGATGGGGATTTACGGAATTTTAAGGGTTGTGTTTGCTATTCAATCTGATTTATTTGTGATTGGCCTGGTGATTCTGGGTTTTTCGCTATTCTCTGGCATCATGGGCGTTATGATGGCTATCGTACAGCATGATCTGAAGCGGCTTTTAGCTTATCACAGTATCGAAAACATTGGGATAATCGGTATTGGCATCGGGCTTGGGGTTCTTGGACTGGCGACCGGAAACCAAACGCTGGCCCTCCTCGGTTTCAGTGGCGGGCTGTTACATGTGCTTAATCACAGCCTTTTTAAATCCCTCCTCTTTTTTAATGCCGGATCAGTTTATCTGGCAACGCATACAAGGAATATTGATCAGCTGGGTGGATTAGCCAAGAAAATGCCATTTACTGCCGCATTTTTCCTGATCGGATCGCTGGCAATCTGTGGATTACCCCCATTCAATGGATTTATTTCGGAATTCCTGATCTATTTGGGGATGTTTAAGAGCTTTCCTGAATCAACCTTGTATTTCAGCATACTCTTATTGGTCAGCCTGATCGGGTTAACACTCATTGGCGGATTGGCTATTTTCTGCTTCACCAAAGCTTTTGGAATCGTATTTCTGGGCCAGGCACGGAGCACTCAGGCTGAGGGTGCTCACGAAGTCAGCAGAAACATGCTAATTCCTTCTCTGCTGGCAGCTGCCGCCATTCTTGCCATTGGTCTTGGATCGGCATTGTTTGTCAGACCTGTGATGAATATTACCTCAAATCTGTCCGGCATAAGTCTGCCCGGACTTTTTACCGACGACCTGCTAAAAACGCTTGGCCGGATCAGCCTTACCGGCGGATTATTCATTGGCCTGGTAGTGATTATCGCCGCATGGCGTTATTTCCACCTTCAGAAAAAGGTGGTCACCGCTGGTCCTACCTGGGGTTGCGGCTACACTGCCGGTGATGAAAAACAGCAATATACCGCCAGCTCCTGGGCCGATAATTTTAGTTCCCTGGCCAATCCTGTCCTGGGAACAAAAAAGCAAGAAATACCTATCCGGGAAACCGACCTCTTTCCGAAAAAAAGAACTTTCGCAACCCATCCCCGAGATCTCTTCAAATCAGGAATGATTGAAAAACCGGTCGACTGGCTGCTGAATATTTTTAAGAAAATTGCTTTCATGCAAACAGGCCAGATCCAGCATTACATATTATATGCGTTTTTGTTTATGCTTGTAATACTGTTACTTACAATGTTTAAAATTTTGTAACCGATGGCCGGAATTCCATTAATACTCTTGGCAGCATTTTTCTTTCCCGGCATCATCATCCGGACAAAAAGCATTTTAAGCGGCCGCAAAGGTCCCGGCATTATACAGCCCATGCGTGATATCAAGGTTTTATTCAGCAAGGGCAGCGTTTACAGCACGACCACCGGGTGGGTATTCAAACTTGCACCGGTGGTTGGTTTAGCCTCCATGTTGTCGGTTCTGGCTGTGATTCCCTTTGCCAACATGCCGGCGTTGATTCCCTTCCAGGCCGATTTCGTTTATTTCTCCTATATGCTTGCCCTGGGAAAATTCTTTATGATTATCGGGGCTCTCGATACAGGCAGCAGTTTCGAAGGCATGGGCGCCAACCGCGAGGCCCTTTTTTCCATGTTGGTTGAACCTGCCTTTCTTGTTTTGATGGGCACCTTTGCCATGCTCACCGGCTATACTTCATTTTCGGAAATATTTACGGCATTCCATGTTTCTGAAAACCCGATTATCACTGTTTTTGGACTGATTGGATGTTATCTCCTGGTGCAGATTGCCATGATCGAAAACTCGAGAATGCCGATAGATGATCCCAAAACTCATCTCGAATTAACGATGGTTCATGAAGTGATGATCCTGGATTACAGTGGCTTCGATAAGGCACTGATTCACATTGCCACCGCTATTAAATTTGCGGTTTACGGATCGCTAATCTGCAGTTCGGTTGTCCCGGCTGCCTGGCACCCTGGATTTCAAATCTTACTTTTCCTGAGCATTCAGGCCGCTTTTGCCATAATCGTTGGTATTGGCGAATCGTTCCGGGCCAGGAATAAAATGCAAAAAAATGCCCAATTCATTCTCACCCTGACGGCTGTTGCCATGCTGGCTTTCCTGGTGGTGTTGATCGTGACTGAAAAATTGATTATCTGATTAATATGTTCTATTTGCTGATCGTACTTTTTGCAGGAACCTTGGTGTATATCAGTATAGCCGAGCGATTCCGGTCGTATGCAAAACTTATTGCCTTTCAGGGCTTCCTGCTGTTTGCCATCGCCCTGATTGAGCTCAAGACCATTAACCTGGCCAACCTGATTTTCGTATCGGCAGAAACCCTGATATTCAAGGCTATTATTGTGCCCTATTTCCTGTTCAGGATCATTAATCAGACAAAAGTTTACAAGGTGCATCCGAAGGCTTTCCCGGCATTCTATTCATTGCTTTTTACCATGGCCGGTCTGTTTATCAGTATCATCCTTTCGAATGTTCTCAAAAATCCAAGCCTTGATGCAGTATTTATGACCATTGCCCTATTTACACTCTATACCGGTGTTTTACTGGTCATTACACACAAAAGAATTTTTTCGCATATGATCGGCTTTCTGGTGGTGGAAAATGCGGTATTCTTCTTTTCGCTGGCGATAGGAAGCGAAATGCCTATGCTGATAAACATCGGTATCTTACTCGATATCTTCGTTAGTGTGCTGATAATTGGTGTGCTCATGAATCATATCGGTAATCAGTTCAGCGATCTTGAATCCGATAACCTGACCAGCTTAAAACATTAGGATGATAGCCATTTACTTCATATCAGCCTTTCTGATCGCCATGACGATGCTGGCTATTCGGCGCCTGCAACTAACACGCTGGCTCATGGTCCTGTTTATCCTGATACAATGGACCTTTAACGGATATGTCCTGATGCACTCCGGCGAGACCGAACTAGGCTATTTTGCCTTTGATCCGGCGGGAATACTGTTCCTCGGGTTACTCACGCTGATATCTTCTGCAGTGGTTATCCAGGGGTTTCCATACTTTATCGATCCTTTAAACAAACGGTTCGGCTATTATTATGCGGCGCTGGTCGGACTCATCGCTTCCATAACCGGTGCCTATCTGGCAAATGACATTACACTGGTCTGGATTCTAGTTGAGGCCACCACCCTGACCGCTTCCGTCCTGATTTACAGCGAGCGCACCCTTCATGCGCTGGAAGCAACCTGGAAGTACATTTTTATTTGTTCAACTGGTATAGCCCTGGCTTACATGGGAATACTATTTGCCAGTCTCTCAATGAAAGGCACCGGAATGCATGGGTTATCGTTTGATGGCCTGGCTTCTGTTGCCAGTAAACTCGACCCGGTTTATCTGAAGATCGCCTTTATTTTTGTCCTCACAGGATACAGCACCAAAATGGAGCTTTTTCCGATGCATACCGTTGGAATCGATGCCAACTCTGTGGCGCTTCCTCCGGTTGGAGCACTGATTTCCACCGGGTTAGTCAATCTGGGCTTTCTTTCGATTTTCAGGATGTATAAAGCGTTATCAGGCTCCCCGATCTTTGGCTGGATGAACAAAGTGCTTATCCTTGCCGGTGTATTATCGGTACTCGTAGCTGCCGGTTATATGCTGAAAGCCAAGCATACGAAGAGGATGCTGGCTTACTCCACCCTCGAAAACATGGGACTGGTTGCCATTGCCATCGGGATTGGCGGAATCGGGTATTATGCTGCTTTTCTGCTGCTCGTTTTACATGCATTGACCAAATCAAGCTTATTCTTTCAAGTGGGCCAGATGGGCCGGGTGCTCGGTACTTACAAGCTCGACGATAGTGGTCTTTACTTAAAATATTTCCCGACCGGCGCCATTGCACTGCTGATTGGAATGCTGGTTATTCTCGCAATCCCTCCTTCCGGATTGTTTGTCAGTGAATTTCTCATACTCAAAGCGCTGGTTGCAGGAAAAAGTTGGTATGTGCTGGTGCTGGTCCTGATACTACTGTGTTTTGTGATCTATGCCATGAGTACCCGTGTGCTTCATCTTCTGTTTTCGCAGCCGCGTGAAAATGCTGCAACCTATACCCAGGGAACAGCAGGCAGATGGGAAACAATCAGTCAGTTTGTTTTTCTGCTTATCGTGGTTGGAGCTTGTTTTTATCAACCTCCATTTCTGAAAGATATTATTAATCAGATAATTACCGGATTACCGAATTTGTGATGCCCATGCAAGATTTTTCCTATATCGAATTATCACCCGGAGCGGCTCCGATCGGTCTCAAAACCATTCCGGTTTTGAATTATCCGGATTTTGCAGAGCAGATCGCAGGATTGATGAAAGCTGAAACTGTTCATTGCGTCCTCTATTATGCCTTTCCTTTTAATAATGGGTTAAAATTCATTGCCATACTCGCTGTTGACGCTACCGGTAAGTTTTTAGTTTTCTCCCATGAAACTACCGCTGGGGTTACTGATCTGGAATCCATCACACCTCAGATTCCGGCCCTTCATCTTTTTGAGCGAGAAATACACGAAAATTTTGGGATCGGTTTTCAACATCATCCCTGGCTGAAACCGGTCCGTTTTAGTGCCGATCGGTATCAGAAAGATCTGACAATGAATGATTACCCATTTTATCGCATCGACAGTGAAGAGTTGCATGAGGTGGGTGTCGGTCCAATTCATGCCGGGGTTATTGAGCCGGGTCATTTCCGGTTTATCTGCAACGGCGAAAAGGTTTTGCACCTTGAAATCCAGCTTGGCTACCAGCACAGGGGTATAGAAAAACTATTTTTAAATGCAGGATCAACGCTCAGGCGAGCAGTCCTTTCGGAAAATATTGCCGGTGATACTACTGTTGGTCATGCTGTTACGCATGCTCAACTGATCGAATCACTTGCCGGAATTACGATTAACGAAAATCTTCAAAAAGAACGGGCCATTGCTTTGGAACTCGAACGCATCGCGGTTCATATTGGAGATACCGCTGCCTTGTGCACCGATGTTGCCTATCAGTTCGGACAGGTGGTTAATGAGGCCCTCCGAACCACTATCATTAATACCTCGCAATTATGGTGCGGCAACCGTTTCGGTAAAGGGTTGATCCGCCCCGGTGGAACGAACTATCCACTGACCGTCCCGGTTATTGAATCGATGCTGAAAACGCTCGATAACACCGGTATGCGTTACAGGGATATTACTGACAACATTTTTACGGCACCATCAATTCTGATTCGTTTTGATGGCATTGGCACGGTAACCCGCAGCCAGGCGCTAAGTATCGGCGCAGTAGGTATGGCCGCGCGGATGGCAGGAATACCAAGGGATATTCGGGCAACACACCCATCCGGATATTATGCAGGCATAAAATATGAGCCCGAAATCCAGGACACCGGCGATGTCCTTGCTCGCGCCCTGATACGCAACCTCGAAGCACGAAAGTCCATCGAAATGGTTAAGGAGTGGGCTGCACAGCTGTCACCCGTCACCCGTCACCCGTCACCAATCGGCAGTGGGGTGTCGGCAGTAGGCAGTAAGCCATCGAGCTTTGCGATGGCAGTTAACGAAGGGTGGCGCGGCGAGATTGCCCATGCGGCTGTGACCGGGCCTGATGGAGAGTTGGTACATTATAAAATCAAGGATCCCTCATTCCACAATTGGATAGCCCTGGCATTGGCGGTCAGGAATCAGGAGATTTCTGATTTCCCGATATGCAACAAGAGTTTTAATCTTTCCTATTGCGGTCACGATTTATAAAACAGCTCATGTTCAGATCAATAAAAATACTTCGGCAGCACGGCATTCAATACGTTCCCAACCTGCGTACCGCTGAGCTGACATCACTTTTCCGGGGCCGCCCGGTCCTCTCGGGAGAAGTTTCTGCAGAGCTGGCAACCAATCTGGCTAAAATGTGTCCATCGGGGGCTATTCAACAAGCTCCATTCAGTATCGATATGGGGAAATGCATTTTTTGCCGCGAATGCGAGTTTGCCGCACCGGATAATATCAGGTTTACCAACGATTATCACATTGCCACCAATAATCGTGATAATTTGATAATCAAAGAGAATCATGATAATCCAATAGTGCTGAATCCTGATCTGGTTCGAAAAGAGATTCGCACCCTGTTTCGCCGTTCGCTGAAGCTTCGTCAGGTTTCGGCGGGTGGAGATGCAAGCAATGAGATGGAACTAAATGCTGCAGGAAATGTCAATTTTGATATGGGCCGCTACGGAATTGAATTTGTCGCCTCGCCCCGGCATGCCGATGGTGTAGTAATTACTGGTCCCATCACCGAAAACATGGCTGAGGCACTGCAGATCTGTTTCGACGCAACCCCAAAGCCCAGTCTGGTTATCCTTTGTGGTACTGATGCCATCTCAGGCGGACTCTTCCAGGAAAGCAACGCCCTTAACCGCAACTTTCTCAGTCGCCATCCCATTGATCTTTATGTCCCGGGCAATCCAGTGCATCCGCTCACGTTCATTAATGGGGTGCTGGATCTGATTGGAAGGGAATAAAGACCTGGAGAACCATGGAATGTTAGTACATTAACAGTCCACTTCACGAAAAATAACCATGAAACAAAGATTCCTATTTGCATCGCTTGGTATCCTATTTTTTAACCTGGCTTTTGGACAAACTGGAAAAATCCCTGACCCAACTCAGAAGAAAGAATTAGTATCTATTCTGGACACCATTCACCAGGAAGACCAAAAATACCGGGAAGGGTTAGACACAATTTACAAGAAATACGGCTGGGATTCAAAAGAGACAAAGGATGTGTGGAAAATAATAAATGAGAAGGATTCAATTAATCTGATCAAAGTTGAAAAAATACTTGCTGAATATGGATGGCTCGGAGCTGATATTGTCGGAAAACAGGGTAATAAAACATTATTCCTGGTAATACAACATGCTAATTTACAAACCCAGATAAAGTATCTACCTATGTTTAGAGAAGCTGTCAAAAACGGAAAAGCAGAAGGAGGTTCTCTCGCAACAATGGAGGATAGAGTTTTGATAAGTCAAGGAGAAAAACAAATTTATGGAAGCCAACTTGCAGGGGATTATAAAACAAAACTGTATGTTTTATCACCCATGATTGACCCGGATTATGTTGATAAGCGCAGAGCTGAAGTTGGACTTGAACCCATTGCAGAATACCTGAAAATTTTTGATGTAACCTGGGATGTCGAGAAGTTTAAAAAGCGAATGGAAGAATATGATGCAAAAAAGAAAAAATAGCAAATGGCAAAAATTAAAGTTGAAAATACCGAAATTACCATCTTGTCTATCGAAGAGAGAGATTACATCTCACTTACTGATATGGCTAATGCCAAAGAGAGCGAAAGCCGGGCTGCCGATATTATAAAGAATTGGCTAAGGACAAGATATGCAATTGAATTTCTAAGTGTTTGGGAGCAGATTAATAATCCCAATTTTAAAGTGGTGGAATCTGACCACTTTAAAATGCAAGCCGGTTTGCCAAATTTTGTTTTAAGTGCTTCTGAGTGGATTGCAAAAACCAATGCCAAAGGAATAATCGTGAGGAAAGGAAAATATGGGGGAACTTATGCGCACAAAGATATAGCTTTTGAATTTGGCTCTGCCATTAGTGTAACTTTTAAATTGTACCTGATTACTGAATTCCAACGACTCAAAGAAGATGAGCAGAAACAACTCGGTTGGACAGCCAAGCGCGAACTATCAAAAATCAATTACCATATCCATACAGATGCAATTAAAAACAACCTCCTTCCTGATGAATTAACCGCTGCCCAAACATCCATTATTTACGCCAGCGAGGCAGATGTGCTGAATGTGGCTTTGTTTGGATTAACTGCCCGACAATGGCGCGAAGCTAATCCCGGCCTAAAAGGAAACATACGCGATTATGCCGGCATTAACCAGCTGATTTGTCTTGCCAATATGGAAGACCTCAATTCCGTATTTATTCAAGAAAAAATGCACCAAAACGAACGGCTTGTAAAACTAAATCAAATAGCCATTCAGCAGATGCTGGTTTTGCAGGAAGTGGAAAATAGAAAACTGCTGAAATAATTACGAATGCAAAAAAACTATGAAACAGATAATTGTAATTGTACTCTTATCATTCTTGTTTATACAAAACATATCCTCCCAAGAAAGTCTGGAAATTAAGAACCATTTGAATTTTACCATCATGCCTTTGTCGATGGTTGACCCTACTCCAAGATTCAGATTTGGAGTAGAGTATATTCCTAAAGATAAGATTGCCTATAGTATTGATTTGGGAATCGGGAATAATTTTCTTAATAAATGGCGATTAAATTTGCCTTTTGGACATGACTATTCATTCTTTGAAGTCAGACCTGAGATAAAATATATATGGCATTCACTTCATCGGTGGATTAAATCTAACGGTGTGGCGACGATTTAATATGGATTTATACGGAGGCATTGGAGTTGCGAAAAGAATAATCACCTATACCGATGTTGTAAATCCGGTAAAAAGTACCGAGCAGATGTTTGTTGAGTTTCCTTCATATAATTTAGTCGAAGGAGAATCAGTAATTCTCCATTTGACATTGGGCATGAAAATAGGATTGAGGTTTTGAAATTGACCTCTGACTTTTGTAGATTAGAATATTAATTGAATCCTGATGTATCAATTCCTTGACCCTCCGGAGATCCGAAAAGAAAGGCGCCTGATCTGGGCAGCTACCCGATCGGTTTTGGAGAATATCGGGGTGGTGCGGAAGAAAAGAGGGGGCAAGAGCAAGAGCCACTGGGATTTGTTTCTCCGTATCCTTAAAATCTTTGCATTTTTCCTCAAGCTCACCGGACAATATAAAAAGGGATACGGCAATGCGAAAACCATCAGGGTAAATGAAATTGAGCTGAAATTCCCAAACCTTCCAGCAGCCTTTGACGGATTCAAAATCCTGCATCTTTCTGATTTGCATATCGATAGCATTCCAGGATTTGCTTCGCTGATTATCGAGAAAATCAAGGACCTGAAATTTGATATTTGCCTGCTAACCGGAGATTACCGCCTGGACCGGTCGGGAAGTTTCAGTCATATTCTCAAACCAATGCGCATCTTATCTAAATACATCCAGGCCCCTTTTGGAACCTTTGCTGTTCTGGGTAACCATGACACGTACCTGATGGCCCAGCATGAGAGTGAATCCGGTATGGAACTTCTCGTTAATGAATCTGTTGAAATCATGAAGGATGGAGAAAAAATCCTGATCACCGGAACAGACGATCCGTTCGATTTTTATACGGAATCAGCCCTTCTGAGCCTGGAAACGAAAGGTTACGATTTTAAAATAGCCATGGTTCATACTTCGGAACTGGCGAGGGTAGCCTCGGGCCAGAGATACGATCTTTATCTGTGCGGTCATACCCATGGGGGTCAGGTTTGTCTTAAAAATGGAGTACCATTGATAAGCCATCAGTTTGAAGGGAAAAAATTCAACCATGGCCAGTGGCAATTGGGTGGCATGACTGGCTATACCTCCAGGGGTGCCGGCGTAAGCGGAATACCCGTCAGATTCAACTGCCCGGCAGAAGTAACGATAATCAATCTTATAACCGGTTAACATGAAGAGTGCAGCATATTGCCTGATAATCATAATCTTCCTTGCTATAAACCCGGGCATCGATGCTCAGCCATCTATTGGCGGTTATAAGGTTTATTATGGCCTTCTTCATAATCATTGCGAGTTTTCGGATGGTGAAGGAACAGCCGACCAGGCATATCAATCAGCCCAAGTTAACGGGCACCTCGATTTTTTTAGCCTTTCGGACCATTCCTATATGATCAGCGCTTCCGAATGGGCCGCAACAAAAGCAGCAGCCGAAAAATATAATCAACCCGGCATTTATACCACTTTCTGGGGTTTCGAATGGACAAACAGTATAGAGGGCCATGTTACCGTCACCGGTTCAAATGAATATGTATCGACGACCGGCTCTACGAAACATTTCGCCGGCCTGAGCCAGTGGGTCGATCAGCATGATTGTATCGCCTTTTTTAATCATCCCGGTCATACAGATGGTAAACACAAGGAGTTCGTTCATTTCACCACTCCCCCGTCAGATAAATTTGTCGGAATGGAATTATGGAATAATACTAAACGGTTCGAGCGGTATTATTATAACGATGGATATTATTGGGGCGATGGAAATCTGAGCTATTATGATGAGGCACTGGTCAGGGGATGGAAAATCGGGGCTGGCGGTAGCGAAGACAGTCATACCGGCGGCTGGGGAACAATAACCGATTCCAGAATGGCGGTGCTGGCAACGGCAAATACCCGCGAAGACCTTATGAGTGCCATGAAAGCCAGGAGATTTTTCTCCACTTATGATAAAAACATGGCACTCTCCTTCAAAATCGATGGAAATGAAATGGGGTCAACCATTCGCGAAGGGTTGTATGATGTCCTGATTCAGGCTTCTGATGCTGATCATGAAGTCTTTACCAAGATCGAACTTCTCAGAAATGGGGCTGTGATTCATACCTGGGTTACAAGTGCAACTGATCCGGTGATATCCTTCAAATTGAATTGCTTTGATAAGGAGTATTATTATATCCGTGTAAAACAGGCTGACGGTGATGAAGCCATCTCCTCACCTATCTGGATCTCGGGCGGATATTATTATGCTCCGGCCAATGCTTACATTCATGCATCCGGTGAATTTACCACTCAAACCCTCCTCTTCGATTTTTCTGAAGGATATCAGGGCTGGAAAGGCGATTTCGCTGATTACCCAGTGTTGGATTCCGCCTTTTATGAGCTGAAATTCAAGCGTTCAGAACTTCCTGCACCTCTGGATACAAAAAAGTTTTCCCTGATGACTTCCGGCAATAACCACAGCGACGACCTGTTCATGTTTATCAAAAGAAAAATAACCGGACTATTGCCGAATGAGACTTATAAGCTCGTTGTGGATATTGACCTGGCTTCGGATGTGCCGACCAAGGCGATGGGCATAGGAGGATCGCCGGGTGAAAGCGTTACCATTAAAGCCGGCGCTACGCTGATCGAGCCTCAAAAAGTGGATTCGAACGGATATTTCCGTATCAATATCGACAAATCAAATCAGGTTATGCCCGGTAAGGATATGGACACCTTGGGAAATATCGGGGTAACCGATACTACCTCTGTATATACCTTAATAAAAAGATCGAATGCGACTCATCCTTTCACCATTTCCACCGATGAGAATGGTGTAGTTTGGGTTTGCATCGGCACTGATTCGGGATTCGAAGGCAAGAGCACCCTGTATTACAGCAATATTAACCTCACGTTTGAGAGCATAGCCGGAAGGTACGATACCGGCATTAATAATGATCTCGTGATCTTTCCTGATCCTGTAACCGACTGGCTCATCATTCATAGTCGCTCTGCCCAGGTCACAAAGATCGACCTTTACAATATGAACGGGCAAATCGTAATGTCGGCCAGTTACACTGACAGGCTGTCTTTAAGATCTTTTCAACCAGGTGCTTATGTTATCCGCATCACCTTTACGGATAATTCTGTGGTTACCAGAAAGATCATTAAAGACTAAGAGAGCAAAAGTCCCCTCTTCCTGAATGCCTCGCGGATGACTTTCTCATGCATCCCACCGGTGCGGCTCTGATCGGTGGTGATCAAACCGTTCGCCAGATCATTGATGGGATTTGTATTCCCCACGGCAATTAACATTTCCAGACAGGTCGCCGTGATCTCACCTGCTGCCTTTAAACGGGTATCAGCATTGTTTGATTTACCCCCAATCTCCTGATAGATTTCCCATAAAGCAGTGGCATAGACCGTTCCCTTTTTATAGAACCCAAATTTGGGGTAACCCTTATCATCGAAACGATATTTCATATCACAGCGGCGGGTAGCATCCCAGCTGATAGTTGAATTATTATCCCAGGGGAACGGATTGGCCCGGTCGAACCCGTGCACATTAAACCGATCGCGGAAAACGCACGATAAAAAATCGTTGAAACCCTCCTCAAAACTCCCGGCCTCATTAAAACCGCCGAGCAAAAAATAGTGGACTGCATGACCGAATTCATGCGTGATAACACCCGGATCACTGGCATCGGGCGTTCCGCCTTCACCAAAAGCAATATAAACCGGACCTGATAACGGAACTGCAAAATGGGAATTATCAGCTCCATCCACTGCCTGAGCATCTATTTCGATGGGACCCGACATCGCCTTATTAAATGCATGATTGTCAAGCGATCGCAGCCACTCCACCAACCGGTCGATGTAATAGTAGGCCATAACGCTCAGGAAACTACGGTTCTCACAGGAATAGATAAAGTCATTTTCTGTTGAAGTCATTTTGATGGATGGATGCTCTTTCTCAGCCATCCTCACCCATTTACCGGTCAGATAAAATACCTGTCCTATCGGATCATCAAGGTTCTCGAGGGTAATTTCCATCTGTTCTTTATCGAGCTTCGACACCGGGGAGCCCCAGTGAAGCGAAGTGTTTTGCGAGGAGGAAACCGGATCGGGCCAGAAAACTTTTGCTTGCCGGGTGGTGTAAAACCTTCGCCGGTCGATTTCCGCGACCAAAGTTCCATCGATGGCACTGATCAGCAGTTCAAGATACCTGCGAGGTGATAGTGAATCTAATTCTATTCGCCAGACCAGCTTTTGTTTATACACATAAAGCTTTGGTTCAGAATTCGTTATACCCTTGAGCATAAGATCATAATGATCATGCAAAAAATTCAATGCATCACCGGCGGAAAATTGAACCTGCGATTCATCAAGATTATCCGGGATCTGGTAATCGATTTTATTCACTGATGATACCACCCCGCTTTCAACCTTCCTTATCGTAACATTCAGCCAGGCTCCATAAACCGGAATATTTTTATGGAATTGCTCATATCTGCAGGTTACCTGAGAGCCCCCATCCTTTTCGTCAATTAATACCAGATCAATGCCCTCCAGGTGGAAAAGATCAGGATTGGAAGCCAGAAAATCATCAGAAATAGACGAATTAGTTAAATAAGCACCTGAGGAGGGTTCAGCCGGGCCAGCGCCAAAAAAACTTCTTACCACACCATCAACCTCATCATTGCGTGTTATGTAATCCATCGGGGTGTTGTATATTCGTAAAAATGTAAAGGTAGAAAATGAAGGGAGCTGAAAATCAAATATTAGTAATCTTTGGCGCTTCGGGTGATTTGACAAAACGCAAGCTGATTCCCGCTCTTTATTCGCTTGAAATCCAAGGTTTATTACCTGAAAAATTTGCCATTATAGGTGTCAGCCGCTCACCAATGACAGACGATCTTTTCCGGGAGTCCCTGAAAACCGGTGTAAACGAATTCTCTGATGAAAAGAATCAGGAACGGATCAATGAATTTCTTCAGAAGGTATATTATCAAAGCATCGATGCTCAGGATGCGGATTCCTTCATCGATTTAAAGGAAAAGCTGGCGGGTTTGCAAAACTCATTGAATATCCCGGCAAATACCATTTTCTATTTGTCTACTCCCCCGAGTTTATACGGCATTATTCCGCAGCATCTGGCAAAAATCGACCTGAATGATCAGTCGGCAGGCTGGAAAAGGATCATCATTGAAAAGCCCTTTGGATATGATCTGCAAAGTGCAATTGAATTAAACAGTTCATTGCAAAAAGACTGGCTCGAAAGCCAGATATACCGGATCGATCACTATCTGGGTAAGGAAACCGTTCAGAATGTATTGGTTACGCGATTTACCAACGGGATATTCGAGCCCCTCTGGAACAGGAATTTTGTTCATCATGTTGAGATCACCTCTGCTGAGAGCCTGGGGGTTGAAAAACGGGGTGGATATTATGAAGGATCGGGTGCACTGCGCGACATGATCCAGAACCACCTGCTCCAGATTGTCGGGCTCATGGCTATGGAACCGCCTGCTTCGATGCACTCCGATGCCATCAGGAATGAAACGGTTAAAGTGCTTCAATCCATCAGGGCCTATACGCCTGAAGAGATTACGAGATCGGCAATACGTGGTCAGTATGTTGCTTCTACCATCAAGGGGGAAAAAATAAAAGGCTACCGCGAGGAGGTAGGCGTTAATCCTGATTCAAAGACCGAAACTTATGCGGCATTAAAATTCTATATCGATAACTGGCGCTGGGGCGGTGTGCCTTTTTATATCCGCACCGGCAAAAAGCTGCCAACCAGAGTTACGGAGGCGGTTATCCATTTTAAACCGACCCCTCATTATCTTTTTGCAAATAAATCAAACGGAGAAACTCACAATCAACTGGTTATAAGGATTCAGCCTGACGAGGGCATTCTCCTGAAATTTGGGATGAAAACTCCTGGTGCCGGTTTTGAGGTTCAAACCGTGAATATGGATTTCCATTATTCCGACCTGTCGATTGCGCGGATACCGGAGGCGTATGAACGGCTGTTACTCGACTGTATGACCGGCGATTCCACCTTGTATGCCCGTGCCGATGCCGTGCTGGCAGCCTGGAATTTTCTGGATCCTGTACTGAATGAGTGGAAAAACAATCCATGCATACCGGTTTACGGGTATCCGGCAGGCACCTGGGGCCCGGAAAGAGCCGATGACCTGATTGAGGAGCCCAGCATGACCTGGCGTTATCCCTGTAAAAACTTATCAGATGACGGAATTTACTGCGAGCTATAAAATGGAACCAAAAATCAAGATATTCAAGGATCTGGAAGAGCTGACCGGGTATTTAATGTCCCGGATTCAGCGGCAGATGCTCAATAAATCGAGCGGTCAGTATTACTCTATTGCACTATCAGGCGGATCGACACCAAAAGCCATTTTTAAAATCATCATCGAAAAGTACCGGACTAAGATTGATTGGTCGCGCATAGCTTTTTTCTGGGGTGATGAGCGATGTGTTGCGCCTTCTGATTCAGAGAGCAACTACCACATGACCTATCAAAATCTATTCAGGCATCTCAATTTGCAAGAATTGAATTTTTGCCGGATTAATGGGGAAGATGAACCGGAAGGTGAAGCCATAAGATATGCTGAAAGAGTCGATTTCATGCTGCCACACTTCAATGGGATTCCGCAGTTCGACCTGATTATCCTGGGATTGGGCGAGGATGGGCATACCGCTTCCATTTTCCCCGAAAATATCAGCTTATTTTATTCCGATAAGCTCTTTGAAACGAGCCAGCATCCTGTCACCGGGCAAAAACGGATCACTGCAACCGGCAAGCTGATCAATAATGCAAAGGAAGTCTGCTTCCTTGCCACCGGCATAAGCAAAGCGGAGAAGGTTGCTCAGATCCTGGAAAAAAGTGATGACTGGGATACGCTGCCGGCGTCACTCGTTAATCCGGCACAGGGCAAACTGGTCTGGTTGCTGGATAAGGCTGCGGGCGCAGAACTCCTAATGTGACAATGTGACAATTTGCTAATTTGCTAATTTGCTAATGTGCTGATATGCAATTGTGCTAATGTGATGATTTAACCAAGTACCAATGTGACAAGGAAGTAAAACCTGATACCATGAAGCCGTTTATCCATCGCCCAAACCTGATACTTAAATCCTGTTTCTTTTGCCTGATTTTTGCCCTATGCCTTTTGCCATCTGCCATAACTCAGGTGCTAGTAAACAGCAGTATCAAGGCAACTTACAATTCCCACGCCCTCACCTCCATCACCTGCCCGCAGGATCCGACCCATGCCAATCTTCTTTCCGGTCAATTAGGAAATGCAGTGGTCAGGTACAAGGTGGGAAACGGTGACTGGCTTCAGGCAGAGCAGGATTATTTGCCAGGGATGCCGTTGAAGATGGAGCAGACCTTTACGCTTGGAGAGAATTGGATCGATTATGAGATCAGCATTGAGAGCATGATGGATTTTCCAGTCACCATTGGCGACCTGGCGATACCAATTCCCTGGAAAACTCCTGGCGGGGAAGATCCGAAGGAGATTTTCGAGCAATGTTTTACCAAGCATAACTTCATCTCGGGTAATGGATCATTCCTGTATTTCACCAAGCCATCCGGACAGCCGCCATATTTATTGATGACGGTACGACCAGGAACAAAACTGGAGTATTTCACGAATAGCGGGGGTTTTCTGGCCTATATCCATTCAGCCCATACCGCAAATCTGGAAACCCGCGGAACCTGGCGTCAGACGAATACTTCAGTGACTCTTGATCCGGTCAACGGTAAAAACAGCCGGGTGAGATATGGTTTCAGGATCCAGTGGGCCCAAAGCTATCAGGAGCTACGTAACTTATTATATGATAACGGATTGTTCGATATCCGGGTGGTTCCTGGAATGACTGTCCCCGAGGACCTGACAGCCCGCTTTTCACTCCATACAAAAAATAAAGTAGACTCGATAGAGGCAGAGTTCCCTCATCAAACGGATATTACTTTTCTGAAAGAGGAACCCGCTGATCATTTCCAATATGAGGTCAGGTTTCGCAAACCCGGCGAGAACAAGCTGACCATACATTACAATGGCAAACTGGCCACTCAGCTCGAATTTTTCTCTTGCCAGCCGCTCGAAACCCTGTTTAAAAAACGTTCCGGATTTATTGTCAATCATCAGCAACACCGCGATTCGACCAAGTGGTACAATGGGCTTTATTCAGTATATGATATGAAGAATAAAGTACTGCGCGGACCCGACAATACAGACGGTTTTGATTTCTGGTGGGGCTATGTTCTCGCCTGCGATGATCCGGCCCTTTGCAAGGCGCCGTTCGTGGCGGCAAAAAACGTTGTCCATCCCGATCAGAAGGAGATCGAATCAGTGGAGTATTATCTGAAGAATTTCGTTTGGGGAAAATTACAGCGAACCGATCAGGAAACGCCCTATCCCTATGGCATCTACGGAACACCCAACTGGATGGTTAACCGCGATCCTGTGGCTCGCGCCGGGGTAAAAAACCGCAATCTCGATAAAATGAATGTTTGGCGCTCTTATGATTACCCGCATATGATCATGTTATACTGGCACATGTACCAAATCGCCAAATTGTATCCTGATATGGTTCACTACCTGAAAGCCGATGAGTATCTCGAGCGGGCTTATCAAACTGCAAAAGCCTATTTCACTTATCCATACGAGATATTACCGTGGTACGAAACGTATAAGTGGGGATGCTATAACGAGCTCGTCATACCTGACTTAATTAATGAACTTAAAGGATCAAAAAAGGCTGAAGTTTTGAGGGGTGAATGGGAGAAGAAAGTGAAGTATTTTGTGTACGACGATAAATATCCGTTCCGGAGCGAGTACAGTCTTGATCGCACGGCTTTTGAATCGTCCTATGCTTTAGCCAAGTATGGGACATTGAATGACATGAAACCCGATACGAATCTGTGGTTCGATAAGAATAAGCAAAAGTGGTATTCGCATCCGAAAGTCAGCCGGGCCGATGCTCGTGAATTCATGGACCGGCAATTGATGGGCGGATTGGCGGTAAGAGGCTGGCTCGAAACAAGTTACTATTTATTAGGAGCCGATTTTACTTCCAGTTCTGATGGAGGATCAATGAGTTACATGGCTAATATGGGCGGTTGGGGCATTCTGGATTATGCAGTCAACTTCGCTAAAAATCCGAACGACTGGCTGCAGCTCGGATATGCATCCTACCTATGTCACTGGGCTTTAATGAATGCCGGCACTTCTGAAAATAATTACGGATTCTGGTATCCCGGCAAGGAAAACGACGGGGCCAGCGGCTGGACATTTAACAACTCCAAGTGGGGCCATGCCTGGATACGCAAAGAGGTTCCCCGGGGCCCCTGGAATTATGACGGAGAGATTGACCTTGGATATGGTTCCTCCACTCGTATGGCTGCAACGATCCTCACGCGCGATTCTTTATTTGGTTGGATCGCCTATGGTGGCACACTTAGTCAATCTTCCAGTTATATGGACGCTATCCCGCGCGACGGTTTGCGAAAAAAGTTTTATGCTATCCTGGCAGATAACCGCATAACTCTTGAGTTGGAACGTGACGGGTTTTCCGCTGAAAAGCCAATCCGGGTAAATAATGATTTCGGAAAGATCAGTTTTGAAATCGAAAACCGGACTAATAATAGTCACACAACAAATCTGACGGTGCATTCAACCTTGGCTAAGAGTGTATCAATCAGGATCAACAATAAAGTGGTCGCTGGAACAAAATCAGGTGAAAACTGGATCTTTGCCCTTCCGATATCAGGGGAAAGAACTTCAGTAATTGTAACCATGAGATCTAATCAACACATTAGCAAATTAGCAAATTAGCACATTATATGAAACACCCCCTTACCCCTATTCTCGCTTTCGCATTGATAACGATCTTCGCATCCTGCCAGCCAACTACCTACCATCGCGACTTGTCGGGCACCTGGAAATTCCGGATTGACTCGCTCGACGAAGGAATAAATCAGAAGTGGTTTAACGAGGCATTTCCACTGGACACTTTGCACTTGCCAGGCTCGCTCGCAGAAAACGGCAAAGGGTTTCCGGTGACCACCCGAACAAAATGGACCGGCCAAGTGGTGGATAAATCGTGGTATACTGCCGATAAATACGAGAAATACCGTAAGCCGGGGAATGTCAAAATACCCTTCTGGCTTCAGCCCGAACTCTATTATGTAGGTCCAGCCTGGTATCAGCGCGAAATAAAAATACCCTCCGCATGGAAAGGGCAACCTATTGTGCTCACACTCGAACGGTGTCATTGGGAGTCATCGGTTTGGATCGATGGAAAATTTGCCGGCAAAATGAACAGCCTGGCCACAGCCCATTGTTACGATTTAACAAAAATTGCCACTCCCGGATCACATCTTCTTACCATTCGAATGGATAACCGTATGATCGTCAATGTGGGTGAAAACGCGCACAGTGTATCCGATCATACCCAATCAAACTGGAACGGTATTGCCGGGAAAATAACCATCGAAGCATTACCGGCAGTAAGGTTGGGAAACATCAAGCTTTATCCTGATATGTTAAATCATGTAGTTAAAATTGTCGGCGGCATTGAAAGCAGTTCCTCAAAGACTGAACCGGTCACAATAGAAGTTGTTGTCAACCCTTATGGAAAAACAGGCAATTCGCTAAACCCCATCAGGATTAAAAAAGAAGTACCTGCCGGAACCGAAGCTTTTCAATTGGTTTATCCAATGGGCGATGATTGTTTGCTGTGGGATGAGTTTTCGCCCAACGTATACAACATGACGTTCACGCTTACCATGACAAAAACCAGGGATGTACAAAGGACTGATATTCTTTTCGGGATGCGTGATTTCAAGGCACAAGGTAGCCGTTTGGCTATCAATGGCCGTCCCACTTTTCTGCGCGGCACGCTGGAATGTGCGATTTTCCCAAAAACGGGCTATCCGGCATTGAAAGTTGATGAGTGGCAACGTATATACAAAATCATTAAGGCACATGGCCTCAATCACATGAGGTTTCATTCCTGGTGCCCGCCTGAAGCCGCTTTCATCGCCGCAGATATCGAAGGAATTTACCTTTACGTAGAGTGTTGTGCCTGGACCTCCGTGGGCACCGGCAATACCTTCGACGACTGGCTTTATTCTGAGAGTGAGCGCATTGTGAATGACTATGGAAATCACCCATCTTTTGTGATGATGTCCTATGGAAATGAGCCAGGTGGAAATAACCAGGTTGCTTTCCTCGAAGAGTTTGTCTCCTATTGGAAAAACAAGGATAGCCGTCGCGTGTACACCTCCGCATCAGGTTGGCCGATTGTGCCATCTCTTGATTTTTACAGTACGCCGAATCCAAGAATCCAGGGCTGGGGTCAGGGGCTCAACAGCATAATCAATGCCCAGCCCCCTCAAACTGCTTACGATTACAGGGATATCATTACAAAGGACTTTCCCGGCAAACCAGTGGTCAGTCATGAAATAGGTCAATGGTGCGTATATCCTGATTTAAAAGAAATCAAGCAATATACCGGCGTTCTGAAAGCTAAAAACTTCGAGATATTCAAGGAGACTCTCGAAGCCAATCATCTTGGCCAATTGGCAGATTCATTCCTCCTGGCTTCCGGCAAATTGCAAGCCCTATGTTATAAGGCTGATATCGAAGCAGCTATGCGCACTCCCGGGATGGCCGGATTCCAGCTACTCGACCTGCACGACTTCCCCGGTCAGGGGACTGCTCTCGTTGGGGTGCTGAATCCATTCTGGGAACAAAAGGGATACATTACACCTGCTGAATATTCCCTTTTCTGCAATTCAGTTGTTCCTTTAGCCCGAATGACCAAACTGATTTTGAATACGGATGAAACCTTTAAAGCTGACGTTGAGATTGCCAATTATGGTCCTGCTCAACTCAAAGAAGTCAAAGGGCCAATCAGAATTCTGAATGCTGAAGGACAAATTCAGAAGGAGGTTTCGTGGTCGGCAGCAGCCATACCTACCGGGACCAATACTCCTGTTGGCAAAATTGAATGGGCGCTGAACGGGGTTACCAAGGCCTCGAAATTCACACTCGAAGTGAGTGTTGGCGAAAGAATTAACCGATGGGATTTTTGGGTCTATCCTAAAAAACCTGTTTCTGTCGCCAAATCCGACATTCAGGTTTTCAATACAGTTACCCCCCAATTAATCAAACTGCTGGAACAAGGCGGGTCGGCAATTCTGAGCCTTGGTCCTGATGGGGTGGCTCCGCAAAAAGGTGGAAGCATAGCTCTCGGATTTTCCAGTATCTTCTGGAATACCGCCTGGACAAGAGGCCAGGCCCCACATACTTTGGGAATACTGTGCAACCCCAAACACCCTGCACTGAAAGATTTTCCAACGGAATATTACACCACTTTCCAGTGGTGGGATCTCGTTGCACCGGCAAAACCTTTGTTGCTCGACGGACTTTCAGAGGCCCCGCAGCCAATAGTCAGGATCATCGACGACTGGTTCACCAACCGCAGTCTGGCTCTGATATTCGAAGCGCATGTCGGCACCGGGAAGCTGATCATTACCGGCAGCGACCTTACCCACAAATTGGATCAGAGACCTGCCGCGCGGCAGATGCTGGTTAGCCTTTCACGATATGCTGCCTCAAAGGATTTTGACCCTAAAAACACAATGACGCCCGATGAAGTAAGAGGGTTTCAGAAGTAGGAAGGTTTAAAACCGCACAACCATACCTGCATTGGGTAAGATCGGCAATTGATCAACCCGTTTTCCGGTGACCCGGTCGAGGTAGAAAACATTTTGGCGGTTGTAAGCATTCATCACCCCGGCATTGAGTTCGATGGAAACCGTTTTGGTGATTTTTATAATCCAGTGAGCCGAAATATCCAGCCGGTGATACCAGGGGAGCCTACCCTCGTTATAGGGGCCATAAAGAACTGAAAGGTTTCCACCTGAAGTCAAACTTTGAATAAGAGTACCATAATCAAGTTTCATTTCTTCATACAATCCCATATTCTGCGTAAAAGGATATCCGGACGAGACATTCCAGCGTGCCTTGATACTTACATTTTTTATGGGTATATAATTGACCAGAAGGTTAATGTTGTGCCTGCGGTCGAAGTGGGGCGTAAAGGTTGAAAATTCATCCTGCCGGGAGGCAAAACCAAGAGAATAACCTAACCATAAACTGAACCAGTCATTCTGATAGTCAACCAATAAATCCAAGCCATAGGACCATCCCTTTTCAATGATGAAGTACTTCTTGAGATAATCAATCACCTCCTTGTTTGCCTTGGTGTCCTCATAAATTTTATTCCGGTTATAGTTTACCAGTCGATAGAAATCCTTGGCATAAATCTCGGCGGTCAGCTTCAGGTTATTGGGGAAAAAAGTTGTTAACCCGGCAACCCCGTGCCAGGCCTTCTGAATGCTATTGCTGATATCTGATCCCTTAAACTGAGTCTGAATTAAATCGGTGCCGGTATAATATCCCTGAAACAGATTCGTGATATCCTGCTCTGAAACCGTTGAAAATAAATCCTGCGCGTACAATCCAGTGGCAAAATTAAAGCTGAGAATGGGATTGAAATTGTATTTAAACTGCAAACGGGGTTCAAAAGCAATATAGCCCTGGCTCGAAAAATAATGAACATTGATCCCGGGTTCCAGGATGCACTTCTTAAAAGTCTTTTTTAATTGCCCATACACGTTGAGATCAGTGGTATAGCTGGTCTCCCGGCTAACGACATCATTTAAATCAACAAAGGTGTAGTTGGTACTGATGCCGGAAATCTCCAACGCCCATTTGAATTCAGTTTTCTTCAGATAGGCCCCGGATCCAATATTTGCCTGAAAGTTGTTGTATCGGGTTTCCCTTGGAGTTTTATTTGCCTCATAAATGTTCCCATAAAAATCAGAATATCCAATATAAGCGGTTAGTAAATACTCTGAACCGGCAGGCGTTAACACAAGTTTTGAGCCAATAGAATTACTTACCCAGGAGGTATTCAGCAGGTTAGAGAAATTGGCCTGATCTGAAAAATGATGACCAAAAAAGCTGAGTTGGTCTCCTTTTCGTCCTACTGTCGATATTTTTCCATAAAAATCCCCGTATTTATAAGGAAGCCCCAGGGAATCCAGGTAAGGATATATCTTCGGAGCAATTTTATCGATGTATGAACCTTTATAATTGAAAAGGTAGGAAACCGACCGGCTATCCTCTGGTTTCATTTTGATAATCGGTCCATGTATCAGTAAATCATACCCGAAAGTGTTAGCCCCTATCTTCCCTTCCATCCTGGTCCTGTTACCATCCCGGGTTTTCAGGTCGATTATTGAAGAAAGCCGGCCACTGTACTGAGCATTGAACCCGGCAGTATAAACGTTAGCTACACTAATGATATCCGTGTCAAAAACCGACATAAATCCAATGGAATGAAATGGGCTGATTACCGTGAGTCCATCGAGGGTGATTTTATTGTAAACCGGTGCTCCGCCCCGGATATAAAATTGCCCTCCACGGTCTCCAGTGAAATTGATTCCCGGAATAACCTGAAGAAATTGCGCAAGGTCCGACTGCCCACCAATGGATGGCACTTTACTGATAGTTGCAGCATTCAGTTGATAGGCACCTATCATGTTCATGCGGCTATAACGTTGTCTCTCTCCTGAAACTTTCACCTCCTTAATCTGTATCGTGGAAGGGTCAATCTTTATCAGCAACTGTTCATTGGAACCTTCAATTTTAACCTCTTCCTGATAGGGATTGTATCCCAGGGAATTTACTTTCAAAGTATATGTTCCTGCTGTCAATTGATTGATAATAAAATATCCTGATTCGTCAGTAAATACAACACGCTCCATGTTTAAAATCTGCACAGCCGCGAGGTAAACCGGGGAACCATCTGCAGAGTTGAAGACATAACCCTTGATTAAGCGATTCTGGCTCATCACCTGCATAGTGGTCAGAACCAGCAATAAGGAAATGATTATTAATTTAATAGCCTTCATCACATTTCGGGTTCATCAGGTTTGGAAAGATTTGAACAGGGTCTTTTGCTACACTAAACCTGCCGTTATACAGGTACCTCTTAAATTTCAACTTGCTGGTTGTCGGGCTCTCTGATAAATTTGTCAGAAAGGCATCGTCAGGCCTCAACCCGGTGACTGCAATGTGGCTGCAGGAAGCAAACAAGCCATAACCACCAACTATATTGGAGAAGAACTGTTTTCTGTTATCCTCATATTTGCTGCCCATCTGTATATAGTTCCTTAGTATGTCGTTACCCGCCCATACTGTGAAGTTGAAACGGTAGAGGAGCCGGGCATCCACCGAAGGAGAGGATGGGATTATTCTGGCAAAAATGTTCAGAATATACTGTGGGGGAATTGTCCGCGTAACATCTTTGCCATAATTGATGCGGGTTGGGACATAATCAGGCGGATCATCCACATAAACCGGATTAAAAGCAAAAACTCCCTCTTTGAACAAAGTATCTCCCTGCATCGTGAACTCAACATACTGGATTCTAAGTTCCAATTGATAAATCATTCCCCTTGGAATAACTGAATACTTAAATTCAAAAGGGTTGAGCGTGTCACTGAAAGTACACGCCATGTTGTCCATTCCGGGTTTAAGAATCTTAGGGTCGGTCAGAGGTAAAGTTTTGGCAATGATTAGACTACCTGTATTTTTATTGGTGACCACGAGTTTATATTCCATGAAATCGTAGGGTTCGAATATTCCTTTGAAAAGGGTCATGTTTGAATTTTCCTGACTGTCGGCCACGGGCAAATTATAATTGCAGTACAGACCATTTGCCCATTCCTGAATATCAACCGCCAAAGAGTCTGACTGAACCGGCGTTGCCAGAGAGAGAAAATCCAGAGCAGTAGCATCTGGCCGGATCATCTTGCCTATTCTTACAACCTGGGTTTTTGCGGAACAATCCAGCACCCCATATATGATCACCTGATCACTCTTAACATCAGTATATAAATTGATGTCGGTCTCACAAGCGGTGAAAATAAAACCCAGCAATGACGCTATCAGAGGTAGTATGTTTTTCTTATTGAGCATTTTTTACACACCTGATTGAAAAAGCAAACTGTTTATTATCGGCAAAACTGAATACCTCGCCCTGGTTATCTTCCGTTACGTAAAACCGGTTTCGTATGGCATAAATACCATCAGTAGAGGAGGTCCAGAAACTTGCCGTTTTTCCTGGAAAATAGTAATCCTGATCACCAAAATTGCCATCGGGGTTCCGATAGCCTACCATAATGGCATCGAAACCTGTACCACCGGTTGATTTCAATAATTTAAATATGGCGCCTGATGCATAGTAATTGTTGTGCTGGACCCACTGGTCCGGGACATACTTGCAACCGCTGATCCAATAAGGTGATGGCCTTGGCTGAAGTGGGTCCACAAAGAAGGACATCAGGTTTTTCCAATCGGACTCTGTTGGCAAGCGCCAGCCGGCCGGGCAAATCCCCTGCACACCTTCTGTATGTGAATACCCCATGGCCTCACCCCATTGATAAAGTCCTCCGAATAAGCTATCAGGATCGTCCCCGGGATATCTGTATTTCTCTGCTATTCCGTTATTCGTCTGACTTTGCTCCGGACCGATGAGCTTTCCATAATCAAGGTTCTGAGCCATCCACCAGAGTTTTCCGAATCGTACCATTGGATATTTCTTTCCATTTCGGGAATCAGTAAACGTACTGATGTCGTTAACATCAATGGTTGCTGTAGCGGTGGAGGTCAATCCTTGTGCATCCCTGACTTCAACCACAGGATGATACTGTCCTGTTGACTTATATCGTACAGCGGTAATCAGGCCTTTTGCAAATTCCGTGTCATAGGTTCCATCCCCATCAAAGTCCCACCGGCTTTCCAATAACTGTTGAAGTCCATCGGGGTCAACAGTCAGGGAAGCATCAAGATCAAAGATTGTCTTAATTGTTCCGGAGGATGGAGTGATAATCAAATCAGCTTGTGGTGGTTTGGGTATCGGGTCGCAGGCAACCAACAGGAAGAGAAAAACAAATGATGTAAGTAAGGTCTTCATCAGCATGCTGCCAGTTATACCTAAATATCAGATACATAATATTTTAATAAATGTACAAAAAAAAACAGAAACCAAATCCATAAAAAAACTCCAAGGTTGAGATTCCTGTTTAAAGATTCGAGATCTTGAAGGTTGAGATTCCAATTCAGAGTTCCGAATTCGAATCTCGACCTTAATTCTTCGGAATTCTAAATCGGAATCTCTAAATTGAATATACATTTGCCCTAAACCTCGATATCCAATGTCGTCCCCAACCAACCATCCCGCATACCGCATATCCGCCTTAATCTTATTATTCCTACTCATTCCGCTGTCCACATTTGCCGCCGGAGCAAGCGTTGTACCGTCGATCGGTCCTGTAAGGGTGGAGTTTATCCTGTTTGCATTGACACTGGTGAGTGTTGCGGTTTTTCATAAGCGCACCATGGAGGTTGCCGTAATCGGGCTGGTTATCGTTCTTGCTTTCAAATTGATTTTCGATACCGGCTTCGATCTTCCGGGTCACATTATCGGAACGCCGCAACGCGAAGGGGAATGGAGAACCCTGGTGAATCTTTTGGGGCTATTATTCGGTTTTGCCATTCTGGCCAAGCATTTTGAAGAATCAAGGGTACCTGATATCCTTCCGAATTACCTCCCTAACGGATGGACCGGCGGGTTAGTCTTGCTGCTGATTGTCATGATCATATCGTCGTTCCTCGATAATATAGCAGCTGCCATGATAGGTGGCACAATGGCCATGGTTCTTTATAAAGGCAGGGTCCATTTGGGCTTTCTGGCGGCTATTGTCGCAGCCAGTAATGCCGGAGGTGCCGGTTCGGTTGTTGGTGATACGACGACCACCCTGATGTGGATCGACGGTGTAAACCCGTTATGGGTATTGGAAGCCTTCTGGGGATCCATCGGGGCCTTTCTGGTTTTCGCGGTTATCGGAGCACGGCAGCAGCATAAGCATCAACCCATTGATGCAAATAATGAACCCGGAATCAGGGTAGATAAAGGAAAGCTATTGATCGTTTTTCTCATCCTGATTGGAGCCATCCTTTCGAATTACCTGCTCGATTTTCCGGCAATTGGTGTTTGGGTTGCCATATTTATCGGTTCAACATTCCGGAAAACCCCATGGCATGAAATGAAAAATGCCTGGAGAGGAACAATTTTCCTGATGTCATTGGTTACGATTGCATCGATGATGCCGGTTGAAGAACTGCCTAAAGCTTCCTGGTTCAGCTCCTTCAGCCTCGGATTTGTTTCTGCTGTGTTTGATAATATACCGCTCACCAAGCTCTGCCTCGAACAAGGGGGTTACGATTGGGGCATCTTATCTTTTGCTGTTGGATTCGGTGGTTCAATGATCTGGTTCGGATCTTCGGCCGGCGTAGCGCTTTCCAATATGTATCCCGAAGCTAAGGACACCTTTGCCTATCTGAGAAAAGGCTGGCATGTGACTCTCGCCTATATTCTTGGGTTTTTCCTTATGCTGGGAATTGCCGGTTGGAATCCTCATCCTCCGCATAAAAAATCACACCAGCAGGTTGTCGCAGAAGTAATAAAAGAGTAACTTACCGCGAATCCATTATCTGGATTTTTCTTTTATAACTATCTGTAATTCATTTTATTATGGCCAAAGGTATTATTCGAAAACTACTACTGCCCAAGGAAGAGAAGTTCTTTCCAATGTTTGAGGACATGTCGGAACTCATCTCCAAAGCTGCTCATCTTTTGGCCAGGATAATCGACCACAACGAGCCTTCACTTCAGGAAGATACTTTTAAGGAAATTAAACTGCTTGAAACCAAGGCAGATGATATCGTTCATCAGGTTTTTGACACACTTGATGCCACCTTTATCACCCCATTCGACCGGGAGGACATTCAGCAACTAACCTCAAAGCTGGATGACGTGTTGGATAACATCAATTCATGCAGCCAGCAGATCAGGTTGTACAAGCCCAAGAAGCTGGTTCCTCAATTTCGGGAACTTTGCCTGGTTGTTGTCAGGGGATGCGAACAAATCAGGGTAGCTGTTATGGAACTCCATAACCTGAAACATCCGCAGAAAATCAATGACGCCTGCGTTAAGATCAATGAGCTCGAAAACATTGCCGACGATATTTACCATCAGTTGATTTCTGAATTATTCGACACAGAGACCGATCCTATCGAACTTATCAAGAATAAGGAGGTACTTGAAACTCTTGAATCAACGACCGACCGGATAGAGGATGTTTCAGATATTTTGAAAACCATCATCATCAAATCAGCATAAAGGATTATCATGCCTACACTGGTCATTATCATTATTGGGGTAGCCCTGGTGTTCGATTTCATGAACGGAAGGAATGATGCTGCCAACTCGATCGCCACGGTGGTTTCAACAAGAGTTCTCACCCCGTTTGTCGGTGTTCTCTGGGCTGCATTCTGGAACTTTGCGGCTCTTTTTATTTTTGGCGTGCATGTTGCCAAAACCGTCGGTAAAGGAATTATCGAATCATCCGTTATAAATGAGTACGTAATCCTTACTGCCCTGATCTCGGCTATCATATGGGTATGGACCTGCCAGCGTTACGGATTGCCAAACTCTGTTTCTCATGCACTGATCGGAGGGTTGATTGGTCCAGCTCTGCTGATCGGAGGAAAAAGTGCACTAGTCATGGGCGGAATCATTAAAGTGTCGATTTTCATTGTTATTGCGCCAGTATTCGGTACGATTCTTGGATTTTTGGTCATGTCGGCTACCATGTGGGTTTTCCGAAAAACTGCGCCCCGAAAGGTTGATAAAGGATTCAGGCTCATGCAGCTGGTTTCATCAGCAGTGTTTAGTCTGGCACACGGCAGCAACGATGCCCAGAAAACTATTGGTATCATCTCGATATTACTGTTCAGCACCGGTCAGCTTGGAGGCGAGTTCTATATCCCGAGCTGGGTTATCCTCATCAGTTATTCGACCATAGCACTGGGAACTATTGCCGGAGGTAAAAAAGTAATAAAAACCCTCGGCACCTCACTCACTCACTTGAAACCGGTACAGGGATTCTGCGCTGAAACAGCCGGAGCTATTTCGGTCATTTTTGCAACCCTTGGCGGCATACCGGTCAGTACAACACATACAATTACCGGTTCAATTATGGGAGTTGGTGTGGCCAAGAGATTAAGCGCCGTTCGATGGGGAGTTGCCAGTAATATTGTGAAAGCATGGCTGATGACTATCCCAGCAAATATCATTATCAGCGGAGGCATCTATTTAATAATTTCCAAGTTAATCCTTAAACATTAACCTGATATGGCAACCAGCTTTATTAAAAAAATTCTGCTTCCAAAAGAAGAAAAATTCTTCCCTTTATTCGAAGAACTTGCCGATCTGGTTTCTGAATCTGCACAGGCTTTGTCGAAAATTGTGGAAAGCAGTGAACCTTCAATACAACATGATTTATTCCGGGAGATCAAGAACCTCGAGAAGAAAGCCGATGATATCGCCCATGGCGTTTTCGATGCCCTCGATACCACCTTTATCACTCCTTTCGATCGCGAAGATATCCATCAGCTGGTATCAAAAATGGATGATATACTTGATTATATAAATGCTTGCAGCCAACAGGTTAAGCTTTATAAACCCAAAAAGCTTCTTCCTCAGTTTAAGGAGATGGTAGCCGTAATTATCCGTGGCTGCGATCAACTGAAAATTGCCACCAAGGAGCTGCATAATCTTAAAAAGCCGAAAAAGATCTCGGATGCATGTGTCAAGATCAATGAGCTTGAAAATGTTGCTGACGATATTTACCACCAGCTTTTATCTGAATTATTCGAAACAGAGAAAAATGCTATCGAACTTATAAAGAATAAAGAGATTCTGGAAACACTGGAATTAGCAACTGATTCCATCGAGGATGTTTCAGATATTCTTAAAACCATCATAATCAAATCCGCCTAAATCTTCTGATCTGATGAACACGAAATTTTTCTTTGCCGGTCTCCTTCTTCTGGGCACCATTTCCGCCTGCAAAACGAGCCCTAAAACTACTGTTATGGACAATCCGCTTCTTATTGAGTTCACCACCCCATTTGGCGTACCGCCTTTCGATCTCATCCAACCCCATCATTACACTCCCGCATTCAAACTCGGGATGGAAGAACATATGAAGGAAGTTGAAGCCGTAATTAATAACAAGGAGGAACCAACTTTCGAAAATACGATCGTTGCCCTCGATAAAAGCGGTGCACTGTTGACCAAAGTATCACGCATATTTTTTGGATTGGCCGAAGCCAATACCAATGACTCGCTTCAACAAATTCAGGTTGCCATCTCTCCTGAATTATCCGCCCATAATGATGCCATAAGCTTGAACCCCAATCTTTTCAGCAGGATTAAATCTGTTTATGACAATCAGAAGAAATTCAAGCTCGATGCTACGCAGACTTACATACTTGAGAATCTATACAAAGGATTTGTCCGCAACGGGGCCAATCTCAGCAAGGAAAAACAGGAAAATCTGAAAAAGCTGAATTCCGAATTAGCTGTTCTGGCCGTACAGTTTGACCAGAATGTGATGTCGGAGACTAATAGCTTTAAACTGGTTATCGACAAGAAGGAAGATCTTGCCGGATTACCTGAAGGTGCGATAAGTGCTGCCTCCGATGCAGCCAAGGCAGCCGGGATGGAAGGAAAATGGATATTTACTCCTACCCGCCCAAGCATGACCCCATTCCTTCAATATGCCCAAAACCGCGAGTTGAGAAAGAAATTGTACAATGGATACCTGTATCGTGGCAATAACGGAAACGCAAAGGACAACAATATCATACTGGCCAAAATAATCAGTCTCAGGGCAAAAAGGGCTCAACTTCTTGGTTACAAAACACATGCACATATCGTTCTTGAATCCAGAATGGCAAAAGTTCCGGAAAATGTTTTTACCCTGTTGGATAAGATCTGGGCAGCTGCTATCCCGGCCGCCATTCGTGATCGCGATGAAATGCAGCAAATCATTGCCAAAGAAGGTGGAAAATTCAAACTCGAAAGCAGTGACTGGTGGTATTACGCTGAAAAGCTGCGTAAGGCCAAGTACGATATGGACGAAAATGAATTGAGGCCCTATTTCAAAATGGAAAATGTGAGGGACGGTGCCTTCGATGTCGCTCACAAATTGTACGGGATCACATTTACAGAAATTTCAAATATCCCGAAGCCACATCCGGAAGCGATGGCATATGAGGTTAAGGAAGCCGATGGTTCGCATATCGGTGTTCTTTATCTCGACCTGTTTCCCCGCCCAAGCAAGCAGCAGGGTGCATGGTGCGGCGCTTACCGCGATCATTGGGTTAAGAATGGCAAAAAGATCACTCCGGTAGTTACCGTGGTGGGCAATTTCACCCGGCCGGCAGGCGACAAACCAGCCTTGCTCAGCCTGGATGATGTGCAAACCCTCTTTCATGAATTCGGCCATTCGCTGGAAGGGCTCTTTGCTGAAAACGTTTTAAGCACCACATTTATAGCACAGGATTTTGTTGAACTGCCGAGCCAGATCATGGAACATTGGTGCACAGAACCTGAAGTGCTCAAATCGTTTGCTAAAAATTACCAGACCGGTGAAGTCATTCCGGATAAACTGATCACCAAGCTGACCAATACCAGCTACTTTAACCAGGGCTTTATTTCAACCGAATTTCTGGCTGCCTGCTATCTGGATATGGCTTTTCACAGCCGCACGGATACTTCTCTTCTGGATATCGGAAAATTCGAAAAAGATTTCCTGACCGGTAAAGGCCTGATACCTGAAATTGAACCCCGTTACAGGAGTACGTATTTTATCCATATTACCGGTGGTTATGATGCCGGTTATTACGGATATCAGTGGGCCGCAGTACTCGACAATGATGCTTTTCAGGCATTCAAGGAAAAAGGATTATTCGATCAGGCAACTGCCAAATCACTACGATACAACATCTTAGCTAAAGATGGGACCTTGGATCCAAATGAAATGTTTTTCAATTTCCGCGGCCGTCAGCCTGATATCACACCGCTGATGAGGAATAAAGGATTTATAAAGTAACCCGTTCATCTTTTGCCGAACGGATAAGCTCTTCGGTTTTATAAATCGTTTGTTTCTGTTTCAGGAAAAGTCTTTCAAGGTCTTTCAGCTTGGTATGAAAGGCCTTGTACTTTTTTTCCTCCTCAACAACTCTGATTTGCTTCTTCACACGGTCGGAAAAATCCTTGTTCAAGGGGTCGAAATAGGAATTTGCAGCCTCAAATCGGGTACTTAGTAAATCAAGATATTGGTCATCCGGCGTTCTGAAGATCTTTTTCAGCTGATTTCTGAACCTGTCGGCAGTCTCCTTGACCGGTAGAAAATCGGATTCCAGCACCAGGGCCCAGTCCTTGTGCTTCTTTAATGGTTTCTTTTCCTCTTTTCCTTTAAGCTCAGTGAGATAATGCAATTGATTCAGGAGGGGAGCGAAGTTAAAGGCTCTCAGGGCCATATCCTGAATAAAATGCCGGATTTCGGCGGGCAGAATCTCTTCCGGCCGCGGATCTGTTTCGGTGCGCTGAACAAACTGCTTAAGTGCCTCGGCCTGAGCCGGACCATAGGAGGGTACGCGAGCTGAAAGCACCAGTCCATCAAGAGATACCAGACGAGAAAGTGCAACATAGATCTGTCCCGGGGCAAAAGCCGAGGAAACGTCGATAATGGCTTTCTCAAATGTTAAACCCTGGCTTTTATGCACTGTTATCGCCCAGGCAAGTTTTAACGGAAAATGCGAAAAGGTTCCGGTAATGCTCTCCTCGATTTCATTGGTGGTATTCGACAGTGAAAACTTCTTATTCTCCCAGGTATATTTATCCACCAGAATATCCTTAACTCCTCCATCGCAGCTCACGTTGATCTCTTCCTCATCAAGGGAGGTAACCGTGCCGATCTTGCCATTGAAGTAGCGCTGTTCCCCTGAATAATCGTTTTTTATAAACATCACCTGTGCGCCTTCCTTGAGTTCGAGCCGCTCCTCGACCGGAAAAAGGTACTCGCTGAAATCCCCGTCAACTTCTGCATCATAGGTGAACAAATTCCCCGGCAATTCTTTTAACGCTTCCCTGTTTATGGTATCAGCCTTGCGGTTATGCGTGGTCAGATGGATGTAGCCGTCATTGCTTTGTGGCTGAAAATCGGGAATATACCTGGAGTTCAGCGTTTCAACATCTACCCGGGTGACCGTATTCGATCGAAAATGATTAAGCAGGGAAATGAACTTATCGTCCGACTGCCGATAGATCTTATCCAGCTCAATATAAACCGGTTGTTGGTTTTGCAGCGCCATGGCGGCGAAAAAATAGATATCGGAATAATAGGGTTTAAGGTATTCCCATTCATCCTGCTTCACCACAGGAGGCAGCTGAAACAAATCGCCGATGAAGAGCACCTGAACACCTCCGAACGACTGGGTTTTATTTCGCCTAATATTCCGTAGGGTAAGATCGATGGCATCCAGCAGATCGGCACGCAGCATGCTTACCTCATCGATAATAAGAAGTTCCAGTTCTCTCAGCAGTTTACGTTTGGTAGCATGCATCTGCTGTCCGCCGATCAGGGAATCAGGAGTATTAAGCTGTATCCTGATATCACCTTCCGGCAACCGGTTTACAGGGATAAATGTTCCAAAAGGCAGTTGAAAGAGGGAATGCAGGGTAACTCCGCCGGCATTGATTGCCGCAATACCGGTAGGCGCCGCCACAATTGTGTTTTTAGAGGTCAGCTGGACAATGCTTTTAAGAAAAGTTGTTTTTCCTGTACCTGCCTTACCTGTGAGGAATACATGCCGGTTGGTACTCTTAATAAATCGTGCGGCAATGACGGCAGCATCATCCAAGGTTTCAGTCATCGGGTTCAGTTTTAAAACATTTTGCGATTACAACTGCAAAAATTGCTTTAATATTATACTTCTAATGATCATTTTAATATTTGAGCCATGAAAAAACTAATATTAATATCCTTGATAGTGTTAGTGGCTGTTTCCTGCGGGCCCAAAAGGCACTATGCTATTCAGGTAAGCTCTGAAGGCGGACCCGGAAACCGGATAGTCCACAACAATTGGGATATTTCCTCGGATACTTTAAAACTCGACGGTGGCAAATGCATGTTCACCGGTATTATCGATACTTTTCCGAAGCTGGTATCCATCGGCTTTACTCCGCCATCCTACCTAAGTACCCGCATGATTCTGGAACCGGGAAAGATTTTCGTGGATTACACAAAAGAAAATGGCTTCAAACTCGGTGGAACAGAAAATAATATCATCTTTCAGAAGCTACTCGACGAGATGAAACCCTTTCAGGATGATGCAGCAAAAGTCTGGAAAGCCTGGAATGTTGCCTATAATAAAACGCCACGGAGCAAAGAGGAGTGCGAGGCCATTTGGATTCAACATGAAGATGCCAACCAACGGACACTCGATAAAACTCGTGAATTGATTAAAGCAAATCCGAATTTTGCAGGATTAGTGATCACCCTGCCTATTATCAGAAGCGAACCAGTAGAATATTTGAAGTCATATGTTGATGAATTTAAAGCCTTTAGCAACAATAGATGGTTTCAGATGATTGTCAAGGAATATGAAATCGCCGACAAGACCATTTCCGGCAAACCTGTTCCTGGATTTTCTTTTCCGGATACTACCGGGAAAATGGTTTCTCTGTCTGATTTCAAAGGCAAATGGGTATTACTGGATTTCTGGTATGTCGATTGCCCATGGTGCCGCAAGCTAACTCCACATATGATAGATATTTATAAAGATTGGAAACAATCAAAAAACTTTGAAATCATCAGTATTTCGGTCGATAAACCAAAGGATTATAAGCGCTGGAAAGAAGCAATTGTTGAAGATAAATCACCCTGGACACAAGTTAATGACAGCACAAAAACCTATCCGGATGTATATGGGATCAATGGTTATCCTACCCTTATTCTGGTTGACCCGCAAGGAAACGGGGTGAAAAAGATCATTGGTTATCAGGAGGAAAATGGACTGCGCCGACTTCTCGGTGAATTTATTAAGTGATCTGATTTCGTTTAATTTTCAATGCATAATCTCGCGCAAAGCCGCAAAGACGCTATTAACAAGTACAATTTGCGTCTTTGCGTCTTTGACCGAAAACACTAAAACAACCAACCCTTATTACGACAATATCTTATGTTCAGAAAATTACTATACGCCCCATTGTTCATCAGTCTGATTCTGTGCATTGGTTCCTGCATCAAAAAGAACAACAGCAATGAAAACCGGATTGTTGTTACGGGCAAGATCCAAAATTTCAAGGATTCCAGCGCCGTATTTACTTATGATGCTTATGAGCTTTTAAGTACGACACAAAAACCATTAATAAAGATCAATCCTGATGGCACTTACAAAATGATTATTGAATCAGCCAGTCCATTGAAAGGGTTTTTCTCTTTCGGGAAGGTGCCATCGACCTATAATTTCGATATTAAATTGGTTAATGGAAAAGACTCGAGCCTGTCGGTTGATTCATATGATTTCAGGATGGTTTATCTCTGGCTGGAGCCGGGCGACAGCCTGACCATGAACCTGGATGTCGAAAAGATGCAGGACACAATTTATTTTGGCGGCCGGGGACAGGAAAACAATGAATTCTTATATCAGGAGGATAACGTTTTCGGAACCTATAAGAATAAGTACCTCGGAAACTATTACAATATTACGAATCGTGAACCTAATGATTACAAGAAGGTTACCGATCAATTCAAAAGTGAGAAAATTAAATTTCTGAAGGACTACTCAAAGAATCACAAATTAAGTCCGGCTCTGGTTCATGTGTTTACCTCTGACTATACAACCGCTGCAATAACTTCTAAAATCTACTATCCAGGTGGACATGCCGGTTTTAATCAAGGGAAAGAAGCAGTGCTGCCCGCTGATTATTTTTCCTTTTTGGATTCGGTACAAATCGAAGACCATATTGGGGATAAGGGCATCGGGTACTATTATTTTCTGAGTGCCTGGTTGCACAAAAAGCTTGAATTGGTAAAATCCAGCCAGCCCGATCAAGGTGATTTCTATAAATATACAAAAGCTCAACTTCCCGGGCCGCTTGCCTATGAATTCATGGCGTATGCCCTGGCGAGGGATTTCAAGAAAAGCCTGTATGAGGAATTTGGCGAAAAATGTCCGTACCCCGATATTGCCCGGCAGGTGAAGAAAAGGTACCAGCATATGGAAGGCATGCTCGAAGGGAACCAGGCGCCTGATTTTTCTTTGCAGGATGTCAACGGCAAGATGGTCAATCTTAAGGATCTCCAGGGTAAATATATTTACATTGATTTTTGGGCAACCTGGTGTGGGCCTTGCATTAAAGAGATTCCCAGCCTAAAAAAAACAGAAGAGGAATATCAGGGGAAAAACATTGTGTTTGTCAGCATTTCCTATGATAAGGCCGCTGATCACGATAAATGGAAAAATTACGTGGTGGAGAATAAGCTTGCCGGAGTTCAACTCATTGCTGACGAAAGCATGCGCACCCTTTACAATAAAACATTCAATATCGATTTAATTCCCCGCTTCATTTTGCTCGATCCAAACGGTAAGATTGTCAGTGGAAATGCTCCGCGGCCATCGAGCCCGAAGCTGAAGGAACTATTAGAAAAATCAGGAATCAAGTAAAAGAAAATCTTTCGCAAAGACGCAAAGACGCAAAGAGAACGTTCTTATTGCGTCTTAGTGTCTTTGCGAGAAAAATAGAACAAAATGAAAATTAAAATTACTCTTGCGAAAATAGTCCTTTGCGCGATAGCGTTGAGCGGATCTCCGGCTTTCGCACAGGCCCAGAGCAACGAGCCGGCCAACAGCTGGTATACCAGCAATAAAAAACCCCTGGAGTCAAGCAAGTACGTTAAACTGCCCGTCGGAAGCATTGAACCCGGTGGTTGGTTGAAAACATACCTTGTTCGGCAACGCGACGGTCTGACCGGTCAGCTTGGCAATATCAGCGCCTGGCTGCAGAAAACCGATAACGCCTGGCTTGCAGCCGACGGCAAAGGCAAATGGGGATGGGAAGAGGTTCCTTACTGGCTCAAAGGATATGGCGATCTTGCCTATATTCTGAAAGATGAAACTATGATAAAGGAGGCAAAAGTCTGGATCGAGGCGATCCTGGCTAATCAAAAGCCCAATGGTGATTTCGGGCCCCACAATCTCGACCGTGGGAAACAGGATTTTTGGCCTAACATGATTGTGCTCTACTGTTTGCAGTCGTACTACGAGTTTTCGGGCGATAAAAGGATTATCGATTTCATGGGTAAGTATTTTAAATATCAACTTACTGTTCCTGATGAGGATTTTTTGAAAGGTTACTGGCAGGGACTGCGTTCCGGAGATAATTTGTCCAGTGTAATCTGGCTTTATAACCGAACCGGCGACGCTGCACTCCTGGATCTGGGCGAAAAAATTCATCGTTGCGGTACCAGCTGGAACTCCAGATATACTGAGTTGACGGTGACTGGGGAAGAGAGAAAGAAGTATCCGGAATGGTGGTCATTGCTGCCCGATTGGCATAACGTGAATATTGCCCAGGGCTTCCGTGAGCCGGCGGTCTATTCACAAATTAGCCACAACCCGGATGATGTTCAGGCTTCCTACGAAGTATTCCAGATCATCCGCGAACATTTCGGACAAGTCCCGGGCGGGATGTACGGAGCCGATGAGAATGCGCGGCCGGGCTATGCCGATCCTCGGCAGGGCATTGAAACCTGCGGAATTGTGGAACAGATGAACTCTGATGAAAACCTGCTCTGCATCACCGGTGACAATTTCTGGGCTGATCATAATGAAAATGTTGCCTTTAACACCTATCCGGCTGCTACCATGCCGGATTTTAAATCATTGAGGTACCTGACGGCCCCGAACATGGTGCTCTGCGATGATCAGAATCACTCACCCGGGATTGATAATGCCGGACCCTTTTTAATGATGAACCCCTTTAGCAGCAGATGCTGTCAGCACAATCATGGTCAGGGATGGCCATATTATGCCGAAAACCTATGGCTCGCGACACCTGACAATGGTGTTTTTGCCGCATTGTACTGCGAGAATACGGTAAAAGTAAAAGTCGGAACAGGCACACTGGTAGAGATCAGTGAAACCACTCACTATCCTTTTGATTCAACCATGCTTTTTGCCATGAAAATGGATAAGCCTGAAAAATTCCCCCTCTATCTGCGGGTACCGAAATGGTGCACCGGCGCCCTGGTAAAAATCAATGGCAATTCTTTTGCTACCGCAGCCAAAGCCGGTGGCAATATCAAGATCATCCGTGAATGGAAAAGCGGAGATCAGGTGGAGCTGATTCTTCCGATGAAGATTAGCCTCACCACCTGGGAGAAAAACCACAAATCATTAAGCATCAACTATGGCCCACTCACCTTTTCGCTTCGGATCAAGGAAAATTATGTAAAAAAAGAGAGTGGCAAAACCGCTGTCAGCGATTCAAAATGGCAACCTGGAGCTGATGAATCCAAATGGCCATCCTGGGAAATCCTCCCTGCCTCCGACTGGAACTTCGGCTTGGTTTTGAACCAGAAAGAACCTTTGAAATCCTTCAAGATTACTCATAAACCGTGGCCCGCATCCAATTTCCCATTTACGCTTGATGAGGTGCCTTTAAGCGTGGAAGCTACTGCACGGCAGATCCCCGAGTGGACGCTCGACAAATATAATCTGTGCGGTGTATTGATGGATGGACCGGTAGCATCTACCCGTCCGGATGTTAAAGTTGAGCTGGTACCCATGGGTGCTGCCCGGCTTCGAATCAGTGCGTTCCCAATTATTAAACAATGAGAAAATCGATAATAATTATTGCCATTTTCCTGATTACCAATCTGTTTTCAACAGCTCAGACGATTCAGGTTCCTGTCCTTAAGCTTGGTGATCAAACAATCATTACCCCTCCGCCTGAAGGTTTGTGGTCAATTGCCACCTCCTGGGAAAATGACTGGCCAACGAACTGGCACCATGCTTCACCGGTTAAAACCGAACAGTCGGGCGATTGGCAAATTGTTTCAGGGGAGTTGGCCCTTCCTCAGGGCATCTGGAAAATTTGCGATGCTTATCGTCATGAAAATGGAATGCTGAAATGTATCCGCCGATTCGAATGGACTGGCAAACAAGCCATTGATTCCGTAACTTTATCTGTCAGGTTCAGGGTTGCGGGCGACCACCTTCAGGCCTTTCTTCCTGGCATACTTTATTACGGCAATCCATCCGGATATAAAAACACCCCGGACTGCGTGGCCCACTATTTTGGAAATCCCGGTGAGATGGCCATTTTCGAGGATCACCGGTTTCCTATGCCTTTTGCTTGTCTGGAATCTACGGGTGCAACCAGGTTCGGAGCAGTTATTCATACGGTGCCCAGTTCGCTGCGTGACCAGAAATTGTACGATCACTGGTGGTCCATGGGAGTTACTGCCCACGAAGGTTATTCTGAGCTTACCTTATTGTCGGGACCAATTACCTATAATGACCAGCGAAGTGTTGCCAAGGCTCACCAGTGCGGCACCATGAAATATGGCAATACCTATATTAATGTCAAGCCCGGAGCCATTATCGAGAAGACTTTTTATCTTGACTTATATCAGATCGATAAACAAGGTACCGCATTCCAGAAACCTGTCCATGATGCGATATCCATGTACAAGCCCTTTTATTCAGATGACCTTCCATCAGCCAGTGAAATTATTAAATCGAAATTCCTTTTTGCCAAATCCAGATGGACCGAAAGCGATTTGTATGCCGGGTTCAATATGTATCCCTGGATTGACCGGCCCGAAATCGTGATGGGTTGGTGCGGTCAGGCGGAATCGCCGGGTTATGCTTTGCAAATTCTTAAAGACCAACTTAATAATGATCCGGCGATTGACCATATGGTTCAAAAATCAATGGATTTCCTGACTACCTATCCGGTCTCCGCCGATGGATTTCCTGTTATCTATAATGTAAACAAAAAGACTTTCGATAATAAAGATCCGGTTTCAATGGGCCAGGCTATGTACAGCATAGCAAAGGCCATTGAGAGTGCGCGAATGAATAAAAGGTACGATTGTTCAAAGTGGGAAACATTTCTGAAAAAGGCCTGCGATTTTGCAGCCAACCGCATACTAAGCATAAACTGGACTCCGCGGTCCACTGCCGAGGGATTCTATATTGCACCACTTTGCATTGCCTCAAAACTTTTTAAATCAGATCAATATCAGCTGGCTGCAATAAAAGCAGCAAAATATTATGCAGCGCGGCATCTGGATATGAAAGAGCCTTACTGGGGCGGAACGCTTGATGCATCCGGCGAGGATAAGGAGGGTGCCTGGGCGGCTTTTCAGGGATTTTTAAGTGTTTATGAACTGACCAAAGAGCAGCAATACCTTGATTGGGCCAAACATGCTTGTGATGTTTGCCTGAGCTATACCGTGGTCTGGGATATTCCGCTGCCCCCCGGCCGTTTGGCTGACCACCAATTCAAAACCCGTGGATGGACTATGGTATCTCCTCAAAATCAACATCTTGATGTATTCGGAGTCTTCTTTACGCCGGATATATACCAGTTGGGGGTTTATACAAAAAACGAAGATCTTAAGCGTCTGGCAAAAGTGATGTTCCGTTCGTGCGGACAGCTCACTGATCCATACGGGAGTCAGGGTGAACAGATCCAGGAAACGAATTTTGGTCAGGCTGGTGAGCTCAATGATGTTTACCGGTTGCGAGGCGGATATGCTGAACACTGGACCGTATTTTGGATTACGGCACATTTTCTAAATGCGGCGGCACGATTCGAGGAGATGGGCGTTGAGCTTTAGGGCAGAGGGCAGAGGGAAGAAATTAGTAATAAGTATTATGTATTAAGAAATAAGTACGTATTATTGTACTTTATAAATTACTTAATCAATCCAAAATGTTAGCGGCAAACTATACCGAATTGAGGAAGGGACTAAAGGAATTTCTGGATACCGTGGAGGAAAATCATGAAACCCTGATCATCAAGAGGGGATCTGGAAAAGGTGCAGTTCTTATTTCATTGGAAGAGTATAACTCCATCATGGAAACCCTGCATCTGCTCAGTTCCCGCAAAAATGCGGAAAGGCTTTTCGAATCCATTCAACAGATTAAGGAAGGCAAAACGGTACAAAAGGACCTCGATATCGCATGATGCAAATTACTTTTTCCATCCATGGCTGGGAAGAATATCTTTCCTGGCAAACAGATGACAAAAAGATGATCGGGAAAATTAATACATTGATAAAGGACATTCAGTCAACCCCATATGAGGGAAAAGGCAGACCCGAACCACTCAAGTATGATCTTTCAGGACTGTGGTCCAGAAGAATAGATCAGGAGCACCGATTGGTTTACCAGGTAGTTGACGGCGAGATTCTAATTTACAGCTGCCGTTACCATTATGATAAATAGCATCTTTGCGCCACTCCGTCTTAGCGCCATTACGTGAGTTTCCTTTTATTTCCGGATCGAAATAATTGTATCCCTGATGTCGGAGAAGTAAACTCCAAAACAGCCTAAAGCACCATTATCGAAATTCCCGATCGGATTATAGGGTGTTGCGGAAACAAAACTCGGTCGCGCCATGTCTTTGACCTGCTTGAAATAGGAATAGCTTACGGAGTCGATGGATTGGAATTCAAACCTCAGAGTATCTCCGATTTCAAAAGAATTACGGTAAAGCGGCATATCCACCTCGGTGCCATTAAAGGTTTTGTCGTTGGTAATATTAAAACTGCCATGCCGAAACTTGCCGTTTTTTGTCACTAAAAACCGGTAATAATTGGCTATCACTGCCGGATCCTTCCATTTGGGATTGATAAGGTAAATAGGTTTACTCGTTGGGCGGGGATCGCCGAACCCTCTGACAATTTTTAAACTATCAAGTCGTATATCGGACGGAACCTTCGTTGCCGCAGTAAAAACATCGCCGGTGGAAGTGGTTACAATTAACCGGATATCCTCACCCGGACTAACCTTAACATTGCCCGTCGAATAAAACCCTGTACTGTCTTCCCTTAAAACCTTAACCGCACCGGTACCATTGATAAACTGAATATTGGCACCTGTTAGCTTGGCAAAATTGCTGCTATCATAAAATCCGGCCGACAAGCTTGCCTCCACCATACACTCTCCTGTTGTAGCATTTATTGAAGCCTGGATCACCGTTCTGGGCGCCGAATTCTTGAGATTCAGCTGAATCACGTCTTCACAGGAGACCAAGGCCAGAATCGCTCCCGCAATTATTAAAACAGATATATTATTAAATTTCATTGATTTAGTCAGAATTTGAAGTCCCAGGTTATCGAAGGCACAATCCCAAAAAGGGCAAGTCGCACGGCCTCAGTGGTTCCGGGATGAGTTTGGCTATCCCTGAACGAAATACTGTAGGCATTCTTGCGGTTATAAACGTTGTAAACTGAAATGCAGATGTCTGAGTTCCATTTTTTCTTTGGCTTGAACTGATAGGTGAATCCCAGGTCAAGTCTATGGTAATCTGGCATCCTGGAACCATTCCTATCTGTATACAAATTGATTAAAACTCCATCGATTTCGTACTTCCCGCTGGGAAAAGTCACGGCATCGCCGGTATAATAGATCCAATTCCCAGATAAGGCAATTCTTTCAGTTAGCTGGTAGGCGACAACAATGGAGATGTTATGGGTGCGGTCCTGCCGCGCTGAAAACCATTTTCCATAATTTATTGCGTCGAATTGCTTTTGCGATTTCGACAGGGTATAACTGATCCAGCCGGTGAGTTTACCAGTTGTCTTGCTGGCTGAAAATTCAATGCCGTAGGCTCTGCCCCGGCCAAATTCAAGCTCTGCCTCAATATCAGGATTGAGAAAAGTATTCGCTCCATTTTTATAATCCACCAGGTTGCCAAGAATTTTATAATATGCCTCAACGCTGAGGTCCCAGTTATTTTTGGGCAGGCTCTTGAAATATCCAAGCGCCACCTGGTCGGCAATTGTTGGCTTGATTAAAGGGCTGCTCGGTGCCCATAAGTCGGTTGGAGAGCTCGACATGGAGTTCGACAGAATATGGAGATACTGAAACATCCTGTTATAGCTGACCTTGATCGAATTAGTATTATTTATAAGGTAGTTGGCCGTGAACCTCGGCTCGACGCCAGCATAGGTATGGTAAAATTTGCCAGATGAATAGACAGTCGAATCCAGGACTTCTGCTTCATTTCCATAAGTTTTAACGGTAAATGGCCCGACATTGTTGAAAAGGCTCACCCGCAATCCGTAATTCATACTGAACGATTCACTGATTTTCTGCTCATTCGAAATATACACTCCGCTCTCCAGAGCTTGCTGTGGCTGGATAGGCTTAAAAAATCCAATGGTATCTGCCGATGTAAAATTACCGGGCTTAAACTGATGATATGCCGATATCCATCCAAACCGCACCATGTTTTCAGGATTGGGATACCAGGTATAATCCTGCTTCATGCTATAATCCAGTATTCCCGAATTAAGATTGAAGGATATCTTTCCGAAGGCAGCTTTAAAGCCATAATTATAATCGCTGTAAATCAGCGAAGTATTTAGAAAAAGTTCCTGGTTAAAGTTGTGGTTCCATCTGAAGGTAAGCGTTGAATTTCCCGAATCGAACCCGGCCTGGAGACGGCCGAAGATATCTTTGCCGAGATAGCCCGATAGGTATAGCCGGTCGCGGTCGCCAAGTATATAATTTGCTTTCAGATTGAAATCGTAAAAATAGAATGTCACACTGTCAGCCACATTGCTGATCGCTTTCACAGCGAGATCGGCATAGGTTCGTCGGGCGGATATCATGATTGAGCTTTTATCTTTTACGATCGGGCCTTCCACCGACACGCGCGATGAAATCAATCCGATACCGCCGGTTACACCCCATTCCTTTGCGTTTCCGTCGCGCATACGAATATCCAGCACTGAAGAAACCCGGCCTCCGTATGGTGCCGGTATACCTCCCTTATATAGCTTTACATCCTTGATCGCATCAGAATTAAATACCGAGAAAAACCCCATCAGGTGTGAGGCATTATAAACAGGCGCCTCATCAAGCAGGATATGATTCTGATCGGCCTCACCGCCCCTCACAAAATAGCTGCTTCCACCTTCACTGCTCGGACTGACTCCCGGTAACAACTGAATTCCTTTAAGAATATCCTTTTCGCCAAAAAGTACAGGGATAGCCTTTAATTGTTTTATATCTAATCTGATTGAACTCATTTCCAAGCTCCTGACTGCACTTTTCGAGCCCTCGGCATTTATTTCTACGGTTTTCAGAGTGTTGGATTTGGGGGGCAGTTCAATATCCAGTTTAAGATTGGATTTCAGATTTATCTTTCGATCAACAGTTTCGTAACCCAGATAGGAATATCGAAGAATATATTCACCTGCAGGAATTTTAAGGGAATAGTACCCATATTGGTTGGTTGATACGCCGGCATTCATTTCAAGAATTGCCACACTGGCAAAAATAAGCACTTCACCTGTAGCGGCATCCTTGACAAATCCGCTGATGGAATACCGGGCATCATCGTCAGCCCTTGACTGACTGCCAATTGCCCAAAGAGCAGCAATAAAACAGAATATGATCACTTTAAATTTCATGCCGTTAGAACACCTGTGTTGAACAAAGGTTTAAACACAAACCCCTTTATATTATTGTGCAGATAGATTTATTTAGGGAGGAGCCTATCTTCCCAATCCAAAAGGCAAAGGTGCTCCGAGCTTTTTTATTATTTCACTTTGCTCTGGTTCCTTGAGTTCGGTTTTAATCAGGCTGATCACATTTTCCACAGATTGGGTATCTGTTCCATGGGCAATTCTCAGTTCCTTAAATCCGGCATCCAGAATAATGTACTTATGGGCCCCAGGCGATGCATTCCAGGGATCCCAACGAGGAAGTAAATCCCCATTAGGATTACCATTACGTGCGAAATTTGCCAGGTAAGAGAGGCTGAGCCGCGTCAACTTCTCGCGACCCGCCTTATTTTTCAAGGTAAACGTCCTTCCGGTCAGCAAGGACAGCTGATTGCGGCGCATTCCGAGAAAAAAAGGTACTTCCGCATAATGGTTGGCACCCAACTTCGAACCCATGTTTTTAGGCAATACACTTTGACCTGAGCCATCCATGCTGCCCCATTCGAAACGATAAGCATAAACAGGTGGTGCAACGGGATTCGAAGTCATGGCTATGGTAATGGAATCCATCCCGCACACTCTCCACAGAAGGGATTGGTATCGCGACAACAATTCATATTCCCTGCTGCCAGGCGCATTTTTCTTTAATAATAAATTGAAAAGTGTTGCCTCGTTTTTATTCACCCCGATAATTAAGGGAACTTTGTTGGCCCAACTTCCATCAGAAAATACTGAATATCCTTTGGCGGGCAATACCGTTCCGTCCTTATAGATTGAACGCCATTCAGCCATTACCCCGAAAATTACCGGGATTCTTTTCATGATTTCTGCCGGCGATTTTGAACGAAGGTATGTATCAATCTCTTTATCGCTCATCCCTTTATACACCTTGTCGGCCGTGAGATCATCAGTGGCCCTCCGATCGGCAATGAGCAGATTTTTCAAAAGTTTTACCGTTTGATCTTCCCCCTGTTTTGTGCTGTAAATCATGTTAATTCCGCTTTCACAAACGGCACGATGGAACAATCCTTTGGCTAGCGGAGAAGTTAATAGTGACAGAACATCGAAGGTCCCTCCCGATTCTCCTGCAATCGTAATATTTCCCGGATCACCGCCGAAAGCTTCGATATTTTTGTGGATCCACTGCAATGCCTTTATAAGGTCGAGCGTTCCGAAATTGCCGCTTTGATCTTCCAATGTTCCCGACCCGGTTATTGCGGGATGTCTGAACCAACCCATCACCCCGAGGCGAAAGTTCACCGTAACATAAACCATTTTCGACTCACCGGCCACCGCTTGTCCGTAATAATCGCGAGAGTTTCCGGTACCGATGGAGTTTCCTCCCCCGTGAATAAATACATAGACAGGAAGCCGGGTTTCGGTATTTCTTGGACGCCAAATATTCAGATGAAGGCAATCCTCAGAGCCAATTGGCCCAAGTCTCGGGATAAGCTGCGAAGCAGGACTGGCAAACTTTCGAGCATTTCGAACGCCCGACCAGGGTGCAGGATCGAGCGGAGCTTTCCAGCGCAACGCACCAACCGGTGGAGTCGCATAGGGGATTCCTCGCCAGCACCACGTACTTTCTTTATCAGAAACACCCCGGATAGAACCATAAACCGTGTTAACTATCGCCCTGTTATCCCAGGAACCAAGTTGCAAATTCCCGGACTGCCCCATTAAACAACCCCCAGCAATAAAAGCTATCGCCGTAAAAAAGTCGAAACTGATTATCCTTTTAGAAATATTCATGGGAGCAACCCAAAAATCATCATTTTACCTCGATCGGATCAATAGTTCCTGCGTTACGATTGATTTTAATTCTTAAAACATACGCTGGTGAATCAGGAAGATTTTCAGGAACCCTGATGAGAATTTCCTTATCGCGATTATCATAACTCACTGTTTTACCCCCTAAAACGCTCACCCTGCTTGCTTTCACTCCTTGTGGTACCGGCAAAACAATTTCTTTAAGGGTTTTATCCATTACGTGGAGATAAATTACCTGACCAGCATGAGTGGAAGCCAGCTTATCATTGGGCAAAAATGGCCCGCCACGGGTTCCATAAACTCCTTCACCGTTTACAGCCATCCATTTACCAACTCCCTTGAGCAATTCAACCTGTCGGGGTTCGATTCGGCCATCGGGCATTGGTCCAACGTTCAGTAGGAGGTTACCATTACCGCCAACTGTTTTAATCAGGGTATGGACAATCTGATCCACACTTTTCAGCTTGTCATTAGGTTTCCAGGCCCATTGTTCACCCACCGTGATGCAGGATTCCCAAGGATATTCCTTGCTGAATCCGCCGATCCGCTGTTCGGGCGTTCCATAATCACCGGCATATTTGGCAATACTGTCGGTCATACCTGCCATACCTTTGAATCCCTTGTCAACTCTGTTGTTGATGAGGATATTATCATTCAGACCGCGGATATACTTATACAGTTCCATCCCATCCTTATGTGTCCATGATTTTTCCCACTGTCCATCGAACCAGAGGATATTGGTATGGTAATTTTGAATCAGTTCCTTTACCTGATTGAACAGGTATTTTTTATACCTGACCATGGTGGTACTGTCGACAGGCCTGTTATCATTGCCATGCCGTGTTGTATAATCCGGATGATGCCAGTCGAGCACCGAATGGTACGTTCCGAATAAAATTCCCTGTTTCTCGCATGCCAGCTCCATGGCTTTCAGAACATCCTTTTTGTAGGGTGTTGCAGCGATATCAAAATCAGTGTATTCCGATGGCCAAAGTGCAAATCCATCGTGATGCTTTGAGGTGATCACAAAATATTTCATCCCGGCTTCTTTAGCCAGACCGATCCATTCATCCGCATTAAAATTCACCGGATTAAACTTAAGATAGAGGCTATCGTAGGTACTCACGGGTATCTCAACGCCCCTCGACCAGCCAATCTCGGTCCCTTTTATCGATATAGGTCCCCAGTGGACAAACATTCCGAATCGCATATCCTGAAAATTCTTCAGTGCCAGGGCATTGGTTTTCAAGGTGGGATTAGCTTCACCGCCGCCGCCGATCGGGGTGGGGAGGGGTTGCTGTTGGGCGCACGAGGTAGCTAAGCACAGAGCAATTGCTGAAAAAATCGTGACACGTGACACGGGACGCGTGACACGGGAGATAAGATCGTGACGTGAAACGCGTGACACGAAACAACCGGAAAATAAAAAGGGTTTCGGATTTTCCATTTGGAAAGGATTAATTCATCTATACACTAAAGACATTGTTATGATACACAAAAATATGGATGTTTGGAAACTGTCAATGGATTTGGTGACAAATGTTTACGAAATAACATCAAAATATCCAACAGAAGAACGATATGGTCTTGCTCAGCAAATGCGAAGAGCTGCCGTCTCTATTCCTTCGAATATCGCTGAAGGCGCAGCAAGGAAATCATCCAAAGAATTCATACAGTTCCTACATATTTCTTTAGGTTCTCTTTCTGAACTCGAGACACAATTGGAAATAAGTAAAAGATTGGGTTTTATCAGGAAGGATTCAATTCCTGATTTAAACAATCTCAATCGGATAAGACAAATGCTTCAAGGCTTAATCCGCTTTAAGCAAACTTAGCGTCCCACTTCCGCGTCACGCGTCAAGATTCTTTTCTTCCGGGTCACGCGTCACGCGTTTCGTGTAACGGTCTTCTTCTTCGATTACGCGTTTCGTCTGACAATATCCTGCATCGCCCCAAACTGCCTCTCCTGGCTCATGAGCAATTTAAACTGTGCCCTGGCACGCTGTAGATTATGGTGCTCATGCTTGATCTTGAAATAGTTATCGCCATCCACATAATCAGTCAGAAAACGTACGCCGATCATGTAGGGCAACAATTTACCCGCAAGAGCAAGATTATCAAGTTCCAATGGGGTGAGCGTACTGCGAGTCTCCTCAAGAAATCCTTTTGTATAAGCCTCAAACAGCCTGATATCCATTTCAACTCTTGTAAGGTCAGGGTCGTCCTCAGCGCCGGTATTGGTTGATGTGCGAATGCTATCCCCGAAATCATAGTGCACGTATCCCGGCATAACGGTATCCAGATCTATTACGCACAACCCTTTATCATTGCTGTCGAGCAAAACATTATTGAATTTGGTGTCGTTGTGGGTGATGCGTTGTGGAATGAGCCCCTTCTGACCCAAATGCAGGATAGTGCCCATTTCTTCTGCCCTGGCAAAAACAAATTCAGCCTCTGCCGTCACCAGTGAAGCGCGTCCCACGGGATCTTTCTCGATAGTTTTTCTAAGCGTTTCCAAACGCATATCGATATTGTGAAAATCCGGGATGGTCTCATACAGTGGTCCGCCCGGCAAATCCGCAATCATCGATTGGAATTTTCCGAACATCCTTCCTCCTTCATAAGCCTTTTCCGGAGTATCCACGATATCATAGCTGCGATTATCCTCGATGAAAATATACATCCTCCAGAAATTTCCGTCCTGATCCTGATAATAGGATTTGCCGTCGAGCGCGGGAATCAAGGTCAAACCTTGACGGTTAGGATCTGCACCGGGAGTATTTTCCAATTTTTTCCGGATATACCGCGTTACCCGGTCGATATTGTCCATCAGGCCGGGAACATTCTTAAAGATCTTATGGTTGATCCTTTGCAGGATATAATTGAAGCACTCCTTTTCGGCAGTTTCAACTTTGTAAGTATCATTTATATGTCCGCTACCGTAGGGCAGCACCGAAACAATGGTTCCCTTGGCAGAAAAATTCTTTAGAATGGCTTGTTGGTTATTCATCCTTAGCACTTTAATTGAAAAAAAATAATTGTCGCTTCGCTCCTGATTGGTTCGCTAACGCTCACTAATTGGCTCCCTCCGGTCGCTAAATATGCTCACTTCGTTCGCTAATTGGCTCGGCTAACGCCTCGCTAAAGATAGCAGTTGTGGTTCAATTAGCGAGGCGTCAGCCGAGCATAATTAGTGAGCGAAGCGAACCAATCAGTGGGACATCATCATCATCGGTGTTGCCAGCGAAGCCAGGTTGACAGCAGGAATGGTTTCTTTTGGCATACCGCTCGCCGACCAGCTAACCCCAAGAGATTTTGCTCCACCGGCATCAAAATATCTCAGCTCATATGGATGCCATCCCTTTCCCAGCGCCGTTTCACCCGACTTTTCGGTAGAGGAGTGCTCGCCATCATGGTTAACCACTTCACGGTTGCCGATGGATAAAGTTGAGCCATCATCCGATTTTAAATAAAAACGGTAAATCCCTGGTTTATCAATTTTTAGATAACCTCGCATGATCAAACCAAAAGGCTTCGAAGAGGAAGCCTCAGGCAAGCCAAAAGAATTGACAACTCCGCGCGCAACCGATTTCTGGCTGTCCAGATCTTTAGTTGATTTGAACAGACCTTCATAAAGCTCATAATCTATGCCGGGGGTTGTGGGCGTCGCTAATTGCATGCCCAGCATCATTTCCTGTTTTTCTGCAGTTATTTCGACCATTGCGCTTGTTCTACCCGATTTCATGCGGGTAATCGCTTTAATCTGCGCATTGGCCTTCAAAATTATGGGCGATGAAAACACCAATCCCTTGACTGCAGGATCCGATCCGTCGATCGAGTAGAGGATCTGTGCATCCTGAGCGGCAGTATGGAAATCAACAACCAGAGAGTCAATAAAAATGAAGCTTTCGGCAGTGGTCACAGGAGTTGGTACCCGATAATTTATCTTCATGGCATCAAACCTCTGATACTGACGTTCCATCCTGAAAAGGAATTTCTCGTAATCGCGCAACGGTTTTGGGGTCCAAACCACCTCAGCCAGGGCACTCATCCGTGGGAGGGCCATATATTCAACCTGCTTCTCGTCAGGAATATATTCGGTCCACACATTACCCTGGGCACCAAGTACATGCTTGGCTTCCTCAATGTTTAGTTCAGCAGGTGTTGGATCATACGAATAAACTTTTTCCAAGCTCAGGAATCCGCCAATCGCTTTGGGTTCAAACCTACGGTCGCCCTGATAAAAATCAAAATAGCAATAGGTGGTTGGCGACATAATGACATCATGTCCCTGATGAGCCGCTTCTATACCTCCAGCTTCACCACGCCACGACATAACCGTAGCCTCAGGAGCCAGACCGCCTTCGAGAATCTCATCCCAGCCAACCAGACTGCGGTTTTTAGAAACAAGGAATTTTTCAATCCGTCGGATAAAATACGATTGAAGTTCCATCTCGTTCTTCAACCCTTCTGTCTTCATCCGTTTCTGGCAATCCGGGCATTTTGCCCAACGGTCCTTCGGGCATTCATCGCCACCAATATGCAGATATTTAAACGGGAAAAGTGAAATTACCTCGGTCAGAACATCCTGAACAAAATTAAATGTTGATTCTTTGCCGGCACAGTAAACATCCTCCGAAACACCCCACGCCGTGCGAACCTGGAAAGGACCTCCTGTGCAGGATAGTTCAGGATAAGCTGCCAGAGCTGCAACGGAATGTCCGGGCATCTCAATTTCAGGCATCACATCAATAAAACGACTTGCAGCATAAGCAACAACTTCTTTTATCTGGGCCTGCGTGTAAAATCCACCGTAGGTAGTGCCATCTGCATTTTTCCTGATGGATCCAATTTCTGTCAACTTCGGATATTTTTTAATCTCGATACGCCAGCCCTGATCTTCAGTGAGATGCCAATGAAAAACATTCATTTTATGCATCGCCAGCATATCTATATATTTCTTGATAAACTCCACTGAGTAGATATGTCGGCCAACATCCAGATGCATGCCCCTCCATTTATACCGTGGCTCATCCTGTATGCTGACTTTCGGAATTTTAATTCCTGAATTTTTGAGCAGTCCATTTCCGCCGAACACCTCCGGTGGAAGCAGCTGCATCAGGGTTTGTATCCCATAAAACACTCCGCGGGCACTGTTTCCGTGAATTGTAACACCTTCTTTAGAGGTCACAAGAGTGTAACTTTCCGGATTAACACCAGCTGCCGGTGGAGCCAACTCGAGGTAAATGCAATGTCCCTGATTCTTCCCTTCAACATTTACAACACTGTAGTGCAGCTTTTCGCATAGATAAGCTGCTGCGGTCGCAAGTGCTGTGTCATGTGATGACACATAAATCGCTTTTACTGACGGTAACCTTACCATCTGAGGGTCAATCGACAGCATGGCTGGTTGCGGAATAATCCTCACATCCGGAGTTTCCTGTTTACACGACCAAAAAGCAATAATCAGCACTAAAACCGTAAAAACGGATGCAATCTTCTTCATGAAATGTGATGTTTAGTCAGTTTGTATTGTGGATCGCAAACTTACTGTGATTTTTTCATTTTCCCTCGCTTATGACTGTTACCTGTACTCTCGGGCTGACACCTTCAGGGCCTTTGCATTCGAAAGAAATTCTATTGTCACCGCTTTTTATCACCGGAATTTTCCCATCAATCCGGACATCCTGCAAAAATTCCCCCTTCGGCCCATAAAGTTTACAATCAGCTGGCCCGTGGAATTCGAGATACATGCCAGACTCCATTCTTACCGGAAAAGTTATTTTTTCGCCTCCGATCGTGATGCATGGATCTGTTATTGTGATTGGAACCGGCAGAGGCCGATGATACACTTGCAGTAAAAAGGCCGCTGCCCAATCCTTCGGAGGGTTTTTCGGTTGCTATTTTGATATCACCGGTTACGCCGTCGGCACTACCCTTATTGGCAAATTCACCGGATCCCGAAAAATCGGCCAACTCAATATTGGCCGGATCATTGAATGCTTTCACTGACATCAGGGGCTCAATCCTTAATTTTACCGGCTGCGTGCCAAATTCATTATTCACGGTCCAGCTCGACGAAGGGTGGCTGTTTCCTGCAACTTTATGCTTCTGGTAGGTAATCGGTTTGAATCTCCAATCACCATTCCGATCCTGCACAAGGGTAAATTCTTTGCCAGGTTCGCGAAGCATGGCACGAACAGAATCGCTGAAATAATTACGGTGCCGTAAATCTTCATATTGCTTGATTATAGCAATCAATCTTCGGAAAAGTGGGTTCAGCTCCAATGTTTTCTCATCCACTCCGCCGAGCATGGAAAGGCCGGCATTATTGCCAATCATTTTACAGCAGAGATATTCAATATCATCAGGAAAGGTTGGCTCTACCTGAGGGGGATTCCAGGTTTGATTGCCCCACCAGCCCATGTGAAGCGGCAATAGTAACCCGCCATTTTCGGCAGGGGTATACTTATTTATCTGTGGGGTATGGCCACGCCACAAGCCATGCTCATACTCATTTGGCTTGATATTTGGCTGAACAAAAAGTCGCGCCGATTTTATGGCCGCTGAATGAATATCCACGAATCGCTTGTATCCTCTCACCGGACGGTCCCAGGCCTGCCAGCGCGAACGATAATGCCAGGCATCCTCTCTTTCACCAAGAATATCACTTCCGTCGATAGCATCAAAATAGATTCCGTCGAAACCATAATCACTGACTATATCTGCCGTTCTTCCGGCAATCTCAGTAAAAAGGCGGGTTTCCGGTCCGGGCACAAACCGTCCAAACATTTCACGCAGGTGAAAGACGGATTCTCCGGCCGTGTAGGAGGCGATTTTGGTATGGCAAGCTCCCCGCTTGAGGCCGGTAAACTTATAGGGCGGAGTTTGCGTAACACCTTTGAATTCGATCACTTCATCGCCAATTCTCAGCGACAGGCTGTTCCTGATAAAAAAGCCAGTAGTCGTTGATATGCCGGCATCATGCAGGCGGGTGTTGATCCGTTTGAATGAATCCCAGCCACCTGGCCATTTATCGGGATTAAGAACAAAATCTCCGAATCGGAAAAAGTCAGCTCCTCCCCCATGATTATCTATCTGATTAAATCCAAGACTTTTGCACATTTTTATCCAGTCATCGACAGACGTTTCTGTCAGTGTGCCAAAGTTCATCAGGTAAGAACCATAACCCTCTTTCTGCATCATTGCCCAGGCACCGCCTTTATCGGAATGAGGAATATCCTTAGCCTGGGACATTACCTCGCGGATCACCGGCAGAATCTTTTGCTGAGGAACACCAAGAAGGATGATCTCGGCTCCATTAATTCCAAACCTCTTATAACAAGTTGCCCACAAATGAGATTGCAAAGCCGGCAATTCACGCACCTGGGTGAACAAATTCATCGAAAGAACGCAAGCCGCAAAAGGTTCATCAGGCATTCCCTCCAGTGTTAATGGAATATTCAGGAAGTTGATCGATTCCGGATGCCCTATCAATAAAATGAAGATTCTTCCCGTTGTGCGCGATCTCGTATCGAAAGCAACTATTTTCATCAATCAGCCATTATTTCTGATACTTGAGAACAAAATTTTTCCATCCCGAGAGACCACATGAGGCCCTAATCCTCGCCATTTCACCCTGTTCGACAGGTTCGATAGCGGCAGTTCCGTCCGTTAGCTCAGCGCTTTTCAGGGTAAATCCGTTGTTGGCGAAGATCAGGTTCATTGCTTCTCCTTTAATCATGTTCACCTGACCTGAAAGCTCCAAAGTCTGTGGATTCCAGGTCAGCGATTTGGTCTCGATGAGTCCCTGCATAATGTGCCTGTCGGTGGATATCAATTGCGGATAGTCCGATTTTTCCCGGATGGATAACATCTTGGCCTCACCCGGACGCAGATCAATCTTTAATAATTCAGATCCGGTAAACTCACCGGCCAGTTTGTTGTCCCAGAATTCCCAGGCGTAATATTTTTTATCGGCTTTCAGATCAAGAGCACCGAAATAATCGGGTGATCCAAAGCGGATAGATTTTGCAGCCGGATTCTTATCATCGGAATTATAGATCACCATTTGATACCACGCATCGCTTACTTTAAAGGCAAATATCTCCGGATATTTAGAGATAAACGCATCTACCGGCCTGGCCGATATCCAACTATCAGGATAAGGAAAAATTCGAGAAAGGTCGTACAACATATCAGGCGACAGGCGATCGAAACTATTGGCCATCAGGAATCTGCCGTTTGTTGTATACATCAGGGTTAACAGTTTTCGAACCCCATCTTTATTAGTTGGAAGAACCTTTAGCAGGTTTTTGGCATCCATGTCATAGCTCACCACTTTCCGGTTTTTGTACCATCGGAGGCCTCCTTTGGTGATCATCAGCGGAGAAACTTTATCGGTATCACCCCAGATACGCTGTGATGATACGATTCCCAGGGTGATATCGGACCCGTGATCGAGGTTCCTTTCATCCAGAAATGCCTTTGGGCCCAGACCTGTGCGCGCCAACTGAAAAACGGTGCGGTAAGCAGAAGCAGTGGTTGAAAAAGCATCCTCCATGCCTCCATATTGTGCCCATCCGGTGTATGGATAATCGTACATCAGGCCCTGAACGCCGCCATCGGCAAGGTTTTTATACACTTCCTTCATATGTGCTAAAAACCCCGGATCGGTAAAATCATATCCGACTTTTCCCTTGATCATCCAGTCATGATCGGGGATTTTCCCATCCTTACCATTAAAGAGCATATGTTCCGGAAAAGCCGCAGCATAGTCGTCCGATCGCCGGCCGGTCTGAAAATATGTAAGAGGAATCCCACCCCGGTCAATAACTGCCTGCGCCCACTTTTTAGTGGTTTCATAAGGCTTTTTGTAATGCCCGGGAGCAACGTCGACATTGCCATCAGGCGGGTTGGCAAATTTGCCTGTGCCGTACTTCTGCCAGTGCTGTTCATCCCACCATCCCTGCTCATTATTTTCCTCATAGGCATCGGGTACGAGTCTGATCGATACGGGGCTATATCTCAGGAATCCCGATTTTACCGCCCTGTCCATTTCAGACACAGCGCCCGGAGCATCATTCACCGACGGCCCGTCACCATAATCTTTATGCTGGGCGTACCACAGGCAGACGGTCGGAAAAGTATAATACTGTAGATTGATCTTCTGAAAATCTTTAAGCACATCGCCGTATTGTTCCAATGCCTCAAACGGGTTTGCATGTCCGATACTTAAATAAAAAGCATCTTCCGGGAACCACGACTGGCCGGGATCAACTCTTTTACCTACCGGATCTTTGGCATAGAGGTTCAGTACAAGATTTTCCGGTTCAGGCTTGATTTCACTTACCGGTTTTGCCACGCCGTTGATGTTGGTCTTAACCTGACCCTGACATAACTTGAAATCACTCAGAACAGCATTAATGCCTCCTTCATTTCGAAAATGAATTTTCAAGGTATCGCCTGTAATGGCATTTGGTGGCAGGTTCATCCAAATCTCCACTGGACTTTGCCCGCTACCGGTCGATGGCAGCTGGTGCTTCGCCAGCAAGGTGTTTTGCTCACTTTTCAATGACCAGGCAACCGATTGCACCCGGGTGTCAGCATCATCATTCCAGGCAACACCGATGGCATATTCCTTGCCCGGTTCCAAACCTGGAAGCGCAAGTACAATATCTTGCTTATCATATAAAATATCATCATAAACCGGGCCGTAACCTGAATCCCATTTATAAGACAGCCCCCTGACCACCTTAATTGAAGACTTGTCCACGGCATTTCCAGTTTTTTCAAATGGTTTCCCGGCGTCCAGGCGGGCAATCATTTTGAGCCCTGAAGGCAAAGAATTTGCGGTCGCTTTATCGGTGAGGCTGGTTGAAACTTTTACGAATTTCTCAATTTCGGAATAGGTCAAGCCTCCGGCCACGAGCACCTCGCGATTATCCGGCTTTCCCCAGGTGAGCATAAAATTATTCCGGCAATCCATCGCAGGCTTTTCGGTAACACGGGTATCTTCGCCTCCCCCGTTGCCATCCAGCATCCGGAATCCGGGTGTCAGCTTCTTTCCGCTATATAATTGCCCATTGGTAAGAATGCTGATTTCCCTGATCTGCATCGACGAGTTTCCCCTGTTCATGATTCCGCCGTCGATCACTACATAATCTTTGCCGGGCAAAAGTCCGAACCGCAGTCCCAGTCCCGGGCCACCCTCCTTTGAACTGGTGACAAGAAGGTATTTCCCTGTTTCACCATTGTGCACAAAATCCAGGATGTCATATTTAGGTCTTCGACCGGGCTCGTTGGTCGAATCCTGATCTATTTTCATGTAGGCACCCGTAATGATCCTTTTTTGATCAGCATTGCGAAAAATCTCATATTTTCCTTGCGAAGATTTAACCAATACCGTAACAATCCCGTTCGAGAATATCCAGCGGGAGGTGCCTCCAACAAAGGTGACTCCTGGCTCAGAACTCTTGCTGCAACCCGAAACCAAAATCAGGATAGCAACCTGTAGAATAATAAAAAGCTTTTTCATAAATCCCATGTTACAAGGCTTGAAAATAGCAATTTTCCAGCTCTTTGTTTTCCTATATTTGTTTTGGAAACAACTTCACCATGACAACTTTTGGAAATAGATCAAAGCTTTTCTCTCTTATTATTATTCTGATGGCAACAACATTCCTGGCACCCGCACAGTCACCAGCAAAAATCCATCTCTGGCCCGGCACAGTACCGGGTGATACCCGGCCAAAAGCAGCCGATGTAATCAGTGATGATCATGGTGGAAATGTTACGCGTATAGCCTCTGTTACTGATCCGGTGCTCGAGATTTTTGAACCGAAAAGCAGAAACACAACGGGCATCAGCGTAGTGGTTTGCCCTGGAGGCGGATATAGTATTCTGGCAGTAGATTTGGAAGGATATGAAGTGGCAGGCTGGCTGAATACGCTGGGTATCACAGCTTATGTATTGCACTACCGGGTTCCCGACAATCCCGCTTCAGCGCTAATGGATGCACAGCGCGCTATCAGAATAGTAAAAAACCTGGGCACTCAAAGCAAACCCGGAATTAAACAGGTGGGTATCATGGGATTTTCTGCGGGCGGAAGCTTATCTGCCAGAGCCAGCACCCGCTATGCAGATAAAACATATGAGCCGGTTGATGCCACTGACCAGTTATCTTCCAAACCCGATTTTGCCCTGCTGATCTATCCTGCCTACCTGGATCAGGGTCCGAATAAAAGTCTGACCCAGGAACTGAAACTGGATTCAAAATCACCGCCGATGTTTGTATTTCAAACTGCTGATGATCCCTGGGGCAACAGTTCGCTGGTCATGGCCGGGGCCTTGCGCGATGCTAAAGTCCCGGTTGAACTGCATTTACTCGCCACCGGCGGTCATGGATATGGTGTTCGCCAAGGTAACCCAGCCGCCGAAACATGGCCCGAACTGGCTGCCAAATGGTTGGAAAAACTAAAATGAGAAGACCCCTTAACCTTTTGCTGATCCTGCTTGGCCTGGCAGTCGTTACTTCCGGATTCGGCAGAAACGGACACGGCGTCCCAACATCGAAACCTTTTTTTAACAGCAAGTTTATCGAGATAGATAAAATGATGCTGCATTACCGGATCTGGCCGGCTTCAGGATCGGCAGACACACTTCCCTGGGTTTTCATGGTTCATGGTATGGGAGGTTCCACCTGGTCGTGGGAAAAGAATGCTCCTTTTCTTTCGGCAGAAGGATATAACGTGGTCGCAGTTGATGTCCCACCTTTCGGATACAGCAGTAAGAATCCCGATTTTAACCAGTCGGCAGACAGCCGTGCCCGGCTTTTCTGGGATTTTCTGGAACGCATCCATCCCGGTTCAGTATGGAATCTGGTTGGTCATTCTATGGGGGGCGGCATCGTTCAGGCTATGGCTATAATCAACCCCGATAAAGTCAACAAGGTGATATTTGTGGATCCAGCCCTGTTTGAAACCTTAGCGGGAGAGCACCGATACGGGCCATCGGTATTAAAATTCAGACCATTGGAATGGACAGCTGCAGGGATTGGGAATTTATTTTTCGTGAGGCCCGGACAAATCAGGAAACTGCTTAAATCGGCCTACGCCACTGAGCCTGATCCTATTGACATATCGGAATATTATAAATCGATGCACCAGCCTGGTTTTGCGAGAGCCCTTATCCGCTCCAGCGTTCAATCAAAACCGGCTGTTAACCTCGATGGGAAATCATTCACCAAGCCGGCGCTGGCAATTTGGGGAGACAAGGACACCTGGGTACCGCTTGCCAGGATGCAGCCATTATTGGATAAGCTGCCATCTGTTAAAATCAGTGTCATTGCGGGCGCAGGTCACTGTCCGATGGCAACACATGCCGATCTTTTTAACCAGCAGGTCCTGCGTTTTTTTAGCGAGATAAAGAAATAGCATTTGCCAGACTAACAAAGCAAAAGAGGCTGTCTCGTGACGAGACAGCCTCTTTTATGGTTTTAAAGCTGACAGCTCTTGAAGAGCTGTCAGCTTTAATGCCTATCCGTTGATGAAAGCTTTTTTTCCAGCGAAAACTCCGGAAGTACCCAACTCATTTTCAATTCTCATCAGCTGGTTGAATTTCTCAACACGTTCGCCACGGCAGGCGCTACCCGTTTTCAGGTGACCGGCGTTGACGGCTACAGTCAGGTCTGAAATAAAGGTATCCACGGTTTCACCTGAGCGGTGGGAAACGAATGCTGAATATTTGTTTTTGTAAGCCAGCTCAATGGTTTCCAAAGTTTCAGTTACGGTACCAATCTGGTTCAGCTTAATCAGAACTGAGTTGGCAACACCCTGCTTGATACCTTCGGCCAGAATGGCTTTGTTGGTGCAGAACAAATCATCACCCACGATTTCAATTTTGCTTCCGAGAGCTTTGGTCAGTTTTGCCCAACCTGCCCAGTCGTTTTCAGCCAGACCATCTTCCAGAGAAACGATAGGATACTGACGAACCCAATTTTCCCAGAGGCTGATCAGTTCATCGCTGCTCAGGAATTTGCCTGAACTCTTGAACATTTTGTATTTACCATCTTCCCAAAGTTCGCTGGCAGCCGGATCAAGAGAGATGCTGATTTCATCGCCCGGCTTGTATCCTGCTTTAACAATAGCTTCAAGAATGACTTCAACAGCTTCTTCGTTTGATTTGAGGTTCGGAGCAAATCCGCCTTCATCACCAACGCCTGTGCTGTAACCTTTTGCTTTCAGTATCGATTTCAAAGCATGGAAAACTTCTGAGCCCATGCGGATGGCTTCCCTGAATGATGGTGCACCGTGCGGGGCAATCATGAATTCCTGAAAGTCAACGTTATTGTCAGCATGCGATCCGCCATTGATGATATTCATACATGGTACCGGCAGCAAATGTGCATTCAGGCCACCCAGATATTGATATAACGGAGTTTTTGAGCTGCAAGCCATTGCTTTTGCAAAGGCCATGGAAACTGCCAGAATAGCGTTGGCACCAAGATTTGCTTTATTGTGAGTTCCGTCGAGACCGATCAGAAAATAATCAAGTTCCCTCTGATTATGGAAGCATTTTCCGTCGATTGCATTAGCGATATCAACATTCACGTGCTCAACAGCTTTCAGCACACCTTTGCCGCCATAACGCTTCTTGTCGCCATCGCGCAATTCGCAGGCTTCGCGTTCACCCGTGGATGCTCCGCTTGGGACCATTGCCCGTGCTGTTGTACCATCATCTAATTTTATATTGGCTTCTACCGTTGGATTTCCCCTGGAGTCGAGGATCTCGATTGCTTTAATTTTTGAAATTTTCATCTGGTAATTAATTTGAGATAATTGAAGTCGCAAAATTACATCATTACAGTCTCTAAACAAGGAGATTTCGCATGTTATTCTGATATTATAAGTGCGATTCCTTTCCCACTTGGCACAGTGAACGAATCCCCGGCTTTAAGCGTTGCTGCATCCTGGAATTTTGCCACAGCCGGAAGGGTAAATTTGGCTTTTGCAGGATCGATGCCAAGCGCCTTCCAGTCGATATTCAGCGATATCCTTGCCGGACCGGCGGCCCAGGAAGCAATAGCAACCAGGGTTTTTCCTTTTGCTTTATAAACAGTCGCGAGGATATCGGGCCGACCGGTTTTAACCGGACAATCAGGCACCCAGTAACCGATCATTTCCGACTGCTGAATGCCAAAGTCATCTACAAGTTTCCAGATATTGGTAGGATTGCCCGACCATGGAGCTCGCGAAGTCATTCCATAGATCAGACCTCTCCACTGATTTCCACCATCCTGAAGCATCTCTCCCATCAATCCGAATGGTATGCCCGCAACTTCTGTCATCCAATAATCCGGTGAGCCATTATAATCGAAATATTCACCGAACCAGAGGCGATCGAGGTACGGAAAATGTTCCATGTAGAGGTTTCCCGAATTTGTATATCCATCGCGTTCGTTAAACTGATTAGCCGAATGCAGATCAATCATCGCTCCCGGATTCCCTCGCAGCATAACTTTTCTGGCCCGCTTCATGATGCTGCGGTCGAAAGCAACATCGTCAATATATAGTCCGTCGATACCCACATTTTTCACCAGCCAGTTCAATCCTTCGAGATAATAGTTGTGCCACCTTGAGGTGCCCGAATTGATTATCGCGGCATCGCTGAGTTCCGGAACAAACCATGCCGGAATATAATTCCCATCAAGATGTTCCTGCAACCATGAAAATCCACCACCAGGACCATAAGACAGAATCTCATTACCCAAAGATTTCAATGCCCAGATTTCCGGACAGCTGTTAGTCAGCTCCCGCACAGTATAGTAAATCTTCACCTTATCCTTGATGGCATGGGCTGAATCGATATAAGCCTTCATTTGCGCCGGCCGCAGGAATGGATAGTTGATGAACGGATTGATAGCGGTCGCATGGTGTACATTGATCACGTTCCCACCCACCTTTGCAATGGTATCGATCGGCATATACTTGTGGTAATACCGGTCGTGCCATTGTTTATTCGGATCGATTTTCCGGAATGGCGTCAATAAAATATTGATATCGAAATGCAGAGCTTCACCGGCATTCATGGTACGATCACCTGTATAAGCCGTGAGTTCGTATTCCTTGCCGTCGCGGTCGAGTTCGATCCCTCCTTTGCCCTGATTATACCATGATGGAGGCATGTTCAGCGGCTTCTGATGATAGAAATTGGTGTTCAGTGGCCGTTCGTAGTTCTCTGCCCTGAAAGTGGCCTGGATGCCTGCATTCACCGATCCCAGCCATGGCCCGTCGCAGTTAAAGTATGGATCCCATTTATAGTTGAACTTTTCTGGCGCGGCACCACCCTTCTGCCCCAGTCCGAGCATGAAACTGACGTGCTCACCGTTCATCGGTATCACAAATTCGATATTCGATATGGAACTTATTTTTTTAGCTTTTGCGGTGATGCGGTAAGTGAGGAAGCCATCAAATTCAAGGCGGCCGGCCAGATGGAACTCTAGGTCGGCAGCTGTCCAGTCTGATATCCAGTCGACAGCGCCTTCAGCTTTGGCTATGATCTTCATCCCGGTTGATTTTACTGGTTCGGCTTTCCCATTTATTTCAATTTCGAAATTCATAGGTTTAACCAAAAGCTGTGAACCTGTCGGGAGAATACGGGTCATTTCGGGTGCAAAATAGCTGATTACCTGTTCAGGCAGGCCATTATTCGCCAACACGAGATCGCGTCCCAGAATTTTCAATGTTTGTCCGGATATCTGAATCGGCAGATAGGGAGGAATCACACCGTCATCCACGGCGATATCCGAATTCAGCCAACGTAATCTCGAATGAAGCTCAGGTTTGCTGTCACCCCTATCGGCCAACACAGCTCCCGCCACCGTAATCTCCAAACTCACCTGAGCCTTGAGCCCTGTGCCCTGAGCCTTCACTATGCCCTTATAAACTCCTGGCGCCAAATCTTTCGCAACATCCACTCCGATCCAAAGAGGCTGAATTTTCCCTTTTCCAACGCCAATGGTTTTTATCAGAGGCTTTTGATTCCAGTCATTTCCACCCTGATTAAAGCAGGTTAGTGCCGAGGCTGGAATTTTACCTCCCTTGCCATTGGTCAGGTCACCGAACACAATTTCCACATTGCTGAGCGAATCTTTTGTTGCCAGAACACCGATCTGAAATGAATAATATTCACCCGGCTGAACGGTATCTGCAAGCTTTTCCATTAAACCTCTGGTTACCCAACGGTAGGGCAAATCTTTCCACATTCTGATCGGATATTCCCTGTATTCCGGAAAAAGCACCATGCCCGGGGTTTTGGCTTTAGCCAGCAGCTGATCAGTCTCTTTTCGAGTGGCAATAACCTCCATCGGGTAAAATGAGTTGAGGGTATTTATTGCCTGCATTTCAACAGGAGCCGCTTTTGGCAGTCCGGTTCCGGCCAAGTATTTGGATTTCCATGTTGCATCGCACTTATCGGCAGGTTTCAGGTAATTTACCTTCGGATAGCTGCCGCCACTGCTTTTGTAGGGCAGATAGTACAAATAATAGGTTCCGGCACCGGCGGTCGGCTCAAAAACCAGCGTACCTGATTCCCTGTTAATATCGAGGCGAATAACATTTTTAACCCGTTGATTTCCCTTTTGGGAATATACCAGGACCTCCTTATCCTGTGGATTCAGATCTTTCCTGCGCCAGGGAATTTCACATATCACTGCCGGGCCAGCTTTGGCCACAGACACTACCACACGCTGATTTCCCAATGAATCCGGGTTCCATTTACCGGTAGTATAGGGAAGCACAGATAACTGCGCGAATGCACTGGCACTAAGGATAATGCCAACTAAAATTGGGAGCAATTTTTTCATATTCGACAATTTGATCCGCCGGTTTCAACCGGCGGCTATTAATATTATAATCCATTCAGCGAGGCGCCAGCCGAGCCTATTTAGCTGAACACGCTTTAAATCCCTGGTAACGCCTCCAGCATCTTGCGAAGCTCAGTGCTTGAAGGATTCGGCGCCCTCGGGTCAATAATCTTTCCTTCCTTATCGATCAGTATAAAGGAGGGGATAAACCTGACAACATATTTGTCGCTCATCTTTTTCCCATCATGGAACTGAAACCATTTGAAACCTTCTTCAGTCACCATCTTTTCCCATGCTTTTTTATCCTGATCGATGGAGATGCTCATGATCACGATATTCTTCTTCTGATAATCCTCATAAAGTTTTTTCAGAAAAGGAATCTCCTGCTTGCACGGTCCGCACCAGGTTGCCCAAAAATCAATGAAAACATATTTTCCTTTGAACTGCGACAGACTAAACTCCTTGCCGGCAATGTCCACCACAGTAAAATCAGGGGCTTGTTTTCCCGGCATAATATCGGCCCAGTCTGATGCCTTTTTCTTGATGTCGGCAATCTGCTCCTGATTCTTTGCAAGTGCAAGATATTCGGCCAGCTGAGGTTCAACCCCCTTAGCACTGGCACCATCAATCTGCTGACCAAGATCACTATACATAAATGATTCGACCATTTCAGGGCTGGAGAAAGTCTTTTTTATAAAAGCGAATTTTGCTGCAAGAAATTCCGGTTTTCCCCAAACATCCCCTGTCAGGCCTGCTTCTTTCTTTGCATTTTCGCTAATATACCCAGTGAGATATTGCATAGCTGCAGGAACCTGCAAAAGGGCGGGATCATCAAGTTTTAACCCCTTTTCAAAGTCGTTCCAGTTTGGCGGAAGGATAACAGTATCCTTTTTGGCGTAATACTTACTCATCATCTGGAAGTTCTTAAGGTCGAGGATTTTTTCGAAGCGGGTAATGAGTTTCTCCTTCGCGGCAAATTGCTCATCAAAACCGCTCATCCCTGCATATTTTGTGATCAGGTCCACATAAACCTTTTCGAGCGAATCACGGCTAACCCGATATGCTACAGGCTCTTTAGAGTAAAAAACAACAGTGTTCTTACTCCATTTCGACATGGCCTTCCTTTTATCCAACAAATAGTCAGTTATCGGTTTTAGTTTACCCCCGAAAACCAATGTACTGTCCCAGTTTTTCAGATCTACGGAGATGCTAAGATCTTTCCCCGGAACCAGGTATACCATAATATATTTCTTCCCAATATTCAGATATCCGTTTATTGGTTTCGCCGAGACTTTCTGATAATCGAAGGTCCCGCCGATGGCTTTTTTAATTGTATCAATCTTTTGGCCTTCCACAAGTCTGAGGACCAATGAGTCTGCATTTTTCATAGTTCCGATTATCCTTATCTGATCAACCGGTTGTGTCTGGCAACCGACGATCAGTGCGGCAGCAAGAATCAGGGAAAAGGATAGTAATTTCTTCATGCTTTGGTTTTTAACAAGATTATTTTCAAACTCTATCAAAAATTGGCCTGAAGGCCTTAAATCTTTCATTATCAATACTATCCACTAGCTAAAGCTAGTGGCAATTAATAAGAGAATCCAATTAGCGAGGCGCCAGCTGAGCCTATTAGCGCGAAGCGCCTGTTAGGAGCGCAGCGACCTCTTATATCCCTGCTAAACCGTCGAGCACCTTGCGAAGCTCGGGATTCGAAGGCCGTTCAGCACGCGAGTTGATAATGTTCCCTTTGGTATCGATCAGGACAAAAGTCGGGATGAATTTCACCAACCAGATTTTATTGTACTTCACAGCATCATGAAGCTGTAACCAGCTCATAGCGATCATCTTTGCAGGAACAACAGGTTTGCCTGTGGCACCATCCATAACAGGAATGCCTTCCTTTACCATCTTTTCCCATGCAGCCTTGTCTTTATCAACTGATATACTGATAAATACAATGTTCTTTGATTTGTAATCATCAATAAGTTGCTTATAAAAAGGAACCTCAGCCTTGCAGGGTCCGCACCAGGTAGCCCAATAATCAATAAAAACATATTTGCCTGCAAAATCCTTGAGGGAAACCATTTTGCCATTGATATCAGGTAAGTTGAAAACCGGTGCCGGTTTGCCCGGAGCCAAAGAGGCCCATCCGTCTACCATGTCCTTCAACGACTTCTTGTTAGCTTCGTCCGTTGATTTGGTCATATATTCAGCGACCAGCTCCTCCAGACCTTTTGGCCCTTCAGAATCAATCGTCCCTTTCAGAGATTCGAAAGCCATGAGGTTGAAAAACTCAGGACTTTTAAAATGATCGGCCAGGAATTTAAAAGTTGCTTTTCTGACCTCCGGATTATTGTAGGATTTCTCTTGAGGAACACCGGAAAGTTTCAAAGCCTGAGCCGAAACATAGGAAGTAATAAAATATTTGGCTTCCTGTATATCCAGTAAAGCGGGATCATCAAGATTCACCCCGTCAAGGAAGGAATACCAATCAGCAGGGATAACCGGCTTATCAGTATTATAGTATCCAGCCATCATCGGATAATTGTTAAGATCGCCGAAATAGCTGAACTGAATGACCTTCTTCTGGCGATCAATAAATGCCTGGTCGAGTTTACCGCCGGCTCCGGTATACTTATCCAGGAAATTGATTTCCGCCATACGGAGAGAGTCGCGCACTCTTTTGAAATCAGCCGGGGTGTTTGGCGATTTGTATGTTTTGAAAAGCAGTTCCTGACTCTTTTGCTCACCGTCGCTTTTCTTAAGAATATAGGTGTTTACATCTGCAAGCGATCCGGTAAAACTCAAATCCATATTCATGTCGGATGCATTAACACTGATGGCCAGATCTTTGCCCGGAATCAGATATAACGCGACATATAACTTTGTCCCTTGTAAAACAGCGTCTGAGGGTTTTGATACTGAGATCTCTTTCGAGAAAGTACCGTCGGCATTAAGCTTAAGGGTATCGACTTTCGTGCCGATGGCAAGCTTAATCTCCTTGTCGGTAGCGTTTTTTACTGTCCCGCTGATCAGGCAGGTTACTTTGGCCTCAGGCTTGCACGAAGCCAGTACGGCAGTGATCAGGAGAATAGTTGTTAAGTGCTTCATTGGTATCTTTTGGTCTATAATTATTATTCGTCATTGCTTGTAAAACGGGGCTGGGACAAAATGTTATTTAGAATCGATATAAATTTGCGACAGAAACAACATTAATGCGTTGATTGTTAGGTAATTAAATACATTATTCTTACCTTCAAGCAACAAATCAAATGTAATGATAAGCAAACGAAAGACA
>CAINOB010000063.1 GCA_903851365.1 uncultured Bacteroidota bacterium
AGGTATCGATTTTTATAATGAATACAGGAAAGATATCACTCAGTCAGGCACGCAGGGCAATATCAGCCGGAAACGCGGCGGCCAGTTTAACCAGACCCAATTCTATTTTAATGAGACTAATGCCGACCTGATGTTGAAGTTTGATAAAACTTTTGGGGATATCAGGATCGATGGATTGTTGGGAGCTAACTACCGTAATGTGCTGGCAAAATCCATGTATATGGCAGCCAGCGATTTAACAGTCCCGGATTTATATACAATCGGTAATGTTAAAGGAAATCCAAGTGTAAGCATGAGCACGAATGAGAAGGAAACAAACAGTATTTTCTTTGCTGCCAACGGATCGTATAAAAATTTCCTGTTCCTGGGTGTAACCGCTCGAAATGATTGGAGTTCAACTCTGCCGGCTGAGAACAGGTCTTACTTCTATCCATCGGTAAGTTTGGGCTTTGATGCAACAGAAGCTTTCAAAATTAAATCTAATATTCTTAGCTACGCCAAACTGAGAGGCAGCTGGGCAAAAGTCGGGGGAGATGCAAGCGCTTATCAGCTTGCCAGAACTTACAGTGTTGGAACATTTAACTCTATTTCAACATTTAGTCCAGGTTTAACTTATCCGCCGGCAAATCTCAAACCACAGATCACGACTTCATTTGAGTTTGGCGGTGACCTGAGGTTCTTCAAAGACAGGCTTTCTCTTGATATTACCTATTATGACCAGACTACTGTCAACCAGATCCTGTCAGTTGCCACCTCTTTGACCACTGGCTATAGTGCAATGAAATTAAACGCCGGTGAAATTGAGAACAGCGGTCTTGAACTGATGCTGAATGTAAAGGCCATTGAAAATAAATCAGGTTTTTCATGGGACCTGGGATTAAACTGGGGTAAGAACAAGAATATGGTCAATGCCCTTTATGGCGGTCTTGAATCCTATCGGATATCCGGCGGATTTGGAGGAGCTACCACTGTGGGTATTCCGGGTCAGCCCTGGGGAATAATCTGGGGACTTCCCTTTGTCAGAAACGATGCTGGTAAAATCGTAGTAGGTAGCGATGGTATACCACTTACAACCAACGTTGGTAAAAACCTTGGAAATGTTACACCAGACTGGACCGGTGGTATTCGGAGTGTTTTGAGATATAAGAACCTGTATATGAGTCTGCTGCTTGATGGCCGCAAAGGCGGTAAATTCTTCAGTTGCACTGCATGGCACGCTTATCCGACTGGAACCTATGCAATTACCACTGCAAATAATGTCAGGGAAACTGGTCTTATTGTTGATGGTGTAAAAGATGATGGCGTTAAGAATGCTGATGGGGTTTATGTTGGCGGCACCCCGAACGATATTCGCGTTTCGGCACAGGATTATTATGGTGGAGCCTGGATGTGGAACAACCATGAGTATTCAATCCTCGACGGTACCTATATCAAACTCAGGGAACTTGTACTCAGTTATGATATTCCATTGAAAAAGCTTCCATGGTGTCAGAAACTTACCATTTCGGTGTTCGGCAGGAACCTGGCCATTCTTTATCGCGATAAGAGCACGCGCGATCTGGGTATTGATCCTGAGGTCGGTCTCGGTGGCGGCGATTCGGGTGTTGGATTTGAAAATTTCCAGATACCTACTACCAGAAGCCTTGGTTTTAAACTGGCTTTAAGCTTCTAGTAACTTAAAAATCGAAAAAAAATTATGAAAACGATAATCAAAATACAGTTTCTGATACTGGCTGCAGTATTGATGATCTCAAATTCCTGTACCAAGGATTTTACCAGCATGAACACTAACCCGGATTCACCAACTGTGGTTCCGGCCACCAACGTTTTCCTGAAGGCTACCACCTCAGTAATAGGAACGCTTTACGGTGAACGTTTGGATATATATTATGCGGGCTCGTACGCCGGACAAACGGCTGCCATTGGCCTGGGCGATTATGAATACCGTGTCGACATCAACAACAGCATGTGGCGCTCGATGTATACGGCAATGACCTATTTCGTGGATGCTGCTAGGCTGGCACAGTCAGAAGGCAATACGAACCTCTATGCTGCAGCGATGACAATGAAGGCCTTTGCTGCCCAGCAAACAACGGATATCTGGGGCCGAGTTCCCTATTCCGAAGCTTTCCGTATGTCGGAGGGGATCATCTATCCGAAATATGATACCCAGCAGGAAATCTACACTGCTATTCTGAAGGAACTGAAAGATGCTGCTGATATGTTTAACAACGGAACCGGAGCTCTTGGTGCTGGTGACTGGATGTATAAAGGCAACATCGTAAAGTGGAAGAAATTCTGCAATTCGGTACGCCTGAGGGTGGCTATGAGGATGTCGAATGTTGATGAAGCTACCGCTAAATCTGTGGTTGCTGAGATATTAAATAATCCCTCGACCTACCCTGTAATTACCGAAAATGCTGATAATGCCTATTTCTGGTGGCCGGGTGTAAGTCCTGATCAGGAGCCCTGGTTCCAACGTATGGGTGCGCTCGACGGCAAAAAGAAAGACCAATACCGGACGAATGCTGTTATGGTGAATGCACTGAAGGATAATAATGATCCAAGGCTCCCGGTATATGTCGACAAGAACAAATACGGCAATTACAACGGATACCGGTTTTATTATGGACAGACCCGTGATACCCTGAACAACGGTAATAACGTATCATTTATAGCTGACCGCTTTGGTAATGATCCAAAAGGATTCTCTCCACTGTTGAATGCAGCAGAGGTCAATTTTTTCATTGCGGAAGCCAGGCAGAGGAGTTTTGTAGCGGGCGATGCAAAAGAAGCCTATGAAGCAGGGATCACCCAGTCGATGCTTGAAAACAGCATTGGCAGCAGTGCTATTGCCGCTTACCTCGCACAGCCTGAGATTGCCTGGAATGGTGGCACCACACCTAACATTAAGAAAATAGCTCTTCAGAACTGGTTGGCAATCTTCAAACAGAGTGTCGAAGCCTGGTCGGAAAGCAGAAGAACCGATGTTCCTCTGATGACCTCCGTTTCGGAGAATTATGCACAGAAACACAATCGTCCGCCATTCCGCATGGCTTATGCCGATGAAGAAAAATCCCTCAATACCCATTTTCCGGTTGAGGTTACGGAAAGCGATATTTTCTGGGGAACGCAAGTTTGGTGGGATACAAGAAAAGGAATCCAATAATTGTAAGGTTTAGTATATTTATCGGATTCTAAGCTTAGAAACAGGTGGAGTTTTCCACCTGTTTCTTGTTTAATTAAAAATTAGAGCATGAAAGGTACTATAAGTCTTATCGATTCAATCATTGTAATCTCCTACCTCCTTGGTATACTATTGATTGGCGTCCTTTCCGTGAGGTTGAAAAAACTGACCAGCGATGGATATTTTCTGGCAAGCCGCGGACTCAAATGGCCGATGATTGGTGCTGCACTTTTTGCATCGAACATCTCCACAATTCACTTGGTTGGCCTGGCTGCTTCAGGTTATAATGAAGGACTGGTATGGGGGAACTTCGAGTGGCTGGCAGTGATTACCCTGATATTGCTAGGACTGGTATTTGCACCCTTCTACTTTACCAGCAGGATTTCCACACTGCCGGAATTTCTGGAGAAGAGATACGGTCCGGGATCAAGAACAGTACTCGCATTTATCGGTATCATAGGTGCCTTGTTTGTGCATATCGGGATGAGCCTGTATGCTGGTGCGGTTGTAATTGAAGCTTTTTTTGGGATCGATGTGATTACCTCGATTCTGATCATCTCTGTGGTCACCACTGTTTATACTGTTGCCGGAGGGCTGAAAGCTGTTGTGGTTACTGAATCCATCCAGACTGTTTTTCTCATTGGAGGTGCCTTATTGCTCACCGTGATTGCCATTCTTGCATTACCTGATAAAGGAATCCATACCCTGGCCCAGTTTAAGGAACATCTTAAGCCGGGACAGCTAAGGATGCTGCATACTCAGGGAAGTTTAAAAGCTTTGGGCGAAGGAGGATTTGAGTCAGGGCTAACCTGGTATGCGTGCCTGCTGGGATACCCTGTCCTGGGTTTATGGTACTGGTGCTCCGATCAAACACACGTACAAAGGGTTCTTGGCGCTAAAACCATGAATGAAGCCCAATTAGGTCCGCTGTTTGCTGGTTTTTTGAAAATCCTTCCGGTATTTATCCTGGTTTTACCTGGTGTTATCGGATATGTTTTATTTAAGGATATTATTGGCACCAATGCAAATCAGACTTTTCCGGTCATGATTAATCAGCTTCTTCCGGTCGGATTGAAAGGATTGATGGCAGCAACCCTCATGGCGGGACTGATGAGTACGATTTCAGCAGCATTAAACAGTTCCGCAACTTTAGTTGCTTTTGATATTGTGAAAAGGCTTAACCCCGCTACCAGTGATAAGAGACAAATATTGGTCGGCAGAATCTCTGCTGTATGCGTGATGATCCTTGCTATGGCCTGGTCGACGCAGGGAAGCCATTTTACCAGTATTTTTGAAGCCATCAACAAAATCGCCGGTGCCATTGCTCCACCTGTTGCCGTTGTTATGCTGTTCGGAGTTTTTTCAAAAAGAGGGACAAAACAGGCAGCAATAGTTACACTTATAACAGGATTAATTCTTGGAGTTACACTTTTTTGTATTGATTTCGAGCCTATCAGCGGATACATGTACCTGACAAAAGGTTTGCACCAGCCATTTATGATGCAGGCATGGTGGCTATTTGTTCTGTGTACTATTATCTATTTTACAGTCAGTTATTTAACTCCTAAGCCTGATCCGGAGGTGATTGCAAAATATACCTGGGAAAGTCCGCTTTCCGTGCTTACAAAGCATAAATTTGCCGGAATCAGGGATCCGCGGTTATGGGCCGGGGTACTTATTGTGACATTGGTAATACTCTATTCTGTATTTTCTTAATCAGCGATTTATGAGACAAGCGATAATGACTTCGCCCGGAATAATTGAATTCAGGGAAGTTCCTGTTCCCGGGCTTTTAAAGGGTAACGAAATTTTATTAAGGATCAAGAAGATTGGCGTTTGTGGATCGGATATTCATGTTTTTCATGGAAAACATCCCGCTACACCTTATCCGGTGGTTCAGGGGCATGAATATTCCGCGGTGGTTGAGGCAGTGGGAAGCGGCGTCACCAAAGTGAAGCCGGGGATGAAGGCCACAGCCAGGCCACAGCTGGTATGCGGTAAATGCGGACCCTGCCTGCGTGGTCAATACAATGCCTGTCAGGAACTGAAGGTCCAGGGTTTTCAAGCCCCGGGTGTGGCACAGGACCTTTTTGTTGTTACCGATGACCGTATTGTGCCGTTTCCGGATTCCATGACCTTTGAGCAGGGTGCAATGATTGAGCCTGCCGCTGTAGGTGCTCATTCCACTAACCGCGTAGCTGGATTGAAAGGTAAAAATGTAGTGGTATCCGGTGCCGGAACCATCGGTAACCTTGTTGCCCAGTTTGCCAGGGCCAGGGGAGCCGCAAAGGTGCTTATCACGGATGTCAGCGATTATCGTCTGGATATCGCCCGTCAGTGTGGAATTGAGGCTACTTCCAATGTGATGAAAATCCCATTTGAAGAAAGCATCAAATCATTTTTCGGCGACGAAGGTTTTCAGATCGGATTCGAAGCTGCCGGGGTTCAGGCTTCACTCGAAGTGCTGATGCAATATGTGGAAAAAGGAGGGGATATAGTCATCCTTGGAGTTTACTCCCAAAATCCTGTTGTCAATATGTTTTATCTTGGTGAGCATGAGTTGAATGTTTTTGGCTCCATGATGTATCGTCAGGAGGACTATGAGACTGCTGTTGAGATGATTGCCTCAGGAAAAATTATTACGGCACCGCTGCTTACCCGGAATTTCCCGTTTTCCGAGTACCTCGAAGCCTATCAGTTTATTGAACATCAAGGGGATAAAACGATGAAGGTGATGATTGACCTTTAATCTTTTAAAATGAACAAGAAACCGGTAATTGCTGGGATCGGTGAATTGCTCTGGGATATGCTGCCTTCGGGAAAACAGCTTGGTGGAGCTCCCTGCAATTTTGCCTATCATGCAAAGCAGGCAGAGTGCGATTGTTTTGTAATAAGTGCAACCGGCAAAGATTCATTGGGTGAAGAACTTCTGGCCAATGTCGCAGAGCTGGGCCTTTCGGGCAAATATATTCAGAAGAACAACTATCCCACCAGTAAGGTAAGCATCACCCTCAATGAGCATGGCCACCCGGATTACACCATACATGAGCAGGTGGCCTGGGATCATATCAGCTGGAATATTGAAATTGAGAAACTTGCCGGACAGCTGGATGCCGTCTGTTTCGGCAGCCTTGCCCAACGTGATATGGAATCACGAAATTCAATTGTTTCGCTGATTTCTTCTGTCAGAACCGAATGCCTTAAGGTCTTTGATATCAATCTCAGACAGCATTATTTTAATGAGGAAACTATCATTCAGTCCTTACGTTTGTGCGATGTATTAAAACTGAATGACGATGAACTTCCTGTGGTAGCTGGTTATACGGGGCTAAAAGGCGGGGTCAGGGATCAGCTGGATCAACTGCTGGCAGGGATGAATTTAAAATATGTCGTATATACCATGGGCAGTCAGGGGAGCATGATTGTGAGTGCCGATGAATATTCGATAACTGAGGCACCCAAAGTTGAAGTGGCTGATACGGTTGGTGCCGGAGATGCCTTTACTGCAATTTTCACCGCAGGGATTTTAAAAGGATTGCCATTAAATTACATTCATCAGAAAGCAACTGAAATATCAGCATTGGTGTGTACACAAAAAGGGGCGACACCAAAGCTGTCAATATCCATTTTTTAAACTATCAACATTCAAATGAAAAATTTTAACTACCACCAGTCAACAAAAATCCTTTTTGGAAAAGGTCGAATCAGTGAGTTGGCAGAGGTTGTTTTGCAATATGGCAGCAAAGTGCTGCTCGTAACCACAAAAGCCGCTAACCCATCTCTGGTTCAGCAATATACCAGGGTGAGGGCAATTCTTACATCTAACGGAATTTCGGTTGCGCATTATGATGGGGTGATACCAAATCCAACGATAGAGGTGATTTCTGCCGGTGCTTTAATGGCCCGAAAATTTGGTGCTGAGGTCATCGTCGGTTTGGGAGGAGGCTCGAGCATGGATACGGCAAAGGCCATATCGGTGGAAGCCACTCATCCGGGAACGAGCTGGGATTACCTTTTTTATAAAACTCCGCAACCCGATCCGTCAAAATTGCTTCCGATAATTGCCGTTTCTACCACTTCCGGTACCGGCTCACAAGTGACGCAGGTAGCCGTGGTGACGAATACAAAAACGAGGGATAAATCGGCACTTTACAATAATATTTTATATCCGCAAGTGTGCATCGTGGACCCTGAACTTATGGTAACGGTTCCGAAATTTGTGACTGCAACCACTGGATTCGATGTACTTTGTCATGCATTCGAAAGCACGATAAATCCGGGTACTGGGGCGTATGTTGACCTGCTTGCCTGGGAGGCTATTTCGATAGTCGTTGCCAACCTTCCGAAGCTGCTTGATAATCTGGAGGATTCTGAAACCAGGGAAAATATGGCCTATGCCGATACACTGGCCGGCTTGTGTATAGCCAACGCGGGTGTCACCTTGCCTCATGGCATGGGCATGGCTGTGAGTGGCATGTATCCGCAGGTGGCACATGGAGAAGCCCTCGCCATACTTTACCCGGCGTGTCTGGAGTTTACCTGGGAGTATGCAGTCCCGCAATTTGCACGGCTCGCAACAATATTAAACCCACATCTGAAGAGTTTTTCAGACCGGGAAGCAGCTTGGCAAAGTCGTGATGAGATTGTTAAATTTCTGAAATTAATCGGATTACACAAGAAACTCAGTGACGTTGGCATGCCTGAAGGTGAAATCGAGGATCTGGCAAAACAATGCATGGTACTGCCTGATTATAAAGGAAATCCACGTGTTGCCACGGCCGAAGAAATGGTTCATCTTGTCAAACAATCTTACTAAAATGAAAAGGGAAAGAACAATCGTTGCCGTTGCTATCCTGTTAATTAGCCTGGCAACAACAGTGGCACCAGAACAACTTGCTGCCCAGAAACCTTACGAGCCCAACTGGAATTCGTTGAAAAACATCCGAACGCCTCAGTGGCTGCGAGATGGAAAGTTTGGCGTTTACACACACTGGGGAGTTTATTCGGTTCCGGCTCAGGGACCAAACGCCACGTGGTATGCTTACAATGTATACACAAAACCCGATGGCCCGGAACGTAAATACCATGAAGCCAATTACGGGCCGCTGGAGAAGTTTGGCTATAAGGATTTCATTCCGATGTTTAACGGATCGAAGTTCAACGCTGAGGAATGGGCCGATTTATTTGAGAGATCGGGCGCTCGATTTGCCGGACCGGTGGCGGAGCATCACGATGGATTCAGTATGTGGGATACCAAATATTCGGAATGGAACGCTGCCAAAATGGGCCCTAAAAGAGATGTGGTTGGAGAACTTTCCAAGGCGATCAAGAAGCATGGCTTGAAATTCGTTACTGCCTTTCATCATGCTGAAAACTGGTTCTATTTTCCCACCTGGGACAAGCGCTACGATTGCGGCGATCCGAAATATTCAGGTCTTTATGGACCGATTCATGAAAAAGGCGCACTGCCCGACAAAGCCTTTCTCGATAAATGGAAGGGTAAAATTATTGAGGTAATCGACAAATATGACCCGGATTTTATCTGGTTTGATTTTGGACTTGAATTGATTACAGACTCCTACAAGCAGGAAATGCTTGCCTACTATTATAATAATGCAATTGCACACCATAAAGATGTGGTAGTCTCTTATAAAGGCAATCATTTACCGCCAGGAGCCGGTTTGCTCGATCTGGAACTCGGACAGGAAGCCGATCTTACCTATTACGAATGGATCACCGATACTTCTATTGACGATGGACAAGGTTGGGGCTATGTTAAGGGGCTGGGTTTTAAGTCGGTCGATAACCTCATTGATAACCTGGTTGACCGGGTGAGCAAGAACGGGTATCTTTTGTTAAATGTCGGACCGAAGCCCGACGGGACAATACCGGAAGAAGCCAAGGAACGCTTGCTCGCTATGGGCCGCTGGTTGAAAATTAATGGTGATGCAATTTATGGTACTACCAGTTGGGTAACTTCTGGTGAAGGGCCCTCGAAACTGGAACGTGGTGGCGGGTTCAATGAGAAAAACGATATGAAGTATACCGGTCAGGATATCAGGTTTACCATAAAAGACAATAATCTTTTTGCAACGGTACTGGATTGGCCGGGCGAAAAAGTCGTAATCAAAAGTCTGGCTGCAAACGGAAACACCTGGGCCGGACTCTATCCATCGGAAATTTCCTCGATAACCATGCTTGGCGACGGCAAGGAACTCAAATGGGAGATGACCAAAGAAGGCCTGGTCATTGATTGTCCTAAAACCAAGCCTTGCGACTATGCTTATGTTTTTAAAATTGTTCGTAAACGACCTTTCTGATGAATTATAAAACCGGATACAAAATCTCAGGAATTATTCTGCTGATATCTATCTTGATTTTTTCTGCTGTTCCAAAAATCAATGCACAGGACAGGAAGCTTTCGCTAACACCCCCGATGGGTTTCAACAGCTGGAATGCCTTTGAAGCAAAGATTGATGAGGTTAAGATTAAGGCAATAGCAGACATCATGGTGAGCTCGGGAATGCGCGATGCCGGATATGCCTACCTGGTCCTCGATGATGGCTGGATGGCTGCTCAGCGCGACTCAGCAGGTAACCTGCAAGCCGACCCGGTTAAATTTCCTGCCGGGATGAAGGCCCTCGGCGATTATATTCACAGCAAGGGACTGCAATTCGGTATTTATGAATGCCGGGGAATAAAAACCTGTCAGGGTTTGCCGGGTTGCTTTAAACATGAGCAGGCCGATATGAATTCCTTTGCCTCATGGGGCGTGGATTATATCAAGCTTGATGCCTGTTATGCTGAGAAAAACGGACTGTTGACCACCGAACATCTGAAGATTTTCCATGACTGCATACAGAGAACCGGCAGGCCGATGGTACTGAGTATTTCTGATTTTGGAAACGGGGCATGGGCCTGGGGTGGTAAGGAATTTGGCCAGTTATGGCGCACCTCGTACGATATTTATCCATGGATGGAATCGGTTTATGCCTGCGCCAACACTTCGGGCGGCGATGGAACCAGTCACCCGGGATTTAACGGATTGTGGCAATTTGCCGGTCCGGGACATTGGAACGATCCTGACATGCTGGAGGTCGGGAACCTTAAAAATGAAACTGAAAACAGGGCTCATTTCAGTTTATGGTGCATGCTGGCTGCTCCGCTGATGGTCGGCTGCGACCTCCGAACGGCTTCTGATTCGGTCATCCGAATTCTAACAGCGAAGGAAGTGATTGCGATAAATCAGGATTCCCGGGGCCATCAGGGGTATAAAGTATATCAGAAAAGAGGAATCGAAATTTATAATAAACCTCTGGCTGATGGCACCACCGCAGTGTTGCTGCTTAATAAGGATTCTCTGCCGGCTGATATCACAGTAAAATGGGAGCAGGTAGGACTTAAGGGAACTCAACCTGTCAGGGATTTGTGGGGCCAGAAAGACCTCGGTATTTTTAACGGATCTTTTAAAGCAAAGGGATTAAAGCAAAACGGAGTGATGCTGATTAAGGTGGGGACACCTGGCAGCGAATTAGTTGCAGGACCTGAGCCGACTCCACTCGAAAAGTATTCCATCACCAAGTCGGGAACCACCAGTCTGAGGGATATCTGGTACATCATGAAAAGCGGCGATGCTCCACGTTACGACAAGAGCCATTCCGGAACCAATATTTCTGTCGGCGGAATCCGATATAAAAAGGGTTTTGGTTGCCAAACGGAGTCGAGAATCATGTTTAAACTGAATGGCAAAGCCGACCGCTTTAAGGCATCCGTCGGAATTGACGATTCATATAAAGGCACGGAGACCGGTAACTTTCGGGTGCTGAACGAAGATGCTTTCGGTAGCCGCGCACTCTTTGATTCCAAAAAGATGCTCAAAGGTGCGAAGGCCATCAACATAGATATTGATGTCAAGGGATTGCAATTTATCCTGCTTGAATTCAGGGGAAAAGAAATTATCGGGGATTGGATTGATCCGAGGATCGAAAAAGAAGATCGATAGACGATAGACGGAAGACCGGAAGACAGAGAAATAAAAGACACCAAAATGATTAAGATTCTGATTGTGCTGACGGCGATTTTGTTTTCGTCATCAGCCTTGTTTTCGCAAACACCAGCCAAAATATTTCCCGGGGCCGATAGTAAAACTCCGTCGCGCTCGGAATATTTCTCCTGGATCAATAATACCAATGAGGGAACAACCGCTCCCCAGACCCTGGCCAATCTCGATTTTTTCAAATGGCTGCATGATCAATACGGGATGTTTCTGGACATTTATGCATTTGATGCGGGAGCTATTGATGGAGCGGGATATTATGGATCAATCAACTCGGCTAAATTCAAAGCTCAGTTTCCCGATGGGTTCAAACCTTTGGCTGCAAAAGCTGCCACGATGGGTACGCGGTTCGGTATCTGGGGTGGACCGGATGGTTTCGGTAATTCTAAGGCTGAGGAGGATGAACGCATAGGGTTGATGACTTCACTTTGCAGGGATTACCGGTTCGAATTGTTTAAATTTGATGGTGTTTGCGGTGATCTCCGCACCGGGAAACAGGATGTTTTTGTCAGAATGATGACTGAATGCCGGAAATACAATCCGGATCTGATATTGTTAAATCACAGACTTAACCTTGGAACAGAGGGCTTAAAGCATGCAACTACCTGGCTTTTAGGGGGTGCAGAGACCTATATCGATGTGCACATGACCAATGATTCAACGGCACCTCATCACCGGGCAGGCGCTCTTTCCCGGGAGTTGGTTCCTGAACTTCAGCGCCTGACGGAGGATCATGGCGTTTGCCTGTCATCATGCCTGGATTATTGGGAGGACGACCTGATATTGCAGTCCTTTAACCGGAATCTGATCCTGGCACCGCAGATCTATGGAAATCCCTGGTTTTTGAGGGATGATGAATACCCGCGGCTCGCATCGATATTCAACCTGGCCAGAAAATACAAGGATGTTCTGGTTAACGGAATTATTTTGCCCGAAGAAAAATACGGCGAGAAGGCAGTATCCAGAGGTGATGGCCAGACCCGGCTAATCACTTTACGAAATAATACCTGGCTTCCTGTTTTAAGGACCATTAAGCTTGATGAGGAGATCGGTCTCACCAAAGGCGCAATCATAGAACTTCGCCAGTTTCATCCTGCCGAGCGACTGATCGGACACTATAAAAAAGGGGAATCGGTTACCGTTGAAGTACTGCCTTTCCGGTCGTGCCTGCTGATAGCGACTTCTGTAAAACAAACCGGAACAATTGTTGAAGGCTGCGATTATGAGGTTGTTAAGGAAGTGGAAGGAAAACAGTCAAAGGTTAATTTGCTTGGCTTTCCGGGTGAAAAGAAAACTGTGAAAATCAATGGTAAATCCTCTGAGGTTGTTTTTCCGGGGAAACCCCTGAAAGAAAAATATCACCGGAAGCTGGGCGATCTGAAATCAGTTCCGGTACCTGCTGATGCGGAAGCACTGTATGAAGCTACTTGCTTTGCTGCTGACAATAATGCTTTGGAAGCCCGTTCGCTGGTTCGTTCAGGACCAACCTCGATATCACAGGTTCAGAAAGCCAGGGATGCTTTTTTTAACCAGCAACTTTTTATTGACCGCGGCTTATGGGATAAATACCTGTTTGACGGTGATCTTAAGACTGCATTTTATCCTGGCAGGCGTTGGGGAAGGAACGATATCAGAATAAATGGGGGAGCACTCCGGCTGGATATGGGGAAAGTCACCAAACTCGATAGCCTGAGGATAATGATTGGGGATGAGCAGGGGCTGCAGCCCTTTAAATCATGGGAAGCCGTCAGAATTGAGGTTTCCTCTGATTTAAAAAGCTGGACCCCTATATTGACTCTGGCCGGCAAGGAAATGACCCTTCCATTGAACCCTTTAAAACCAATAAGGTATGTCAGATTGCCCGGATCCCCGGAAAAGGTACTGGAGATTGAAGGATATCTGGCCGGCAAACTGGTCGACCGGAGCCGTTGGCGTGCTTCCAACCTTTTCAGCCAGTATCGGCAGGTGACACCCAAGGAAGCTTTTGAAACCAGTTTTACTCTAAACGAAATTCCTAAAGGAAGCTATCTGGCAATTGCTCTTAATGGCAAACATGGCGATGAAGGCGCTTATGCCGCTATCCGTGTCAATGGAAAGCCGGTGGGATCGCCCGACAGGAGCATTTCCTACCGAAGCAATGCCTGGGAATATCCGGTACCGACAACCCAATCGAATTACACCTATTATATACCGCTGACCAATGATATGATTGGAGCCCGTATAGATGCCGATGTACTTGTAATGAAGAATGGCGTATCGGAATTCAAGCCCGAAGTCTGGATCACGGCTTATCCTATACCTTATGAAAAGATAAGTATAGCAGAGGTCGGAAAATCAGCCTGGAAGTCCTCGAAAGAGTATATCGAGCTTAACAACCGTTTGAAAAAGGGATGGAATAACTGGGATGCGGAAAATGTTTTATCGCAGATATTATTGCCTCAGGGCCACTCCGTTAATTTCAGGATCGTCTGCGGTAAGGACACTGTTGCTAATCCTCATCTGGGTGATAATGAAATTCCCGGCCTGGTGATTACCCCCTTTGGTCATGCTTACGACGGTTCCTATTCCGATATGCTGATCAAATGGAAAGGGATGAATATCAGGATGCAAACGGCAGCTGTTGGGGAGGAATTGATGGTCCTGTTTATTAATGACAGGCCGAATGATTCAACGAAACTGATCATAATTCCTGATATCGATATTTTTACCACCACGGGAAAAGGCAATACTTTAAAGTTGGCGGGAAAAGTGGGCATATCAACTCAAAGGGCCGTGTCAATTGATGAGATTGAGAATAAGATCAGTCAGGCAGAGAAGAAGCATGATTCGGTCAGGGCCCAGTACGGAACAAACAGTAAGTTGTATGATGCCATGCAGTCGGTTTTTGCCTGGAACACAATATATGATGCTGCAAACGATCGTGTTTTTACGCCTGTCAGCCGCGCCTGGTGCCAGGGTCAGGGTTTCGTTCTCTTTGAATGGGATACCTATTTTGGTTGCTATCAGCTATCGATGGATAATAAAGATCTGGCCTATGCCAATTTAATTGCGATAACCAAAGAGATCACCTCTGATGGATTTGTTCCGAATTTTACGACCATAAAGAACAAAAGTACTGACCGGTCACAGCCGCCAGTGGGCTCAAGGGTGGTGAATGAAATTTACAAGAAATATCAGGATAAATGGATACTGAATCTTCTGTTTGATGATTTGCTGACCTGGAACCGCTGGTGGCCAAAGAACCGCGACACCAATGGATACCTTTGCTGGGGCTCCGATCCGATCCCGATTACCCCGGAAATGGGATCGCTGGATAGACGGGCCATCAATAAAATGCAGGGAGCAAAATTCGAATCCGGCCTCGACGATTCGCCAATGTACGACAGTATTGCATATGATCCTGAACATCACATAATGAAGCTTGCCGATGTTGGGCTGATGAGTTTATATATCATGGATTGTAATGCACTGGCTGAGATTGCGCAAGTTTTGAATAAGTCTGACATCGCTGCTGAACTGAAGGCAAGGGCCGCAAAGTACGGCAAAGCGCTCGAAACATTGTGGGATGAGAAAGCCGGCATCTATCTGAATAAAAACCTGGAATCAGGTAAACTGAGCCATCACCTGTCACCGACTAATTTCTATCCTTTGCTTGCTAAGGTGCCGTCACAGCAAAAGGCTGAGAGAATGATGAATGAGCATTTTTATAATCCCAAGGAATTCTGGGGCGATTATATCATGCCATCCATTTCACGCAATGATCCTGCCTATTCGAATGAATACTGGAGAGGAAGAATTTGGGGACCGATGAATTTTCTGGTTTATCTGGGCATGAGAAATTATGATCTTCCGTTGGCGAGAGTCGCTATGGTAAAAAAATCAAGCGACTTGCTGCTGAAATCGTTCAATGATAACCGCACGGTCCATGAGAATTATAATCCGGATACAGGAGCCGGAACCAGCGATGATTATTACCATTGGGGAGCCTTGCTGGGTTTTATGACCTTTCTGGAAAACGGAACCTATCTGAAATAAATAATTGCGAGATGAAAGCTTATTATTTTCTGGCAATATTGCTGCTGCCATTTTGGACAGGTGGCGGCAAGGCTCAGACAGTGGCTGAAAGCCTGTTTAAAATTTCCGGCGACCGGCTGATCTGGGAAAATGAGGGCGAGGTATTCTGGATTGAAGCGTTTGGCCAGAACACCCTTCGTTTCAGGTCAACGCGGAGTCTGCATATTTCCGATGAAATCTGGAATATTCTGCCGCAACCGGAATCGAAACCGGTGATTACCATCAAACCAGGGATGGCGATAATTTCTAACGGGAATATCAGGGCCGAGATCAGGGAAGAAGATGGGCTGGTCACGTATCTGAATGAGAAAAACGAGATCCTGCTCAAGGAAGCTTACCATCACCATGTAACACGAATTGCGCGACAGTATAAAAGCAGGGGCAGCGATCGCTTTGAGCTGACCCTGACTTTTGAAGCCGAGAAAACCGAGCATTTATATGGGATGGGGCAGTATCCGAATGATTGCCTCGATCTGAAAGGAACTGTGCTGGAGCTTGCCCAAAAGAATACGCAAATATCTATCCCATTCCTCTTATCCAGCAAGGGATATGGTTTTATCTGGAATAACCCGTCAATCGGGAGAGCTGAACTTTCGATGACACAAACCAGTTTTTCTGCAAAATATGCCAAACAGATCGACTATTTTATCTTCAGTGAATCAACTCCAGCCGATTTGGTGAGGCATTATTCGACGCTGACCGGCAAATCCCCGATGATGCCCTCATTTGCGACGGGATTATGGCAGTCGAAACTTCGTTATTCCTCGCAGGCAGAGCTTTTATCAGTAGCCAGGGAGTATAAAAAACGTAATCTTCCCATCTCGGTTATTGTTGCTGATTTTTTCCACTGGACGAACTCCGGTGATTGGAAATTCGATCCGAAATTCTGGCCCGATCCGGCAGGTATGGTTAAAGAATTGGATTCTATGGGGATAAAGCTGCTGGTTTCTATCTGGCCCACAGTTCAACAGGAGAGTGAGAATTATGTCACCATGCTTAAGAAGAATTACCTGATACGGCCTGAGGTTGGGGTAAATGCATTTCTCCCTTTCACCGGGTACCTCACTTTTGTTGATGTCACCAATCCGGATGCGCGACAATTCATGTGGGAGAAGATTAAAAAAAACTATTATGATCTCGGAATCAGAATGTTCTGGCTGGACGAAGCCGAACCTGAAATCGACCCGCTGGATTATGAGAATGTCAGGTATTATAAGGGTAACGGGCTGGAAGTATCATCGATCTATCCGTACAATTTTGCGCAAGCGCTATATGATGGACAGGTTGCTGCCGGCCAGAAAGATATTATAAACCTAATCAGATGTGCTTGGATTGGCAGCCAGCGTTTCGGTACGGTTTTATGGTCAGGCGATATTTATGGAGATTTTGAAACCCTCCGCAGGCAGGTAAAAGCCGGCCTCAATATTTCCTTATGCGGAATCCCCTGGTGGAACACCGATATCGGCGGATTCTTCTGGTCGAAGGATACCCCTGAACAATTTCATGAGGTATTGATCCGGTGGTTCCAGTTCGGCGCTTTTTGCCCCGTGATGAGGATGCATGGTCAGCGTCCGCCTGCCATTAAAATTGAGGGCAGCAAAGTTGGCTCCGGGTCACCGAATGAGGTTTGGAGCTATGGCGATGAAACTCTGAAGATCATGTCGAGGTACCTTCAGGTAAGGGAGCAGTTAAAACCTTACATCCTTAAAAATATGGAGGTGGCATCGAAAGAAGGAACCCCTATGATGCGTCCACTGTTTTTTGATTTTCCGAACGATCAGCTCTGCTATGCAGTTGAAGATCAGTATATGTTCGGGCCTGACCTTTTAGTTTGTCCAGTGCTGCAATATCAGGTTAAATCGCGGAAGATCTATTTCCCGGAGGGATCAGCCTGGAAAGATGCGCTTACCGGTAAAGTGTATAAGGGCGGTCAATGGGTTGAATATGCCGTCACTCTGGATAATATACCGGTCTTTTGCCGGAACGGGTTTGAGCTCAAAATTAAGTGACGGGTGACGCAGGAGCTATATTAATAGCCTCCATCTTCAGATGGGGGGGGTAGAAGATCGAAACACCAAACGCGTGACGCGGAAGAATGGTGTAGGGGAGGGACCAGTGGGTCCTCCCAAATTAATTATACGAATTATGAGATCAATTTATGCCCAAAAGATTCTGATTGCCGGGATTGCGCTGTTTTTATCCTCAACAACGCTGTTTTCGCAAACAGCCGGTAAGATTTTCCCGGGAGCCGATGAGAAGACCCCGTCGCGATCGGAATACTTTTCGTGGATCAATAATACTGGCGAGGGATCAACGGAAAAGCAGACCCTTGCAAACCTCGATTTTTTTAGATGGCTGCATGATAAATATGGAATGGTGCTCGATATCTATGCTTTTGATGCAGGCAATATTGATAAGAGCGAATATATCGGAACCTCCAAATTGACCAGATTTGATCTTCAATTTCCTCGCGGATTTAAGCCGATAGCCGACCGGGCAGCTGAAATGGGCACACGGCTTGGCGTCTGGGATGCTCCCGACCGCTTTGGAAATACGGCAGCGGAAGAAAAAAAGCAGATTGAATATATGGTTTCGTTGTGCCGCGACTATCGTTTCGAGCTATTTAAATTCGATGCGATGGGTGGTGATCTGAGAGATGAAAAACAGGAGGCCTTTATCCGTATGATGACAGAATGCCGGAAGTTCAGTCCCGACCTGATCCTGCTGAATCACAGGATTAATCTGGGCACTGAAGCGGTTAAACAGGCGACAACTTTTTTGTTTGGCGGCGATGAAACATATATCGATGTTCACATGACAAATGAGCAAACGGCCACCCATCATCGCGCCGGAGCCCTGAACCGCGAGCTGGTTCCGGAGCTTCAGCGGCTCACCGAGGACCATGGCGTTTGCCTCTCTTCCTGTCTCGATTATTGGGACGACGACCTGATTTTGCAGGCTTTCAACCGGAACCTGATCCTGGCGCCTGAGATTTATGGAAATCCCTGGTTCCTGAGGGATGATGAATATCCCATACTTGCCGGGATATTTAATCTGACGCGGAAATACAAGGAAATACTCGTTAACGGAATCATTCTTCCGGAATCGAAATATGGCGATAAAGCCGTCGCACGAGGTGATGACCAAACCAGGTTGATTACCCTTAGGAACCTTAGCTGGCTGCCTGTTAGCCGCACCATTAAACTTGATGAAGAAATTGGACTGACAAAGGGCTCGTCAGTTGTAGTCAGTCAGTTTCATCCTTGGCAACGATATATCGGACGATTTAAAAAGGGACAATCAGTAACCGTTGAAGTCCTTCCATTCCGTTCGTGCCTGTTGATCGTTTCATCGGCGAAACAACCAAAACCGGTAGTGGAGGGTTGTAATTATGAAGTGGAAGATGTCATTGGAAAACCCTCAATAATCACTTTGCTGGGCTTTCCGGGTGAGAAGAAGACAGTAAAAATCAATGGAAAATCTTCTGAAATTACATTCCCGGGCACTCCGTTAAAGGAAAATTATCATCGGAAGCTGGGAGACTTAACATCGGTTAAAGTTCCGTCTGATGCAGAGGCACTGTATGAAGCCACCTGCTTTGCCGCCGACAATAATGCTCTGGAGGTACGGTCGTTGCTGCGTTCTGGCCCAACCGCTTTCCCGCAGGTTAAGGCAGCCAGGGATGCTTTTTTTAATCAGCAAGTTTTTATCGATCGCGGATTATGGGATAAGTTCCTCTTTGATGGCGATAGGAAGACTTCCTTTTATCCGGGCCGGCGATGGGGGAAAAATGATATCCGGATAAACGGGGGAGCGTTAAGACTGGATATGGGGAAAGTCACTAAACTCGATAGTCTGAGGATACTGGTAGGCGACGAGCAAGGGCTGCAGCCGTTTAAATCCTGGGAAGCAATTAGAATAGAAGTTTCCCCTGATTTAAAAACCTGGACAACGATATTGATTCTCGCCGGGAAGGTGATGACTCTGCCACTAAACCCTGCAAATCCGGTACGATATCTTCGTTTGCCGGGTTCGCCGGAACGCGTGGTTGAGATCGAAGGTTACCTGGGCGGCAAAATGGTAGACCGCAGCCAATGGCGTGCTTCCAACCTTTTTAGCACCTATCGTCAGGCAGCGCCCAAAGAGGCTTTTGAAACCAGCTTTACTTTAAATGAAATCCCAAAAGGAAGCTATCTGGCTATAGCGTTGAACGGAAAGCACGGCGATGAGGGTGCTTATGCAGCCATCCGCGTGAATGGTAAGCCGGTTGGAGCACCAGACCGCAGCTTGTCTTATAAAAGTAACGCGTGGGAATATCCCGTGCCGCGGGCCGAATCGAACTATACGTATTATATTCCGCTGACTCCGGATATGATCGGAGCAAAAATCGATGCCGTTGTGCTGGTGTTGAAGAACGGGGTGTCGGAATTTAAGCCGGAGGTGTGGATCACCGCGTACCCTATACCTTATGAGAAGATCGTGACACGTGACCCGTGACGCGTGACACGGAAGAAGAAGATCGGAGGACGGAAGACAGTCGGCAGTCCGCAGTCCGCAGTCCGCATTTGGCAAATGGCAGTCGGCAGAAATGGCCCTCGGAGTGTTGTCATCCCCGCAGGCGCAGCCGGAAGCGGGGACCCCGTCCCTTACCGCGAAATTCACCAGAAGAAGGTTCGCCCTTTGTAACGCGCTCCATAAATGCACTCTTTCAGAATGCATCTGTCATAGCCTTCTTCTTAACTTATGCGGTTATCGGAAAATCTTTGTAGAATTTTAAAAGGCCGATAACTTCTGCCAGGAGTTTCGTTCTGACAAATGCCTTCATCTCCTCATCCATCAATTCACCCATGCCGCTTAAAAGGCTTTTGCTACTTTTCAATTCAAGGTGCTTGATGCACTTTTGGAGGTATTCAGCAAAAGGTATTCCCATTCTCGATTCCACTATTCGGGCATTCAGTGGCGTTTGCCTTTGCATGAAAAACCAGCAATCAAAAATATCCCGGTTGGCAATAGAATTCCGGTCGAGCAGCGCGCAGAGTTTATGCGCAAACATATCTGCCTGCACCATGACTTTCATATTTATACCCAGAAAATTTTTGTTTTCATAACTGTCCCCAAATTCACGGTTTGAGATTTCCAGTTTCAGTTTGCGCTCGTCGATTCCGTAGTCCAGAACAACCACGGGTCCATAGAATTTCATAGCCTCATCAAATATTGCCCCATACTTTAGGAGGATTGCTCGAAGTTTTTGGAATACAACCTCTTCTTTTCCACCAATCAGCAAGTTGAAATCCAGGTCGACCGAGAATCGTGGTAAATCATAAAAGAACATCAGTGCTGTCCCGCCTTTGAATCCGAGGTAATTAGCCAGTTCTAAATCTGAATATATCTCTTTCAGGATCTGAACCAAAAAGAATTTATGCCGGTTGATTTCAAACATTTGGAAGCAGTTTATTTACCCTTTGTGTTAATGCTTTTGATTGATAGATCGGTAATAGTTTGTAAACCATCTCTTTTTTTAACGGATTAAGATTGTCGAAATGACAATCACCATCAAGATACAGTACATCTAAAAACGCTCTTTCAGCCGTTGCAGTATTGATTCCATTATTGTTTCTGATAATCCCGTTTGTGTTGACGAGGATTTCATTTTTTATTTTCCGATAAAAGTAACCCTGGTTGCCGACTTCTACGCTCCTGCTTAGATAACTGGCCGATGTGATTCTTGAATCATATTGAAATACAACACCAGATTTCTGAAGAACATATTCCAATGAGATATAGGAAGGAGTGTATAAAATGCAGGCCAGTTCCTCATGCTTATATCCGGGTTTTGCATAAATTCCTTTCCGCGGGTTCAGCAACTTGCCTGTCCGAACATAATAGTTCAATTTCAGATTCAAAGTTTGAAACCTCGTTTCCCCAATCAGAACAGCAATATCCCTGAGCCGGAAAACGGTTCGGCTATCCTGATAAATTGCCAGAATGATATCGAAATTCTTAATTGGTGAACCAGACATATTAAAAATTCATACGATCAGTTCACAAAGATATGTTTTTATGATGACTTTAGCAAGGTTATAAAAAGTGACAGGTGACGGGTTATGGGTGACCGAAGAAGAAGAGCGATTACCGATAAAGAAGATCGAAACACGAAACGCGTGACGCGTGAACCGGAAGACTGAAGACTGGAGACTGAAGACAGTCGGCAGAAATGGCCCTCGGAGAGTTGTCATCCCCGCGCAGGCACCGCCGGAAGCGGGGACCCCGTCCCTTACCTCGAAATTCACCACAAGAACGTTCGCCCTTCATACCGTTTTCGCCAGATTTTATGTTTCAATTGACTGATACGGAGAAGACCGAGGTGGTCGCAATTTGCGACCACCTCGGAAAGATCAAATACTCTGCAACGAATCCTTTTGCGTTTACTGAACATGGTGCGATTATACTGGACTGAGATCAGAAATCTTTTACCTTATACAGAATCAAAACCGGATTGTCGTCCTCTTTCAACGCGGCCATGCGATCGAATCCCTTGCACTTTGCAAGGAACTGTTTTTGCTCAGTCGTAAGCTTTCTGGTTATTTCCAGCAAGGTGATGGCGTCCACTGTCACAATGAAATAATCACCTGTTGATTTTAAAGGGAATTCGAGAGGAATTCCTGAATAATTGATTGAATTGTTGGAGCTGTCCACTTCGATGAACCTGACATGCCCTGTTTTGCGATTGATCTGTCGGGATCCGAACTGCATTTTTTGGCGGTTAACCGGTGCCCAAAAACTGATCGTATTGCTGGTAACAGTCAGATAATCCAGATTCTCCTTTTTGTCAGTAAATGCTGCGTTTAATTCTACACCTGACAGGTGTTTTTCATTACTCAAAAAAGTGGTATCGATATTATTATCGCCAAAGCTGAAACTGTATTTCTTTAAAAACCGATTTCCCGGTCCGATTTGGTAAATGTTATAGCTAAAGGACGGATTGATGAAATCGACTCCATTTTCACCTGAATTTGAGATGGCAGTCCCCCCTTCGTGATCCAATTGGAATGGATAGGGCAAGAACTTTGAAATAATTCTTCCTTCACGATTTATGATTTCAACCAGATGAAGATCAGAGCCAGCCTGACCTGATCCAATCAAACGGCTCAAATAAATCGCGAACAATCCGCCATCCAGCGGAACCGCCTTAAAGGGCATGGAGGTGGTCTTTATTTCATTGATCAGATTTCCATCGAAATCATAACAGAGAATTTTGCGCTGATTGGGATCAACCCCCATAATTTCAAGGCGATCAGGTATCAGCTCGACACTACTTAAACTGGTATATTCCCCGGGACCTTTTCCCCAGTGCTTAAATGATTTCAGATGCTTTCCCTGCCGGTTGAAAAGATGTATGGTCTGATCAGCATAAATGACCATGTAATTGTTATTCAGATTATACCGGCTGAAAGAAGGCAGGTAGCAATCCGAATTTGTTTCCAGCGGAATGAATTGCACCTCTTCAATCCATTCCTCAGCAGGCACCTGTTTCGGAACAGCTTCAGCGAGATCAATATTAATGGTTCCATCCAGTCCTGCAGATGGTTTCTTTGACTGGCAGGAAAACAATCCAATAAAGATCAGAGCAAGCCCCCCGAAGAAAAACGAAACAATTCTGAAAATTGATTTCATTGAATGAATTTATCTTAGGCTCAATTAAATGGGGGATTGTTAAAGATACGATTTTTCGAGGAAGAAGATCGAAAGATCAAAGAAAGTGTGCATTATGAATATAAACTTTTATATATCCCCAATGAATACTTTTTAACCTTGAGTAAGACACTATTGTGACTCTTGATTAGGAAGACATCTCCTCCCTTTGAGTACGTTTAATTTTATTGAAATTTGGTCTCAATAATGGTTGTCTTCTGGACCTCAATTTCGAATTTATCGAAAGTGTTAGTCATGCTGAATTTTCCGCCGGGGAACCCTCCGTTCAAACAAGAGTCCCCCCCGCAGGAGCAGGTGATAACGGCATTGTAGTAATATTCCTTTGGCAGGAAATAAAGTGTATAGTTTTGCTGATAATCCGAAACGTTAACTTTTTGGAAATACACCCCACGGTACAAAGAGTCAAGCGACAATGCAAAACCCAGCGAGATCCTGTGAATGCCTCCTTTGGGTACCTTATAATCAGGCAGGATAAACCGGAATTCCAGGCTTCCGTGATTGTCCGGAATGAGCGGATCATCATTTTTTAGCTTAAGGCATGCTGCCAAAAGTCCAACTATCAGAATCGCTATCCCGATTTTCATCTTCATCGCTCAAAATCTTCATTGTATCGTAAAAATCCCAGGTGGCGCGTCCGGGCACTATCGGCCAGATAATTGATGGTCAGGTCGGAAAATCGGTTGTTGTATGCTCCTGTCGAGGTTCTGGAACTGAATATCCCGGCAGCGCCATCGAGGTTTGAGTATTCGTCGAGACCAGTAAATGAGGTAATCGCATTTTGACCCGATCGGATAAAAACGGACATTTCCGGACCACCTGTTACCATTAAAAGGTCAAAACCGATAATCTTTCTGCGTATTCCGGAATCAGGTGGCGCAAGCAGTGTGGTCAGGTCCTTGATAAAGCTAGCTCCATTGATATAGCTTGTCAGAAAATTATTATCGGTGTCACCGTAAATGATGGATTGGGGCAGATCAATTTCGCGAGTTACTTGAGAATTCTTATCTCCTTCCAGATAGTTGAACCGGATAAACGATTGATATGCAGCAAATTTTACAGATTTGGTCCATCTGATCAGATATCCCTGATCGTCCAGTAAGGTAATCTCACGGCCCGGCAGGGGATTGGGATCCATGATTTTTACCCCATCAACAGCAGTTATTGTTGCGCTAATCGTTCGTGGAATTTTAGGAAAATGAATGTATAGCCCATAATCACTGCCCCCGGAAACTTTGCAATTAGTTTGGAAAATGGCCAGACCTTCACTTGGGAAGAAGCCACTGTCGCGCCGGTTGATTCCAGTCGGTTCAAAATAGAAAATCTCTCTTGTTCCATCCGGTTTTTTGTATTCCAGATAGGCATAAAACTCCTCATCGAGAATCAGGCTGTCGGGGCTGATTGACTCAGTTTTGGGATTGCCTTTAATGATGAATGATTTGCTGATACGCAGATGTTGAACCGAATCCTGAGGATTCAAAAGGCAATAAACAACTGGTTTTCCGCTGGATTCATTATAAATATCGAGGTCGGTATTGCAGGAACTGAACGCGGGGAGAAGAACGAAGAAGAAGATCGGTAGACGAGGAAGAAGAGCGGAGGACGAAGAAGAAGATCGTGACAAGTGACGGGTGACGGGTGACGAAGAAGTACGACCAGGCCTGCCCCGAAGAGTTGTCATCCCGTTGAAAAACGGGACCCCGTCACTTACTACGGATTTAAATCGGAGCCCTGAAAATCGCATTTGGTGGAGGATAACAAAATCTTCATAAATGTACAAAATTAACGAAAGCCGAAAGTTGTACCCACACCTTCCCACCCTGAAACAGGGAGGGAGTCTGCTTTGTTGCTTCCTTACTACGCAACCAAACAGTTGCACAATTCCCCTCACTGTTTCAGGGAGGGGTTAGGGGAGGGTACAACTCTGATTACCAATTCGTCACTCGTCACAATTCTTTATTCATCCGGCCGGACTTTTCTAATAAATAGAAAACCAATGAGAGCACTACGCCCGCCACGGCCGCAAACGCCATACCCTTGAGCTGTACCGAACCCAGCTTGATACTGGCTCCACTTACGCCCACCACAAAGGTTACGGCCCCCAGCACCATATTGCGGTTTTTGCTGAAATCGACCTTCGATTCTACCAGCATCCGCATACCCTGAACGGCAATTACACCATAAAGTAGGAAGGATATGCCCCCTAGTACCGGGCTTGGGATAGTTGAAATGGCGGCAGATATTTTGCCAACACAGGAGAATGCAATAGCCAATAAAGCAGCGCCACGAATTACCCAGACAGAATAGACACGGGTAATCGCCATGACTCCGATATTTTCACCATAAGTAGTGTTTGGTGGTGATCCGGTGAATCCTGATATCACGTTGCTGATACCATCTCCCAGCAGCGAACGGTGCAAACCCGGATCCTTCATCAGATCCTCTTTGGTGATTTTACTGGTCACAGTGAGATGGCCTATGTGCTCAGCCAATACGACGATACATGCGGGAGCAATAATAATGATCGCGTTAAAATCATATACCGGGGCCTGGAATTTCGGTAGTGAAAGCCATGCAGCATTCTGTATAGCTGTTGTGTCGACAATTCCCATTGCCAGAGCCAGAAGATATCCGAAAATAATGGCAACCAATATGGGAATGACTTGAAGAAAACCCCGGAACATCACCGATCCAAAGATGCCGACACAAAGAGTCGCCAGTGAAATAAAGAGTACACTGCCATCGGTCACAAACGGTTGAACCACTTGTCCCACGGCAGTTGGCCACGGAGCCAGTCCGGCTTGCTGGGCTGCTACCGGTGCAAGTTCAAGGCCGATAATGGCAACCACAGCGCCCATAACTGCTGGCGGCATCACGATATCAATCCAGCGGATACCCCATTTTTTAACGACAAGCGATATCAGGATAAAGAACAGACCGAAAAAGATAAACCCGGATTGTGCATGACTGAATCCGCCGTAAGAGCTGATGATCAGCAGAGAGGGAGCAATAAAGGCAAAGCTGGAACCCAGATAGGCTGGAATTCCGCCTTTGGTGACCCAGGAATAAAGCAAAGTCCCTATTCCATTCATCAGCAGGGCAATGGCTGGGTCAATACCCAGAAGGATCGGAACCAGGATCGTGGCACCGAACATTGCGGTAAGATGCTGGAAACTGAGTGGCAGGCTCTCAGCTATGGATAGTTTCTGATGGATACCAATGATTCGTCTTGACATTTGGGTTGGGTTATGTGCGAAGTTAAAACTAATAGAATTAGGGCAGAGGGCAAAACCCCCAGACTTGAGTCTGGGGAAGAACCTCTGGGGGACGATTGAAGTTATCGCAATAACCACTATCTTAGTAAAGCAACAAGTCGTCCTAAACCAAACTAAACAATGAAAACAATTCCTGTTATCCGTAAGTCGTTGATTTTGATTTTTTTGGTATTTGTTGTCCTGATGTATTCGGCTCCTGTGAAGGCTCAGGTGAAAACCTGGGAGGGCACCATCACGATTCCTACCTATGGCTGGGAGAACGATGTAAACCCGAAATTCTGGGGTATGGAGGGCGGGGCGAAAGGATCGACCACCGTGCGGGCATCCATTGTTTACCCATACTGGATGCAGGACCACTTATCGCGGAAGCTGGAAAATGTGACGTACAAAGCGATCTATCTGGAAAATGAATATTTAAAAATCACCTGCCTGCCTGAATTGGGCGGCCGGCTGCATTCAGTTTACGATAAAACTACCAATCACGAGGTGTTTCATAAGAACTCCGTCATCAAACCCAGCATGATCGGCATGCGCGGAGCATTTATCAGCGGAGGCGTGGAATGGAATGCCGGTCCTCAGGTACATACCGTAACGATTTTGTCGCCTGTGGATGTGATTTCCGGCACTAACCCTGATGGCTCAGCTTATCTGGAAGTGAGCAATCTTGAGAAAAGTCTGCGTACGCAATGGACGGTGCGGGTAACGCTGCATCCGGGCAAGGCATATCTCGATGAGGAAATGCGCATCTATAATCCCACAGATGCCATGAATCCTTATTATTTCTGGAATTGCACTGCCTTTCCTCAATTGCCCGGAACACGGTTTATTTATCCGATGAGCCTCGGCACCGATCATTTCGGCGTTGAGTTCTTTAACTGGCCGGTAAATAAAGGGAAGGACCTCTCCTGGACCAAAAATTTTGCTGATGCGGCATCCATTTTTGCTGTCAATTGTGCGTATGACTTTTTTGGCGCGTATGATGTCGACCTCGATCGTGGCGTAATCCAGGTGGCCAATCATTTTGAACATCAAGGAAAGAAGGCGTGGACCTGGGGTCAGGGCGACTATGGACGGATCTGTCAGAAGGCCCTCACCGATACCGATGGCAATTATATCGAGGTGCAGAGCGGTCCTATGCAAACCCAATCGGATTATGGGATATTGCCCCCGAAAAGCCAGGTATCGTGGAAAGAATACTGGTACCCGGTGCATGGTTTGGGCGATGGTTTTGAATTTGCCAATCAGCAGGTTGCTTTCCGCACGGAAAGGAAAAACGGGCAGCTGGAAATACGAATGATTTCTACAGAGAAATTTATCGGAGCAAACTGTGTTATTTATCAGAATAGCAAAGAGATATATACTAAAAATATCGATTTGTCACCGGAGAAGTCAACCTCGGTTTCTGTAACGGTTCCGGTTGGACAGGAGGTGCGGGTTGTTTTGAAAAGCAGCGATGGGAAAGAACTCGCAACCTATCTGAGCCCGTTGCCTCTGCCAAAAGTGATAACGCCGGAACAGCCCACTTATGTGAATAAGCCCGATAATCAGCTGACCATTGAGGAGACTTATCTGAAAGCCCAAAAATTTGACCGGGCGCTCGACCGGAATATGGCCCGGAAATACTACCAGATGGTTCTCGACCGGGACTCCCTGCACCTGAATACCCTGCGCGACCTGGCGATCCTCGATTTCGAATCAGCCCAATACCTAAAAACATCGAAAATGCTGGAGAAAGCCCTGGCACAGATTCCGAATGATGATGGGCTGGCCTGGTATTTTCTCGGATTGTGCAAAATGAAGCTGAATGACTCTGATCAAGCTATAAAATGCGGATATAAAGCTTCCCGCTGCCTCGGAACCGTATCGATCGGATATGATCTTATCGGCAGGAGCCTGATGATACAGAAGAAAGTTCATGAGGCGATGACGTTTTTCACCAAAGCAACTCAGGCAGATCAGAATAATATTTCGGCGCGGCATCATAGGCTGATGGGGCTGTATGTTAATGGTGGCGTGAAGGAAGCTGGTGAGGAGCTGACAAGGGATATTGAGACTAATCCGACTGACCTGACAGCCAGGGCATTAAAGGCCATTATTGAAAAAGACCCTGCTGGCTTTGTTAAGATCGCCAGGGAATATCTGGGTGAATATGATTTTGAAATGATTGAAACGAGTACTGAGTTTTCGGAACTGGGATTATTTTCCGAGGCAGCCTGGGTATTGGAGAATGCGTGCATTAACGGAGTAGAGGAGGGGAAGCAGAATTTCCTGATCCAGTATCATCTGGCTTATCTGAATTCGGCTATTGGTGGGAAGGATAAAGTCAAAAAATATCTGACTAAAGCGGCCGGTAATTATCAGGATTTCATCATGGCATCGCGACCGGAAACCATGGATGCCCTGAATTTCGCTATCCGGGAAAACCCGAACGATGCACTGGCACATTATCAGCTTGGTAATTTGCTGGGAAATTTCGGAAGGTTGGATGAAGCCGCCGTTCAATGGGATCAATCGGTACAATTGAATCCTTCGCTGAGTATTCCATGGCGCAACCTTGGACTGTATTATTGGGTGATCAGGGATGACCATGCTAAATCCGAAGCCTGTTTCAGGAATGCAATCAGCTCGAGGCCGATTGATCAAACCCTTTACCGCGATCTGGCGCGCGTTATGCTGGATAATGGAAGGCGCACGGAAGCCATAAAATTGCTCGAAAATATGTCGTTTAAAGGAATGCGCCGTTCCGATATTATTCAGGATCTGGCGCAAAATTACCTGGACGAAAAAAGATTCGAGGAGGCTTACACCCTACTTATTTCCACTCCCTATTTCGTGAACTGGGAGGGATCGACTCTGACCTGGGATATTTTCAATCAGGCTCACATTGGTAAAGGGATGGAAATGTTTGAACAGAAAAAATTCAAAGAAGCTCTGGAACAGTTTGAGACTGCGCTTACCTGGCCTGAAAACCTCGGGGTGGGCCATTCGGTCAGGACAGAAGAAGCAGTTGCCTGGTTCTGGAAAGGCAAAACACTCCTTGCCCTGGGAAAATCAAAGGAAGCCCTGGAAGCCTGGAAGCATGGGAGCGAATTACCCGATGGATCAGTCAAGCAGAATGAATTCAAGAAGATGTGCAGATCACTAATGGAGTAATTGGAAATCTTAAGAAATGATAACAAGATTCAGTCGCCTGGTTATAATTATCTGTGCCCTTTTGGGATGGCCGATAGATAGCTCAAGATCTCAAACCACTGCTGATTCAGGAGGGCGAATGAAGTCCTGGAATCAGCATCAGGACCTGAAAAAAAATTCAGTTTTCGCTGATCTGAAATGGCGTGCGGCCGGCCCGGAATTCCAGGGTGGCAGGATTCAGTCAATCGCGTGTCATCCAAGTCATCCTTATACAATATACGTAGGTGTTGGCTCCGGCAATCTTTGGAAAACGATTAATAATGGTATTACCTGGGAACCCATCTTCGAACATGAATCTGCTTTTGCCATCGGCTGTGTAACGATAGCTCCATCGAATCCCGACATCGTTTGGGTAGGTACAGGAGAAGTGTTGATGGCCCGCAGTTCGTACTCCGGTACAGGAGTGTTTAAATCTGTTGACGGCGGTAAAAACTGGCAACACATGGGTCTGGTGGGGACGAATCATATCGGTAAGGTTATTATAGATCCCAAAAACCCTGATGTTGTTTATGTTGCTGCCATTGGTCGGAATTTCGGTCAGAATGAAGAACGGGGTTTGTATAAAACTACAGACGGAGGTAAATCCTGGAAAAAGGTTCTCTTTGTTTCGGACAGGGCAGGGGTGGTTGACATCGTAATGGCGCCTGACGACAATCGGACGCTTCTGGCGGTGAGCTGGGAGCGTGACAGGAAGCCATGGAATAACCTGACTTATGGTTCTGGGAGCGGAATTTATAAATCAACGGATGCAGGGGAGAATTGGGTGCGGCTGACCAAAGGAATACCCCTTGGAGATCAGGTCGGTCGTACAGGTCTGGCTTTTGCTCCTTCCAATCCGGATATGATATATGCTCTTGTTGATAATCAGTCAAACAGGCTCTTGAGCAAGAATAAAATCGGGGGTGAATTGTATCGGTCAATGGACCGAGGTAATAAATGGACAAAAATGAACGACTCCATTATACCTACCGCCATCAATTCTGATTATTGCATCGTTCAGGTGTCACCCGACAATGCGGAGGAAATTTATCTGCTTGGAAATAAACTGATCAGATCGGTAAACGGGGGGAAATCTTACCTTCCGACAGGGGAAACAATTGTTCATCTGCTTCCTCATGCTATCCGCGTAATGCACCTGGATATGCACGCCATGTGGATCGATCCGGCTCAACCTGAAAGATTGATACTTGGAAATGACGGCGGATTGTACACTTCGTATGACCGCGGAGAAAGCTGGCTGCACCTTAACAATATTCCTGTGGGCGAATTTTATGCTGTTTCGGTTGACGACGCAAAGCCTTATAATATCTATGGAGGCACTCAGGATAACGCTGCCATTTACGGACCGTCGGATCGAAATGCATGGAAAGATGTTTACCTGGATCAATGGGGTGGAGGCGACAGCTACTTTACCGAACTTGACCATACAGATACAAATGTGATTTACTACGAACATCAGTTTGGCGAGCTTATCAGGAAAAATATGGTCACCGGTGAAGGAGCCCATATTCAACCGCAGGCTGGAAAAGATGAAGCCCCGTTGAGGTTCAATTGGATGACGCCATATATTCGCTCTCATTTTGATGCGCATGTACTTTATTATGGAACTCAAAAATTGCTCAAATCGCCCGATCGCGGCGACCACTGGGAAACCATCAGTCCTGATCTCACCACAAACCCGGGACCTGAGAAGCAGGGGAATGTCCCATTCGGAACCATAACAACGGTGTCAGAATCTCCCCGGCAACAAGGAGTCTTGTATGTGGGAACCGATGACGGAAACATACATATTACTCGGGACGATGGTAAAAGTTGGCGAAAAATTGACCAGAACCTGCCGAAAAAATGGGTTACCCGTGTTCGTGCTTCCCAGCATGAAACCGGAACGGTTTACGTTTCCTTGACCGGTTACCGCGAGGATGACTTCACTTGTTATCTCTATGCTTCATCGGATTATGGGAATTCATGGACCTCCATAACAGGCAATCTTCCTAACGAGTCCATCAATGTCATTCTTGAAGATCCGAGAAATGCCGACATCCTTTACATAGGCACGGATCTGGGTGTTTATGTGAGCCTCAATAAGGGCAAAGAGTGGATTTCACTCTGTAATAACCTGCCAACCACCCCGGTTCACGACCTTGCAATACAGTCAAGGGACCTGGAGCTGGTTGCTGCAACCCATGGCCGAAGTATCTTTATTCTGGATATCAGTAAAATAAATAAGAACTGAGCTCAATGCAGTGGTGATGATTATTTCTTATTGCTAAATATAACCGCTCCGTCTTTTTTTAGTGTGACCTCTCCGTGCCATTCGTTGAATTCGAAATGGATATTGCTGTATTTTATGCCGGAGGCCGTAGTATCCTGTTTTAGGTCAATGTTTTCGCCCTTCAATACAAATCTTGCGGTACGTTTGGTGTTGTTATAGGTCATATCCAGCCGGATGCCATCCTGATTCGTTACAGAGCTCTTGACGATCTGATCGGTTGAGGACTTGTTCCCCGTGCACGAAAAAAACAGCAACCCTGAAAGCATGATCAGGATAAGAAACGGATTCTTCAATTTTTCCCAGGTTTTAATCATCTATTGCCGATTCAATTAGGATTTTGAACATCCAGCCTGTATCATCTGTTTTGGTTTCCTGAGTCTGCTTGAATATAATGCCGATAAGCTTTTCCTGGGGATCGGCAAAATACTGGGTATTGAAATAGCCGCCCCAGTTAAAGGTTCCGGCGCTGCCTTGTCCACCCAGATCCTGATTTTTTTGTTCTACAACACCGAAAGCCAGGCCGTAATGTTCCCCTTTGTTCTCCCAAAGGGCCGGGAATTGGTTGCCCATAATGACTTCAATGGTTTTACGACTGAGGATCCTTACCCCATTGATCTCACCACCGTTCAGGTACATCTGAAGAAAAGTTGCATAATCTTTAGCTGTGCTGCAGAGACCGGCACCGCCGGAAAAGAAGCGCTTTGCCCCTTTAATGGGATAGTCAGGATCGTAAAAAGTAACAGGATATCTAACCCAGCCATTGTCGGAAGGTTTTTGTACGGAAACCAATCTTCCTGCCTTTTCTGCAGGAATGTAGAAACCTGTATCAAACATGCCCAGGGGTTCGAAGATCCTTGTTTTCAGGAATACATCGAAAGGCATTCCTGAAACCACCTCAATAAAATATCCAAGCACATCGAGTCCCTCACAGTAAGTGTATTTTTCGCCGGGATTATGGTGCAACGGCAATTTAGCAAGCCTTTTAACACTCTGTTCAATAGTGATATTTTCTGTGGTGAAGAGATCCGTCACCCCAGCCTTTTTATAGATCATCTGAAACCTTTCGTCACCGTCGATCTGTCCATAACCGAGTCCTGAGGAGTGCGTCAGCAGGTGTCTGATCGTGATTTCTTTATTTGCAGGAACAGTACTGTAGGTTGTATCACTATAGGTGAAACCGGTGAGGACCTTTGGATTTTTAAACTCAGGAATATATTTCGATATCGGATCGTCCAGCTTGAATTTTCCTTCTTCCCACAACATCATAACGGCAGTGGAGGTAATGGCTTTGCTTTGTGAGGCAATACGGAAAATATCATCTCTCTTGAGTGGCTTTTTTGTCTGGTTATCGGCCATACCAAAAGCTTTGTAATAGGCAATTTTCCCGTTTCGGGCCACTAAAGTTATAACACCTGGAAGTGAGCCGTCCGATACCGCTTTCTGACACATCCCATCGATTTTTGAGAGTCGCTCTGCCGACATGCCCACACTCTCAGGAGTTCCTTCCGAAAGAGGCAATGATTTGTTGATTGATTTGGTTTGCGCACCTGCAGAAATGGTTGCAGCAACAAATAGGATTGTAATTAATTTATTCATATTCAATTAGTTCATTAATAACCGATTCGGATATTTGCCTGACGGCTGTAAAACCAAATGTATTGAAAAAGATTCTGCTAAATTTAGAGCAATTAATTAATCCCTAAAAGACCGAATCTATGGTGATTATCCTGAAAGCCGTCCTGGGAATTATGTCGGCAATTTTTGGTGCCTATTATCTCAGAGATGTTTATAAAAATCAAAATACATTTTCTGATAAGCCTTGGCCGGGACTGGCGGCAACTGGTTTTTTTACAAATTTTCTGGATACACTTGGCATTGGGAGTTTTGCTCAACAAACGGCCATCTTTAAGATTTTCAAGATGGTGGATGACCGGCTGATTCCGGGCACCATGAACGTAGGAAATACATTGGCTACTGTGACTCAGGCTTTTATTTTCATGACCGCAGTCAAGGTGGACCCTGTTACATTGGTGTCGATGTCGGTTGCCGCTCCTTTGGGTGCTGTTCTTGGTGCCGGCGTAGTAGCCAAAATGCCGCGCCGCAATATTCAGTTGGGCATGGGGATCGGCTTACTGGTGGTAGCAGTTACCATACTTGCCGGATTGCTCAAACTGATGCCGCTCGGTGGTATGGATATCGGTCTTACCGGCTGGAAATTGGCTGTTGTAATCGTGATGTGCTTTGTTTTTGGGGCCCTGCAGACTATCGGGGTTGGCTTTTATGCCCCTTGCATGGCCATGGTTTATACATTCGGAATGGATCCGAAAACTGCATTTCCAATCATGATGACTGCCACCGGGATGCTCATGGCTGCAGGTGGATCGAAATTCATCAGGGAAGCGGCTTATGATAGGAAAGTCGCCATTTTTCTCACCACTGCAGGAATTCTGGGGGTTTTCCTGGCAGCATTTGTGGTTAAATCACTTCCGCTGGAAGTCATGAAATGGTTGGTTTGTGCGGTGGTCCTGTATACATCAATCACCATGTTCCTGTCCGCCCGAAAAGAAAAAGTACCCTCACGAAGTTAGTACACATTGGGGGTAACATATTGACGGGTATCTGCCGGATATGGTCTTATTTTAACGACCTTAATTAAATCTATGCGTACCTATAGCTCATTTATTCTTGCATTATCATTAATTGGTATGACTTGGTTTTCAAAATCTCAGGATACCAGTTCGTATAAGATCAAGTCGACCTATTCAACAATTGAGAACTGCAATTATGTTACCGGTGGAATTTATATTGTCTGGTGGGACAAGACTTACGATTACAGCAGGCAAGCCAATGAATTGCTGAAAACCCTGGTAGATGTGCAAAATGACTGTATCGGAACTTATCATATGTCGGATCCGCCAAACCCGGTGGCAGGGTATTTTTATAACGTTTATATACACAATCCAAAGAAGGATCTTTTCCCTGATGACTGGGCCATGGGCCAGGGAACCGATGACAATAAACTTCCATATCTGACCATTCCGGTTGCTTATGCTAAAACCGGCAGTCCGGGTGCCCAGCATGAAGGATTTCATATCTTTCAATATAGGGCCAACTCCCCGGGGTTTAAATACAGTGGTGATAGTCAGTGGTTTATCGAGGCAACTGCAAATTGGTATGCTGCCATGAAACATCCGGAGAGTAAAGAGGAATACGTGACCGCCTCGGCAGTTACCTCTAATCCGCAGGTGACCATGTGGTACAGTTTCGAAAATCGGGAGCCTGGTGAAAAGGAGAACTGGCAGCGGGGTTGCCATCAATATGGCATGAATATCTTTTTAAACTACCTGACGGATGTCCGGAAAGTTTCAAAAGCGTTACTCGCAGGCAGTTTTTATGGAAATATCAGCCTGATGCCGCAGGAATATCTTTATGATCAGTTGGGCAAAGAAAAATTCTGCGATTTGTATGCTGATTTTGCCGCTCATAATGTTAGCGGATATCCTGGCTTTCCGGCTGGTGTTGAAGAACGTTCGGCACGGGAGCTGAAGAAATACGGCGATTCCCTGGATATTCACCCGATAGTCCAAACTTTTACTGATGCGGGAACTGGTGGAAACTGGATACGGCCTTCCAAAGATTTTGTCACCAGAGGCTGGGGCTATAATGTCTATAAAATCAACAATACCGGTAATGCATCTTATACTTTTCTATTGCAGGGTGATACCAAAGGATCCGATGGTGCAACGGCTGGATTCCGGGGCAGGGTGGTAGTCAGGACAGGTATGACGGCCAGGCAATATCCACTGAAGATGTCAGATGCCATCAATGGTAAAACGAAAATTAAGGTGAAATCGGAGGATAAGGAGGTTTACCTGATAGTTGCTGCAACTCCGAAGTTTTTTACCGGAAATCAGACCTATTCATACCAGGTGAAGATCGATCGGTGACGGGTGACGGGTGACGGGTGACAAGTGACAAGTGACCAAGGTGCTATATCAATAGCCTCCATCTTCAGATGGGGGTTGAAAGACAGAAGACTATGAAGAATATGATATTAGCAACAAGCTTGATGGCTATCCTGATAGCTTGTTCTGCAGGCTTGACAGCGCAAGAGAGGGTAGTGAATTACAGCCCGAAACCGTGGCAGCCCACGATCTGGAAATCTGATCCGCCAGCCGGCTGTCCGTTCGAAAAATCAAAAGATATAGTGGGTATTGCATTTACGAGGCAATATATGACCTATACCGATGCCGATACCTTTTATCCGTCCTGGGCAGTGGACGATAATATGTATTGCGGATGGACCGATGGGGAGATCGGCTTGGAATCCGTTCAGTCGGGCGGTAAGGAAAAGGCGCGGACGGGGATCGTGAAAATCGAAGGAAACGATCCAATGAAACTCAAAGTTACTTCGCTGGGTACACTGGGTGCCTCCGCTTTGCCTTATGGTGGGCGATATCCCTGTGCCAACCTGGTGTATAACGGTATATGGTATTATGGAACCTATGGTGTGGACTTTGATTTTTCGAAGCCTGAATATCAGAATGAATACAGCTGGGCAATCTGCGGACCCTTGCCTGGATTCGCAATCTCTAAGGATTATGGAAAAACCTGGACTCCCTGTCCGCACGACTTGAATACTCCTTTAATGCCGGAATCAGGAAAAAACGGTAAGCAGGTAAAGCTGGGCACGCCTCATTTTGTTGATTTTGGTAAGAACCTGCAATATTCCCCGGATGGAAAAGCCTATCTGGTTGGCCATGGCGCACTGGATAACGACCCAACCCCCAGGGTGGCCAATAACAGTTGGATAGCCGGTGATGCGGTATATTTGGCAAGGGTTACGCCGTCGGTTGAGAACATGAACGACATTACGAAATATGAGTTTTTCGCAGGATTCGATAAGAATCAGAAAGCGGTGTGGTCGTCGGATTTCTCGAAGATAAAGCCATTCCTGGTATGGGACGATCACATGGGTTGTACCACAATTACCTGGAATCAGGCCCTGAAAAAATTTATCCTTTGCACCACTGATGGATGGCCGGGAATGAAGGATATGAGCTCCTACATCATGGAATCCGATAATATCACAGGTCCCTATAAGCTGATCACTTATATGAAAAACTTTGGACGCCAGGCCTATTTTCTTCACCTGCCATCGAAATTTATTGGTGAAACAGGCCGGAAAGCCTGGCTTAGCTATTCGGCCAATTTCAATAATGTATATTTCTGCGACCGCACCCTTGCCGATCCCATCGGCAGCCGGTATGCCTGGAACCTGCAGGAGTTTATACTGCTCGATGACGCTACCAAAAAGCAGATTGAATCTTATCAGGAGGAGCAGATCGATCCTGTAAAGCAAAAGAATAATATTGCTCTGAGATCCAACGTAACAGTATCATCGGTAAATAAGAAAAATCGTATTTTCTCTGAGCTGATCACTTATTTCGGCGAAGGAGCGGTGGATGGGAACGTCAATAATGAATGGGCAACAGATGGAGAAAAAGGATCGGCAATGATCCGCCTGAACTGGAGCCAACCTGAAAAAATATCAAGAATATGGCTTTTCGACCGGCAAAATCTTAAAGATCAGGTAACTTCGGGTCTGCTTGTATTTAGCGATGGTTCAACTATCAAAGTGGGTGAATTGCCAAATGATGCTAAATCATGCAAGGAATTGACTTTCCCTGAAAAAACCGTAACCTGGGTGGCATTTTTAGTGAATACTGTTTCCGAAACAACATCAAATATTGGACTGGCGGAGTTTGCGGTGTTTAATAAATGAACCGCTATATTATTTACCTTAGCATGCATTGAAATTCTGAAGGATAAAATCACATGTTATGCAGGTAAAGTCATATAATCAGTTGAATATAGGGTTATTCGGTATCGGTCTGGATACCTACTGGCCTCAGTTTGAGGGGTTGCACGATCGGCTGGAAGGGTACCTGAACGAGGTGCACCAGAATCTGGCACAGCATGATGCCAATGTTGTCAATCTGGGTTTGATTGATAATCCTCATAAGGCATTTGATGCGGGACACCAATTCAGACAGGCAGATGTTGATATCATTTTTCTCTATGTGACAACTTACGCCCTGTCGTCCACAGTTTTACCTGTTGTTCAGCGTGCAAAAGTTCCGGTGGTTATTCTTAACCTGCAGCCTGAAGAAGCGATAGATTATAAGTGGTTCAATCATCTGAACGATCGCACTAAAATGACCGGCGAATGGCTCGCATTCTGCTCAGCTTGCCCGGTACCTGAAATCGCCAATGTATTCTTGCGAACTGGAATAAAGTTTCATCAGATTACCGGGGTTCTACATAATGATCCCGAGTGCTGGAAAGAAGTTGCGGAATGGGTGGAGGCTGCCCGGGTGGCTAAAGTGATGTCGCACAATCGAATGGGCTGCATGGGGCATTATTACAGTGGAATGCTGGATATTTATTCTGATTTTACCAGCCATTATGCCCAATTCGGTGGTCATTTTGAAATGTTGGAAGTCGACGACCTGGCTAGGTACCGTAAAGACGTGACCGATAATGAGATAAAAGAACGGGTGAGCCATTTCACCCGGGAGTTTGATGTATCTCCGGAGTGTTCATCTGAAGAATTGAAGCGTGCTGCCAGAACATCTGTTGCTTTGGATCGGCTGATTGAGGAACATGATCTGGGATCCATGGCCTATTTCTACAATGGTACAGGTGTTCCTGAAAATGAGGATGCCATCAGCAGTATCATTTTGGGAAATTCCCTGCTTACCGCTCGGGGTATTCCTGTTGCGGGGGAATATGAGATCAAGAATGTACAGGCGATGAAAATCATGGATACCTTCGGCGTCGGAGGTTCTTTTACAGAGTATTATGCCATGGATTTTAAAGATGATGTGATACTGATGGGGCATGATGGCCCCGGGCACATCGCGATAGCTGAAGGGAAGACTAAAGTGAAGCCGCTCGAGGTATTTCATGGGAAGGTTGGCAGAGGACTTTCGGTTGAAATGTCGGTTAAGCACGGCCCGGTAACGCTCCTTTCAGTGGTTCAAAAGGGAGATGGAAAGCTCATGCTGCTGGTTGCTGAAGGTGAATCAGTACGGGGTCCGGTGCTGGAAATCGGTAATACCAACAGTCGCTATAAATTTCCCATCGGTGCCCGAAATTTCGTGAATAATTGGAACAGTCATGGGCCGGCTCACCACTGTGCAGTTGGGGTGGGACATATCGGAACTAAATTGTTGAAATTGGGGCAGTTACTGGATATGGAAGTAGTGCAGGTATGTTAAGACGAAGAAGAAGATCGGGGGACGCAAACGACAATGTAGACGGACCCTTGGGTCCTCCCGACCGAAGACGGAAGACAGAAAACAGAAAAAAATAATACCGGTAAATATGAAAATTAAAGCAATCTATCTGTTGGTAATCCTTTCAGTGTTAGCTGTCAGGGTTAATGCTCAGGAGCGGTATCAGGCAACCTGGGAGTCGCTGAAGAAGTACGAATGCCCTGATTGGTTCAGGGATGCCAAGTTTGGAATTTTCATTCACTGGGGCGTTTACTCGGTTCCGGCATTTGAATCGGAATGGTACCCGCGGCAAATGTACCAGCAGGGTTCAGCCGTTTACAAGCATCATATCGCTACGTACGGCGATCAGAAAAAATTCGGATACAAGGATTTTATCCCAATGTTCAAAGCGGAGAAATTTGACGCCAATGAATGGATCAGCCTGTTTATTAAATCAGGTGCGAAATATGTTGTCCCGGTGGCGGAACACCACGATGGTTTTGCCATGTATAAAACCGCCCTTTCAAAATGGAATGCAGCAGAAATGGGACCTCACAAAGATATTATCGGTGAACTGGCTGCCGCTGCGAAAAAGCAGGGCCTTATTTTTGGCCTCTCGTCCCACCGGATTGAACATTGGTGGTTCCTGCAGGGTGGGCGTAAATTCGATTCTGATGTGATGGATCCCCAATTTGCTGATTTCTATGGGCCAGCCCGTGAACAGAATGAAACCATGTCGCCCGAGTATATGAACGACTGGCTGTTACGGTGCACTGAACTGATCGATAAATATCAGCCCCAGCTTTTCTGGTTCGACTGGTGGATCGAGCAACCTGCCCTTGAGCCTTATCGCAAATCGCTGGCAGCCTATTATTATAATAAAGGGCTGGAATGGAACAAAGGAGTAGCGATAAACTACAAAGACAATTCGTTTCCTGATGGGACTGCTGTATATGATATTGAACGCGGAAGCAGCAAAGCCGGTAAAAAGTATCCCTGGCAGACCGATACCTCCATCGGGAAAAAATCGTGGGGTTACATCCCGGCTGAAGATAATAAGAGCCCTAATGAGCTGATTGATGAGTTGATAGATATTGTCAGCAAGAACGGGAACCTGTTGCTGAATATCGGACCAAAGCCTGATGGTACCATAACCCAGGAACAGCAGGATGTACTGCTTGCCATAGGTAAATGGCTGAAAATTAATGGTGAAGGAATCTATGGAACGCGTCCATGGGACATTTTCGGTGAAGGGCCGACCCAGATCGAGGGTGAATCCTTTAATGAGGGCACCGGTAAGGGCTTTACTGAAAAGGATATCAGGTTTACGGCAAAAGGCAATGTTCTTTATGCTTTTATGCTGGATTTACCCAAGGAAAAGATTGTTATTAAAGCTTTGGCTGCCAATACGAAAGCCGGTAAAATCACTAGTGTTGAGCTCCTTGGAAGCACTGAAAAAGTTGTCTGGGCACAAAAGCCTGAAGGATTGGTCATTCAGCCATCGAAAACATGGCCTTCAGAGTGCGCTGTGGGTTACAAAATCACAAAGCAATAAGACCTTCTGACACAGAATAATTAAATAAAGGAATACTTAAATGAATCTCTCTGTTAGTATTTTCAAAACAAGCCTGTTGACCATGCTTCTTATTATTGGTCTGACAATCAATGCTTCCGCACAGAATCGTCCGTTTACCCATCAGGATACTCTACGGGGATCTATCTCAAAAGAGAGAATCTGGTGGGACCTGAAATATTACCATCTGGAAGTGGCGGTAAATCCCGCTGATAGTACTTTAAAGGGCCAGAACACCATCAGGTACAAGGTCAATAATCCTTACCAGGTGATGCAGATCGACCTGCAGGAACCCATGAAGATTTCAAAAATCTTACAGGATAATAAAGAACTAAAGTTCACCCGGGATGGCAACGCATGGTTTGTTGAATTGAAAAAACCACAAAAGCAGGATGCGGTTAATGAATTATTGGTCCAGTTTGATGGTCGTCCGCGCATCAGCCGCAATCCACCCTGGAGCGGTGGCCTTTCGTGGCGCAAGGATAAGAATGGCGGCCCCTGGATCGTAACTACCTGTCAGGGCGATGGCGCCAGTATCTGGTGGCCGTGCAAGGATCATCAGTACGACGAACCCGACAGCATGCTCATCAGTATCACGGTTCCCGAAGCCCTGACTGATGTCTCCAATGGCAGGTTAAGGGGTGTGATTCAGAATGCCAATCACACCAGAACTTTCAACTGGTTTGTTTCCAATCCAATTAACAACTATGGAGTTAATATGAATATTGCGGATTATGCCCACTTCTCCGATAAATATCAGGGGGAAAAGGGTGTAATCGACTGCGAATATTACGTTTTGAAAGAAAATCTTGAGAAAGCAAAAACCTATTTCCAGGAGGTAACCAGGATGTTTAAGGCGCTGGAATACTGGTATGGTCCTTACCCGTTTTATGAGGATAGTTATAAACTCGTTGATGTGCCCTATCCGGGAATGGAGCACCAGAGCTCAGTAACCTATGGCAATGGGTATAAATTCGGCTATGGGGGCCGTGACGAAAGCCATACCGGGTGGGGGTTGAAGTTCGATTTTATTATTGTACACGAATCTTCGCACGAATGGTATGGTAATAGTATCACATCCAAGGATATAGCTGATATGTGGATACATGAGAGTTTTGGTGCCTATTCCGAATCGCTGTTTGTCGACTACCATTATGGAAAGCAAGCCGGCAGCGAATACTGTATCGGAACCCGGAAAAATATCGGCAACCGTTCACCGATTATCGGCCCGTATAATGTTAATCGCGAGGGTTCGGGCGATATGTACAGCAAAGGCGCGAACATGCTGCATACGCTTCGCCAGATAGTGGATAATGATGATAAATTCAGAAATATCCTGAGGGGTCTGAGTGCAAAGTTTTATCATCAGACAGTGACTACCGAGCAGGTGGAGAATTATTTGAGCGAAGCTACCGGCTTAAACCTCAAATTGTTTTTCGATCAGTATCTTAGAAATACCAAAATACCGGTTTTTGAATACTCTGTGGTTGGGAAAGTATTGGCATACCGGTGGAAAGATTGCATTGTTGGATTTGATATGCCACTGAAAATCAAGATTAACAATACAGATAAGTGGGTTTATCCTATCGGGGAATTAACTCAACTGTCTGTAGATGAGAATTCAACGGTAACGGTGGACCCGGCTTTTTATGTAATCCCGTCCGACTTGAGTAAATCATTAGAAAAATAGAGAAAAAGCGTAATTGTATTTGTTTTTCAGTTAACAGTAAACTATTTTTAGTGAGTACATGAAAAACACTCACTTTAATCAACAAATACATGCGAAAACTTACTCTGTTACTTGCAATCGGGTTGATTGCAGCTAATCTTGCTTTTGCCCAGACCCCGGCAACCAAGGGTGATGGGAAGGTTTTCTTTTCCGAGACTTTCGGATGGGAGAACCCTGCTGATGCTAAAGGCTGGACTGCTCCGGCCGGTTATTATTTCCTCGATCCACTGGATCTCGGTTACAACTGGGGCTGGTGGCCTGGCAATAAAGGTTTCGTTTCCAAACTTACCCAGGATCCACCCCTGAATTCTACCACCAAAGCAAACGGTGTTATGGCCCTTTTCCTCGAAGAATACAACCAGGGCGGCGATCTTCTTACCAACCTCGATAACTCCATCGGTTTCCCAACGATCAACTGCAGCCAGCACTCATCGGTAGTTGTTCGTTATCAGACTCATTTTATGGCCTATTGTGCCTCCCTGACCTCTCGTGCCGAGATGTGGCTGGAAGTCAGCGTCGACGACTGGGTTCATGCTGCAGCTTATAGCGTAAACTTCGGTTGCGGTCATAAACAGCGCCCACTGGATAAGCCAAAGGGTGAACCAGCTCTTCTCGAAGTAAATATTTCAGATGTCGCAGCCGGTCAGCCGAATGTCAAAATGCGTTTACATTGGTTAAATACCCGTCTTTACTACTGGGCACTCGATGATTTTGAAGTAGCTGAAGCCCAGAATAACGATCTTAAAATGAAATACGTTAAGATGGAATGGGACGACAATAATCCGAATGTCGCCATGGGTTGGATCCATAGTATTCCTAAATCACAGTTGGATGGAATTGGAGGATTCATGAACTTTGAATCATCGGCCCTTAATTTCGGTGAGTTTGACCAGGAAAATGTATATCTCGATGTGCATATTACTAAGAATGGCACCAGCGTATGGCATAAAACATCAACCCCAACCGATGTTGCAACATTAATACAGGATACCGCCAAAATTGCGGATAAATATTCGCCGACTGACTTTGGACATTATCAGATCGCCTGGGATTATAAAGCAAAGGCTACAGACGATACTCCGCTCGATAATCAGCGCATCATTCCTTTTAATGTTACCGACAGTGTTTATTCACGCTCGGATAATACCAGTGAACTTTCCTGGTCATATAGTAAGGAAAGATATACCCAGACTGCCACTTCCAACGAGGGCCACTTTGCCGGTTCAATATTCCCGATTTTCGGTGATTGCGAAGTAAGTTCGATCTCGACTTTCATTACAGGTGGTAAGGCTGATGCACTCACAACCTATCGGTTCACCTTATGGTATGTACCTCTCACCGAGACTGATGTAACTCCGTTTGAGCTGCTTAATACCCAGCAGATCCAGCTGGATTCAGCCGATTTTAATACCTGGGTTACCATGGCGCTCGATAAAGACGGTGAATCGGAGTTTTTACACAAAGGTGATCTGGTATATGCTGGGATCCAATATTGGAACATGAACGAAGACTATCTTATCCGCCGAAACCAGGGACTGGAGATCGGCACAGATAACTCAGTTACCCTAACGGATGCGGTCGCTATCGGGATTTATGATGGAAACATCGATTCAGGTTTGAATAGTTATGTAGGCAGGCAGAATTTGATGTGCCGACTTAACCTTAACGACCACAGCAATCGGATCGACGGAATTGCAGGAAGGTCCATGTCTGCCTCGCTCAACCAGAACTATCCTAATCCATTTAACCGAAGCACCGAAATCAGTTATGAACTTACGGAAGGCACCAATGTGTCATTCGAAGTAATGGATGTCACGGGCCGCAAGGTGTTGGACGCTAATCAGGGTATGATGAATGCAGGAAAGCATACGTATACCTTGGATTCACAGAACCTCGAAGCCGGTATCTATTTTTACACGATTAAGGCAGGAAATTTCGTTCAGACCAAGCAAATGGTCCTAACGAAATAACAAACCAAACATTACAATTAAAGGGCTGCTCTAACGGGTGGCCCTTTTTTTATCCCGATACCAGTCACCCGTCACTTGTCACCCGTCACTTAATCAAAAAATATTCCGCTCAGCGAAATATTGCCCCCCCTGATCTTATCGAACCTGAATTTGACAGATTTGTTATAAGAGTAAACCAGATAAATACCACCGGATGGGTCTTTTACCATTTTGACCGGTGAAATGAGATTAAGTGTCTCAGCATCAAACATCTCAACAGCCATACGACGCCCCATCTTTTCCCAGTCGAGAAAGTAAAGAGCAATCTGATATTCTTTTGTGCCATTCATGCCGATGGTGACCGACATTGTCTGATCAGAGTTGGAATAGCAGGCAGCATTCCTTGGGAAGCCATTACCGGCATCGGGTGCCGGAGCTCTGGTTTCGGATACATTTTTCGCCCATAAAGTGGGGTCGGGCAGACCATTTTTCGGGAAAGCCCTGAAATACTCCACTGATGTCACATAGGCAGGAAGTGACTTTTTATCCGTTCCGTCCCCGTTATAGTTGCAAAGGATGAAGCCGGCCCTGCCATATTTTCCACCCCAATTGCCTCTGGTGATGGTATCGGTTTTGATGAACCTGGCTGCGTAGGTCTCAGGCTGTTCCTGATAAACAGGTGTTTTGCCAATGTAAGTGACAGCTATTTCGTACTTGCCCCCCTTCACCCCGGTGAAGTAAATAAATTCCGGATCCTGGTTTGATCCGCTTATGCCGGCAACAGGATGAAAGGTCCCATCCCAGGCTAATTTGCCGTTCACCATTATTCTGTTAATTGTCCTTTCAGTTTCGGGAATGCCAATCCTGCCCGTTGAGGCAACGGGTGCACTTATGCTGCATTTTCCGGATGTCATATCGAAACTGGCCGATATTATTCCAAGTGGAGTTGGAGTGGAGCCTGATACGTGCTTGAGAGATCTGCCCGGATGTGGCAATATATCCCAGGTTTTAAATCCTGGAGATGTCGGAACAATTCCGAGAATTTCTTCATTGAGCCATTTAACGACTCCGGCACCCCAGGGATGGCATAGGCTGGTAATTCCTGACTGAGTATTGGGAACGGCATCATTGGGTCCAATTATTTTATTCCATGAGGGCCGGTAACATTCGAATGGCGTGGTTCCGCCGTAGTCAGCCATTCCTCCCCACATATCCCTTACCGAACTGATGGCATCGTCATACTTCTCTATTCGGGCCAGGGCCTGGATGATAAAATATTGGTTGAAAGGTGATAGGGACAAACGGTTTACCCTGTCGGTGAACCACTTGTTGTACATTGATTTTTGCTCATCAGGAGTTAATAGTCCTGTATTGATAGCATCAGCATCCGCATGGATCCCGTATGTCGCATACCAATCACCGGATTTCCTGAGACTTGCAATTTTTTCACTGGCATACTGAGCATATTTTTTCTGCAGATCCTCTCTTCCAAAGTTTTTCATTGCTTTGGCAAAATCCTGCCATACCCTGATCGATAACATTTTATAGGCATTCTCGGCTTCCGGGCTTTTCTTGAACCAGATTTCAAAACCGGCACACAGCCGCTCGTCCCATCCATAAAAATGCAAATCCGGATTGGTGCCAAAAACTTTATAGGCATCATCTAACTTTTTACAGGCATTATCGAGGTATTGAGTCATGGCTGTATGGTCGCCGGTGTATTGGTAATAATCCAGCAGGCTCAGCACCCAGTATAATGAATAGCTTCTGATACCATTGCTTTGTCCTGATGTATTATCGATATTCTTCTTTATGAAATCAAAATTCCCAAAGGCCACGAGCGAAGCCGCCTGTGAAGTATGTGCATCACCTGTCCAGGACATTCGGTCGCCGCGATCCATTAATATTGCACCGAAATAGTCTTTGCACAGGGAGGCTCTGACTCCATAAGCCGATAGGTACCATGCTCTGGTTAATACCGGATCGCTGCATGAAAAACTGCCGTTATAGTTGGCTGGCTTAACCTGACAAACTGCTCTGATACCAGTGATATGCCATTTGGCAGTAAACGATTTTACGTGTATAAAGGCAAACCTTACACCATCGTAAAGCTCCTTGTTTAATTCCAATCGCCAGGTATTGCCGTATCTGACAGGTATAGCGGTTTTATCAACACCGGTTTCATTATATTCACTGATACTCATCTCAACACCGCCAGGGCAATCAGGACTGTCGAATTCCACCCATGCTCCCATTTCCACACCAAAATCAATTCTGATAGACCCGGTATCCCTGATCTCGGTATTCGGAGTGCCTTTTAACGACTCAAGATTACCGAACGATGATTTTGGGAAAGCCTGGACAGATGTTGGCTTAATCAGAAAAACTTCCAGCACGTCAGCTGTAGTTGGATTTGACCATCTGTAATTTACCAGTGGATCGGGAGATTCTGGTATGGCTTTACCTTCGGTTTTACCTGATAGATATGGATAAGGCTGCGGTACGGGGGATTTTTGAAATAAATCCTGACTATATACAGTGATAAAGCTAAAGCCGGCCATCAATAGTGCCGACAGGAGATGGAAAAGTGCGTTTTTCATAGGATAAAGATAATCAGTACCATTTCATTAATTACGGCTACAACGGGAGGATTTGCATGGAATGGTGGGAACATTATCGCAAGACAATATTTACCTGATTTCCTATGCCGATGGGACCGCTTTTTTAGATGCATTGAGCAAAGCCGGTATAAATTCAAGAATAAAAATTTACGGGGCTTCGGCATTTGCCCAGAGCAGTTCATTAACGGCAAACCAGTCGGCTGCCGGATTTGCTGAACAATCCATGCTTCAATGTCCGGTTTTTGGTTTCGATGAAGAGGCTGCGTCAATTTATAATCCGATACAGATCCGGATTTTTAATACCATAGGCTCCAATGTAAGTATTTATGCATTGGCAGCATATGATATCCTCTGGACGACCGTAATTGCCAGGTTAACCCAGGAGAATAATCCTGACTTTGCTGCTTTCAAAGCACATTTTATTGAAACTGCTGCCGGATATTACGGAGCAACCGGCCGCACTGAACTGGATACAAACGGCGACCGCATGCACGCCATTTACGATTTCTGGACCATCGGGAATGCTAATAGCAAATATGTATGGCAATTATCGGCCAAATATAATACCACGGACAAATCACTCAGAAGGATTCACCTCAATGCAGGGGCGTTCCGACTACCTTAAATACTGGAGTCTTTTTGAGGCAATAGTTAAAGTAAATCCACTTACCTGAGGCAAACCTTCGATAAGTTGGTGAACCTTTGGCACCAGCGAAATTAAGCGCTATCCTGCGCAGAAATTTTGGTACAAGGGTCCTCACAAGATATCGTCTGCGGTTATCGTCAAGTTCCAGCGCTTTCACAACCTGGGGAGTAACAATATCCTCACCAATAATTTCAAGTCCTGATCCTCCAAAGTGCTCAAGAAGTCCAGGGATTTGATCGTGTCCCCGGAAATCTGTGATCAGAAAAACCCCTTCAGGCCGGAGCAGGCGCCTAACCTCATTAAGAAAGAGATTTAGATTTTCATAACGGTGACTTGACTCCACGTTTATGATGACATCAAATGAATTGTCAGGTAAGGGGATTTGCTGTGCATTTCCCTGTATAAATGATAACCCCGGTTTGCTCCAGTGCTTATTGCAGAATTCTACCGCTGTTGGATCCAGGTCGATCCCGGTAGCCGATAATGGCTGAAGAAGCTTTGTCAGAAAAGCCAATCCTCCTCCGCGTCCGCAACCAATTTCCAGGATATCCTTGTTTTGCAGGTCATGCGCTCTGACTAACTGATGATATAGCTGAATTGGAAAACGGTTTGGTTCATCTTTTGCTTCGAGGGAAATATTATCGGTGTCCTCTGCAAATCCGTAGTTCATAAAAACAACTTCGGCTTTCTTGTCGGCGTTGTTAACAAAGCGATACCAACTCCTGAAGAACCCCTCCACGAATAGGTCAATAATGAATTTTTTGATTTTTTTCACGATGCTGGTTTGGGAAATTATATATGTTAATAACTAAATATTATTAAAAATATTTGATAATAAAGAATTTATAAGCTGTTAAGTGATTAACGGGCAGTCGGGAAAAGCCCTTTTTAACAAAGAATTTTCTGCATTTAAGTGCACAGATTCGGTAACCATTTGAGCCGGATTTCTTGGCGATTCATTAGATTTACGGTTGATAAACCTATACCATGAAAAAGGCTGAAAAAATATTTTCGCGAAGAAATTTCGTCCGGACCTCCGCAACCGGAATTATCGGGATCGCAGCGATGCCGACCATCCTTAACTCCTGCTCAAACTGGAAGGGCGCCAACGACCGTGTCGCAGTTGCCCATATTGGTGTTGGATCCCGCGGCACCGATGAGATGGTGAGCTACTTCCTGCCAGTGAAAGATGCAATGAACATTGCTGTTGCCGACACATTTAGAGGTCGTCGGGAAAATGCAGTGCTGGTGATAAACAAGTATTATAAGGACAATAATATTGCCACGCCGGAATGCAAGCAATATCTGAACTTCCAGGAAATACTGGATCGGAAGGATATCGATGCAGTTCATATTACCACTCCGGACCACTGGCATATTCCGGCGGCAATAATGGCTGCCCGCGCCGGAAAGCATATCATGCTGGCCAAACCGCTCGGACTGAGTTATCCTGATTTTATGATACTAAAAAAAGAGGTGACGCGCAAGGATGTCCATTTTCATTATGGCACCCAGCAGAGAACCTCACCTCATATGCTGCTCGCCCGTGATATGATCGCCGAAGGGCTTCTCGGTGAAGTCGGAAGCGCCTATGTATGGGCTCCCGGTGGTGGTGGCGGGGTAAACCCAATATGCAATGAGGTACCGATACCCGATGGTTTTGATTTTGACCGCTGGTCAGGACCTGCACCTTTGAGACCCTACTGCCCGGAACGTGTAACTAACGTGGGCTCATGGTATACAAATGATTATAGTATTGGTTTCCTCGGAGGCTGGGGAGCGCATCCACTGGATATTCTTGTCTGGGGTGTAAAGGATAAAATCAGCGGTGCCTATTCATGCGAGGGAACCGGTCAGTTCTGGACAGGCGGACTCTACAACAATATTATGTCGTGGAACCTGAACCTTAAATATAAAAATGGGTTTGAAGTGCATTTTGTCAGTGATGATGTTGCTGCCGCTGAAGCTGCAAAAGTCGGTGAGAAAAGATCGGGCGACGGCACAATGTTTTTTGGATCAAAAGGCTGGATCTCGGTGAGCCGGGGTTCCGCAAGTTCCAATATTCCGGAGATCCACGCAAAATTGAACGGTTTTGCCAAAAGCGGTCCCTACATTCAGGGGGAAACCAACCTGATGGGCCAGGCTTTTATCGATGTGGTTAAAGGGAAAATAAAGGAACTCTGCCCGCTCGAAGAAGCTATTATTTCTGATACAATCAGTCACATGGGCGATATTGCCATCCGCACGGGTCGAAAAATTAACTGGGATCCCATCCGAGGCGAAGTTGTTGGTGATACTGATGCCAATAGTTTGTTTGTCAGGGAATTGAGAGCTCCATATACTATTTGATGCCTGCACATTGAGCTCATGGACAAATATTAAAATCACAAAATGAAAAGAAAATCAAAATTGATGTTGACAATAATCCTTGCAGCCTTTGTGTTTCAGGGATTACTTGCCCAGAACAAGGATACCGGGATTCTCTATACAAATCCGGATAAGAGTATCGAAGTCAGGGTAAATGACCTGGTATCGAGAATGACCCTGGAGGAGAAAATTTCACAAATGCAGCACACGGCGCCTGCGATCGAACATCTGGGCATTCCGGCTTATAATTGGTGGAATGAGGCCTTGCACGGCGTGGCCCGTAATGGTATTGCAACGGTTTTTCCTCAGGCGATTGGCATGGCTGCAACCTGGGATACCGAAATGATCAATCAGGAAGCAAAAATTATTTCCACCGAAGCACGCGCCAAGTATTACGAGGCGATTGGTAAAAATGAACATAAAATTTACCAGGGACTGACTTTCTGGTCCCCCAATATTAACATCTTCAGGGACCCGAGATGGGGCAGAGGGCAGGAAACTTATGGTGAGGATCCATACCTTACAGCTAGCATCGGGACTGCCTTTGTAAAAGGTATGCAGGGTGATAACGATAAGTATTTCAAGGTTATAGCAACAGCTAAACATTTTGCCGTGCATAGCGGACCCGAATCAACCCGACATAGCTTTGATGCCTGGCCTTCGGAGACGGACCTTTACGAGACCTATCTTCCTGCTTTTGAAGCGCTCGTTCGCGATGCCGGCGTTTATTCCTTTATGGGCGCCTATAACAGGGTTTACGGAACTCCGGCTTGTGCGAATGACTTGCTGCTCGAAAAAAACCTCAGGGCAAAGTGGGGCTTTAAAGGTTATGTGGTTTCAGATTGCTGGGCTGTTTCGGATTTTTATAATGGACATAAATTTGTTCCGGATGCCGCAAAAGCAGCAGCTCTGGCCGTCAAGGCAGGGACCGACCTGTCGTGTGGCGGTGAATACGGTAAATTGAATGATGCGGTAAAGCTGGGATATATCAGCGAAGCAGAGATTGATGTATCTGTAAAAAGGCTGTTTACTGCAAGGATGAAGCTTGGTCTCTTCGATCCTCCAGAAATGGTGCCTTACTCTTCTATCCGGCCCTCGGCCAATAATACGGAAGAAAACAGGCAATTTGCCAGAAAAGTGGCTCGCGAAAGCATCGTTTTACTCAAGAATGAATCATCCGTTCTGCCAATATCAAAAAAGGTCAAATCCATTGCTGTGATTGGTCCTTATGCTGATGAGATATCAGTCCTTCTGGGTAATTATAATGGCGATCCAACAAACCCGGTTACTATCCTTCAGGGAATAAAAAACCGGTCGGGGAAACAGCTGAAAGTCACTTATGCGATCGGCGTTGATCAGCCTGATAAGCTGGCTCAGGATACCAGCCTGGCCCGGAAACAAGAAACCAAGGTTGCTGAGGCTCTGAAGATCGCGTCACAGGCCGACATGGTACTTTTCGTTGGCGGAATTTCCCCAGACCTCGAGGGAGAGGAAATGCCTGTCAAAATTGATGGATTCAGTGGAGGCGACCGCACTCATCTGGACATACCAAAAAATCAACAGACCTTGCTGGAGAAGATAGCTGCTTTGAAAAAGCCTGTAGTGCTGGTGCTTACAAACGGAAGTGCTCTTTCAATTAATTGGGCGAAACAGAATATTCCAGCAATTGTCGAATGCTGGTATCCGGGAGAAGAGGGTGGTAATGCCGTTGCCGATGTTCTGTTCGGGGATTATAATCCTGCCGGAAGATTGCCTCTTACCTATTATAAATCGATCAACGATATCCCCGCTTTTGATGATTACCGGATGGCTGGAAAAACTTACCGGTATTTCAAGGGAGAACCTTTATATGCTTTCGGTTATGGACTCAGTTATACGAAATTTGATTATGCAGGATTTTCAGCTGCTTCGGCTTCCATTAAAGCCGGGGACCCCTTAAAATTAAGTGTCAAAATCGCCAATTCGGGAAAATTTGACGGGGATGAAGTGGTCCAGATTTATGGAGTTCAGCCTGGGACTGTCGCAACCCGTCCGGTTAAGTCACTCGTGGCTTTCCGCCGGGTTAATCTGAAAAAAGGAGAGTCCAAAGTTGTGACCTTTGAAATTCCTCCTGTCCAGCTGCGTCATTATGAACCGAAAATTGGTGATTATGCTATTGCAAAAGGCCAGTTCGAATTTCAGGTTGGCGCTGCCTCGAATGATATCAGGGAAAATATAAAAATTGAAGTAAAATGACCCGAACTGCATTTAAAATGAAACTGAAACCCGGCTGCGAAGCCGAGTATAAAAAGCGTCATGATGAGATATGGCCTGAACTGGCCCAATTGATCAGGGAATCCGGGGTATCTGACTATTCGATATTCCTGGATGCTGAAACCAATATCCTGTTTGCAGTTCAGAAACAATCAGGCGAACAGGGTTCCCAGGACTTGGGCTCTAATCCCGTGGTTAGGAAATGGTGGAATTACATGGCTGACATCATGGAATCGAATCCTGATAATTCGCCTGTCACCATACCATTGAATGAAGTTTTTTACCTCGAATAAATAGCAAAATGAATTCCAGAGAGCGTGTTTTGAGGGCTTTTGGAAAAGTTGGCGGATTACCAGACAGGGTTCCCATACAATTTGATTTGTGCAGACAATTGGCCGATCATTTTGGCAAAAAGCTGAATGTGCCGGTGAATTATACGGACAATCTGTATGAGGATGTAACCTATCGTATCAGTGCCAATGAACTGAGGGTTGCCATGGGTAGCGATGTCGTTATCACAGGCGCTTCGGTATCCGATGATTTTAAAATTATCCCGGATAATGATGGTACCTGGCTGAATGAATATCAGATGCGTATGAGGCAGGGCGATATCTATGTGGAGGTGGTTGGCTATCCATTGGCACACGCAGAGACCAAAGCGGATATCGATGCCTTTAAATTTCCAGATCCTGATGCCCCGGGACGGTATCGTGATGCTGAGGCATTGGTGAAAAAATTCCACCACGACTATCTGGTTTTCGGTGATATTGAAGTCACAGTTTTCTCTTTCGCGCATCAGCTTGTTGGGATGGAAAAACTCCTCATCGATATGATGATGGAAACGGAATATGTGATTCCGCTTTTTGAGGCATGCGCGGAGTTTCAAACAAAAGTAGGATTAAGACTGATCGAAAAAGGTGTGGATGCTATCTGGTTTGGCGATGATTTTGGCACCCAGGTGAGCCTGCTGATACCACCCGATATTTTCCGGAGCCAGCTGAAACCTATTTATACCAGGATGATCGACCGGTTCAAGAAAGCCAAGCCTGACATTATCCCAATCTTACATTGCGATGGCGCCGTGAGTGATTTACTTGTCGACGTTTATGAGATGGGTTTCGAAGTGTTCAATCCGGTGCAACCCGGAGTTCCCGGCCATCTGCCAATGGATATGAAAAATAATTTCGGTGAGCTTTTCAGCTTCTGGGGAGCCATTGACCAGCAAGACCTTTTGCCTAAAGGTTCGGATGATGATCTCGAAAAGGATATCATGGAAAAAATCAGCATCCTCGGTAAAAATGGAGGTTACATGGTTGCTCCTGCCCATATCATTCAAAATGATGTGAGTCCGGAAAGAGTGGAGAAATTTATCAGCTTGTGTATGAAGCATGGCAAGTATTAAAATAAACTTGTGAAAAGGTTAATAATCTCATTGTTGGCTTTTATCCTGATAGCACAATTGTTTGGACAAAATCCGATTGTTCCTCCAGGCGTTTATATCGCGGATCCATCGGCGCACGTTTGGCCCGATGGTAAGCTATATATATATGGTTCCCGCGATGAAAGTCCTAAATACTACTGTTCATGGCGTCATGATGTCCTTTCCACATCAGATTTGAAAACCTGGACCATCACACCCAACGCTTTCGCCTCAAAAGGTGCTGGCGATGAAGTGTCTTACAGTGATGCCCCGCTCTATGCACCTGATTGTCAATATCGAAATGGAATATACTACCTTTTTTATTGCATTGCATCCGGTAAAAATACCGAAGGGGTGGCCACTTCAAAATCACCTTTGGGGCCGTTTACGGGAGGAAAGCCCATCGATCTGAAAGGAATAAATGAAATTGACCCTTGCGTTTTTATCGATGATGATGGTCAGGCCTATTATATCTGGGGACAATTCCAGGCAAAAGTCGCCAAAATGAAACCTGATTTGACGGAGATTGATCAGGCAACCATACATGATAATGTGGTTACCGAGAAAGATCATTTCTTTCATGAGGGAGGCTATATGATTAAGCGTAATGGCATTTACTATTTTATTTATGCTGATATGAGCCGTTCCGGAAGGCCTACCTGTATTGGCTATTCAACAGGAAAATCACCTTTCGGACCCTTTACATATGGAGGTGTTATTATTGATAATGACCGGTGCGATCCGGGTAACTGGAATAACCATGGATCGGTGGTGGAGTTCAAAGGGCAATGGTATGTGTTTTATCACCGGGCAACACATAACTCCTTTACCATGAGGAAAGCTTGTGTGGAACCGATTGAATTCAGGGCCGATGGGAGCATTAAAGAAGCTGAAATGACTACGCAGGGTGCATCCGGCCCGCTAAATCCACTGATAAAAATGGATGCTGAGCGTGCCTGTCTGCTGCATGGGAATGTAAGAATTCAAGCCTGTACTGTTGACAACGAAGTGCTTGCCGGAATAAAAAAAGATGATAAAGCAGCTTATAAATACTTTGATTTTGGCACCGGTGTCGATAGCCTGATCGTTCAGGTGGCTCCCGGAATGAATCCCGGCAAAATTGATGTTGCCATAGATACTCCCTGGGGGGAATCAATTGGAATAATTGAGGTTCCGGGTAACGGAGACGGTAAAATTCAGAAAACTTTGTCTTGTAAAATTATGGGTGCCAGTGGAGTGCATGCCATTTGGCTGAGGTTTTCAGGAAAAGGAGATGATGTTTTCAACGTAGATTGGTTCCAATTTAAACAGATTGATAAATGAAACGATTATCAATAACCTCCGGTTTCAACCGGGGGATTGCCAATTCGATACTGATTGCTATGCTGGTCATGGTGATTGCTGGATGCGGACAGCAGAAGTCGAAACCGGCAGCAAGTGGGCCAATGAATCCTCCAAACCGGGGCCAGCGAAAGGTAGTGGAGTACGGAGATCTGAAAACCGGTTTCAGTAGTCCGGATATGATCTATGCCCCGTTTATTTTCTGGTTTTGGGATGAACCACTGAACACTGAAAAAATGGCTGAAATGGCTAGGGTGATGGTTTCTCAAGGCTTTAATCCGGGATATACTCATGCACGGAATTCTATGGTTGGAACGCCGGATCTGCCTTCTGATCAGTGGCTTGGCGATAAATGGTTCAGTTCATTTTCTGCAGCACTTGCGGAAGCCGAAGAGAAAAAGAGCTATCTGGGATTCTGCGATGAGTACTGGTGGCCGAGTTTTCAGGCAAACGGCCGTGTGCTTAAGCAGCATCCGGAGCTGAAAGCAGAATCACTGAACTGGCAAACAATTGATGCTGCAGAAGGCACTGAAGTGAAAGTCCCGGCCTCTTATTTTGCCGTAGCGGCTCAACTGGCAGAACCGGTAGCTGCTCCTCCCGCGCAACCAAAATTTGGTCAATGGATATGGAATCCGGAGGCAAAGGAAATCAAGCATCGCTGCTGGTTCAGGAATACATTTGAGATCCCGGCGGGAAGATCAGTAAAACAGGCATTACTAAGGATGACGGCCGACAATGGATTTATTTTATATGTCAATGGAAAGAAAGCTGCAGAAAGTTCCAACTGGGAAAAGACGGTAAAGACTGACCTTGCAACTTTAATAATCCCCGGAAAAAATCTACTGGCAGCCGAATGCAGTAACCTCGATGGGAAATTTGGTTTTATCGGAGGCCTCTTGATCACATTGGACGATGGATCGGTGCTGGAAGTCAAAACGGATAAAACCTGGATGACGTCGCTGAAGTCGATAAAGGATTGGGAAATTGCCGGATTGGAAAATACCACTGCCTGGGTGCCGGCTAAAGAATTTGGCAATCCCGGCGACAATCCATGGTCCATGATCAATAATGCCGAACCTTTTATCCCAGCAATTATCTCCAGTAAATCATTGCAGATAATCGGCGCGGGAGAGGCCTTTTCCTGGAAAGTCCCGACCGGTGGAATGTGGAGGATCTATACATTCAATAAATACTCCCAGAGCGGAGTGGATGGTGGCGCGGTCAATGCCATCGACAACCGGCTTGCCGGGGCTTTCATCAAAATTGCCCTGGAGCCTTATGCTCAAAGGCTGGGTGACAAACTTGGAAAATCAATTCCGGGTGATTTTATCGATCATGAGGGGGATTACGGCAGAAAACTGGCCTGGTCAAATACGCTCGACAGTTGTTATAAAGCTCGTTACGGCAGTGATATCCGTTTGGTTCTTCCGCTGATGGTGAACACGGATGCCGAGGGTAAGTATGCCAAAGCACGCTGGGAATGGTTCGATATGGTTTCGGATCTGTATGCTGCCAACTTTCGCGCTGTGACCGACTGGCACGAGAAACGCGGAATGTATACCACTGCCCACGTTTGGGAAGAGGGCATCCCGATGCAGGTGAGCACGGTGGGCGATCATATGAAAATCCTGCGTTCTGTTACCATGCCAGGGCAGGACTGTCTGGGTGCGAAGGCTATACAGGTTCATGATTTTAAGGAGATTGAATCAGTGGCGGAATTTCAGAACAGCAGGGCAACCACGGAATTAATGGGCGCCGGAGTTTTTGGTAATGCCGGCAATGGCAGTGGACAGGCAATGCCCTGGGGAACATTCAACCCTGTATTTCTCAAGCAGGCAGTGAATGCTGTTACGGCATGGGGCATGAGCCATATTATTCCTCACGGAGTTTTTACGACCCGAAAGCTTACCGGAAATCCCTGGCCACCCGACTGGTATTCTGAAAGCCCGATGTTTCCCTGGATGCATATCTGGACAGATTTTGTGCGTCGTTCAAGCTATGTAAACTCAATGGGAAGCCTTGCTCCCGAAGTTTTGCTCTATAATCCGATGGAGTCAGCATGGATCAATACACATGCCGGCATGCTCGATAACGGGGTTTGGGATATTCTTGAAGGAAGAAATGACGCAAACCGCACTCAGCTGATAAATGCCTCTTATTGTGATGCCATCAATGACCTTACCGATGCGAGAATTGAGTTTTTGGTAGGCGACCGGTACTACCTGAAGCAGATGAAGGTTAAAAAAGGAACGCTGGTGCTGCGTGATTTTGTTTTCAGCACCATGATTCTTCCTCCGCTGGATATTCTGACTCTCGACGCCGCACGGAAAATTCTTGATTTCACCAAAGCGGGTGGTCATGTGTATTCTTTGGGAGAGCTGCCGGGAGCCTCGGCAGAAAATGGGATGAACGACCCGAAAATGAAGAAGATGATGGATCAGTTAAAGTCGGAGGCAACATTTACCGCTTGCAATGAAAACCTGAAATCAATGCTTGAAAAGGGTCCTGCAGGATTAGTAAGCCGCATGACCTTTTACTCAGGTTCTTTTCCGATGCTGCAGCAACACCGCCGTATCGATGGAAAGGATTTTTTCTGGCTGGTAAACAATAACGAAAAAGCCGAAGCATGCGAACTTTCCGTTTCCGGTGTTAAGGGAGCCGCATCTATCTGGAATTGCGAAACCGGTTCAATAACCCCGGTTTCCTCGGTTGACACTGAAAACGGAAGTAAAATCAAGCTGAGCTTTAAACCTCTTGAAGCATACTGGCTGGTTTTTGATTCGGAATTACCTGTAAATTCAGTGGCTGTAACTTCATCTCCCGAAAGTTTAATTACACTTACCGGCACCTGGGAAGTGACCTTTAATGCCGGGATTCAACCGGTCATGGAATTCCCGTCGACGCCGCCTGCAGCATTTATCAAGGGCCTGGAAAAACCGCTGGAAGACTGGAAAACCTGGCATCTCGAGAAATTCAGCGGCCTGATGGATTACACGAAAACTATTAATATTGAAAAGGTTGACAAGCAAATGTTTATCGATCTTGGTAAGGTTTGTCACGTGGCTGAAGTATGGATAAACGGACAATCTGTGGGTTCCAGAATGTGGGGTCCATATGTGTTCGATATCTCAGCTGCTATAAAATCAGGAAAGAATGAGATCCGGGTAAGGGTAGCCAACCTGATCAATAATAGTTACGGAGACATGCAACCATCAGGATTGATGGGCCCTGTGCTGCTTATGACAAAAACATCGTTGTAAAGTGCATTCAATAAAATAATTTCTTGGGATGAAGAATAAAGCAAACACTAAAGTATTTACCTGGTCAATTATAGTAGCTCTCGGCGGTTTCCTTTTTGGCTTCGATACTGCGGTTATTTCCGGAGTGGAAAAGCAAATACAGGAACTCTTTCAATTGTCATCATTCTGGCATGGATTTACTATTTCTTCAGCCTTAATGGGTACAGTGCTCGGAGCGCTGATTTCCGGCCGACCTTCTGACCGTTATGGCCGCCGTCCGGTTTTGTTTATCATAGCTGGTTTGTATGTATTAACCGCTGTGGGGAGCGCTACCGCCGGTAGCGTGTCCTGGTTTATAATTTTCCGGTTCCTTGGAGGGATTGGTGTTGGCGCCTCGTCAGTCGTTGCCCCGACGTATATAGCAGAGATCTCACCTGCAAAAATCAGGGGTCGCATGACTGCACTCTTTCAGTTTAATGTGATTTTCGGTATCCTGATGGCATTTATTTCCAATTATCTGCTCCGCGATGTGGGTCATGACCCATGGAGATGGATGCTCGGTGTCGCCGGATTTCCTGCATTTATGTATTTCTGCCTCCTGTTTATTATTCCTGAGAGCCCGAGATTCCTTATCAAGATTGGACAAATAGATAAAGCCAGAGCGATCCTAAAAAAAATCGAAATATCTGCTATTGAGGAAGAAATTGCAGAAATCAAGCAGAGCCTGGTAAAGTCGACCGAGCGAGCCGTCAGCCTGTTTTCCCGTATGTATTTTAAACCGATTTCCGTCGCTTTTCTGGTTGCCATGTTTAATCAATTTTCCGGAATCAACGCAATCCTTTATTATGCACCACGGATATTCGAAATGAGCGGCCTATCAAATGCTGATTCTATGTTCCAGTCGATTCTCGTAGGAATAACAAATGGAATTTTTACGATCCTTGGAATGATACTTATTGATCGGGTAGGCCGGCGTAAGCTGTTGATCGTCGGATCGATAGGTATGTCGATATGCCTCGGACTTATCGCCAGAACATTCTATGTACAAAGCTTTTCGGGATACGGACTCCTGATATTCCTGCTGATATACATTATGTTTTTCGCCTTCTCCACTGGTGCGGTAATCTGGGTTTTAATCGCTGAAATATTTCCGAATCGTGTTCGTGGAAAAGGCCAGTCACTGGGAAGTTTTACCCATTGGTTCTTTGCTGCACTGATTACTTTTTTATTTCCAGTGGTAGAAAAAGCATTTCAATTCGGGGTCGCTTATTCATTTACATTTTTCTCCATCATGATGGTCGTTCAGGTGATTGTGGTATGGCGATATTTCCCGGAAACAAAAGGTAGAACTCTCGAAGATATCGGAGAAAATATATGAAAAAAAGGATCATTGCTGTTGCCATACTTTTGGCTGTCGTTTTTGCAGGAACCGGAAAATTGTATTCTCAGGCAATTCCGGATAAAAAGATTACAAAAGAAGAGCGGGTGAAATGGTTCTTTGATGCCCGTTTTGGCATGATGATTACCTGGGGTGCCTACGCGCAGGCCGGTGGATATTGGAAAGGTGTTTATGAGGGCGGTTATTCTGAGTGGCTCAAGTTTCGACAGATTCCGAATGTTGAATACGACTCATTGATCCGGGAATTCAATCCGGTGGAATTTAACGCCGCTAATTGGGTGGCTATCGCCAAGGGTGCAGGTATGAAATACATGGTTATGATGGCCAAACATCACGATGGATTCGCCTTGTATGATTCAAAAGTCAGTACTTACGATATTGTGGATATGACCCGGTTCAAGCGTGATCCAGTTGCGGAACTTGCAGCGGAATGCCAGAAGCAGGGCTTGAAATTCGGGGTTTATTATTCGGTCGATCGCGACTGGCATCATCCTGATGCTGCATGCGACGGAAGATATAATCAATGCAATTTCTGGGATTATCCTCAGAATAAGGCACCAGATGCGATGGAAAGATGGCACAATAGCTATTTTCCAAATTATGCCTATAAGCAGGTGGAGGAGCTGGTTACACGGTATCCGATCGATATTGTGTGGTTCGATGGTATTGGCCTGAAAACACGTAAGGAGATTGCAAAACTGGATTCACTCATTCATACTTTAAGGCCAAATTGCCTGATCAATAGCCGTATCAGCAACTTCGTAGGTTCAACCGACGGGGATTACGGATCAAAGGGGGATAATGAAACTCCTGGCGGTTATCAGGCAGGTGGCTGGGAAAATCCTGGCACACTGGGCTTCTCCTATGGCTATTCGGTGCACGACAGCTTAATGAGCCCGAAACAGGCGGTTCATAATCTGATTGATATCGTGAGTAAAGGAGGTAACTACCTTCTCAATGTCGGTCCCGATGGTAAAGGAAAAATAATCCCTGAGGCTACCAATATTCTTTATAAGATGGGTGACTGGCTGCGCATATACGGAGCAAGTATTTATGGTGCCGATGGTATGCCATACAGCCCGCCGGAAAATATCAGGATAACCGGGAAACAGCACCAACTATTTATTCATCTCTTCGAACCAACCAATAAAACGGTTGTTCTGAATGGGATTATGAAGGAAGCCGGTAAATTCCTGACCGGTGTAAAAAAGGCTTATATGCTTGCTGATCCCAGAAAGCAGCCACTGAAATTCCAGCTGAATGAGGATGGTTTATCTGTGGATCTTTCAGCAAACCCGATTCCGGCAGATAAGCTGAATCCTTTAGCAGAGGTGATTGTGGTTAATGATGTCGATGAAAATATCGCGGCAGCCAAACCATACCCGGACTGGAAATACTCCGGTTCAATGTTTATAATCACCACCGGTGAAGGGGTGGGTGCCTACCTGCCTGTTTCGTCAAAAGTGAATGACTTTCCTCTATTGATCAGGCTTGATAAATCGTCTTTTGATTTCACTCATGCTTTGGCAAATGGCGAGGATATCCGCTTTGCAACTGCCGGAGGTCAGCGACTGGCGTACCAGATTGAGAACTGGAATGCCGCTAATGGCGCTGCAAATATCTGGGTAAGAATACCTGAAATTAGAGGTAATGAACGCCAGGAAATCAAGATGTTCTGGGGTAAGAATGATGCCTGGAATGAATCGGACGGATCTGCCGTGTTTAATGAATCAAATGGATATTTGACAGTGGTTCACATGGATAGCAAGTTGAAAGATGAAGCAGGCAGTGTGAAACCCGTTAATGTTGGAGCTACCGAAACTGATGGTATGGTTGGTCGCGCTATGCGTTTCGAGGAAACCCATGGCATCAGCTGTGGTGAGAAGATTATGAATTTTCCCTCTGGTTCCGCGCCAAGCTCTACAGAGGTATGGGTCCGCAGCGATCAGCCTAACGGACTGATCCTGGGTTGGGGTAATGAGGAGAAAACAGGTAAAGTGACCATGAATTTTGCCAGTCCCCCTCAGATAAAAATGGACTGCTACTGGTCTGGAGCTAATGTAAACAGTGGATGGTGTCCGGTAAAAGAATGGTTTCACGTGGTTCACACTTACCAACAGGGTGATTCAAGAATATATATCAATGGAAGACTTTACGGAGCTTCTGCTTCGGTCAAAAATCCGCTGGCTATAAAGAGTCCGGTCGGATTCTGGATCGGTGGCTGGAAAAATGATTATTGGTTCACCGGGGAAATCGATGAGGTGCGGATATCAAAAGTGACCCGCTCGCCTGAATGGATTAATCTGGAATATGAAAACCAGAAGCCGGAACAGACTCTGGTTGGAGCTTTGGTGAAACCCGGAAATAGCTTTAGCGTTTCGTCTCAGAAGATCACTATCGAGGAGGGAAAGTCAGTCACAATTACCGCTCAGGCAGATGGAGCAATTAAAACGTCTTGGGGAAATGATATCTACACTTTGTCCACCGACCGTTTGTCCTACACTTTTAATGCAGGCAGGGTAACTGGTGATGTTTACACTTCACTGACATTTACCGCGGTATATCCTGATGAGGTTAAAACGATTGAGATCCCGATAAAAATTACCGAACAGATTCCTGAACCTGTTTTTACACTGAAAGCTCCGGAATTCTGGAATGGCCGCGATCCCATCGAAATCATTCCGGAGATCACCAATTTAAAGGAGATGATTGCCAAAGGGGCCGGCCAATTGAATTATACCTGGAAAGTTTATGGAGGAGCTGTCATTAAAAAGGAATCGGAGAAATTGGTCCTCCTGCGTTCGCAGTGCAGCGGAATAATTACGGTTGTACTGATACTTAATAATGGAGGACCAGAAGTGCAATCCTGGGTTAAACTGACGGTTAAGGAACCTGAAAATGATCCCTGGATTATCAAAAGCGCGGGTGCAATTGAAAAACCTGTTGACAACCAGTTTGTCGCCCGTAATGATAAAAATGAGGGAATTCTCCACTATAACGGGAAACTGACATCAACTGCAGATTCTGTTTTCGTGAGGGTTTATGCCGATGGAAAACAGATCAGTCAGCAAGCGCATAAAGTTCTGGCTGACAAGGCTTATGCTTTTGAGCTGAAATTAAAGCCGGGTCTCGTAAAATATAAGATTGAACTTGGCTCCAAGGTGGGAAGCAAAGAGAAAGTGCTGGAATCTGTTGGTAATATTGTTTGTGGTGATGCGTATATTATTGATGGACAGTCGAATGCGGAGGCCAACGATTATGGGAAAGCTGTAAATCCTTATACAAGCGATTTTCTTCGGAGTTTTGGCTGTGCCGATACCGATCCTGCAAAATCCCGGCTGAACCTTTGGGGCAACGCCGTTTCTTATGATAATCAGGGCGCTAAACTGCAAATCGGCTACTGGGGCATTGAGCTTGGCAAAATGCTGATCGAAAACAATAAAATCCCTGTTTGCATTATAAACGGATCGGTTGGTGGAAGCCGGATTGATGTTCACCAGCGTAATGAAGCGAATCCAACAGATTCAACAACTATCTACGGCCGGCTGCTATGGAGAATTCAAAAGGCTGGTCTCACCGATGGCATCAGAGGCGCATTCTGGCATCAGGGAGAGAACGACCAGGGAGCTGCCGGTCCGAGTGGCCGTTTTGGCTGGGAGGATTATCAGCAGTATTTTATCGACATGTCGGCCGCCTGGAAACAGGATTATCCGAATATTCAACACTACTATCTTTTCCAGATATGGCCTCGTTCCTGCGCCATGACTGAGAATGGCTCCGATAATACACTTCGAGAGAAACAGCGGACTTTACCTTCTCTTTTCTCTCACATGAGTGTGATGTCGACCCTCGGAATCAAGCCTCCCGGTGGTTGTCATTACCCTCCGGAGGGATATGCCCAGATCGCACGGCTCATCTGCCCGTTAGTGGAACACGATAATTACGGACGATTTTTCGACCACACCATAACCGCCCCTGATCTGATTTCAGCCAGGTACACGTCAACTAAGAGTGATGAAATTTCAATAGAATTTAATCAGCCGGTAGTCTGGAAAGATACCCTGGCCTCCCAGTTTTATCTCAATGGGAATAGTGGAATGGTTGGCTCTGGTTCTGTGACCGGAAATATTTTGAAAATCAAGTTAAAGGAGCCATTAAAAGCCTCCAGAATCTCTTATCTCGACAGTAAGCTATGGAGCCAGGATAACCTCCTCTGGGGCGAAAACGGCATTGCCGCACTCACATTTTGGGATGTTCCACTCATGCGTTTTATCCCCGTTTCCGATTCCAGCATTCAAAGCGGACTGTCCGCTTACAACTGGGTGAAAGAGAAGGCAGGTATCAGTTCATCCGTATGTGGAGCATCCATATCCGTGCAATTCAATTTTACAAATAGTGTGGCTGTGGAGATTTCAACTTCTCATATGGCTTTCGAATCACCTGACCGGTTTCCGATCCTTGCCTGGACAGTAAATGGCGGGCCTGTTCAAACGCATCAGATAAAAGCCGGTGAAAAGTCAATACAACTGGCTTATGGGCCAAAAAATCCGGTTATTGAATTGTATATTAAAGGAATGTCGCCGATGGAAGATCGGTATAACGGAGATCTTCCACCGAACAGTGTTAAAATAACCGGATTTATCGTGGAGGCATATGGGAAAGCCTATCCAACAAATTCAACCGGAAAGCATTGGCTCACGATTGGCGATTCCATTCTTTCCGGCGATGGCGCTGCACTGACAACTGATCAGGGACGGCCTGCAGATGACCTTTGGGTAGCATCCGATAATGCCCGTGCGAGCTATGGATATTTGCTTGCCCGGCACTACGGCTATCTGGAATCGCGACTAGCCTTTGGCGGGTATGACTGGGGTGGGGGCATGGCCGCAAATCCATCGTTAAATGTGCTTATCGACAATATAACCAGCACCAAAAGCAGGCTCGTCGATGGTAAGCTCTATCCTGTTCCGGAAGTTTGTATGATCAATCTGGGAGAAAATGGGGCTCCGGCTGCCAAAGATGTGATCGAAGCTTTGAAAAAACTTCGCACCCGGGTGAACCCATCAACGAAAATTATCGTGATGATTCCTGTATCCGGCCGTGCCTTAAAGGAAGTGACGCTAAGCTTTAATCAATATAAAACTAATACAGGCGATAGATATGTCTATCTCGTTGACCTTGGCAAAATTGCGTTTTCAACCGGCGACGGCCAGCACCCGACAGCTGGCGGCCATGAATCGATTTACAAGGCTGCCCTGACTTCTTTCGATTCAATTTTTGACGTTATCTCGCTGTGGAATGGTAAAGCTCCGGATGGGCAAGGAAAATTCACTGCTGAAAACCCGGTAATTACCGTTCACCATCCCGAAAAGCCGAACGGCGCCATGGTCGTGATTTGTCCGGGAGGTGGATACGGTGGCCTGGTTAAAGGACCTGAAGGTCATGGGATTGCAGAGTGGCTGAATGAGAATGGAATCACTGGTTTGGTGCTGGAATACCGCTTACCGAAAGGCCGCCAGGAGGTACCGTTGCTTGATGCACAGCGGGCTATCCGGTTGGCTCGCTCAAAGGCTGCCAACTGGGGCTGCGATCCAAAACGAATCGGGATCATAGGATTTTCAGCCGGCGGACATCTGGCATCGACAGCAGCCACCCATTTTGATGAGGGAGATAAAAAGGCAGCCGATCCAATCGCCAGACTGAGCTCACGGCCTGATTTTGCTATCCTTATTTATCCTGTCATTACCATGGGACCAAAGACGCACGAAGGATCAAAAAGAAATCTTCTCGGACCCGATCCCAAAGAGGAATCAGTCAATCGATTTTCAAATGAGAAACAGGTGACCAGCCTAACTCCGCCAGTATTTCTAGCACATGCGCTTGACGATGATATGGTGCCACCCGATAATAGCGAGATGTTTTACAATGCAATGATTGCGCATAATTCAAAGACATATTACCTTAGATTGCCCTCTGGCGGTCATGGGTTAAATGGTTATAGCGGCCCCATGTGGGAGGAATGGAAAACGACTAGTCTACAATGGTTGAAAGACATTAAGATAATACCAAAAACAGGTAAAAAATGAAGAAATTATTAATTGTTCTGGCAAGTGTCGTGTTGGGGATTTCCCTGATGCAGTGCACCCCGGCAGCGAAAAATCAGGCTGCTGATGATCTGGCGAAGAACTTTGTTAGCCCACCGGATAATGCCCGGATCTGGGTGTATTGGTTCTGGCTTAACAGCAATATAACCAAAGAAGGAATTACTGCCGATATGGAAGCCATGAAGAAGGTGGGGATTGGTGGCGTGCTGATTATGGAGGTCGACCAGGGCGCACCGGTGGGGCCGGTAGCCTTTATGGGTGATAAATGGCGCGAGCTTTTTAAGTTTATGATTTCCGAAGCCAGCCGCCTCGGTATCGAAGTGAACATGAATAACGATGCCGGCTGGAACGGCAGCGGAGGTCCTTGGGTGCCTCTGGATAAATCAATGCAGGTGGTCACCGCCAGCGAAAAGCAGGTCCCCGCAGGAAAGAAATTTGAAGGCTTATTACCCCTGCCAAAATCAAACAGTGGTTTTTATCGTGATATAACCGTTCTCGCATTTCCAACTCCCGCCGATGCTGCAAATCCGGCTTACAGGATAAAGAACCTGGCTGCCAAGAGCATGTCGTCGGGCGGTATGATGCCCGGCAGTCTGGATGCTACCGAAGGATCTGCAGTTCCTGTTGAATCGCTTATCCCAGTAAGTAAAATATTGGATATCAGTTCAAATATGGATTCCTCCGGGAAACTTACCTGGGATGCCCCGAAAATTGAGGGTAAATCATCAGGCGGTTGGACCGTGGTCAGGTTCGGACACACCTTTACCGGAGCTGAAAATGCACCTTCCCCCATGACCGGCCGAGGCCCGGAATGTGATAAACTCAGCAAGGAGGGGATTGATGCCAACTACAATGGCATGATCGGAAAATTGGTGAAAGATGTCGGATCACTTACCGGTAAAGTTTTTGCCGCTACCCACGTCGACAGCTGGGAAGTTGGTGCTCAAAACTGGACACCAAAAATGAGAGAAGAATTCAAGCGGCTTCGCGGCTATGATATGACTCCCTGGATGCCTGTTCTGACCGGCCGCATGGTGGAAAGCCCGGAATTATCCGAAAGATTCCTGCGGGATGTCAGACAAACTGTATCCGACCTGCTGGCCGTAAACTATATCGGCCATCTCAAGGAATTGGCGAATAAAGATGGTTTGCGTTTGTCGATGGAGTCCTACTCAACTCCGGCAAATGATCTGGATGTTGGAAACTATATTGATGAACCGATCAGTGAGTTCTGGACTCAGGATGGCGGTGGCTTCTGGTGGACCCAGAAGGCCATGTCATCGCTCTCGCATGTGAATGGCCTGCCTATCACAGGTGCAGAGTCATTTACCTCCGGAAGTGAGGAACGCTGGTTGTTACATCCGGCTGCGATTAAAGCTTTGGGCGACAGAGCTTTTTGCGACGGGGTAAATCGCTTCATTATTCATCGTTATGCAATGCAGCCCTGGATTGAAGACAGGCGCCCCGGTATGACGATGGGCCCGTGGGGACTGCATTATGAACGGACTGAAACCTGGTGGGAAGATTCGAAAGCGTGGCATGAATATGTAGGCAGGTGCCAGTATATGCTGCGGCAGGGAAAGTTTGTGGCCGATGTTTTGAGCCTGAATTCCGAAGAGCCCCTGCAGCGGTTCAGGGTCCTGAAACTGAATGGATATGATTACGATGGCATCAGCCCGCAGAAATTTCTGAAAGATGTAAGCGTCAAGGATGGATTGCTGGTTCTGCCTTCGGGTATGACCTATCGCCTGCTTGTTTTACCGGAAGATAATGAAATGTCAGTTGCCATGCTGACCAAGATTAAGGCACTTGTGGATGCCGGGGCAAAAGTCACTGGCAAGGCTCCCACAAAAGCTCCGGGCCTCTCTGGCTATCCGGATTCTGATGTCCAGGTTAAGAAGCTGGTGGAAAACCTTTGGGGAAGCGGTAAAATTATCGCTGATAAAACTCCCTCTGAAGTTCTGGCTGGTATGGGCATTAAATCTGATTTTATTTCAAACGTGCCGATGAACTTTATCCACCATACAGTCAATGGACGTGAAGTATATTTTATTGCATGTCCTGACCAGGAAACTAACGATATCGTTTGCAGCTTTAGGGTAACCGGAATGAAACCTGAATCATGGAATGCGGTGACTGGTAAAATTGAACCGATAACCGTATATGAAGAGTCAGATGGCTGCACCAAAATTCCTATGCGTTTTGAACCCTCCGGATCCCGTTTTATCGTTTTTAGTAAGGAGGTTGTTAAGGATGCAGATAGAATAGTTTCTGTAAAAGCAGACGGAAAAGAGCTGGTATCCATGGATATAGCTGTTAAAAAAGATGGACCGTCGATTCCATTGGTAGAAACCCGCACCAATTTCACTATGGCCGGCTGGGTGAAACCTGATCAGGAAATTACACTTACCGAAGAGGCAAACAAAGGAGCTAATGCTCTTTCGGTGGAACGCAATGATGTGGTTTATGCTGCCCCCGGGCATGAAGTCTGGACCGTCAAAGATGCCGGTGCAGGTTTCGGAGTGGGTACTAATGGCGTGGGTGTTTATGAACATACTGCCGATTATTTTCCGTCACTTCTCGTACATGCTGTTCCATTAATAGGCTGGACTCACATCGCCGTAGTTTATCAGGATAATACCCCGAGCCTCTGGATTAACGGGAAATTTGTGCATAAAGGATTGAAGAGCACGAAAGTTGTTCACGGGGGTTATGGTGTGATTCATACCAGGCGCGTAAAAACATTTACCGGGCAGGTTGCCGGACTTGGTCAGTTTGCGAAAGCCCTGAATGCTGAAGAAATTATGAAACTCTATCAGACAGTACCTGATACCACAGTTGTTCTGAAAAATGAACCGGCATTCGATCTGGTCAGTCGGGAGATTTTGAGGAACGGAACTTTCGAAATCAAAACTGCCGATGGAAAAACACGCAGCATCTTAACCGATAGGATTCCTCCTAAAATGGAATTGAGCGGCCCATGGGAGTTAAGCTTTACACCTGGCTGGGGCGCACCCGATAAGGTCAATCTCGATAAGCTGATCTCCTGGAGCAAACATCCGGATAATGGAGTAAAATATTTTTCGGGGACCGCGACCTATCGGAAATCGTTCAAATATGCATCCCTGCAAGAGAAAAACAGCCAGCTTAAACCGGCTATTTATCTTGATCTTGGCAGAGTTGCTATAATGGCCAAAGTCAAACTGAATGGTCAGGATCTTGGAATTCTTTGGAGAACACCTTATCGCATTGACGTTACTAAAGTTATTCGTGAAGGTGAAAATTCACTGGAGATCGAGGTAGTTAACTTGATGATAAATAGGATGATCGGCGATGAGCAGCTGGCTGAAGACAGTGAGCGAAATCCCAATGGTACATTAAAAAAATGGCCGCAATGGCTGCAGGATAAAAAACCCAGCCCAACCGGACGTTTTACTTTTACCAGCTGGCGCCTCTGGGCAAAAGATACCCCTTTGCGTGAGTCGGGACTGCTAGGCCCGGTTACAATAAATACCACAGAAGTATTCATAAAGTAAATAGATTCTTATGAAGTCGGATATTAAAAAGGATAAGCCTTGTTCATGTAACGGAGATTGCACTCCGAAAGTCGATCGTCGCGGTTTTCTGCGTATTGCAGGTGTTGGCTCACTGGGTCTCTATGCCGGGTTGCCGATGATTGCCGGCCCTTTTAGTTCATCGGATTTTCAGGATCTGGTGCCTGTTGATAAAAAACTTCGCCCCGAATGGGTTAAAAGCCTGTTTGAAAGAGGTACTCCGCAGATATACAAAGGTGAAGAGCTGAAATACATCGGGATGCCAATCGGCGGAATTTGTGCCGGGCAGGTGTATCTCGGAGGAGATGGCAAATTGTGGCATTGGGATATCTTTAATAAAAGAATTGGAACGGGTGACTCCCATTACGCTCATCCGATGGAGCCCTCTTCTCCGTTTGAACAGGGATTCGCAATAAAAACCGGATCAGGAGATAAAGCTCAGGTCAGGCAGTTGGATAAAACCGGATTTCCAGACGTTACTTTCCGCGGTGAATACCCAATTGGCAAAGTAGAATATCCGGCCGATCCGGTCTCGGTTTCACTCGAAGCATTTTCTCCGTTCATCCCGCTCTCAGTGGATGAATCAAGTCTTCCTGCAACCATCATGCGTTTTACCCTTAAAAACAATTCGGCAGATACGGTTGAAACAACGCTGTATGGATGGCTTGAAAATGCTGTTTGCCTGAACAATCGCTACGCCGAAGGAAAACGCCGCAATAAATTAGTTAGCGCAAAAGGGTACAGCGTCCTTAACTGTACAGCTGAAAAGGTGCCGCCACAAACGGAAACCAAACGTCCCGATGTGACATTTGAGGATTGGAAAGATGAAAAGTATGTTGGCTGGATTGCCGAAGGAAATGCCTTCGGTACCGGACCAATTAAAAAAACGGATATTCCAGATTATCAGGGCGATGTCGGCGGTGATACGGAGAGATTGGTGAATTCGCATGCCTTGGCTTCCACTGCTGCTGATGTTGCCAGCCGGGATAGTGCAACAGGAACTTTGACCAGTAAAAAGTTTATCATAGAAAGAAAATTTATCAATCTATGGATCGGTGGCGGCTCCCATAAGGATAAAACTTGTTTCGATGTTATGATCGACGGTAAGGTAGTTCGCTCGGCAACCGGAATGAACGATAATAAAATGACCCAACAAAGTATAAACGTTGCTGAATTTCAAGGTAAGGAAGCGTATATCCGGATTGTAGATGCTGAAACAGGTGCCTGGGGCAATATCGGGGTCGGTCGCATAACTTTCAGCGATCGGCAGTTTAAGCAGGAGGATCTTGAGAAATTACCCGATTTTGGAACCATGAGCCTTGCCCTGCTGGGCGAAAAGGCCAATTATGGGTTTGCTGAAACTGATAACAAGGGAATTGGACAAAAACACGTTTCTGATGCTTCAGTGTTGCTTGAGGAGCATCTTACCGGCGCCGTCGGTCGTAAAATCAACCTCAAAGCTGGTGAATCAACCGTGCTGACCTTTGCCGTCACCTGGAATTTTCCAAATCTTTATGTTCCGGGCAAAGGCCGCTACTATGCTTCTAAATTTGCCAATGCCGAAGCAGTAGCCGATTATCTGTCGAAAAATATAAGCCGGCTGTATAATCAGACAAAAATGTGGAGGGATACCTGGTACGATTCAACACTGCCATATTGGTTCCTCGACAGGACTTTTACCAATGCTTCCACGTTGGCTACATCAACTGCCTTTCGGTTCTACGACGGTAAATTCTGGGGCTGGGAAGGCGTAGGTTGCTGTGAGGGGACCTGCACTCATGTTTATCATTACGAACAAACCATGGGACGGATTTTTCCAGAACTGGATATCGTCCTTCGTGAAAAAACCGACTTTAATACCAACGACAGCTTTAAAGGTGATGGGGTGGTGGAGTACCGTGGTAAAGGAACCGGTGCCGCAATGGACGGTCAGGCTGGGATCATACTTCGAAGCTTGAGAGATCACCAAATGTCGCCCAATGATGAATTCCTGAAACGTAACTGGACAAAGATCAAAAGTGCCCTTGAGTGGATGATAGCTCAGGATGGAACTGAGGATGGCGTGATCAAAAAGAACCAGCATAATACTCTTGATGCTGAATGGTTCGGTGACGTAGCCTGGCTGACAGGACTGTATCTGGCTGCTCTAAAAGCCGGAGAAGTGATGGCAAAAGAAATGGGTGACCCTGATTTTGCAGGAAAATGCAGCAGGATCCTGGATAAGGGACGGAAAAATTTCGTCGGTAAAATGTGGAATGGCGAATATTTTATTCAGGTTGGCGATCCGGCTAAAGCAAATATGGTTGGTTCTTATGATGGTTGTGAAATTGATCAGGTTCTCGGACAAAGCTGGGCATATCAGGTGGGTCTGGGTGAGGTGCTTCCTCAGGAACAAACCAGACAGGCACTGAAATCACTATGGAAATACAACTTTACTCCTGATGCAGGTGCCTATCGCGAGGTGTACAAACCCGGCCGGTGGTATGCCATGGCCGGAGAAGCCGGAACGCTCATGTGCAGTTGGCCCAAGGGCGAATCCAAGCGCGTTAAGACAAACTACGACTTTTACTTCAACGAATGCATGAACGGATTTGAACATCAGCTTTCAGGCCACATGATCTGGGAAAATATGCTCCTCGAAGGCTTCGCAATCGAAAGAGCCATCCACGACCGTTATCATGCCATCCGCAGAAATCCTTGGAATGAGGTGGAATGCGGCGATCACTATGCTCGTTCCATGGCAAGTTATGGCGTATTTCTGGCTGCCTGTGGTTTTGAATACCATGGTCCTAAAGGCCATATCGGATTCGCTCCCCGACTAACGCCCGAGAACTTTAAATCGCCCTTTACTTCCGCCGAAGGGTGGGGTACCTTTGAGCAGCGTGCCCAGGGCTCCTGGCTCAGGGCCAGAGTAAAAGTTAATTTCGGAAAACTCAGGGTGAAAACAGTTTCGTTGGCTCTGACAAAAAATCTGAATCCCGGAACCATAAAGGCTTCTTTAAATGGAAAGGCAATCGGCAGCAGTATGTTGGTAAATAAAGAAAATGTATTGATTACCCTTAATCAGGAGGTAGTGATCGGCGTCGGTGAAAGGCTTGACCTGTTTCTTTAAAGACTTTTAATGCTGAATGGAATGATATTCAGCAAACCGGTCACTGGCATTGCTGGTGTATTTTTCCCATCCCGGCCAGTTGGGCCACCAGGTATTGACCATCAAATGCATGGAGTGGTTGGGAAAGTTTGATTGCAAGGTGGTTTTGTCTTTTTGTATACCATCAATGTACCAGCTGATTCCGTCAGGGTAAAAGTCTATTCTGTATTCATGAAATGCGACACTTGGATCAAATCCAAGGTTGATGGTGTTGCTGTATACGGATTGACCGGTGATAGAACTGATATCAGATTTCCAGATAGTGAAAATCACCTTGCCGCTACCGTCGTTCCAGATTTCCAGATCAATCTCGTCACCATAATCCACTCCCTCATATGTGAACAGAGTAGTAATTGTGCCAGGAAGTGCCGGGCATTTCATATTCGTCCGATAGGTTCCGAAACTATAGGTATATGGACTGACAGATTCAATTTCACCACCATTTTTGGTGTTTGCGGGGTGCCTGAGTAATAGTTTGCCAGATTCCATAGTCACATTTTCTGGTTGAAAGAATCCGAGTCCGGGTCGGGCTGTTGTTCCCGGTGTCCTGTGATTTCCCTTAACCCATCTCGCATCATTAAAAACGCTGAAATGGTCAATAAAGTTAAATGCCATGAACGAGCTGTCCTGCTCGCGGTAATCCAACCGGATAGCGGGTCCGTCTTCAGGTCTTGAACTCCAGATGGCCATTCTGACCTTGTACGATCCTGAAGTGATTTTTGGATCTGGAGGCACTACCCACGATTTACTTTGCACGGACGATACCTGTCCCGGATACAGGGTCACCGGATTTGAGGTGATATCATACCACAGTCCCGTCCTGTCCTGCACACTGTATCCAACCCAAAAGGTCCATTTTAGTTTTCCTGAATTTTTAAATGAAATTTTTGAAGTCACCGTGTTGCCCGAATAATAATCTCCGGAGGGCGGTAGGAAATTGGTTATCGTAATCTTTACAGGGTATCCAATCAGGTTCTGTTCATTATCGAAGGTCTCCTCATCTCCCTGAATACCGAAATTATCCTGACATGAGGTGTTCAATAATGCAACCATAATGGCAAGAATTATAATATTTAAATAGGTATCCCGGGCTTTCAATGTTGTATCCCTGTCCATTTCTTGAGAGAATCCGGGATCAGCCGGTTGCTTTTGCACGCGTAATTATTCTTTCTGATAAAATTGTCGAGCTCATCCCTTAACTGATTCAGCGTATCAGGCTGATCAATAGGTTCAATGTCAAGATCAGGAAATACTTTGTACAGGTTTTGATTGGATAAAAAATTTCCCGCGCTAACCATATCGAGCAATTCATTAACATTTCGCATAAACGGATAGGTATACAGGCTCCGGAAGTTGACGGAATTATCGAGACCGTGGCCGATCCACGAAGCAACTTTTGGACGGGTTATGAAATTATTACCACTCAGGAGGGCGATGAGGGAAGGGGTTAAATCAAAATGAGTTGTTAGGGCCGAGAATTTTTCAGCTTTTTTTAATAATGGCGAGTAGATGATTAACGGAACATGAAACCGGTCGATTTGGGTGCTGATCGGAATTTCGGGCATCCGGTGATCCCCGGTAATGATAAAGATGGTATTGGCAAAGGAAGGTGTTTTGCTTATCTCATCGAAAAAATATCGGAACGACTCGTCAAAGTACATTACTGTGGAAAGCTCTTTTTGATATTGATTGTCGAAAGTCTTGGTTTTTTCATCCAGTTTCAGAAGCATCAATCTTTCTGCCACCTTTTGAATATAATGCTCCTGATCAGGTATGTTAAATGGATCGTGCATTGCCAGGGTGAGCATGATATCAAGCCGGGGAGAATCAGTTTTTGATTTAAGCGTTTCAAGATACTTGACGAAAAGGTCGCGATCGGTGTATCCCCAGGTAAATCCGTTGCCCGTTGCCGGAAGTTTGGTATAACCCGGCCCGAAACTGCTACCGTCAATGATCTGATCGATCCCCTGACGGTTCAGAAAAACACCCATATTGTCAAATTCTGATTCCCCTCCATAGAAGAATTTGCAGGTGTACCCGGCCTGTTTCTTCAGCAGGCTGATCAAACTGAGATGATCCGGCATTTTTTCGCCCAATCCTGCGAACCCATGATCTCCGAATGGAAGGGAACCCAGAGTTGACGGCAAAACCTGAAATGTTCGCCCTGAAGTGCTCAGGCAGTTTTCCCAATAAAGACTCTTCTGCATCAGCGAATCCAAGTAGGGAGTAAAGCTTCCCAAATAAGCTCCCTTACCGCTGTATGCCCGCCCCAGGCTCTCAACGATAATCAGAACAATATTCGGAGGCGAATCTCCCAGATTAAAATATTCTGCCAAAACATCCGGAGTGGTCTCCTCATGAAGGAATGGATAATCAGGATCGATATATTTGAACGGATTACCTGCCGTACTCGCTGAAATCGGTTTCAAGGTGTAAGCCTTGTTGTTTAATGTACCCTGACGCATATAATGATCTGCGACACTCTCGATGAAAAAGTCGAGCTTGTTGGTTGCAACAAACATGCTGAATTCATTGCTGAATTTTGCGGGATTTATATTCAGCTGCTTTATAGGTACCAGCGAAATCAACATCATGACAGTCAGAATTGCCATCAACCAGGGTTTCATTCGGAAATAAACATGCTTAACAAAAACCCTGACCATAATCGCCAGATATATGATGGTAAGAATATATGGAGCAATATTGATTTTTCCTGAAGAGCCAACAGTATGCTGAATCTCTTTAAATGAGTACCCGAACAGGTCGGCTCCCAAAGGTACCCTCGCCGTTGAAAAGTATTTTATCAGAAGGATATTCCCCAACATCAGCAGAATACACACTGAAACGAAGAAATACTTGGCGGCTTTCTGACTAAAAAAAGCGATTACCAGGAATGGAACCATGAGCAGACCCGAAATCCTCAGGTATAATATCAGATCCATCTTAAGGGCAGTCAGCAAATTGATAGCAATATCTGCTTGGAAAAGGGAGGACGTGGTTGTAAAAAGCAGCTCCGATAGGCGGACCATCAGTATCATCGCCGCAAGGATAATACTCAGGCTGAGAAATCGCCTAAGGGAGCGTGCAACGAGCTGAACCGATTCCGTTAATGAAGGCATGATAAAAGTTAAAATAGTCTTGAAATACTGATGTCAAAAGTGTAATATCCTGAAAATGTTCCTTTTTGCCGCTCTTCATTGCCCCAGACAACGCCCCCGTTGATGATCCAGAAGTGGTTGATTATGTGGTTATATTCCACACGCAGGGAGCGTGTTTTTAAGGCCAGTTTCTGATTTGAATCAATCAGGTTCCGGTTGTCATCCGGGGATACTCCATAGCCCAGACGAAGTCCGATATAGTTTTCCGGATCAGAAAAATACCGTCTCAGCAGCATTAATCCGGAAACCGATGTGCCATCGGAAGCGGGTGTGACAAACGCTCGTGCGGAAATCCAGTAATTGCCTAAGTATTTGCCTAAAGTGGCTGTATATATGTTTACCGAGGAGCTGTTGAATTGTAAAATCCGCATACCGAGCGAACCTTCAAATGATTTAGGGAAATTGTGGTACCATTCCAATCCCAGCCTGTTCTTTGGGAAAATGGTGCTTTGAGAGTATCCATAGTTCAGATAACCATAATTATTCTCGCCAAGTTTAGGATAGGCATCGATCTCTCCCTGAAATCCTCTGGAAGCATAACGGTCAGCCACATTTGCCCGGGCGATTATGGATCCGAATTTTGTTTTTCTGCCATACGATAAGGCTGCAATCTGCCAGGGATCACGGCTGAATGCTTTATCAAAAACATCTAACGTGTAAGTTATCCTCAGAGTATTCTTGAGCACATCAAGCCGATATTCCTGGAGCTTTTTCAGCGCTTCGGCATGAGCAGGATTCAATTGAATCAATTTTTTAAGGATGGCTACCGCTTCCTCATTCCTGCCGCTACTGTGAAGTATCCTGGCTTTTTTTAACAGGAAAGGTTCAGCCGCCGAGTCCTTCGATAAAGCGAGATCGCAAAAACTAATAGCCTTCGAATAATTTTCTGACCAATATTCCACGTCAGCAAAAGCATCCAGAGCATCCATGTTTCCTGGACTGCGTTTTAGCACATCGTTCAGTACCATGCGGGTGGAATCACTGATGCCATCCCAGGAATAGGTTCGTGCCATCAAAATTGCAACATCCGAGTCGAATCCTTTTGCAAGAATACTTTTGCACATCTGCCGTGCTTTTGCCCGCTGACCATTGAAAGCAAGATGGCGGGCTTCAACAAAAGTCTGGGCCGGCAAAGTTGCATGCAGTCCAGCCAAAAGAAGGATTATTGCTAAGGCACGGGATCGTATGGATAATTTCAGCTGCATTTTTTATCAATTATTCGTCATTTTGGTGTTTCAAACCCAACACGGGTCATGTTTCCCCAAGACTTACGTTTACGTATGAAAAAGTCGAAATTCCCCCTCATGGCCCAATAAACAATTAATGGATGGTAAAGGATGGGTTCGATCCAGGCCGTGAGGATCAGCTTTAAGATCATTCTCTTTTTTTTGTACCGGTGGTAGGTCAGATGGTCGAAAAGAATAGAATAGGTAGAAAAGGAAATCGAGAAAAAATAAACAAAGAAAACCATTACATAAAAAAATGGCCAGTTTGGATCACCCAGTATAGCAATAGAGGTAAAATACAGTATGCCAAATATTTCAATGAATGGAGCCAACCACTCAAAAAGCACCCAAAATGGGTGGGATACCATTCCCATAAATCCATACTTTGGATTGAGGAAAACATTTCGGTGAAGGAATAGCGTATCAATTGTGCCTCTGGTCCATCGGTTGCGTTGACTTCCTAAAACTTTCATGCTCGATGGGGCCTCCGTCCAGCATAGCGGATCAGGAATATAAACAACCTGGTATTTCAACTTTTGTTCAGCCATGAATTTGCGCATGCGAACGACCAGCTCCATATCCTCGCCAACTGTTTTGGTATAATATCCGCCGCAATTGATAACAACTTCCTTGTCGAATATCCCGAGGGCACCGGAAATTAAAAGAAGCCCATCGAGGCGGCTCCAGGCCAAACGACCCATTAAGAAACTTCTGTTGTATTCCACTACCTGGCAGCGGGGAAGAAATTTATCCGGAACGTTTATTTCAATGAGTTGGCCATCAACAACCTTGCAAGAATTGGCAATTCGGATCACCCCCCCTGTTGCTATAACTTTTCGGTCGGTTTCCTCCAGAAATGGCTTGATGAGTTTTTGAAGGGCATAGGGATCGATAATAGAATCAACATCAATCGAAATGAAATAGTCTCCCTTTGCGATATTAATTCCGGCGTTCAGGGCATCTGCCTTGCCGCCGTTGATCTTGTCTATGACGGTAAGATTGTTGAAAGCTTTATTTTGAGATTTGTAAATCCCGGCAATTTCTTTGCAGGTGATCTTGTAATCAATCATATAGGGAACTTTCTCCAGGTCAAAAGCCACGATGGCCCTCTCCAGCGTGTTGTCCTTGCTGCCGTCATTCACAATGATAATCTCGAAGCTGGGATAATAAAGTGCCAGCAAGGCTTTTATATTCTCAACAATACTCAGCGATTCATTATAAGCAGGAGCAATTACGGTTATCATGGGTGCCAGCGGAGAGGAGATAATCGCATCGTAATCTGTGATTTTTGAAGTAAAAAAGCGCCTTCTCAACTCCAGGGCCGATATGAATGCAAGAACAAAATAGATGCTGAATATGCAAATCGCATAAAACAGAAAAAACTTTTCAAAAATTCCCTGAACCATAATGCCTAATTTCTAAGGTCTGTAACGTGAGCTATATACTGCTCAATTTTCAGTTCTGAATTTGCGTTTAAAATAGCCAGCCGCTCCGGGCCTTCGTCGTTCATGTAATAGAGCGATCTGCAAGCCTCGGTTTTTAAAGTAACTGAGCCTGTCAATAAAATATTTTCCAGAAAATCGCAATCTTCCGGTGCACCAATATTTCTGAATGCCCTGATAATTTCAATCCGGTTCCTATTGGTTTCTTTCGAATATTTGTCTTTTATCTGTTGTTTGCCATCGTATAGCCGAAGATCGTTAATTGCACGGTACGTAAGCCACCGCGTAGTTTCCGACTGACTGCCGATCAATTGAAAAATGGCAGTTGCATTCTCCAACTGCTGAAAGAAAATGATCATCCGCAAACAAAAGTTTCGGACATTGGGGTTCTCTGAATCCAGATAATCACTGAAAGAGGGAATATTCAACTGCCAGATACGGAACAGGTAAAAGGCAGTGACTTGCGTCCATCTGGTAAATGGACTGGTTAACTTCCGCAAAAAACCAAAAGGTTCCTCCGGATGGAGCCTGATAATCGAAGTTTGAGCCTCGGCTCTGACCAGATGGTGAGGATTATTGAGGAAACGTTCAATAGTATCGCCAGCGCCCTTTGGGTAGAGTTTTGTCAATTCCCTTAATCCCTCAACCCTGCGGTAAAAGAACATTGATCTCGTGGATCTCAGTGAATCCTTATAAAGTTTAAGATCTTCAAATACTTTCAATACCTGGTTGTCCATCCCGCCCCTGAGATTTTCCTGAAAATTCAGCAATACCGAAGTCAGGATTTTACGGTTCAGTGGTCTTTTAATTTTTTTTAGCTTGATAAGTGCCGTCTCCCAGCGGATCTCTCCAAAAAAATAGAGCCGGAGTACTTCCTCATAAATATTTTGGTACACCCTGATGTATCTCTCTTTGTGATTTTTCTGCTGATTGGTGAAATATAAAACCAGAATTACCAGAAAAATATTGATAACAAAAACGACAATTAAAAAAGCAAAGAGGAGAATTATGGGATAGGAACCCGCCTTCTGAACAAACCTTGCAAAGTACCCTGAAACAAAGGGTGGAAGATGGCCGTTGCCATATTTTATCAGGTCTAATTGAATTTCAGCAACTTTTTTATCGCCAAAAACTCTGCGGAATAAGTCATGCGAAACACGCTCTGCACGTTTAACAGAATCAATTTTTTGAATTCGAACAACGGTAGCGGGATTTTCACTGGCCTGCAATCTGCCAGACGGGATAAGCCATGCACAGGTACAAATCAGGAACAGTATGATGATTTTATACTTGAACATGAGAGAATTTTAAGGAATTATCTTTTCAAGGCTAATAACTTTCTGACTCGGATATTAAGCTCGCCCAAACTGAAGGGTTTAACCATAAAGTCGTCGGCACCAAGCTCGAAAGCTTTTAATACACTGTCTTCTGATCCTGAAGCTGACAAAACCATGATCGGCGTATTAACTTTACGCTGGTCACGTAGGATCGAAATTACTTCATGACCATTGATAAAGGGCATAAACAGGTCGGTTATGATTAAATCGACCAGGTTATCCTCCAGGATTTTTAAACATTCCTTTCCGTCCATGGCCCTCAGGATTTCATAACCCTCCCGGGTAAGGCTGTGTGCAATCGTTTCTAATATCAGCTTATTGTCTTCCGCTATTATTATTCTTTTCATGTGAGCTTTTAATCAGGCGGTTTTCATCCTTATAAAGGTAAAATAATAAATTTGATAAATATTAAACCTCCCCTTGATATGAAAGTGAACACTAAGTTGCATAAGCTTTTGATCCTTATCTTGTTCATCGGTTTAAGCATGGCTTCCTATGCCCAGAAAGCTGGCGAACAGTGGAGCCCTGAAAAAGCTTGGAAATGGTACAATGAAAATCCTTGGATCTGCGGGTTCAACTATATCCCTTCGAATGCGATCAATTATACCGCTATGTGGGATAAAACAAGTTTTTCACCTGATCTGATTGATAAAGAGCTCGGCCTGGCTGAGAAAACCGGCTTTAATACCGTTCGGGTGGTTTTGCAGTTTATTGTTTGGGAGAATGATCCGGCCTGGTTCAGGGAAACATTTGCAAAATTCCTGACGATTTGCACCAAACATAAAGTCCGGGTAATGCCTGCTCTGTTTGATGACTGTGTTTTTGGAGAAAATATTGATCCGGCACTGGGTAACCAGCCAGAGCCCCGCGAAGGATGGTACGCCTGGGCATGGTCGCCTAGCCCCGGTACCACCATGGTTAAAGATACTTCATCCTATTTCAGGCTCGGAAAGTATGTGAAGGATATAATCGGTTCCTTTAAAAATGATCCTGCTGTTTTAGCTTGGGACCTGTATAACGAGCCATCAACCAGTGCATTGACTGACAAAAGCTATCTCCTGATACATAAGGTGTTTCAATGGGCCAGGGAAATTAATCCATCCCAACCACTGACATTAGCTTATTGGGATGGTAATCAGGAGCTTGACAAAATAATTTTTAATAACTCCGATATTATAACTTTCCATTGTTATTCGGAAAAGACAGAAACGCAAAAGTTGATCAATACATTAAAGCAGCAGAATCGTCCCCTTATCTGTTCCGAATGGCTCAATCGCCCTCTGGGGTCAACAGTCGAAAGTGTTTTGCCTCTCTTCTTTAAGGAAAATGTTGGATGTCTGCACTGGGGATTAGTTAATGGTAAAACCCAAACAAACCTTCCGTGGGGCCATCGGCCTGCCGATCTGCCTTATTTACGAATTTGGCAGCACGATCTGTATACGACAGATCTTAAAGAATATAGTCCTTATGAGCTTGTTCTTTTTAAGTCGTTTATTTCAGAATCCAAGACAGGCAATAAATTGATTGCTGATGAAACTTTAGGCAAAGTTCAGGGCGAGCTGATAAAGAACTTTGGAGAAAAAAGTAAAGAGCGGATTACCAAGGGTACTTTTCAACTAGCTAAAAACTGGCGAAAATCGGATGGCTCCGAGGAGGATTTTGTAAAGTTCTGTAATGAAAATTTTCTGGCAGACAGTGATCTTAAATCAAACTTTCAGGTCATTCAGCAGAACCTGACTTTACAGAACGGCTATCTTTCCAAAATTGGATTCAGGTTCTCCGAATCCAAAAATTTCACAGATAAAAAGGAAATCAGGGCCGATCAGTATTTCAGAAACAATATTCCCGGATCCGATCCTTATCAGGGAAAGCTCGCCCAGTTTATTCAGCTTAATTTCCCCTTTTATACCTTCGATGAAAAACGACTAAACGGAAAGAACTGGACCCGTCAGGAATGGGCTATGGTCCGCCTCGGTGAATTTTATCCCGACCGGGGCAATCCGGATTTCACCCCCGAAGCTGGCGATGAGGTAAAAGCATTTCAGGAATATATGGGCAAGTACTTTTTCCGTATGGATCATATCTGTATGCCTGATCAAACCTACCCATTCACTAAAGCTTTAATACTACACAGTCATTTCGGGCTAAGGGATAATCTGAAGGAAGAATATACCAGACCTGGAGGACTGGCGCGACAGGAATTAACGGGTAAATTAGTGGAGCATATCACCCTGGGTACGGTTCCGGCTGAATTTATCAAGGATACTGCCACACGTTGGAATCCCTGGACCAATCAATTGTTTAAAGTTGAGTCAGGTAATTTAGTGCAGGTTGCATTTACCCCCGAAGGCACCAAAAGATACGCGGGCTTGTTATCTTCATTTAAGAATAAAAGTTCAGAGGATAAACTATTTCCTGACGAATCCACCTTTATCGATAGAACTTTTAGAAACTCGAATTTCCAGGTGGAAGAGGTCGAAAGCCTGATTCGCACTTTTCTTTCTGACCCTGTTATCGTTTCAGTTGGCAAACTGATTTCCAAGCGATTGGGCCGACCACTGAAGCCATTCGATATCTGGTATAGTGGATTCCAGTGTCAATCAGCATTCCCGGCAAACAAGCTCGACTCCATAACTAAAAAGAGGTACCCCAATCCAGCCGCCCTGCAAAAGGACCTTCCATCAATTCTTTTGAGAATGGGATTTCCCGAATCAGAAGCAAATTATGTGGGAACACATGCCAAAGTAAGGCCGATATTATCAGGAGGATATTCCGACCAGCCTTCCATGAGAGGTGATACTGCCTTAATGACAACGGTTTTCAATCCTGACGGACTGGATTATAAAGCTTTTCGGATTGCAATGCATGAATTGGGACATGTTGTTTGCGGGGTATATTGTACAAAAGACATCGATAACAGCATTCTTGCAAATGTGCCAACCAGTGGAATAACCGAGGGCTTTGCCGAAATGCTGGCTTATAAAAACATTGAAGGCCTGGGTTTAACACAGGGCGGAAACATTAGCCAGAAGGACCTCCTTGCACTTGCCTCCTTATGGTACCTGGTGGACCTTGGAGGTCAGTCGCTCACAGATATCGAAACCTGGAAATGGATGTATGCCCATCCACTAGCTACTGCGGCAGAGCTGCAATCCGCCGTGTTAAAAATCAGCGGAGATATATGGAATCAGTACTATTCACCTGTTTTCGGAGGGATAAAAGACCAGCATATTCTGTCGATCTATAATCATTTCATCACGGGGAGCCTGTATCTGTATAACTACTTTCTTGGAAACGTAATCATGTTTCAGCTCTATGATAAGTTTATGCCTTACAATTTGGCCAATGGATTGAAAACAGCCTGCAAGGAGGGGAATACCTTACCTGATCTTTGGATGCAACATGCCGTTGGTCAGGGAGTATCGCTGGAGCCTTTATTGAGGACCGCGAAAGAAGCTGTTCAACGGTCTGGTATGTAAGTTATTTCAAGCTGTCCATCAGGCTGGCCTTGAGTAACTGAAGCTTGTCGAATTTGAATTTACGCTTCGAATCATTAAGAATCCAGAATATCACTGCGCTTATCAGGGCGGCGAAAAAGCACCATACCGAAGTCAGAAATTGGGTAAAAAATACTGCAGTAATAGCACAGGAGAATAACATTAACCAACCCATAAAGTGCGTTCTTTTAATACTGGAAACAAATAACGGAGGAATGGTTGCAATCAGATATACTGCAAAACTAATATACTCCATCGCATCTGGAAAATCAGAGTTGTATTGTATATGAAAGCCCGATATTTCCGGTCTTACATGATGAGTGATCAAGCAATATCCATAGTATGCTGATACTGATAATCCTGTAAAAAGCAGCAAACGTATTATTTTTCTCTTTTTCTCGTTTGCTTCCATCAGCAGAACCGACAATGGAATTAATACAGGCCAGAGTATATCTGCCATGATCAAGAACAGATAAGTGCTGAATTTTAAAAGATCACCATGACCCGGATTTGGTATCGTCAGCCACAATATACCTTCTGTATATTGCTGTAATCCAAAAAAAAATGGAATACAGGCAAATAGAATCTGTGATGGTTTATGAACTTTCGTAACTACTACCACACCAATTGCAGAGATGATTGCACCTCCTGCGAAACTTGCTTCGGCTGAAAAACACATTTTATCTTTTATCGTCCAATCTAAGCTTTTTTATTGGAACGAATTGATATCCTGATCAGCGAACCTGCGATTGTAGAAATCGCAGCCCTCTCTCTACGAAAACAACCGGATCTGGACAGAGATTTTGGAAAATTCCACGATCGAACCCAAATCCATCGGGTCCTGTGCGGTAGGTTTCCATCATCACCCTCACCGGAGCATTGATTTCCTGCAAAGCATGGAAAATATCGGTCCAGGGAACCAGGCCGCCACCCGGTACTCCACGATCATTTTCGCAGGCATGAATTCCCCAAAGTTTTGGGGAAGCAATCCTGATTGCCTGGCCATAATCACGTTCTTCGGTGATCATATGAAAAGTATCGAGGTTGATACTTAAGTTAGGGTGGTCTGCCATCACTGCAAGTTTCGAGGCTTGTAGTGCGTTGTTTATTAAGTGATTGCGAAATCGGCTCATTGGCTCGATAACAAGCCGTACATGAAAATCATCAGCAAATTCAGCTAGCAGGTGCAAATTCTCGGCCGCATAATACATCTCCTCTTTTAGGGGCTCTCTGCGGCACACTCTGCCGGGATGGCTGTAAATCGCTCCGCAATAGGCCTTTGCTCCACATTCGGCTGCCCTTTCAATAATTTTCTTGTGCCAGGCTATTCCTTTGTCGCGCATGGCCGGATCGTCGTGCGAAATGTCACAGTCCATATCCCAAACATTACCCGGACCGATACTGAGTTCCATCTTGAGATCCCGGGCGTGACTATTCAGGCGGCGGTAATCAAAATGCACATCCTCGCCAAGCGATACCTCAAATAGTGACAGGCCAAGATTCCTGGCCTCATCAAGGATTTTCAAATCTTCATCGGTCCAAATCTGTTTCCAGAGAAACTGATGGGCACCAAAAATATATTTGTCTGCCAGGAATGACGGATCCGCAGTACTATTCTTCATAGATTTTAACAACAACCTTACTGTTGCTGGTGAAAGGTAAAAATACGACAAGATTGGTTCCTTCCAGCTCCTGGTTGAATCCCAGTCGGCTTCCTTTCAGCGGTTGATTGTTAACCAGTACTTTAGCTTTCTCACTATTCCAGTTTTTAATGTAAACAGCTGGATTTATTATTGGCGATTCTTTGCTTCCTTCGATAGTTAACTCAATGGGTTTATTCTTTTCTGTTGCATTTTCAATTTGATAACAACGTTGAGTCCGATCGTAACCATTAGATTTATAGCTGTTTCCAATGATGGTTAAATTAGGTGCGTAGGCCCAGGAACGTCCGAACCTGATCAACTCCTCTATCTTCATGGTGTTCATCCCGTACAGTGCATTCCAGTATTCGCGGTCAGAGGATTCGTGTATCACCGGGTCAGAAATCGGAAAGCTGGAGCAATGTGAAGGTTTATCGGATGTTTGTGTGGTACGACCATCACATCGTGCCTGTCCAACAGGGAAATGATTGCACCCTCTGGCAGAATTGTAGCTATCCAGATTTTCATACCGTATATACATTTCATTCCCAGGCTCAAAGCAGATAAACGGCTTATTCAGTGATTTAAAGTTGTACTGCTGAATGGTAAATTTGAATTTCTGGCTCCAATCGAAAGGACCGTAGGGCGCAATGTTGGGATTCTCGACATAGGATCCCTTTCCAAGTTTTCCATCATAATCTGCGGTAGTGGCAAAATCTTTTTCCAGAAGATCCGATACTTTCTGTCCGGGATGAAGCAGAGCGAGGGTTTCCTGAAATTGCCTGGGAAAACCTAGCGTTCCCTTTTTCCAGGAAACTTTGCGGATAGCTGTACCATCCGGATAAATATAGTAGTATTCATCAACCCAGCATTCCCAACCGGTTTTAGGGTCAATTCTCCAGGTATGGTCGTTGGAACTTACTGGTGCATATCGCCAGTGTACGACAACGCGCGCTGCACTGTTTTCGATAATCCGGACGTGTGAAAACCGGCAATGCCTGTCCTGCATGTGCTCAAAGCAACCTTCGCGATCGGTTGATCCGTCTTCCCAGGCTTCCACGCTCTGATCGGTCATCCAGTTCTCATTTTCCGACACCCAGGATGGTTCATACCGGGTTCCCCTCCAGAACATTAATTTAATTGGTGATTTTTCAAAACACACAACAATATCCGGATCCTGATCAACTGGCCAGATATTATCCCAACCGGGATAGTACTTGAGTTTGGTATAAAAAGCTCCAAACCGCCCCGGATTTTTATCTATGGTCGGCAGCCGGCGCGGAGCGATACCCGTGTCCCCTGGTTTTATCGCTAAAAAATGGGCTCTGATCTGATCGGCAGACAGTGCTGAATTGAAAATCTCAAGCTCATCAATGATCCCGTCGAGGCCAAAGAATTGAGCAACTGTTCCCCACGTACGGTGAATATCCGAGGGGTTGCCTGGGGTTGCCACCATTCCAATGGTAAAACCAGCCAGCGACGGGGTGAAAGACCCGTTTATCTTGATATTGGCTTTTAACTCCCCGTTAATGTAGAGGTCCATCCCGATATTGGCCCGATAAACTCCTGCAATGTGCATCCATTTCCTTAGCGGCAGAGCATCACGTTCGCTTGTGCAGTTTATCCACTGTTCACCGATCGCACATTCCAGAGACACTTGCCCCAATGGTCCCACCATCAGACGATATCCTTTTACTTCATTTGATTCTGTGGTGAGGATGGGGCACCAGTTCCAGGGATATTCACCTAAGGCAATCCATGTTTCAATGCTAAATTCCTTTAAGCCTTTAAGCTGCGTGGTGCCTGTTCCTTTCATGCAGGTGGTAAAACCATCCAGACCAAATCCTTTGCCTTTTACACCAGCTGGTTCTGAAAAATATCCCTCCAGCGTATCAGTTTTTCCACCAATTTCTTCGGTTGTTTTTCGATTTTCATTCTTGTCAAAACTCCAGTGAATTACCGGACTTTGAGCAAATGATCCTGTCAACTGCATGATCAGGATAAATGTGCAGAGGAAAGCGGATATCTTTTTCATGGCATGAATTTATTCTGCCAGTAAAGATATTGGAAGAGAAGCGGGTAACCGCTAATAAAATTTACTGTTGTGGATGTTATCTTAGCTGATCAGGCATTTACGGATTTACATAATACTTCTCGATCATGGCGAATAGTTCATCCTTGCGAATCGGCTTTGTCAGGTAATCGTTGCAGCCAGCCTCCATTGCTTTTTCCTTTTCTTCATGAGTAGCATATGCTGTCTGCGCTATGATTGGGATCAGAGGATATCGTATTTTCAATTTCTGAATAGCTTCAATTCCACCCATCAATGGCATCTTCAGATCCATCAAAATAAAATCATAGTTTTTTTTTGCCAGCCATCTCAACCGCCTCCATACCGTTTTTTGCACGGTCAACACTTTTGACTTTATTTCTTAACAGGATGTTGAGGTAGAGAAAACTATCCGATTCATCTTCAGCTATAAGAACTCTGCAATCTTTTACTTCTTTTTGATTGATTCCGCCAGCAGGTTTCCTAACCAAACTATCCTCGAATTTCACTTCAGGTAGACTGAAGTAGAATTGCGATCCCTTATCAATTATGGAGCTGAAACCTATTTTGCCGTTAAGCAAATCAACGAGCATTTTTGCAATATTTAATCCTAACCCAGTACCGCCGATCACTTTCGATATTGCTTTCTGACCTCGGTAGAATGACTTAAAAATATGCTCCTGCTCATTTATAGGGATGCCAATACCAGTATCATGAACAAAAAACTCAATCGAGCCATGCGTTAAATCAAAACCCATTTCAACACTTCCTTCAAATGTGTACTTCAGGGCATTGGAAGCCAGGATGGTTAAAATATGCCTGATTTTATCAGCATCAGAGATGATAGTCAGGTTTTTATATTTCTCGGGTATATTTAGCTTGAAAACTACCTTCCTGGCCGGCTCGGGCAGATCAAAAATGTGGTAAACGTAAGTTACTAAATCCGCAGGCTTGAATTTGGAAAATTTGATTGGATATTTTTCGCTTTGTAATCTTGAAGCATAAACAACATCATCAATAATGTTGAGTAGCTGATTTGAACTGTTTAAAATTATCGAGATATAGTTTTCTCTCTCCTGAACTTCAGACTCCGTTAATAAATTTGCGAATCCCATGATAGAATTCATGGGGGTCCTGATTTCATGACTCATATTAGTCAGGAAAGCGGTTTTTAGCCGGTCGCTTTCCTCGGCTTTTTCCTTGGCCAGATATAGTTCCTGTTCCATTAACTTCCGATGGGTAATATCAACGGCAGTACCTTGTGTCCCGATGATTTTTCCATTGATATCCGTTCGGGGAACTGCATTGAAAAGCAGGGTAATCTCGCTTCCGTCTTTAGCAATATGTGTTGTTTCGTATTCTTTAACGAATCCGCCTGCCAAATGACGGGCAAACTCCAATTTGTCCCTATCAAATACCTCGGGCTGTTGAAAATCGCTGAACTGCCGGCCCAGCATTTCTTCCAGTTTATAACCGTGTGTGCCTTCCCAAGCCGGGTTTAAATAAATAAAACGGAACTGGTCATCGCATTTCCATACAAGTTCCTGGGCGGTTTCTACCAAACTACGGTATTTCTCCTCGCTCTCCCTGATGGCATTTTCGGCTTGCTTACGCTCAGTGATATCTTTATCCGCACCCCTGTATCCCAGCAGATTTCCATGAATATCAAGAATTGGAACCCCACTGGTTTCAAGTATCACAATCCGACCATTCCGATGAAGATTTGGGTTTTCAAAATTCCTGAAGTGCTCCTTGCGGGCAAAAATTTCAAAAGCACCTTTCTTGAGATCCTCCGAAACGTCTGGAGGGAAAAAGTCGTAAAAATGTTTTTTGCCGATAAACTCTTCGGGACTATAACCCAGTATATTGACAAGCATGGGACTTACATAGGTGTATAGGCCTTTCGTGTCGACTTCCCAGACCCAAACGCCTGAACTTTCGGTGATTTGATTCAGTCGCTCTTCATTATTTATCAGGGCTTGTTGTGCTGCCATCCGCTCTGTAATGTCATGTATGGTAACCAGCGCATGGGGCCGTTTATCAATGAAGAACCTTACACCATTAAGCTCTCCGATAAACGTTGTACCGTCGCTGCGCTTCAAATGCAACTCCAGCTGGGTAGTCCCGGAGGCAGATTCCATATCCAGGCGAAATGCTTCTACTGCAATTGGTATATCCTTGGGCTCCAGATGGTTCATAAAATGCGTACCAATCATCGCTTCAGGGCTGCACCCGAACATTTTTTGAGCAGCTGGTGAAGCATAGGTTATAATCCCATTTAAATCTGTTGTGGCAATAAAATCATTCATCTTTTCAGCCATCGAACGGAACTTTGCCTCGCTCTCAGTGAGGTTGAGTTCAGCGCGCTTCTGCTTCGTGATATCCCGGTAATACCATATTCTACCATAATAAATCCCATCGGCGCTCATGATGGGTGAAGAGAAACGGTCAAGAATCCTTCCATCTTTCAGGAGTACTTCTTCCTTGCTCTTCAACTCCTTGTGTTCGTATAAAAAATTAACCCGGGATAAAAATTCTGCAGGCTCACCCAACTTGTCCATAACATAAGTCAGGACAGCGTCTGATTTCCCGGATTCAAGAATCTCCCCGGGTACCTCCCATAATTCTTTAAAATGCTGATTGTAATTGATTATGTCGCCCTGGTCATCAACCATGATGATGCCGTCGATGGAAGCTTCAATCTGCGCTGAAAACAGAAGATTCCAATATTCCGGGGAATCTGGTGCTTTCGCGTGCGATCTTAGTTGATCTCCCTTCTCACTTTCTGTAGTCGACATAACTAGATAACGTATTCTTCTAAATTGGATTACAAAATTTGGAATTAACTTTGATTTAGTGTCAATTACGGACCTGTTAAATCAAACTTTTTGACCAATCTAAACATTTTATTGATAAATAAGATAGTATCCTAAATTGATAGTTATACTGAGCAATTATTATCAAACGGATAGATCTACGCTCCGGATTGTCGAAACAAGTTGGCAGAGACGGATCCTTCTGTCGTTGACAAAGTCTGTCGAATGTGTTAAAATACAACAGCCGGGTTCAGTGTCTGGTGTAATACAAAGTGAGAACCAGAAGCTATTCGAGATGGTCGTTATTAATCCACGCACCCGCGCGGGGTGCGACTGGAATTGGGGGATATTAAAATGTGGTCATTACTGTTTCAATCCACGCACCCGCGCGGGGTGCGACACCCCGCCCCCGGCAAATGACGGAACCAACGTACTGTTTCAATCCACGCACCCGCGCGGGGTGCGACTAGATATGGTTGTTCCTGTTCCTACTTTATTATTGTTTCAATCCACGCACCCGCGCGGGGTGCGACTCCGGATGGTTGATAAGCGAGTGCCGGAATATCCGTTTCAATCCACGCA
>CAINOB010000064.1 GCA_903851365.1 uncultured Bacteroidota bacterium
GGATCTGAAAAACCAATATGGTATTCCGATCGCCAGCGGTGCTTACATTGTTCATATTAATGCACCGGGAATCGGTGAAAAAGTGGTTAAGTTCTTCGGAGCCTTAAGACCTCAAGACCTTAATTCGCTTTAGGAAATCAGCGACAATGATGAGATTCGAAAACCAATGCTCAATTTTGAAATTACAGAGTCAAAACTTCGAAAATACCTGAATCTCATACTTTGGAATTCGAAATTCTGAATTGGACTCTCAACTATCTTACTTCAATATAGCAGCGTATCCCCCACCCGGCGCCATCTTGATTTTAATGGTATCACCTGCTTTTACGGTGCTTTCTTTGCGCGCCCAATCCTCAGCATAGCGATCCGCATTGATCCCATCGACGAACTCAATCAGCTTATAAGTTCCCGGAGGCAGAAAATCCAGTTTAAACTCCATTACCCGGGGAGTCCAATCGGTAATAGCTCCAATAAACCATTCATTTCCCTTTTGGCGCGCCACCGCAACATAATCGCCAACTTTTCCGGCCAGTGGCTTCGTATCATCCCAGACTGAAGGTACGGCTGAAAGGAATTCCATGATCTCTTTCTCGCGAAGATAAGCTGATGCCGCGTCGGCCAGCATCTGCAAAGGACTTTCAAAAACAACGTATAATCCAAGCTGGTGACAACGGGTACCCTGGCTCATAGGACGGATAAAATCAGCCTTAAAATTGGTCTCTTCAGAGTTTCGCATAGCTCCTGGGGTATAATCCATCGGACCGGCAAACATCCTGATGAATGGAAGCGTGCAGTCATGGTCGGGCGTAATTTCAGCGCCCCATTTACAATTTTCCAGTCCTTTCACTCCTTCACGGGTAAGCATATTCGGATACGTCCGCTCCAGTCCGCAAGGCTTGAAGGCACCATGGAAATCCACCATCAGGTGTCGCTCAGCCGCAGCTTTCGAAACTTTAGTATAATAGTTTACCATGGCCTGATCATCGCGCTGCATAAAATCAACCTTAACCCCTTTTACATCCCAGGCCTTAAACTGATCCAAGGCCTTGTCGAGGTCCTTATCAAGCGCGTTCCACAAGCACCAGAGGATAACATTTACACCTTTGCTTTGGGCATATTTACAAATTCCGGGAACATCAACTTCGGGATTAATCTCAAACAGGTCGGCCGGTTTCGACCAGCCTTCATCGAGCATTATATATTCTATGCCATATTGCGCTGCGAAATCAACATAATACTTGTAAGTCGCCGTATTCACGCCGGAAACAAAAGGAACGCCTTTATTATTGTTAGCATTCCACCAGTCCCAGGCAACTTTTCCGGGTTTAATCCATGATGTATCATCCAGGCGGCAGGGTGAAGCCAACCGGTAAACAATATCATTGATCAATATATCTTTAGCTTCTGCTGCAAAAGCAACAACCCTCCATGGAAAATATCGGTTACCGCTGGTTTTGGCAATATAATCAGCTACTTCCACCGGCTTAATGTTGCGATCCCTGATGAGCTTTTCCTTCAGTACAAAGTGAGGGAACTTCACCTTCAGAGATTTGTTATTGGCCCCGTAAACATACATTCCGGGATAATCCTCGAGATCCGACTCTGTGATGAGGACACTAATCCCATCTTTGCGGTCGACCAACAATGGCGTAGATGACAAGGTATCAGGACCAACCTCAGAGAGATGCATATATTGATACAACCGCTCACTATGTGTAAACATGGAAACATCAGTCGGTATAAACAGGTTGTCATCGTCAGGAAAAGTAAAGGCTGACTGTTCCGATTTTACAATCATTTCACCTTCGATATCCGTTTTAATCCTATAAGCCACACCATCATCATAAGCCCTGAATATCAGACGAAACGGCTCCCTGAACAATATCTCCATTTCCGTAAAATGATCAGGTATTCGCTTTCTTTTTTGAGCAACCGGCGGAATAATAACCTCATCAACGGTCCTATTATTCACTGTCCTGACTTTTGCTGATTCCCCAAACACTTTACCATCGCCGGTTTCCAGAGCGATCGGACCCAGAACAGTCATTTCCTTGCCTAGGAAAAAACAAGTGGCCGTAATGCCGGATTGCTTATCGACATTCACCACAACCTTTGCCTTGCCACCGGGCGACACCAGGACAAATTCCTCAGAGAACCCAATCGCACCGGCATAAACCAAAATTCCTAAAAAAGCAGCTAATCGTTTCATTAGTTATTTTTTTAATTAGCAAATCAGCAAATTAGCATATTAGCACATTTCATAGGCTTTGCATCCAGATAAAATCCAGTCCTATTGGAAGCGGCTTATCTCCTGCCGGCTTAATCGTCAGAACATGCATTCCTTCAGTTAGTTCAACATTATCGCTGGCAATATTCCTCGCCACGCTTCTGAATTTTGTAGAAACATCGTTAACCGCTGATCCATTGAAATTCAGAGGTTTGCTGTCCAGCATGATTTCCATTTTTCCACCGCCGGCAGTGCGTGCAACAGTGATATTAATCCTGAATTTACCTGCTTTCGATGCTGGTAACAGGAGCGTCATGGTTTCACTTTTCGATTGAGGTTTCCAAAGGACCATCTGTTTAGCCGACCACATCGGATCCTTCACCAGCTCAATGTTCTGTGGTTTTGAGGCCAGGGTTTCAACCTGATAGAAGATCGAATTACTTGCGGCACCAGCAGATTCGGGCCACCAATCCGCCGGAGGTTCAAGCTGGCGAACATCAGCCCGGGTAACAGGCAAATGGTCGTCGTGCGCACCAGGCATTGAATAGGTATAGATCATCCGGGCATATGAAAAATGCTCAACTGGCCTGTGGCTGTATAGTTCCATATAAAAATCGAATCCCTTCTCAAATGGGATATTGTCCAGAATATGCCATCTGTAATTTGTGATAAAACCGCGGTTGGCCGGCCCGTCGTTTCTGGGCTGCCCGCAATAACCGTAATCAAAAAGTTCTTCGTCTGACCATGCATAATTATAATAATCCTCTGATCCGGTACCGATAAATGAAGGCTTGAGATTATCATCGATAAAAATCTTTTCGTCACCCTCACCCCACCAGTTTCCTGCCGATGAAGGCACCGAGGTTGGGTTCAGCAAGTAACAGACAGCGCCTACCATCCGCCCTTTACCACGGATCATCAGGTAAGGGATGTCTTTAACCTGCCTGGGGTCAGCCAGTAATTCATGGTCCACTCGCCAGCGCGCCCTGAAATGCATACTGGTTCCATCCTTCCATGTATAAGGTTCGGTCACGATTTTTGCCGTCACGGTAACTTCCTGATCTCCCATGTTTTCCATGAATACCTGAGCAGAGTCTTTAAAAGGCATAAAATAGCGGCAGACCATCCTGCCATCCTCCAGTACGGTAAAAGGAAGCGATTCATAAGGATTTATCCCGGGTGCAGCGCCAAAAAAATCACCAAGCGGAGATTGCACCTGTCCCGAGGGGGACCCGTCGAAACGAATATCCAGGACAGTTTGCCTGAGGGCCTTATCCACATTTTGTGCACTCACATAAGCTGCAATTCGTTTGATTCCGGCACTCCCCTTAATTGATTTCACCACCTTTTTTTCACCTGGCTTTAACCAGATAGTCTCATACTCAGCATTAAACAATACAGTATCCAGATATTTAAATGGTTCGGTCAGAATCGCCGCGGCATGGTCAAGTTTAGCCTTACAGTCTTTAATGTCTTCAAGTTTAAATGTCTTTACTCTGCTTCCCTCCTCATATAAACGCAGTTGAACATGATAAAAATGAAGATCCCCAACATTACCTTTCCAAACCATACGGCATCCTTTTGCAAAGGCTATCGGATAATAACAGGCCATATTCTGGTTAATGCTGCCTGTCCATTCTTTTCGAGGAGTCTCTTTCAACAGAGCCTCATAAGTGTGCAGAAAAAAAGGTTCTGCTGGTCCGTTATAAAGTGGTTCCTTTTCCTGATCAAGTGTTACAGTCAGATTGCCACTGATCTGTGCTGTCCAAAGCCTGACAATTGCCCCCGGTCCCTTGATATCACAAATGAGATATTCGCCTATCCCTTTTGCGTCGGGAACCTTTAAAACTTCAACAAAACCAGGTATTGGCTCACCACCAAAACCATCATCATTGGCAAACCACCCCGGCTTATCCGGACTAACCGTTCGTCTGTCGTATGATGAATATTGGATGGAATGGTACCCCGGAACAGGAAATTCTGCCAATTTTCGCAAATCCGTCAATTCCTCTATCAGCGAACCAGTTGTAACTACCTGTCCAATTGATACTTGAAATCCCATTGCGGCAGCTGCAAAAATTAATGATTTAAGTAATGTTCTCATAGGTTTCTGTTTAGTAAATTCGACGGCTTCAGCGATCTGTGAATTTAAGATTTTTCATTATACAGTTATAAAAACAATCTACAATTAGAAGTATGAAACCATTCAGAAAACTCAGGATTCCGGCGTTGTTCCTGATCGGGACATTGGTTTTGAATCCTTTCGCGGTTTCGGGCCAGGATAAAAAACCTGCCGATACGAAAGCAGATTCAAAACCCGAATTTCAAATGACCATGTTGAAACAAATCCCTGCCACCTCAGTAAAAAGTCAGGCTTCCACTTCGACATGCTGGTGCTTTTCAACCACCTCGATGATCGAGAGTGAAATCATGCGTCTAGGTAAACCTGAAGTCGGGCTGTCCGAAATGTACACAGTGAATAACATGTACAGGGATAAAGCTGAACAGTATGTGAAATTTCACGGTACCTGCAACTTCGCCGAGGGCGGTGAAGGGCACGATGTCACTAATTCCTTAAAAAAATATGGAATTGTTCCCAGGGATATCTACCCTGGTTTAAACTATGGTGAAACCGTTCATAAGCATGGCGAATTGGTGAATGCCCTGACCGGGATCGTTCAGACCATCGTAAAAAATCCGAATGGTAAAATAAGTCCGGTCTGGCTGAAGGGTGTTCAAGGGGTACTTGATGCTTATCTGGGCGAAAGACCACTTTCATTTTCTTACAATGGGAAAATGGTCACTCCAAAGGAATTTGTTACTGAAATCGGTATCAATCCTGATGATTATGTTGAGGTTACGTCCTATACACATCATCCTTTTTATGAAAAATTCGTACTCGAAATTCCCGATAATTGGGTCCAGTCGCAGGTATATAATGTACCGATCGACGAACTAATGCAAATTGTTGATTATTCGCTGAACAAAGGGATCTCTATTTCCTGGGGTGCTGATATCTCCGACCTGAATTTCGCTCAGGGTTACGCGCGAATCCTGGCCAATGGCGGAGACCTTAAGGATCCTTCGACCAAAGAAAAAGAGGTTTCTCAGGCCGACCGTCAGTATATGTTTGATTCGTGGCAATTGACTGATGACCACGGCATGCACATTATCGGACTTGCTCAGGATCAGTTTGGCAACAAATATTATTATGAAAAAAACTCCTGGGGTGAAGGCGGAAAATTTAAAGGATACTCCTATGTTTCCGTTCCTTTCATGCGTCTCCGCACCATGTCGATCATGCTGCATAAAGACGGGATTCCACCGGAAATAGCTAAAAAAATCGGTTTAAAACAATAACTTCTGCAAGCCATGAAAAAAACATCATATATCAAACCATTGATTCTGCTGGCCGGAATACTTGTTACTATGCCATATCCAGTGGAAGCTAAAAAGAAAAAAGAACCTGAGGCTCCCTATAAATTTACCATCGACGTAGAATACCCGCGCATGCCGGTTAAAAGTCAGGGTTCATCGAGCACTTGCTGGTGTTACTCAACCTCCTCATTCCTGGAAAGCGAAATTCAACGGGCAGGAAAGCCTCCGGTAGAACTTTCGGTCATGCACACCGTAAGGAATATCTATATTGATAAAGCTGAACAATTCATCCGCTGGAATGGGAAATGCGAGTTTGGCCCTGGCGGAGCCGATCATGATGTCATCAATTCCGTTAAGAAATATGGGATCGTTCCCTGGTCCGTTTATCCGGGTAATGAGATCAAGGAAAAAGGCGTGGTCCATAATGAAATGGATGGAGTTTTGAGAGCTTATGTTGATGCAATTGTCAAAAATCCGAACGGAAAACTGAGTACAGCCTGGAAAAAGGGATTTACCAACCTGGTCGACGCTTATCTGGGTGAAGTGCCGGAGAACTTTGAATATGCCGGAACATCATACACTCCAACCACTTTTGCAGCCTCACTCGGACTGAATTTTGATGACTATGTGCAAATATCTTCATTCACGCATCATCCGTTTTATGAGAAGTTCGTTCTCGAAGTTCCCGACAATTTCGTCCGCGGAACAGCCTATAATGTGCCGGTGAATGAGCTGGACCAAATCGTTGAAAACTCCCTGAAAAATGGGTATACCGTTGCCTGGGCCACTGACCTGGAAAAGGGATTCAACTTTGGTTTGGGAGTTGGCATTGTTCCTCCGGATGGATGGGATGGCAAAACTTATAAGCCGGGTATGGAACCGGATATCACTCAGGAGCGTAGGCAGATGGAATTTGAAAATTACCAGACCACCGACGATCATGGAATGCACCTGGTTGGTATTGCCCACGACCAGAATGGTGGCAAGTATTATTTCGAGAAAAATTCCTGGGGACCGTCCAATCAATATAAAGGTTATTCCTACATTTCCTCGGCATACCTGAAACTCAAGAGCACCTGTATTATGGTGAACAAGAATGGTATACCGGCAGAGATTCGGAAAAAGCTAGGAATCTGAGCAGTCAGCATTAGGCAGTTAGCAGTTAACAGTTAACAGGATTATAGAAGAGGCCGCCTCAGAAATGAGACAGCCTCTTTTTTTTTATTCTCTACTGCCGACTGTTGACTGCCAACTGCCTACTCTACCCCAAACTTATAAACGGTAGTATGCTTATAATGCTGTCCCGGAGACAGAATCGTTGAAGGAAAGGTTGGCTGATTAGGTGAATCGGGGAAATGCTGAGTTTCCAGACAGAATCCCCAGTGCTGGTTATATTTAACATTGCCGGTTCCGGTTAGGATGCCATTCAGAAAGTTGCCTGAATAAAACTGCACTCCCGGCTCCGTGGTGAATACTTCCATAATACGGCCGCTCACGGGTTCTTTTACCTTTACCACTTTGCGCAAAGGCATTACACTGTCGGAAAGTACATAGTTGTGATCGTAGCCACCATCAACCTGGGCAATCCGTTCACCAATAGTATGAGGAGTATTGAAATCCATCGGCGTTCCGGCAACCGGTCGGAGCTCGCCTGTTGGGATTAACGTTGAATCAACAACCGTATACCGATTTGCCAGGATCTGCATTTCATGTCCCAGGATATCAGTTTTGGCATTACCCGAAAGGTTAAAATAACCGTGATGGGTAACATTTACCGGACAAGCCTGATCAATAGTGCCGTCGTAATCAACCTTGAGGCTGTTATCCTTCATTAAAGTGTAAAAAACGGTTATTGTAAAGTTTCCCGGATAGCCTTCCTCCATGTTCTTACTGAAGTAACTAAGCTTAACACCTTGTCCCTCATTGTTAGTAAAAGTTTCACTATCCCATACTACCTTATCAAATCCTTTTAAACCGCCGTGAAGTGAATTCGGTCCGTTATTGATGGCAAGAACATAATCATTGCCGTTCACGGAAAATTTTCCCTTAGCTATCCTGTTGCCGTAGCGGCCTACAATCGAACCCAGATATCCGCAATTACTCAGGTATGGCTCAGTCCAGTAGGACTCCATTTTATCGAACCCCAAAACAACATTCTCAAACTTTCCGGCTTTATCCGGTGCAGTAAGTTCTGTTACAATAGCCCCATAACTGGAGATTTTTGCAATCATCCCGTTGGCATTCGTCAGGGTATAGAGTGTAACCTCTTTACCATCCATGAGTCCCACAATTTCCTTTTTGATTTTCATAGCGTCGTCTGTTGTTTTTGTCTGTTTGCTTTTGCATCCTGAAATCATCAGCAGGGAAAGTCCAATGAAGGACATCTGCATAAATAAAACCCTGGTTTTCATACACTTAATTTATGTTGATCGAGTAAAGCAAGTATAGTGTTTTTTGTACAATTATTAACTTGGAGGTCTGATTTTATTCTATTTTTACCAGAACAAAAAGCTAACATCCAAACATAAAATGACGATAGAGATTTTAAAAAGAGAATTGGAAGCAAGATATTCTGATTCGGGTTCAGCGATCAATTATTATTTTTCTCCCGGACGAGTTAATTTGATTGGCGAGCATACCGATTATAATGGTGGATATGTATTCCCCTGCGCCCTCAGTTTTGGGACTTATCTGGCAATCAGGAAAATCGAAGAGCCTGTAATCCGCATGGCCACCACAAATTTCGATTTTAAAGCCGAAATCCCTATCGGAACTACTTATGAAAAAATTGGAGAAGAATGGGTCAATTATCCTTTAGGCGTTGTCAGCGAACTTACCAAACGTGGGGATAAAATCTCTGGAATGGAAATGCTTTTTTCCGGTAATATTCCAAATAAGAGCGGGTTATCCTCATCAGCATCGATCGAGCTGGTTACCGCCGTGGCCCTGAATGATTTGTTAGGTTTAGGGATTTCACGTATCGATCTGGTCAAGATCGGGAGAGCCGCCGAAAACCATTTCGTCGGGGTTAACTGTGGTATCATGGACCAGTTTGCCGTTGGCATGGGTAAAAAAGATCATGCCATCTATTTGAATTGCGATACACTCGATTATGAGCTGGTCCCGATAAAACTGGATGGGTATAAGCTGGTTATTGCCAATACGAATAAACCACGTGGACTGGCCGATTCAAAATATAATGAGCGGGTGGCAGAATGTCAGACTGCGGTGAAAATGCTGAGTAAAGGTAAACCTATTACCCTGCTGGCACAGTTAAAAATGGCAGATTTCAGTAAATTAGAGCACCTCATTACCGACGAAGTGATCAAGCGGCGCGCACGACACGTCATATCCGAAAACGACCGGACCTTCGAGGCAGTGGCTATATTAAAGACCGGCAACCTGATTAGGTTCGGACAGCTCATGAATGATTCGCACGATTCCTTGCGCGACGACTATGAAGTTACCGGAATCGAACTGGATACCCTCGTTGCAGAATCTCGTAAAATTCCGGGCGTCATCGGATCCCGCATGACTGGCGCCGGCTTTGGTGGTTGCACCGTTAGCCTGGTAAAAGAAGAAGCGATAGACCATTTGATCAAAGTGGTGGGTGAAAATTATCTTGCTAAAACCGGTTTGAAAGCTGATTTTTATGTTGCCGAAATCGGAGATGGCGCACAGAAGTTAACATAATGTGCTAATGTGCTAATTAGTTAATATAGAGCTTTTATAACTAACCCCGGACTTCAGTCTGGGGATTACCCGACACCCCAAACCCCATACCCCATGAAACATTTCAGCCCCATTTTTCAGTCAATCGCAATTCTGATAATTTTCTCTTTTTTTAGCTTTGGATGTAAAAATCAACCACAAAAAAACCCCATGGAGAATAAACCCGAAACAGCAGTTTACCAGCCAGGCACCTTTGGCTATGATCTCAATTTCCTGAATCAGCATAAGAAAACAGTAGTACTCAAGAATGGTGAAGCCATGATTGCCCTTATTCCGGGTTACCAGGGAAGGGTAATGACTTCCGCATCAGCCGGTATGAATGGAATGAGTTATGGCTGGATAAACTACAAACTGATTGAATCAGGCCAGAAAGCAGCGCATTTCAATAATTATGGAGGTGAAGAGCGGCTGTGGCTAGGACCTGAAGGCGGCCAATTCAGTATTTTCTTCGCTCCGGGCGTACCGTTTGTGTTCGATAACTGGCAGGTACCTGCTCCGATTGATACTGATGAATTCAATCTGGTAAATTCAAACGACACCATGGCTGTATTCAGCAAGGATATTCAGCTGCTCAATTACAGCAAATTTAATTTCAACCTTAAAGTAGAACGTACGGTAAGCCTCCTGACAAAGAAGCAGATCGAAACCCGCACTGGCATCAGTTTGCCCGCCTCTGTTAAACCCGTAGCCTATGAGTCGGGCAACCAGGTGACGAATACCGGTAAAACTGCCTGGACACGCGATAACGGCTTGCTTTCATTGTGGATGCTCGGCCAGCTGATCTCTTCGCCAACCAATATTGTGATGGCTCCTTTTGTTGAAGGACCCGATGACAAACTCGGCCCGATAGTCAATGACAGCTATTTTGGGAAAGTGCCTGCCGATCGCCTGAAAGTTTTGAAAAATCTTATCCTTTTCAAAGCTGATGGCCTCCAGAGAGGGAAAATCGGATTATCCCCGCTCCGTGCAAAAAACTTTATTGGCAGCTATGATTTCGATAAGAAAGTTCTCACCCTGGTATTTTACAACAAACCGGATAAATACGAAGGCTATGTCAACTCGATGTGGGAAATTCAGAAAAAGCCATTTAATGGTGATGTGCTAAATTCCTATAACGACGGACCATTGGCTGACGGAAGCCAGTTGGGACCATTTTATGAACTCGAAGATTCCTCTCCCGCAGCCGCACTAAAACCCGGTGAAACGATCAAACACGTTAATACCACCATTCATCTTACAGGTGCAGAACCTGATCTTAATAACATCATTAAAGGGTTATTCGGAATTTCGATTGAGGAAATCAAGCAGGCATTCACCAAATAATCAGGTTCAGTGAAGAATAACTTTGGTTCTATTGATTACCTGGTCTTTATCGGGTACTGTATTGTAATTATTCTGGTTATCCTGTTTGTATCCCGCCCCCGGAAAGGAAAAAAACAAACAGCCAAAGGCTATTTTCTTGCCAATAACTCACTGCCCTGGTGGGCCATCGGTGCCTCGCTGATCGCATCCAACATCTCCGCCGAGCAATTTATTGGAATGTCGGGAAGCAGCTATGCAATCGGACTGGCCATCGCTTCCTATGAGTGGATCGCTGCCCTGGGCCTGATCGTAGTGGCAGTTTTCATCCTCCCGGTCTTTCTTAAAAAGGAGATCTACACGATGCCGCAATTTCTCCAGATGCGGTTCGATAATCGTGTGCGTACTGTCCTGGCAACTTTCTGGCTCCTGGTTTATGTTTTTGTCAATCTTACCTCGGTGATGTGGCTTGGCGCAGTTGCCCTAAATACCATCATCGGCATTCCAGTGTACTGGGGAATCCTGGGACTGGCCCTTTTTGCCGCCCTGATTTCAGTTTATGGCGGACTCAAGGCAGTGGCCTGGACCGATGTTGTTCAGGTCGTCTTCCTGATCGGAGGAGGTTTACTTACCAGCTTTTTAGCTCTTAAGGCGATCGGAGGCGGACATGGGGCAATCGCAGGATTTCATAACCTTACCAGCCAGGTGCCTGAAAAATTCCACATGATTATTCACAAAGGAGAATTGATGATTCCTGACGGGAAAGGCGGCACCAAGGATGCATGGTCCATCCTTCCGGGATTAAGCGTCATAATCGGGGGAATGTGGATAGCCAATATTGCCTATTGGGGATTTAATCAATACATCATACAAAGGGGACTGGCGGCAAAATCAATTAAGGAAGCACAGTATGGACTGGTATTTGCTGGATTTCTCAAACTGTTGATACCATTGATCGTAGTGATTCCGGGCATTGCAGCCTACCTGATCTCAAAAAACCCCGGAGCTTACGGACTCGAGGGTGCTGCCATTATAACAAGATCAGACCAGGCATATCCCTGGCTGCTGCATAATGTCGTTCCTGTTGGCGTTAAAGGACTGGCATTTGCTGCATTGGTTGCTGCCATTGTTTCCGCGCTGGCGTCAATGCTGAATTCCACTTCAACCATTTTCACTATGGATATTTACCGGTCGTGGCATAAAGAACCGGTCAGTGAGGCCAAACTCGTGAGGGTTGGACGTATTACCAGCTTTGTTGCCCTCCTCATTGCCGTATCAGTGGCAAAACCACTTCTCGGAAGCCTTGATCAGGCCTTCCAGTTTATTCAGGAATTTACCGGTTTCATCACCCCTGGCGTCTGTGCAATTTTCCTTTTCGGACTCTTCTGGAAACGAACCACCTCAAACGCGGCTCTGTGGGGAGTCGGACTCAGCATCCCAATCTCTTTTGGCTTTATGGTTTTTCTTCCTCAGGTTCCGTTCATGAACCGCTGGGGATATGTGTTTTTGATTCTAGCAGCCATCATGATCATCATGAGCCTCGTTGAATCCAGAGAAGATCATCCTAAGGCAATTATCCTCGATAAAGGGATCTTTAAGACTACCCCGATGTTTAAATTCTGGACAATTATCCTGATGGGCATTCTCGCAGCATTGTACACTATCTTCTGGTAACAGCATTTTCCCTCATTTCCAAAAGGGCTGATCCGGGTGGTCAGCCCTTTTTTTCATTGGAAGTTTCTCTTACCTTTGCGCTGGCCATACAAATGGAAGGAATGATATCTAAATGATAACTAAGGATTTACTGAACAAGGACCTGGTGTTGCAACTGGATAATGAAGTCGCTACTTTGGGTATTCAAGATACCCTGAGGTACCTTTCTACACGATTCCAAGGTGAGATCGTTTTTTCAACCAGTTTTGGTCAGGAGGACCAGGTTATTACCGATATGATTTTTACTTCGGATCTTCCGATTCTGGTTTTTACGCTTGATACCGGCAGACATTTTGAAGAAACATATAAGGTAATGAATCAAACCTTGTCGAAATATGAGAAAAAGATAAAGGTCTGTTTTCCGGATAAAGAGCAGGTCGAGAAACTTATGACGAAAAAAGGACCTTACAGCTTCTATGAATCTGTCGAAAACCGAAAAGAATGCTGCCATATTCGTAAGGTGGAGCCATTACAAAAAGTATTGAGTCTGGCTTCCTGCTGGATTACCGGACTCCGGTCCGGACAGTCGGGTGCGCGGCACCAGCTTAAGCAGTTCAGTTATGATGTGGCAAATAAGGTGATCAAATATAATCCCTTGATTAAATGGTCCTTGGACGAGGTGAATGAATACCTTAAACTGAACCATGTTCCGCATAACGTTTTATATGACAGAGGTTTCCTGAGCATTGGCTGCGCTCCTTGCACCAGGGCCGTCGCTGAAGGTGAAAATATCCGTTCGGGGCGCTGGTGGTGGGAAAGCAATTCAACCAAAGAATGCGGGTTACATCAGAACGATCAAAAAGAATAAAACAATGACCGCCCACAGTATAAATCACCTCGGAGAGCTCGAAAACGAATCAATTTATGTGATGCGGGAAGTTGCCGCACAATTCGAAAATCCCGCTCTTCTTTTTTCTGGAGGCAAGGATTCTATCGTAATGGTGCACCTTGCCCGAAAGGCTTTCTGGCCTCAGAAAATACCCTTTACTCTTGCCCATATCGATACCGGACACAACTTTAAGGAAACCCTGGAATACCGAGATAATCTGGTCGAAAAACTGGGCGCCCGACTGGTAGTCGGATCCGTTCAAAGCAGTATCGATGAAGGCAGGGCAACCGAAGAATCCGGGTTCAATGCCAGCAGAAATGTGTTGCAAACGGTTACTTTGCTTGATACAATTGAGAAGTACAAATTCGATGTAGCAATAGGTGGCGGCAGGCGCGACGAAGAAAAAGCACGCGCCAAGGAACGCTTCTTTTCACATCGTGATGAGTTTGGCCAGTGGGATCCAAAAAATCAGCGCCCTGAACTCTGGAATATCTTCAATGGGAAAAAACGCATGGGCGAGCATTTTCGGGTATTTCCACTGTCAAACTGGACGGAAATGGATGTTTGGCAATATATCTATCAGGAAAATATTGAGATGCCCAGCCTCTATTTTACGCATCGAAGAAAAGCATTCTATCGCGATGGCGTTTGGCTGGCCTGGGCGCCTTTCATGAAGCTAAAGCCTACGGAAACAGTGGTGGAAGACGATTTCCGCTGTCGAACCATCGGTGATATCACCTGCACCGGACTGTCAGTCTCAAAAGCAAATTCCCTGGTGGATATTATCCGTGAAATAGCCGCTACACGGGTAACCGAAAGAGGTGGCCGGTTTGATGACCGACGCTCCGAAGCTGCTATGGAAGACCGTAAAAGAGAAGGTTACTTTTAACCCCCCGCTAATATGTTTGAATCTGATTTTAGTTCCGAAGCCTATCTGAATATGCAGCTCCTGCGCTTCACAACCGCAGGTAGTGTCGATGATGGAAAATCCACCCTGATCGGAAGGCTTTTGTATGATAGCAAATCAATATTTGAAGATCAACTGGAAGCAGTTGAACGCGATAGTATACGTCGGGGAAATGAACAAATCAACCTGGCACTGCTGACCGATGGCCTCAGAGCCGAACGGGAACAAGGAATAACAATTGATGTGGCTTACCGATATTTCGCCACGCCTCTTCGGAAATTCATCATCGCCGATACCCCCGGACATATTCAGTATACCCGAAACATGGTCACCGGCGCCTCCACAGCAAACCTTGCACTGATTCTTATTGATGCCAGAAACGGGGTATACGAACAAACCATCCGTCATTCCTATATTGCTCATCTGCTTCAGATACCACATCTGATTATTTGTGTCAACAAAATGGACCTGATGGAATTTTCCGAATCAACCTTTAACCAGATACGGGAAGATTTTCTCGCCATGTCGGCCAAATTATCGATCCCCGATCTGCAATTCCTCCCCATCAGTGCCCTGAACGGCGATAATGTTGTTCACCCATCGGCGAACATGCCCTGGTACACCGGCCCTACGCTACTTCACTTGCTCGAAACCGTGGATATCACTTCCGACCTCAACCGGGTCAACGCACGGTTCCCTGTTCAATATGTAATCCGACCGATTTCCGACGAGTTCCATGATTACAGGGGTTATGCAGGCAGAGTGGCAGGCGGCTCCTTCTCGAAGGGAGATCAGGTAGTTGTCCTTCCCGGAATGAAAGAATCAACCATCGAATCCATCGACCTGTTTGAATCTTCAATACCCGAAGCGCTGGTTTCAGAATCTGTAACCATCAGGCTGGCAGATGATATCGATATCAGCCGGGGTGATATGATTGTCAAAAGGGGAAATCTTCCGTCGGTTAATCAGGAGATCGATCTGATGATCTGCTGGTTTAACGAGAAACCGCTGAATCCCGCAGGCAGATACATTATCCGCCATACCTCCCGCGAGGCAAAATGCCTGATTCGGGAGATAGATTTTAAAATGGACATTAATACGCTCGAGCATAACCGGACCGACCTTACCATCGGCATGAACGATATCGGAAAAATCCGAATTAAAACCACCCAAGCCCTGTTCTTCGATTCCTACTTTCAGAACAGGATCACCGGAAGTGTGGTATTTGTTGATGAGGGAACTTTTGAAACTGTTGGCGCAGGGATGATCATTTAATTCATGAACGATGGAAAGCACTAAATATCAATTCATTTGCCGAACTTGTGGTCATAAGATCGATGGATTCGGCCAGTGGTTTGCTGAGGGTCAAAAGTGCCCGGCATGCAACGGTAAATGGGTTGAGACCAAGTATACCCATGGCTATTTGAAACTCCCCGACCTGATTAATAACCGGGCGGGTCATCCTGATTCCATGTTCCATTATTTCGACTATTTGCCTTTGCACGACCGGAACAATATAGTTTCGGAAGGTGAAGGCGTAATACCAGTGGACCATTGGAAGTTTCTTGAAGATTTTGCCCTCGAGAATTACAATCTCGATCTTACTGTTCTTGCTTATCGGAACGATGAAAATCCTGCAACCGGGACTTTTAAGGATGTGGCAGCTGCAGTGGTGGCTTCGGTTCTGAAAGAAAATGGGATTCAGGAATATTGTGTGGCCAGTACCGGAAATATCGCAAATGCATTTGCTCATTACCTCGCCCTTGCAGGGATCTCGTTGTCAGTATTTATTCCTGATGACGCTCTAAAGGCCAATGAAGCCGGAGTCGGTTGCTATGGTCAAAGGGTTTTCAGGGTAATGGGAGATTATTCACTGGCCAAGAAATTGTGTGCAGAATTTTCTTCCAGATATAATATTCCAATGTCAGGGGGAAATATTGATCCTGCCCGCGTTGAGGCCAAGAAAACTCAGGTTTTTGAGTGGTTAAGACAACTGGGATATCTACCCGATGTCTATATCCAGGCACTTGCCGGAGGCACCGGTCCTATCGCTATTCAAAAAGGCATTGAAGATATCCGGCACCTTAAATTATTCGAAAAGGAACCAAGATATATTCTGGTACAGCCCAGCAAATGCAACCCGATGACCATGGCCTGGGAACAGGCTAAGAAAGAAGGCTTTACTGAGGGTTGGAAACAACGCTTTCCGATATTGGATAGTCCGAGAACCTGTATCCCGACGCTAGCGAACGGAAATCCCCAGACCTACCCCATCCTGTCGCATCTTGTACATAACACAGGAGGCGAATTCTTGACTTTCGATGAAGACCTGCACGTGGCAGTGGCTAGACTCGTTGCCTTCGAATCTTCGGTTCGTATTGGCCCGGCAGCAGCAATTGCCGTTGGCGGTTTCTTTGAAGCGCTTAGGTCCGGCACTTTGAAAAGCGGCGAAAAAGTAATGATCAATATTGGGGAAGGCATCCAGCGGGCACCTGAACTGTTGGAAAAAATGATCTATACAACGGAAAATGTTTATACGGTGGATGAGTGCCTGCCATTCAGGCGCATCGATTATCGACGGAAATTATACCAGCCTTTTCTGCCCTGAGAACTGGTCTACTCTCTAATAACCTTTTGAACACCAATGTATTTACTATCCCTGAAAAAACGGATAAAGTAAATCCCTTTTGCCCAGACCGCTGTATTAAGGACAATTAAATTGTTTTCGGGCTGTGATAATTCCTCAATCGCCTGATTCAGAACATTCACCACCTGAATCGTGCTGGCAGGCTGCGACAATTCTATAGTCAACCTTTCGGTAAACGGATTAGGATAAGCCTTGATACTCTCAAACCACAATTTATCATCAATTCTGGTATCAATACTTACCGTGATATAATAATCAGTGGTTGATCCATCTTCGGCCTCAACAGTATAGGTAACCATTTTGGAAAAGTCGTTTGGCGTTGTTCCGCTCACTTGCTGCACCAAACCCACAAAGGCTTTAGCTTCGGGTGACAAACTAAAATATCCCACCAGCGATGTGAAAGAAGTTCCGGCAGGAACCTTCACGAAAATGTCGGAGCCCACTATTTGTCCTACGGCTGGAGGATTGATATCATCAAAACTAAAGGAAAGGATGGATTTTAATTGACTGGCATCGTTTACAATGCTGAAATCCACACTCGCTGTTGAAATATTTCCATGAATATCAACAGCATAAGCCCTGTAATTTCCGGCAAACAGTTGGTAAGTACTGATTTGAATATCAGTATTTGCCTTTGAGACGGCAGCTTTCTGACCTTTATGAGCGCCAACAGCGGCTTCAAGCTGCTGCAGCGTATACCTCGCAACCCCCTCCAGTATCAGATAAATGGTACCGCTGTTTTCGGAACTCTGAGCTAAAATAAAATTCGACGGAGCATTGGATATTGATTGCGGCCGCATAAAAACATCCGGAGCTAAAACATCCATAACCGTGATCGAGTTAATCCCGGGCAGAGATTTATTTCCAGGTCCATCAATGGCAAATGTCAGATATAACCCTTGCTCCAGAGTATAAGTTGAAATATCGATATCAGTATTTGCCTTCGTAACCGTAGCCGACCTGCCAGAACCGGCAACAACCGCTCTCTCAAGATCCGCTACTGTTTCATGTGGTACGTCGCTCCGAATGAGGTAAACTTTTCCAGTCGCCTCATTACTCTGAAGTACGGCAAACTGACCGGTATCATTAGTCAGCAGCTGCGACTCATTTATTACGATAGGAGGTACCGTATCAGGCAAAACATTTACAATAACGGTATAAGCGACAGAAGAACCATTTTGGGCAACAACATGATAAATTACCGGATAGGTATAATCATTAACATTTACACCGCTGATTTGAGTCCCCTTTCCATCAATATTCACGCTCGACAACGGTGAATTCTCAAAAGTTGCCCTCAGCGAACTGATGTCGGTACCATCAAACACGACGATGGTGATTACCTTCGATATTTCATCAATTTCACCTACACTGATCGGGTCGAGATCCTCAAAGGCAAAATAGGTAATAGCTTTCTCGGAGCTACCTGATTCATTGGTTACCGATACAATATACTCATTGATCAAACCACTTTCCGAAGTGCACCGGTATACCACAGGAAAGCTGAAATCATTGGTTGTTAAACCGCTATTCTGGGCAATTCCATCGATACTCACTGCCGAAAAAAGCGAATTTGTGAAAATGGCAGTCAAGGAGCTATGCGCCGAACCAAATGGTAGAACCACGTGGATGGTCCTTGCTGTTTGATCGATCGTGCAGGCAACCAGTGATATTTCACTAAAACTGAACGAAGTAATCTGATTTCCACTTAATGCTGCACTTTTCAGAACAATGACCTGATAATCCTGGGTTGAATAATCCTCAGCCTTAACAGTATAAGTGCGCATATAATTAAAATCATTGGCTGTATTTCCAGACAATTGATAAGAATCTCCAATCCAAACGGTGGATTTATCCGACGAAGTAAAAGTGGCAATCAAATGGGAACGACTGGCACTGAACGGAACATGAACAACAATTGTTTTTCCGATCGAATCAATCACTCCTGCTGCCGCTACCCCAAGATCATTAAACCCAAAGGTGAGCATCTTCTTTTCCACATTGGGTCCAACAAAGACGAGTATCGAATAAATTTTAATCGAATTATCTTCAGCAATGACCGAGAATAAAACAGGGTCGGAAAAATCGTTTGGTGTAAAACCACTCACCTGGGTAGCGCCTCCAACCCTTGCAAAAGCATAAGGCGACAAACTAAATCTGGCTACCAGACTTTTTACATTGGTTTCACCCGGAACACGCACGGTTACAGTCATCCTGGACTGATCAATGACCCCGATAGCTTCTCTTAACAATCCGTCAAATCTAAAGGTCAGGATATCTTTGCTACTGCTGGCCCGGTCATGCAAAACAGTAACAGTATAAAGATTTATTGAACCATCCTCAGCAACACATTTGTAAATCACCGGATTGGTAAAGTCGTTCGAGGTAACTCCACTAACCTGAGGTACTGATTCAATAAACACCTTGGAGAAAGGACTGGTGACGAATGAGGCCCTCAGGGAAGTAACACTTTGAGAAAGAGGAACCGTCAGCCTGATTGTTTTTGCCAATGTATCAACAAGACCGATAATATCAGGATCAAATTGGGCTTCAAAATTAAAACTGAGGAAGGATTTACCAATGGCAGCGGGTGCTTTGACAACCGTTACCGCATAATTTTTAACGATACCGTTTTCAGCAGTTACGACATACGTCAGAGGCAATGTGAAATTATTCGGGGTTACTCCACTCGTCTGACCGGCATTACCGATTTTTACGGTTGACAACGGTGAGTTTGTAAAAACTGCTACCAGATTTGTGATGTCCGCAGCAAAAGGAATCACAACGCTGATAGTTCCGGTTTGTTCATTAATCACTCCAACCGAAGGTGATGACAACCCGTTAAATCTGAAATCAGTGATCTTGGCTTCACTATTTGGTGGGTCGTTGGTGACCGTGACAGTGTAGATCTGCTTATTGTTGTTCGAGGTGGTGTAATCCTGTGCAAAAACAGTGTAGGCAACTGTTGATGAAAAATTATTTGCAGTGACTCCAGATGTCTGGTCGTTTGTCCCAGCCTTAACTGTTGCATTAGTCGATTTGGTAAAAGTGGCCACAAGGCTATTCCTGCTGACACTGTAAGGAACATTGACCTGAATCGTTTTGAGTGCCTCATTGATGATACCCGATACTGGAGGAGTGAGTGACTTAAATTCGAAAGAATATAATCGCTTTTCATTATTGGGATCAACGGTAACGTTTACCGTAAAAAAGCTCTCGGAATTATCCTCAGCAACAACCCTGTAAATAACCGGCTTCGAGAAATCATTCGGCGTTTCACCGCTGACTTGCAGGATCCCGCCAATATCAGTTCTGGCCATTGGAGAAAGACCAAAAGAGGCTACGAGATAGGTAATATCTGTTCCAAAAGGAACATGAATCTTTACTGTCGAAGCAACATAATCGATGGCACCTATTGAGACAGAATTAGCCAGATTGAAGCGGAAATCAAGAATATTCCTGGCATTGCTTGCCGGAGAATGGGTTACAATTACGGTATAAAGTTCTGTTGAGCCATCCTCAGCGCGACACGAATAGGTTAAAGGATAAGAAAAATTATTTGGGGTTACTCCACTTTGCTGAAGCGTGGACGCAAAGTAAAGTGAAGCTGACCGACTACAGGTAAAAGAGGGAATCAATCCGGTAACATCGCAGGAATAAGGAACAATCAATAGAATTGTTTTGGCAGAATTATCGATGGTTCCAGTAATTGGCGGATTGAACTGGGTTTCAAAATTGAAAGTCAGAATGGTATTCCCTGTTGCTGCAGCGTCCCTGTTAACGATTATTGAATAGTTTTTTGTCTGCCCATTTTCTGCGGTAACCACATAAATGACCGGCGAGGAAAATTGGTTGATGGTTGTTCCGCTCATCTGTAAAACCGATCCCACTTTTACCGTTGACAATGGGGAGTTCGTAAAAGTTGCCGGTAATGCATTAATATCTGCCGACCAGGGAATAGTCACGATTATAGTTCCTGCAACTTCATCAATGGTTCCGATGGCATCTGCAGCTAATCCATTAAACCTGAAATCAGTAATTTGTTTAGCTGAACTAACCGGATCGCGCACAACATTAACTGAATAATTCTGGGAGCTGCCATCTTCAGCAAAAACCCGGTAGTTCAATCCATAAGTAAAGTTATTGGCAGTCTGGCCTGATATCTGAACCGTATCTCCCACCTTAACTGTAGCAAGGTAGGATGCTGTAAACGATGCTTGCAATGCTGTCACACTGGTACTGAAGGGCACATGAACAGTGATTTGATGGGTCTGCTGATCTACTATCCCTTCCGATGGAGGGATAAGACCCTGGAAAGAAAATGATTCTAAAATGTGTTCTGTCCTTACCGGGTCCCTCACAATATTAATATAGTAATACCGGATGGATCCATTCTCCGCCCGGATAGAGTAGGTAACCGGAGAAGTAAAGTTGTTGGCAGTTAAACCGCTTGTTTGCAATACACCGCCAATAAAGGCCTTGGCCAGCGGTGAAATGGTAAAACTGGCAACCAATCCATTTACCGATTGGCTCACAGGCAGATGCAGGGTTACAGAATAGGAATCCTGATCGATAACGCCAATAACATCCGGCTCCAGATCATTAAACCGGAAAGTGAGCAGGCTATTCAGCGTTATGGCCTCAGCATGTGATACTGTAACAATATAAGTTGCTACAGATCCGTCCTCTGCACGGCAATAATAGGTTACAGGTCCGGTGAAATTATTAGGTGTGGTGCCGCTTACCTGGTGCGTCGATCCAACCAGTACGGAGGAATACGGGCTGCTCGTAAAGGAAGCGACCAGCGACGAAGCATCCTGCGAATAAGGAATGACCAGATGTATTGTCCTGACTGTTTCATCAATCACCCCGGTAATATCAGGATCAAACTGTGATTCAAAATTAAAACTTAGAATGGCATTCCCTTTGGCTGCCGGCCCTTTAACCACCCTCACAAAATAGTTCCGGCTTGTGCCGTTCTGCGCAGTGACAGTATAATAAACAATGGTACTGAAATCATTAATCGTTTGACCACTGACTTGTACCACCGCACCAATCTTGACAACCGAGAATTGAGAACTGGAGAAACTTGCAACCAGATGGGTGATATCGGCCCCCCATGGTATGGTTATCAGGATTGATCCGGTAGTTTCATTAATCGTGCCAATGGCTGGTGCCGATAAACCGTTAAACCTAAAATCGGAAAATTGATTGGCTGAGCTGGCTGCCTGGACAGTAGCTGTTACCGTATAGTCAACATAAGTATCATCCTCAGCGATAACCCGATATTTCACTGGATTGGTAAAATCATTCACTGAGGTACCACTGGTCTGGCGGGTAGTTCCGATTTTGACCCTTGAGATCATCGAGGTTGTTTCGAATGAAGCAACAAGATTGCTCAAAACAGTTCCGAAAGGCAACACGGCGGTTATCTTCCGCGAGCTTTCATCAATTACACAACCAACATGCGGATTTAATCCGTTAAAGCTAAAGGATACTATTTGCTTCTTGTTCTCCTTTGGATTATTGGTAACAGTAACTGTATAGGTGGTTACTGTGCCATCAGAGGCTAAAAGCTGATAGATTTTGGCATTTGTGAAGTCATTGATTGTAACCCCTGAAGTTTGCCCAATACCGCCAATAAAAGAGCTTGTATTGGGGGTTAAGGAATAGGTTGCAATCATTACAGTTCTGGGTGCTGAATAGGGAATATTAACCTGGATAGTATGCGCAACGTCATTGATGATTCCGTAGGAAACACAATTAACAGGATCTCCTCCGATGCTAAACGAGGATGTCAGGGAGAAGCTAAGAAACCGCTTCTCCATCTCATTACTTCCGTACAAATGACTCCCGGCTTCAGCCTTGACTGAAATCGAAGTGAGACAGCAAACCAGAGTGATCAGTAAGACCGATGCCGGCCTATTGATACTTAAAACAGCAGACCTCCAAAATTTAATAGGGCTTACTATCAATTTTCTTTATGCTTAATTCTTAATTATCTTTTGTACTCCAATGAACTTCTTCTCACAGTAATATCTGATAAAATACATTCCCTTCATCCAGGAATCCGTTTGAACCTGAATAGTGGTTTGTCCAGAATTCCGGATATCTTCAATCACCTGGCCAACGCTGTTCATGATAACTACCTGATTCAACGGAAGCTGGGATTCGATATTTAAGCTGTTGGAGACCGGATTAGGATAAGATTTAATGCTGGTCAGCCAATCACTCTCTTCAATGCCCGTATTGTATTCAACGGTAACGGTATACACCAGTGAGGAACCGTCTTCAGCAGTAACGATATAATGAACAGGTGATGTGAAATCGTTAGGAGTAATTCCCGAAACCTGAGGTGTAAGACCCACATGAACCTGGCTTAATGGAGAGATAATAAAAGTAGCAACCAAATTGGTAATCGGGGTTCCTACCCTTACTACCACATTAATATCTGTGCCAACAATCTGTCCGATTGCTGGAGGATCGAGCTGATTAAAGCTATAAGAAAGAATCGATTTTATTCTGCTGGCTTCAGTAACTACCACAATATTGGTACTCGGTGCCGACATATTATTAGCCAAGCTGATATCAACAGAATAAGCGTGATAATTACCTGGAGCCAATTGATAAACGCTCACGGCAACCGGGGTATTTGGAGAAAGCACCAATCCTTTGGCTCCGTGTTTTGCAGTCACAGCTGCATCAAGATCAGATTTTGATCCCTGTGGCACACCTTCCAAAATCAGGTAAACAATACCATTTTTACTGCTGGTTATAGCAACAGTTTTATTCAATGAATTCGTAACTGTTTGGGCATCTACGCTTACTGTTGGCGGGAGTCGGTCAATAATTGTTATCCGGTTAATTCCCATGGCTGATTTGTTTCCTGCTGCATCAATTGCATAGGTATTATAATTTCCTTCTGCCATATTCGCGGTGGAAATTGGAATATCTGCATTGGCTGCATTAACATAAGCTGATCGGCCAAGTTTGGCAGCTACCGAAGCTTCAAGGTCCGCAACCGTCGTTTGACTGGCGGAATTGCTGATAATATAAACTTTTCCCGAAGCTTCATTACTGCGAAGGATGACATACTGACCGGCAAGATTGCTGACAGTTTGGTTTGTATTTGAAACAACAGGTTTCGTAGTGTCCGGAGCTTCAAAAATATTTACCACATATGATTTTATGCTACCATCCTGGGCAGTAACCTCATAACTGATAGGTACCCTGAAATCATTCACGGTAATACCACTTTGCTGAATTCCCATGTTGGCAACCCTGACAGTAGATAAAGCCGAGTTGGTAAAGAAGGCTCTCAAAGCCCCGCGATTGGTTCCGTTCGGGACCGTTCCGGTAATATTAAGCGTGGATTGGTTAATCGTGCAAACCACATCAGGATTGAGGTCTTCAAATGCAAAATAGGTAATATCCTTTGCTGAACTTCCGGGTGTCACTGTGATGGTAACAACGTAGTCATGCGGCGATCCGCTTTCGGAGGTACAACGGTAAGTCACAGGGTTAGTAAAGTCGTTTACAGTAAGTCCGCTGGTTTGGTTAACTCCATTAACCGTGACCGATGAATAATATGAATTAGTGAATGCTGCAACAAGCGTTGTACGACTGGTGCCAAAGGGTAAAACTGCCGTAATGGTATTCAATGTCTGATTTACCGTTGCAACAACCGGTGGGGTTAAGGCATTAAAGCTGAAAGTACCTATCAGGTTGGCTGTGGAAGGGGTATTATGCGTAACCGTTACCAGATAAACCTGTGTAGTATTATCCTGTGCTTTAACAACATATGAGCGCGGAAGAGTAAAATCATTTGCAGTAACACCTGAAACCTGAGCAGTACCGTCGAGCAGAACCGTAGCATTAACCGATTGGGTAAAAGTGGCAATCAGGTTCGTGTGGCTCGTTGTAGCGGCAATAGCTACCTGAACAGTATGTGCAGTTTCGTCGATGGTGCCCGTTATCGGAGGTGTTAAACCACTAAACGAAAATGTAAGCAATTTCTTTTCTGTATTCGGATCAACAATTACTGTAACTGTGTATACCTGAACAGATAATGCATCCTCAGCATAGATCCGGTATTGAACAGGTGAGGTGAAATTATTCCAGGTGTTACCGGAAACCTGGAGGATTCCTGTCGTTGCGCTGGTGCCTCCGACTCGTGCGGTGGCATAAGAAGACAAAGTGAAAGTAGCAACTACCGCAGTAACAGGTGTTCCAAATGGCACGTGAATAGTTACTGTTTGGGCCGTCTGATTTATTGTACCCGTGGCATCCACGTCACTCAGGTTGGAGTTCAGACCATTGAAAGTAAAAGTCAATAACTGGTTCATCGTACTCGGCAGGTTCCTGATAACGGAAACGGTATAAACATTGATCGACAATCCATCTTCAGCAATACATTTAATACTGACAGGATTGGTGAAATTTATCGGAGTTACCCCTGAGGTCAATGGGACATCAACACCGTTGGTAAACTGTTTTAAAACGGATAAAGGACTACTTGTAAATGTTGGAATTAAAGCGGTAATATTTTGTGAGTATGCAACATACAATGTTATTGTCAAATTACTCTCAGATACTGTTCCGATAACATCCGGATCAACTCCTACGACAAAGTCGAAGGTTAAAATTGATTTCGCGGTGGAAGCTGCTGTTTTTGTAACACTTACGACAAAAGTCCTGGATGTTCCATCTTCAGCAGTTATGGTATAAGTAACCGGTGAGGTAAAATCATTCACGGTAGTACCACTTACCTGGCTGGTTGTGCCAATTTTAACCGACTGCACAAGCGGTGATGTGGTAAAGGTTGCAATCAGAGTGGTGATATTTGATGCATAGGGAATAATTGCGGTAATGGTTCCGAGTGTAGCATCAACCGTACCATTAACATTCGGGGTCAGGTTTGAAAACTTAAAAGTGACAAAATCTTTCGCACTGCTGGGTGCTACTCTGCTTACCGTTACTGCGTAATCCTGAGTTAATCCGTCTTCGGCAACAACAGTGTAAACAACCGGGTTAACACCTGAAAAATCATTTACTGTTATGCCGCTCACCTGTGTGGCACTTCCAATTTTCACGGTTGCCATCAGCGAAGTGGTGAAAGTTGCTACAAGTGTTGCCCTGTTAACTGCATAAGGAACAGTCAAAGCGACAGTATGAAGAGTCTCATCAATTGTACCGCTAACTGCCGGCGATAGTGCATTAAATCCGAAAGTCACTAATTGCTTGCCATGCTGAGCAACATCCCTGACAATGGATACAATATAAACATGGGTTGATCCATTTTCCGCTTGAACAACATAACTGACAGGATTGCCAAAGTTATTTGTTGTGACTCCACTGGTCTGAATCAGATTGTTGACTTTAACTATCGCAATCGGTGAAACCGTGAACGTCGCAGCCAGTGCCGTAACGTTCAATGTGAGAGGAACAACCACGGAAACAGTTGAAAGGGTTTCATTTATAGTTCCTACTGCACTGGTGCCGCCGGGCAACGGAAGACTAAACGTCAGTAGCTGGCGTTCAAGGCTCGGTAATTTTCGTTGGATACTTACTTTCCAGTTTTTCACTGCCGTACCGTTGCTAACACGATAAACAACTGTACTTGTATAATTATTCCTGGTTGTCCCTGACACTTGCGCAAGACCATTAACCGTAACAGTCGCACCGGCGGAAACCGTGAATATTGCTGCAATGCTGTTAACATCTGCAGTATTATAAACAGGTACCGTTATTGTTGTATCCGAGAGAGATTTAATTTCGGTAAAAGAGGGACTCAGGGCCAGATTAAATGCAGTAAAATCTGCCTGTGCCTGGGTTTTGTTGACAAATCCAAAACCTGCTAAAATGACAGTTAATACAACTGCCATCTTCTTCATAGCTAGGAAAACCGAATTCTTCATATGACTATATTGGTTGATTAAAGCAAAATTAATTCTAAATTGTAGTTTTTGTAACATACATGGTGATTCGTTATCAAATATACGCTATTATTTGTAACATGTTTATCCAAAATATGGATTTGACTGGGACAGGGATAATTGGAATGAAATTTGATCGAACCCTTTATAAACTATTAAAATCATGAAAAACAGACGTAACCTTTGGATTATCGTAATTGTCGTAATTATTGCCATGATCGGTTTCTCAGCTTACAGTAACTATAACAGTATGGTTACAAAGAATGAAAAAGTGGATGAACAATGGTCTAACGTCGGAACTGCCTACCAGCGCCGCGCCGACCTGATTCCTAACCTGGTTAATACCGTCAAGGGGTATGCCGATTTTGAAAGCAAAACTCTTACCGCTGTGATTGAAGCCAGAGCAAAAGCCACCTCGGTACAGGTGGATCCGAAAAATATGACGGATGCAGATATGAAACGCTTTCAGGATGCACAGGCTGGATTAAGCGGTTCTTTATCAAGGCTTATGGTAACTGTTGAACAGTACCCAAATCTCAAGGCTAACCAAAACTTTCTTGACCTGCAGTCACAGTTGGAAGGAACAGAAAACCGGATCAGCACCGAAAGGAGGAAATTCAATGAAATGGCTCGTGATTACAACACATTTATCAGAATGTTTCCAAAAAACATTTGGTCGGGAATGTTTAAATTCGACAAGAAGCCTTACTTCGAAGCAGCTGAAGGTGCTGATAAAGCTCCTGCTGTAAAATTCTAATCAGATGAACGCACGAAAATTCTTTAGTGTAGAAGACCAGCAGGCCATTAAAAACGCCATCATGCAGGCCGAAAAAAACACCTCGGGTGAGATACGGGTGCACATCGAATCCTCCTTTAAGGGCGATGTTCTGGATCAGGCTGCCTTCATTTTCAAAAAGCTGAAAATGCATAATACGGAGCAACGCAACGGAGTGCTGTTCTATCTCGCCGTAAACAACAGAAAGTTTGCCATTCTCGGAGATGTCGGAATCAACAAAGTGGTTCCCGAAGGATTCTGGGACCGCATCAGTGAAATCATGACTGAACATTTCCGGAATAGCAGGTTTACCGATGGCCTGGTTGATGGAATTAAGCTCACAGGTGAAAAACTCGTCGAGTTCTTCCCTTACCTGGTGAATGATACGAATGAATTGCCGGATGATATATCATTTGGTAAATAATAATAGGTCAAATGAAAAAACTACTGGCACTTAGCCTGATACTTTCGCTGTTTACTCCTATGCTGCGAGCTCAGGAATTTCCTGAACCCATGCAGCCTCCAAGGCTGGTTAATGATTTCACTAAACTTTTCAGTCAGGCAGATGCTGAAAACCTGGAGGGCAAATTGCTCGACTTTAACAACAGAACCTCAACCCAGATTTTCGTGGTAACTGTTCCAACCCTGCACGGCTTTGAACCCAACGATTATACCACCCGACTGGCGGAGAAATGGAAGGTTGGCGTCAAAGGCAAGGACAACGGAGTGATGATACTTTTAAAGCCAAAAACTGCTGATGAAAAAGGGCAGGTCTATATTGCAGTGGGATACGGATTAGAGCCGGTTCTTACTGATTTGCAGGCAAATCAAATCGTTGATATCGAGATGATCCCCAGATTCAAGCAAAATGACTATGCTGGCGGAATCGATGCAGCTATCAATGTAATTATGAAAATCACTTCCGGTGAATTCACTGCTGATCAGTATCTCAAGCGGGGAAATAGCGGTAAAAGATCGAACCCGATACTCGGCCTGATCATTATGGCCATTCTGTTTTCAATCATTTTCGGCGGAAGATCACGCATGAACCGTCACAATGGAATCGGCGGAAGCGGGTTGCCATTGCTTTTATTGATGGGTATGATGGGCGGTCGTGGTAATGGCGGCTCCTTTGGTGGATTTTCTTCGGGAGGTGGATTTGGCGGCGGATTCGGTGGTGGCGGCGGCGGAAGCTTCGGCGGCGGCGGTGCAGGAGGCAGCTGGTAGCTATTTATCCAGTTCCCTGAGTGCTGCCTGAGCCTGACGGTTTATTCCTTCGCGATAACCGTAATTGTTCAGATCCAGACAAATATGATAGTATTTTCGGGCCAGCTCAGTCTGGCCCGATTTTTTATACAGATATCCCACCTGCAAAGCCGAATTTGGAACAAAATAGCTATTGATCTTTTCCGCTCTGCCAATCACTTCTTTATAAGTTTCTATTGCCGGCAAAACTCTACCCAATCGCTGCTGACATCTGGCTTTCCGATATAATAACTCTCCATCCTCAGGTCCCGAGTAACCACCCGCAAGAAGCATACTTTCACAGGTGGTGAGGCAATCATTATAATACCCGCCATCAAATAAAAATCTGATTTTCAATAAATAGGACTTAGGCAATTTCTCGGCCGAAGATTCAATCAGTGCCTGTTTATCCGCAACGGTAAGGGGGGCTGAAAAATTTTTCATTTTTTCCAGATACTTATTAGCCTGATCCTGTTTACCATGTATAAAGTAATACTCGGCTGCCAGGAGTGTGGCCGAGTGCCTGTAATTTTCCCCGCCGGGATCCTGTAGAAACCGATCAAAACAGATCACAGATTCAGGATTATCCTGATAAAGCTTGGTCCGGCCCAATAGATAATTCCAGTAAGGAAAAGTAACCTGAGCTTTTGCCGGTAATGGAATCTCTAATAATTCCACCGCTTTATCGCAATTTCCGGCTTTCAGCGCCGCCATCGCACACTGATATCTGACGAGTGGGTTTTCGAACATCGGCATTCCCTCAGCGGTAACAAAATTCCAGGATGCTGCCGGATCCTGACTGAACTCCTTCAGAGTCGTAACCAACAGCAGGAATCCTTCCATCCTGTCCGCTGTCCCGGGCAAGGCTGATCCATAATATCGCTCGAGTCCATTGAAACCGCTCAATCCTGATGTACGCACTCCAAGTAATTTCAGGTATTTAACATATTGATCTGGAACCTGATGGAAAATTATACCCAGGAATCCCGACAATTTATTCCTGTCACTGGTTGTGAAATCGCTGCCGAATCTTGCGACGATCTTATACGAAGCAATCAGTTCCGTTGCTGTCGTTTTATAATCTGATATCTGGGATGTTAATACTGACCGGTAAAGATGGATTTCAGCCAGTGCAACCTGAATGGATATTCCGGCATCGTGCAACCTGTCGAGCGATTGAATCCATGGGCCTGATTCAGTTAAATATTGCTCAACATTTTTTTTTGACTGATGTAGAAGGCTGATCAGAAACTCGCGGTAACTGAGTAATCTGATAAAATCCGGACTATTTACCTTATACCGCTGTATCAGCAGTCGGTTACCGCCAAGGGTATCAAGGTTTAGATATAGCTTTCTTATTTCCGGATCGAAAGGTACTGATTGGGCTGCAAGATAGTTTCCGGATAATAGCAGAGCTGAAAGTACTATCAGGAAACCTTTCCTCATCGTCGGTATGGAAATTATTCCGTAGGTATGGCAACCCCGGCAATTTCATCATCAACCAGGATTCTTCCGCAATATTCGCAAACAATGATTTTTCTGCGCGAACGGATATCCAGCTGTCTTTGTGGTGGTATGAGATTGAAACAGCCACCGCATGCATCACGCTGAACAGTAACAACTCCTAAACCGTTGCGTGCATTTTTCCTGATACGGCGATAAGCTGAGAGCAACCTTTCATCAATCCTCTGGCTGATCAGTTTTGACCGCATATAGAGGTTCTCTTCTTCGATCTTCGTCTCTGAAATTATCTCATCCAGCTCATGTTTCTTTGCTTCGAGATCGTGTTTTCTTTCTTCAAACATGGACCTTGAATCTGCAGTAACTGTCTGTTTGTCAGATAAGCGAATCGCAAATTCCTTAATTCTCTTTTCACTGAGCTGAATTTCCAGTGACTGAAATTCAATTTCTTTGGAAAGTGAATCAAACTCACGGTTATTCCTGACATTGTTCTGCTGAGTTTCATATTTCTTGATCAGACCTTGAGCATCCGTTATTTCAACTTTTTTCTTTGAAATAGCAGCTTCAAGCTCTTTTACCTCGTCTTCAAAGTTCTTGATCCTGGTTTCCAACCCAACCAACTCATCCTCAAGATCCTGTACTTCAAGAGGAAGTTCTCCGCGCAGTGTCTGAATCTTATCAATTTCTGATTCAACCTTCTGTAGTTCAAATATATCTCTCAGTTTTTCTTCTACGTTAGCGCCCTGATCCTTGGTTCCTGTTTTTGTTGCTGTCATAGCTATATCAAATAGTTTATCGGATTGGTATTTACCTCAGTTAAACAAACCGCAAATTTAGGGAATTTTTCGATAAGAGAATCGGCCAATACGTTAATCGTAAATCGCTCACTTTCAAAATGTCCTATATCTGCAAGAACAATTTGGCCCGGAAGATCGAACCAAAAATGGTATTTTATGTCGGCAGTAAGGTAAATATCTGCACCTGATGATGCGGCCTGTTTTATAAAATCAGCGCCACTTCCTCCGCAGAGAGCTACTTTCCTGATTTGCCGGTTGAAAAGCTTTGAATGGCGGATAACCGGAACCCCGAAAACCTCTTTTACCTGTTTCAGAAAATCTGTTTCAGAACATTCCTGTGACAGCTCCCCGACGATTCCCAATCCTTGCGACGGATTTTTATTGATTAACGGGTATAAATCATAAGCCACTTCCTCATAAGGATGATGTTCGAGCATGGCTTTAATCACCGCCTTTAACTTGTGCTTTGGTAATATGGTCTCAAACCTGGTTTCCGGCTCATAATGCGTAATTCCAACGGTTCCGGTATATGGATGGGTTCCTTCACCGGCCCTGAATGTCCCATTTCCACTTAACTGATAGGAACAATGATCATAATTTCCGATGGACCCGGCACCAGCAGCAAAAATCGCATTGCTGACAAGTTCAAGATGTGATGCCGGAATAAAGCATACCAGCTTTAGCAGGTCATCCTCCCGGGGAATAAGTATCTTTTGGTTGATAAGACCAAGCCTGTCAGCCATTTTCCCGCTCACACCATAGACAACTGAATCAAGATTGGTATGACTGGCGTAAAGAATGAGGTTGTTTTTAATGGCTTTTACCAGAATTTCCTCCTGAAGTGAATTTCCTGAAAACTTTTTCATCCCACTGAAAAAGGGAGGATGATGCGATAAAATAAAATTGCATCCACGTTGCAAGGCCTCGTCTAAAATAGCAGGAATCACATCAAGGCATACCAGAACTCCGGTAACTTTCAGGTCTTTATGCCCGGTAAGCAAACCGGCATTATCATAAGATTCCTGTAGCCCCAGTGGCGCTTTGGATTCCAAAACGGAAATGATGTCTTTTACGAGAACCATGACTTTAATTAAAGTTCGTCACGCATACCGGTAAGTAAATCTCTGATTTGCTGCAGCTTCTTAACAATCTGATGATTACTCTCAGTATCATTTCGATTGTCTTTAAGCTTTTGTTGAGCGCCGGAAAGAGTCATTCCCTTTTCTTTAACCAGATGGTAAACCAGGTGGATCTGCTCAATATCCTTGAGCATATAGTGTCTTTTACCACCGGGTGTTTTCCTGGGATTGATATTTTCGAATTGACTTTCCCAGTAGCGTATTAGCGAGGGATTAACCTCAAACATTTCTGCTACTTCGCCAATGGAGTAATAGATCTTTTCTATTTGCGGTTCTTTATATGGCAACTTTACTGAAATTAGTCAAGTGACTGTCCGCCAAGTTTCGACATTTCAATCAATTGCTGGTACTCAAGCGGGGTAATATCTGTAAAAAGATAGTTGATCGGATCAACAGGAACACCATTGTGGTGAATCTCAAAATGAAGGTGCGGGGCTATTGTCAGACCAGTGTTTCCGCTAAGCGCGATAATCTGACCTCTTTTAACGTGGTCACCCACCTGCACAAGCGCTTTGTTAAGATGAGCATAAAAGGTTTCATAAGAATAACCATGATTGATCGTAATGGTAATTCCATATCCTGAAAATCCTTTTACCGGATTCACTTCAACAACAACTCCATCACCGGCGGCACGAACCTTCGTTCCAACCGGAGCAGTGAAGTCAATCCCGTTATGTGGCCGATAAACCTTGAGTATCGGATGTAGCCGATGGGCTGAGAAAAATGAACCGATCCTTGTATAATGCTCCATAGGAATAATACTGGGGATGGCAGTCAGCATTTTCTGCTTGTCCTTTCCCAGGTTAAAAAGAAGATCGTAGGATTTCGACTGGACATAAAGCTTATTCATGATGTCGTCGAGCTTTTGAGAAGTCTCCTTAACAATCGCAGAGTTCTTGTAACCATCCAGGTCGGCATATCGGTTAACGCCCCCGAATCCAGCATTTCTGATTGATGACGGTACCGGATCGGCTTCAAAAATGACACGGTAAATATTGTCGTCGCGGTTTTGCAACTCAGTAAGCACACTCTGAGCCTGCTCCATTTTCTTATTTGTCAGCTCAAATTGTGTTCTTAAAAACGCCAATTCACGAGTTAAAATTCTTTCTTTGGGAAGATCCGTAAACATCGAAATAAACAGGAGAAGTCCGCCACCAACGACAAGACTCGACATCAGATAGGCAATAACCCTGAACAATTTCTGGCCGATCGTTAAACGAATTCGGTCGAAGGAAAGTGATTCCGGATTAAAATGATATTTGAACTTTGCCATACTGATCCACTGCTTACACTAGCACTAAACGCTACAGGAGGTGCAAAATTATCGAAAATATCTAACTTTGCAACTCTTTATTCAAACCAGTAAATTAAGATAAACCTGATGAATTCCAAAATTATACGGCAAAAATTCAAGGATTTTTTCGAAACCAAAGGCCATCTTATTGTGCCATCGGCACCTATGGTTGTCAAGGATGATCCGACACTCATGTTCACAAATGCCGGAATGAATCAGTTCAAAGATTATTTTCTGGGTAACCAAACTCCGAAGTCATTGAGGGTGGCAAATTCGCAGAAATGTTTACGGGTTTCCGGGAAACATAATGATCTTGAGGAAGTTGGCCATGACACGTATCATCATACAATGTTTGAGATGCTGGGTAACTGGTCGTTTGGCGATTATTTTAAAACCGAAGCTATCGACTGGGCCTGGGAATTTCTTACCGTTTGGATGGGACTCAACCCGGAAAAACTTTATGTAACCATCTTTGAAGGCGACAAAACGGAATCGATCGAAAGGGATAATGAAGCCTTTAATCTCTGGTTAAAGCACACGTCTAAAGATAAGATTCTGGAAGGTTCAAAAAAGGACAACTTTTGGGAAATGGGCGATACCGGCCCATGCGGACCCTGTTCCGAAATACATGTTGACCTGCGTTCGGATGCCGACCGTGCGCTGATCGCAGGCCGTGATCTCGTGAATAAGGGACATCCTCAGGTAATTGAAATATGGAATCTGGTATTTATACAATATAATAGAAGGGCTGATGGATCGCTGGTTCAATTGCCTCACAAACATGTAGATACAGGAATGGGCTTTGAGCGACTAACCATGGCGCTGCAAGGAAAACAATCGAACTACGACACCGATATCTTTCAACCGGTAATCCGTCAACTCTCTGAAATCACCGGTATAAAATACGGGGCAGCCGATGATTCGGATATCGCAATGCGTGTTATCGCTGACCATATCAGGGCAATAGCATTTTCCATTGCCGACGGGCAACTGCCGTCGAATACGGGAGCAGGTTATGTCATCAGAAGAATTCTTCGCCGTGCCGTTCGCTATGGATTCAACTTTTTGAATCTGAAAGAGCCTTTTATGTATGGTCTGATACCCGTACTTATTGAGAATATGGGAGATGCCTTCCCTGAATTAAAAACACAGCAGCAGCTCATAACCAGAGTGATTGGGGAAGAAGAGAACTCCTTCCTCCGTACGCTTGATACTGGCATCACTTTGCTGGAAAACCTTGTGAATGCTCAGAAATCGAAAGATCTTCCTTTTAGCGGAAAAGCAGCTTTTGAATTGTACGACACTTACGGATTTCCTCTCGATCTCACCGAGCTGATCCTTCACGAGAAGGGCATGAAGGTGAATATTCCCGAATTCCACGAAGAAATGGCCAAGCAAAAATCCAGGTCACGTCAGGCTTCCGGCCAGGAAACTGCCGACTGGATTATTTTGCAGGATCAGGATGAGCAAGAATTTGTCGGATACGATCAGCTCTCGCTTGAGGTTAAAATCATGCGTTACCGGCTCGTTAAAACTCCTAAAAAATCATTTTATCAGCTGGTATTTGATAAAACCCCATTTTATGCGGAAAGCGGCGGACAGGTGGGTGATACAGGCACACTTAAGTCGGCCGGAGAATTGGTGCATATTGAGGATACCCGAAAAGAAAATAATCTTACCGTTCATATTACCAGCCAGTTACCTAAAGATCCTGGTGCCAGGTTTGTGGCTTCGGTGGATGAGAATTCAAGGTTGAACACTATGCGCAACCATTCGGCCGCGCATCTTTTACAATTTGCCCTGCGGACCGTCCTTGGGAATCATGTTGAACAAAAAGGATCCTTGGTTGATCCTGACTATCTGAGATTCGACTTTTCGCATTTCCAGAAATTAACCGAAGAGGAAACCGACCAGGTTGAAATCCTGGTAAACAAGCTTATCCGTCAGAATATCCAACTTGCAGAGCTGCGGGCAGTACCGATTGCCAAAGCGCGCGAGATGGGAGCGATGGCCCTGTTTGGTGAAAAGTATGGCGATCAGGTCAGGGTGATCAAGTTTGGGGAATCCATAGAACTGTGCGGAGGAACACATGTGGCCGCTACCGGGCAAATCGGATATTTCAGAATCGTTTCGGAGAGCAGCATCGCATCGGGAATACGCCGTATTGAAGCACAAACCGGCCAAAAAGCAGAAGAAAATATCAGGGAACAGCAAAAAACCATACGGGAGCTTAATCTCCTGGCGAAAACGAATCATGGAATAGTGGATTCTTTTATCCAATTGATGGAAGAAAACCAGCAACTCCGTAAGAAGATTGAACAGTTTGATAAAGAGCAGCTAAAGCATATCAAGAACGATCTGCGATCACGAATTGTAGCTTTAAATGGAGTTAATCTCATTTGCGAAAGAGTGGATTTGCCGGATGCTGCCCAGATCAAGGACCTGGCATATCAGATCAAAGGCGAAACAGAAAATCTCTATCTGGTCATCGGCTCGATAATCCAGGGTAAACCAATATTGACAGTGATGATTTCAGAGAGCCTCGTCAGCAGTCTCGGCTTGCATGCCGGTAATATTATCCGCGATAGTGCAAAAGAGATTCAGGGAGGCGGAGGAGGACAGCCATTTTTTGCAACTGCAGGGGGTAAAGACGTTTCGGGGATCGACAGGGCAATGGCAAAGGCCCGCGAAGCATTAATGAACCTATTGTAGGGAGGCATAAAGGCGACACAAACGCCCAATCAAGGTATTAAAAACGGCATCGCTGCGGGCAGGCATTTGTAAATTACAGGTGCCTGTCCTGCTATTTCACCGTCGGCTTCCACAATGGCAAGATTTCCCACCGGTTCAACCGACAGTTCATTGACCCTGTAATAATGCGCTTCGGGATGTATGACGTGTTTAGCTTTACGAACCGTTGCATAGTGCTTCAGGTAATCAATGATACTGAGATCGGCAAAGATCACCACCTCAAACAAACCGTCATCCTGCCTGGCATCAGGAGCAATACCTAATCCGCTGCCAAAATATCTGCCATTGGCAACTACGACGCTAAGTACCCGACCTTCCCAACTGAACCCATCCCAGGAAACCTTGATCTTTTTGTGCTTATAGGTAAAAAAAGTAATAAGGACGGCCAGAAAGAATGTCAGGGTTCCTCCAAGTATTTTCTTTCTGAGATGAACACCATTGACCTGAACAACCACATCCGCACCTATGCCCAGATCGGCAATATTGTCGAAATAATGGATTTTCACTGATGAGTCGGGAAGCTGAAACTCCATACATCCTGCATCAATCAATGCCGGTGAATTTTGTTTTAACAGGCTCGATAGCTGATCAATGCTTCTTAAAATTCCCAGGCCACGGGCAAAATCATTACCTGTTCCATAGGGTAGCACACCGAGCACGGTGTTAAATTTCGTTCTTCCGCCGGACTTTAGAAATCCGTTAACCATCTCGTTTAAAGTACCATCACCTCCTACCGCTATCATAAAATCGCAACCATCATTTAAAGCCTGCATGGTTAACCCCTCGGCATGCCGGGGATGAGCGGTTTCATAAAAATTCACAATATAATCTACTGTAAATCTTTCAGTAAGGGACTCCTTTATCGACTTCTTTCCTCGTATTTTACCATGAAGAATAAATGCTATTTTCTCCATCCCACTTCCGGTCCGCGCTTAGGTTTCACAAACCGGGTACAATTTAATAACAATTTCAGGGAATTATGAAACGCAGTTTTCAATTTGGCAAACAGTGTTATTTTTACATCTTTACATAAATAACTATGGTCATGGATTTCATTGCACAGGATAACAGATACGAAAAGATGCCTTACCGCCGCTGCGGAAGAAGTGGAGTTAGCCTTCCGGTCCTTTCAGTTGGACTGTGGCATAATTTCGGAGGTGTCGACGAATTTGAGACTGGAAGAGAGATTATCCGGTATGCTTTTGATCAGGGAGTTACCCATTTCGATCTGGCAAATAATTATGGCCCGCCGCCTGGATCTGCAGAATCCAATTTTGGTAAAATTCTAAAAAAAGATCTTAAACCATATCGCGATGAGCTGATTATCAGCACTAAAGCAGGTTACCTTATGTGGCCCGGACCCTATGGTGATAATGGTTCACGCAAATACCTTCTTGCTTCACTCGATCAGAGTCTCAACCGGATGAATCTGGATTATGTGGATATTTTTTATTCACACCGGTATGATCCGCTGACTCCCCTGGAAGAAACGATGGGCGCTCTGGCACAGGCAGTCCGATCGGGCAAAGCTTTATATGCAGGAATATCAAATTATCCACCCGATGAAACTTTGGAAGCAGCGCGGATCCTCGCTGAAATGGGAACTCCCTGCCTGATTCACCAAGTTAAATATTCTTTATTCAAACGGGAAGCTGAAGATGGCCTGGCAGCTGTTCTCCGGGAAAAAATGATCGGATGTATAGCATTTTCACCTTTGGCACAAGGACTTCTGACCGATCGATACCTGCATGGGATCCCGGCAGACTCCAGAGCCGCAAAGCCCCATGGATTTCTTAAAACTGATCAAATAACTCCTGATATACAATCCGTTGTTATAAAACTTAACAGTATAGCTACCGAGCTTGGCTTAACATTGGCCGAACTGGCCCTGAACTGGGTTAAGAGCCACGATTTCATTACCTCCGTGCTGATTGGGATCAGCTCGAAACAACAACTGCAGACTAACCTACGCATCCTGGATCTCCCCGACTTCACCCAGGATCAGATCAATAAAATAAATTCATGTTTAACCTAAACAACCTAACCTTAATAACTATGGAAATACGAAGAACATTCGATGTACTGGATTATGCTATAAAGACATACCCGCGTACCGATGCACTCGCCTCGAAAGTTGACGGGCAGTGGGTCACCTGGTCCACAGCTGAGTATGAGAGGATAGCGAACCAGATCAGTTACGGATTACTCGCAATGGGCTTGAAAAAGGGTGATAAAATCGTTAGCGCCTCCAATAATCGTCCCGAATGGAATTTCCTCGATATGGGAATGATGCAGATCGGTGTGGTTCATGTTCCGATATACCCCACTCTAAGCGATGAGGAGACGGCATACATTATGGAACATTCAGATTCAAGACTAGCCCTGGTTTCCGATACGGCTCTGTATAAAAAATTCGCCAAAAACAGGACCCCGAATATCGAAAACATCTACACTTTTAATGAGGTGGAAGGAGCGAGCAACTGGCAGGAAATAGCTGAGCTTGGAGAGAAAAACGAAAAATTCTGGGCCGACAAACTTCCCCAGATCAAAGATTCCATTCAGGCTGAGGACCTTTTTACCATTATATATACTTCAGGAACTACAGGTGTTCCAAAGGGTGTTATGCTCTCGCACAAGAATATGATGTCAAATCTTTCCGATGCGCTGCACATTCTCGATCTCGAAACCAGCGCCCGCGTTCTGAGCTTTCTGCCGCTTTGCCATGTATTGGAACGTATTGTCCATTATGGCTACCAGCTTCAGGGTTACGGATTGTATTACGCTGAAAATCTTGGCACTATCGGTGCTGATCTGAAAGAAATTAAAGCCAGCACCTTTGTTACGGTTCCCAGGATATTGGAAGTGATGTACGATAAGATCCTCGCGAAAGGCAAGGCTCTGAAAGGCATCAAGAAACAGGTATTTTTCTGGGCCGTAAATATCGGCCTGCGCTATGAACATGGCGGTGTTAACGGATCATGGTATGCCTTCCAGCATCGGATTGTGGATAAGCTTGTTTTCTCGAAATGGAGGGAAGGTTTGGGCAATAACCTGCAGATGGCCTTCTCGGGAGGCGCTGCTTTGCAACCCAGACTGGCAAGGGTATTTACCGCTGCCGGAATTCGTATCCAGGAAGGCTACGGACTCACCGAAACCTCTCCTGTTATCGCGATAAATGAGAAGAATTATCCAGATAATATGTTTGGTACGGTTGGCCTGATATTAAAAAGCGTGGAAGTCAAGATCGCAGGCGACGGTGAGATTCTCATGAAAGGGCCCAACCTTATGATGGGATATTATAAAAATGAGGAATTAACCCGCGAGGTTATCGACAGCGATGGATGGTTTCACACTGGAGATATCGGCGAAATTATTGATGGCAGGTTCTTGAAAATCACAGACCGGAAAAAGGAAATCTTCAAGAATTCAGGAGGTAAATATATTGCTCCTCAATCGATTGAGAATAAAATAAAAGAATCATTCTTTATCGATAATGCTTTGATCATTGGTGAGAATCAGAAATTCACTTCCGCAATTATCTCACCGAACTTCCGGTTCCTGCATGATTACTGTGCCAAGAAAAGTATCCATTATCGGGATAACCAGGAATTAATCACCAAACCGCAGATTATTTCCAGATATCAGCAGGAAATCAATGCGATCAATAAGAACCTGGGACCGCATGAACAGGTTAAAAGATTCCGACTGGTTGTTGATGAGTGGACCTCGGCAACGGGTGAATTATCTCCGACATTAAAGCTGAAAAGGAAATTCCTGCACGAGAAATACGATGCCCTGATCAAGGAGATTTATTTTATTTCGAAGACCGAAGACGAATAAACCAGAGAAAGAGGAAAGTCAGCAATCCGTTGATCAGAAGTAACTCGAAACTGAAAACATAATTAATCCAGTGCTGCGAAAAGTGCTGTATTAAATAGGTAAGAACAGGTGAAATGACCACCACATAAGGTACGAGGTGGTCATTTACTTTGTAGCGGGTAAACATGCCGAAAGCATAGAGTCCCAGCAATGGACCATAAGTATAACCGGCAATAGTAAATATGCTATCAATAATACTTCGGTCGTTCAGGGCCCTGAATAGCAGTATCACCATCAAAAAAACCAGCGACAGAAGTATATGCACCCTGTTTCTGACCCTTCTGGTAACCTCCTCAGGAGCATTTTCTTTATTCAGGATATCAATAGTCACTGAAGTTGTCAGGGCTGTTAATGCCGAATCCGAACTGGAAAAGGCCGCTCCAACAAGACCTACGATAAAAATAATCCCAACTACAGGAGGCAGATATCCGCCCATGGCAATCATCGGGAACAAGCTGTCGGAGGCTGCCGGGATAGGAATATTACGTGAGCGGGCAAAAATGATCAGCAAAGCACCCATCGTGAGAAAGAGAAGGTTAATCGGAACCAGCGATAAGCTAAACCAGGTCATGTTTTTCTGTGAATCCTTCAATGTTTTACAACTCAGGTTTTTCTGCATCAGATCCTGATCAAGGCCGGTCATCGTGATGGTGATAAACATCCCGCCCAAAAAATACTTGATGAAATGCTTTCGGTCGCCGCCAAAATCATCCCAGAAAAAAATCTTACCCAAGCCTGATTCACGAATCTGGCCAATAAGTTGCGGCCATCCGAGGTTAAGATCCTTCATCACCAGCACGATAGTCAGGATCAATGCTGTAATAAACATCATAGCCAGAATCGAATCTGTCCAGATAATTGTCTTTATCCCTCCTTTATAGGTATAGAGATAAATCAAGCCCATGATAATCAAAACATTAAGCGCAAACGGAATGTGAAGGGCATCAAAAAAGGCAATTTGCAGGACCGCCGAAACTAAAAAAAGGCGGGCAGCAGAGCCAATGGTCCGAGACAATAGAAAGAAAGATGCTCCTGATTTATACGACCAATAGCCAAAACGTTGCTCCAGATAACCATATATAGAAGTAAGGCGAAGCTTATAATACATGGGCAGCAACAACCAAATAATTACTTGATAACCTGCAAGATAACCTATAATCATCTGCATATAGGCAAATTGGCTGGATACCACCCAACCCGGTACCGAAATAAAGGTAACGCCGGAAATCGAGGCTCCTACCATGCCGATTGCAACAATATACCATGGTGATTTTCTGTTTCCTATAAAGAAACCGGCGTTGTCAGCGCCTTTGCTCGTCAGATGAGAAATGAACAGGAGAAGTCCGAAATAGCTGATTAGTATGAGTGCAATCCAGATTGGGTTCATTGTTTTCGGGTCGATACGGCAAATAAAGTCAAAAAATTGCTATTCGATCGCAACGATGTTACTTTTGAGAATTAATCGAAGAAAATGGATTCTTCAAAATACACGTCCAGACTGCTTGAGAAAGCAGTAAATGAATTTGCCAAATTACCAGGGATAGGCCGAAAAACGGCTCTGCGACTGGTTTTGCATTTGCTCAGGCAGGATGTTTCCGAATCGGAATCATTGGCCGGCAGCCTTCTGCAATTGCGAAAGGAAATACACCACTGCAAAATTTGCCACAATATCTCTGATCAGGAAATCTGCCAGGTGTGTTCAAATCCGGCCCGCGACCGGTCACAGATCTGCGTGGTTGAGAATATCCGCGACGTGATGGCTCTCGAATCAACCCAGCAATATACTGGTGTATACCATGTTCTGGGCGGGATACTGTCGCCGATGGATGGTATCGGACCATCCAATATTTCCGTAGGGTCCCTGGCAGAGCGAGTTTCCACAGGCGATGTCCGGGAGGTGATACTGGCGCTTAGTGCGACCATGGAAGGCGATGCAACCAATTTTTTCATTTACAGGAAGTTATCGGAACATTCAGTTAAAATTACTACACTTGCACGAGGAGTAGCCATTGGCAATGAACTCGAATATACTGATGAGATTACTCTTGGCCGCTCATTGCTTAACCGTACCCTGTTTGAAGAATCCATACACAAACCCTAAGAATTCATGAAACCTGTGAGGATTTCGGTTATCATCGTCAGCTATAACGTTAAGTTCTTTCTTGAGCAATGCATCAAGTCGGTTTACCGTGCTGCCGGAGCAATGCCGATTGAGGTTTTCGTGGTTGATAATAATTCCGCCGATGGATCCTGTGTCATGGTGAGAAACCAGTTCCCGAACGTTAAGCTGATCGAAAACACTGAAAACACCGGATTCTCTAAGGCAAATAATCAGGCTATGCGTATCGCGGAAGGCGAATTCCAGCTCATTCTCAATCCGGATACGGTAGTCGAGGAATCCACCTTTCAGAAGATACTGGAATTCATGGATAGTCACCCCGATGCAGGGGCATTGGGAGTCAGAATGATAAATGGTAAGGGAACATTTCTTCCGGAATCAAAAAGAGCCCTTCCCACCCCATGGGTTTCCTTTTATAAGGTTTTTGGATTGTCCGCTTTGTTTCCCCGATCGCATAAATTTGGACAGTACCACTTAGGATATCTTCCTCAGGATCAAATCAATCCAGTGGACATACTTCCGGGTGCATTTATGTTTATCCGAAAATCAGTTCTGGAAAAGACCGGTTATTTCGATGAAACTTTTTTTATGTATGGTGAGGATATAGACCTTTCATACCGCATACTTCAGGCTGGCTACAAGAACTTTTACTTTCCTGAAACCACTATTATTCATTATAAAGGGGAGAGCACAAAGAAGTCAAGCATCAATTATGTGTTGATGTTTTATCAGGCGATGATCATTTTTGCCACTAAACATTTTACAAAAAGTAATGCCCGCTGGTTCTCCTTTTTCATCCATCTGTCCGTGTATTTCAGAGCAGGAATCTCTCTTTTGCGCAGGGTAGCAAAACGGATGTTCCTTCCGCTCGCCGATGCTGCAATTTCCTTTCTGGGGTTCCTTTTGATAAACCCTACCTGGGAAGCAATAAAATTCCCCGGCGGCGGTCATCATCCGCCTGAATTTTTAACCTTCTTTGTCCCGGCATACATAGTCATCTGGCTTTTAGCGATTTATTTTTCCGGAGGATACGATCTTCCGGTAAAATTAGTGCGCATACTCAGAGGGATTATTTATGGTACCGCCATGATATTGGTGGTTTATTCATTGCTTCCTGAAGAGTACAGGTTTTCCCGAGCCCTGATTATTATGGGTTCAGCATGGACCTTGGCCGGAATTTTCCTCATCAGAATACTTCTTCATTTCGCCGGAGCTCATGGATACAGGCTCGATATCGGCAAACGTAAAAAGCTGGTTATTGTAGGCAGGCCGGATGAAGCCGACCGGGTAAGCCGCATCATCGACCAGTCGAGTCAGCCCGTTGAAATATTCGGATATGTGGCTCCTGATCAGGCAATTGAATCAGGAAAATACCTTGGCTCGGTTGTTCAGTTAAACGACATCATCAGGATTAACCATATTGATGAAGTAATATTTTGCTCAAAAGATTTAAGCACTAATGAAATCATAAAATATATGCTGGCTCTCAGTTCATTGGAAACCGAATATAAAATTGCTCCGGATGCTGCCGAATCCATCATCGGAAGTAATTCCGCCAATACAGCCGGTGACCTGTATGTTATTCCCATCAATTCAGTTGGTGAGCCCAATAACCGTCGGATCAAAAGAGTTTTCGATGTCTTGGTTTCCTTACTTCTTCTGGTTACATCACCCATCGCGGTATGGTTTTTCCTGCCCCGACCATGGCTTATGCTATGGAACTGTATATTAGTACTATCCGGAGCTCGGAGCTGGGTGGGTTATGCGCAAACCGGTATACACTCGGGATATAATCTACCACCGTTGAGAAAAGGGATACTGAATCCCGAAAATGGTTCTGATACAGTCGATTATAATGCTCAAACCTGGCTGGATATCAACTTGCATTATGCCCGGGATTATCGGTTAATGAAAGATTTTCGTATTCTAACAACGGGGTACCGTACTATTGCTCAAAAAGGGAAGAAGATTTTGCTCTCATTGGTCATCATGATGGCAACGCTTTCAATCGAAGGCCAGGACTTCAAGGACCAGATAAACATGATCAGGCCGGCACCGGAAAATTGCCTTGTTTACGGGGTCGTATCGCAGCAAAACAGTGAATTGCTGCCTGATGTGAAAATAAGCCTTATCTATAAAACAACCCATGAGATTTCCGAAGTTATCAGGACTGACCGGAACGCCTGGTACCTATTTTCAGCAAAAAGAGGGCAGCCCTATGGACTGCTCATCGAAAAGAGTGGCTATTTCCCCTATTATACGGAGAATGCCATTCCGATGGATCAGGCTGATAATAAATTGGAAAGAAATATCGTGTTGCCGGATGACCTGAAAAACGATTTCACTTTGTATTATCCTGCCTCGGACACAAATCTTGGTGAAAAAAGTAAAGCACTTGTAGCTCAATTGTCCAGGTTATTAAATAAGCAGCGCACTCTCACCGCATGGTTCGATCCCCAGGGCGATTCATTGGATTTTGCAAGGATCAACGGACTTACCATAACTTTTTTGAAAGATGGCATTCCAATTTCCAGACTCTGGTCCGGCGCTAAACCTGATTCAACTGAAACTTTCATCAGGATAGAAATAAACACCGGGGCCGAAAATGCGGTTCTGATGCAAGCTCCGGAAAAGGACCAGCCGGATAATGATTCCTGGACCATACAGTTTGCCGCCTCAAAAACCCCTTTGGATAAAAAATCATTCAAGAGCCTGGATCCGGTTCATGAATTTAAAGGGAGAGATGGCTTTTACAGATATGCCTTTGGCACCTTTAAATCTCAGACTGAGGCGAATAAAAAGCTTCAGATGGTGAAAAAGAAGGGATTTAATCAGGCATTTGCAAAATCGGTGGGCTCAATCAAGAAGCTCTAAATTACATGGAACCACTAAAAGGAAACAGGATCAGGCTTAGGGCCATTGAACCCGAAGATGAAGATCTCCTGTTCAAATGGGAAAATGATCAGAGTATCTGGCAGGTGAGCAATACTCTTGCACCATTTTCAAGGAAAATATTAAGAGAATACCTTGCTCAGGCGCATCTTGATATTTTTCAAGCCCGCCAGCTCAGGCTGGTTATCGAAACATTGGAAGAATCCATGCCGGTTGGGCTGATCGATTTATTCGATTTCGACCCCCATAACCAGAGGGCTGGAATCGGTATTCTCATCGGCGAATCAGCAGAATGGGGAAAAGGATATGCCAAGGACGGATTGAAGACTTTATTGAATTATGTTTTTAAAGTCCTGCTGCTTAATCAAGTATACTGCTCCATTGATGAATCGAACATTGCCAGTCTCAACCTGTTTAAGAACGCAGGTTTCAGAATTACCGGAATAAAAGAAAAATGGAACCGGAGTTTTGCGGGCTGGTCAAATGAATGGTTCCTTCAGATCACATCGGATGACTGGTCGGCAAAAGAAAGGAAAGAAGGAATTTCTTTAAGAAATTCATAAGTTGATGCTTCGGGATCCATCCTGATGCAAAAATGTGTCAGCCCATTGGTCACCAAAAGTATTTTTACCCCAAGAACCATGTTGTACCGGGCAATCTGATCAAAGGTTTTCTGATTAAGGACAACTTCAGGCGCTTTGCATTCAACGAGGACGATAGGTTCAGCTTTTCGGTTAAAAACGACGATATCACATCTGCGGGTCAATGTATTATGGGTAATGGACCCTTCAAGCAGGAGTAAGCTTTCAGGGTAACCGAGACCTTCGCACAGATACCTGGCAAAATTCTGACGCACCCATTCTTCCGGGGTAAGAAGGTACCAGTTCCTCCTAAAAATATCAAAAATCCACTGCCGCTCTTCCCGGGATTTTAAATTGAATGAATAAGTTGGTAAATTTAACCGCTGCATGATGGTGTAAAATCGGCATAAATATACTGATCACTGGCAAACTCTTCATGAAAACCAAAAAGGAAATAGTTGAAAACTGGCTGCCCAGATATACCGGGAGAAAGCTGGAGGACTTTACGAAATATATTATTCTCACGAATTTTAACCATTACGTTGAAAGCTTTGCAATGGTTAATAACGTAGAAATGATCCGTGATGTGAATATGCCAAATGCATCAGCGAACGGGATAACCATAATAAATTTCGGAATGGGTTCGGCGAATGCAGCCACCATCATGGATCTTCTCAGCGCCATTCATCCTGTTGCCTGCTTGTTTTTGGGAAAATGCGGCGGATTGAAAAAGAAAAACAAACTCGGCGACCTTATTTTGCCCATTGCGGCCATCCGGAGTGAGGGAACTTCCAATGACTACCTTCCCGCCGAAGTTCCAGCACTACCAGCATTTATGCTCCAGCGTGCTGTTTCCACCGCTATAAGGGATTACGGACGCGACTACTTTACCGGCACTGTTTATACCACCAACAAACGGGTTTGGGAATATGACAGCCGGTTTAAAAAGTTCCTCGTTAAAACGCGTTCCATGGCCATTGACATGGAAACCGCTACCATCTTTATTGTAGGCTTTGATAATGAGATACCATCGGGTGCACTGTTACTCGTTACGGACCAGCCTATGATTTCCACCGGAGTCAAAACAGCGGAAAGTGACAGGGACGTTACGCAGAAATATGTTACCGACCATCTTAATATCGGGATACTTGCCATGCAGGAAATTATTGGCGAGGGCAGGTCCGTTAAACATCTCAGGTTTTAAAAATGGCTTCACAAATGACCTTCGAGCAGATTATTTCCGATATCCAGAATCGTAAATTCTATCCGATTTACCTGCTTATGGGCGAAGAGCCCTATTTTATTGATCAGATCTCTGACCTACTCCAGAATACTGTTCTTGATGAAGGGCAAAAGGCATTCAACCTTAGTATTCTGTATGGAAAGGATGTTGAAGGAGCCCAGATCGACAATGCTTCACGCCGCTTTCCGATGGGAGCAGATTATAACGTGATCATCGTAAAAGAGGCCCAGATGATCCAAAAAATTGACAATCTGCAATATTTCGCGGCTAACCCTCTGAAATCTACAATTCTCGTTCTCTGCTATAAGTACGAACTCCTCGACAAACGTAAAAAACTTTACAAATCCATCGATCAGAACGGAGTCGTTCTCGCAACCAAGAAAATATACGAAGATCAGGTCCCCAGGTGGATAGAATCATATCTTAAACGGGCGGGTTACCATATTGAACCTGGTGCAGCCATGATCCTGACTGAATATCTCGGCAATGATTTGTCGAGGATATCAGGAGAAATTGAAAAACTCCTGATTACACTCCCCCAGGGACAACTAAAAATCACTCCTGAGCATATAGAGGAAAACAGCGGAATAAGTAAGGAATTCAATAGTTTTGAGCTGGTTAAAGCACTGTCACGCAAGAACATTCTTAAGGCAAATCGAATAATCAACTACCTTGGTGAAAACCAGAAGAACAATCACATTTCCATCACTATTTCTGCCCTTTTCTATTATTTCGCCAAGTTGCTTGCCTACCATTTCATGGATGATAAAAGCCCACGAAATGTCAGCTCGTCTCTCGGCATCAATTCTTATTTTGTCCCTGATTATCAGCAGGGAAGCCTGCATTATCCCAGAAAGAAAGTGATTCAGATTATTTCACTTCTTCGTGAGTTTGATCTGAAATCAAAAGGATTCGGCAATATCTCCGCCGATGAGGGAGAATTATTAAAGGAACTAATTTTCAAGATATTACACTAGTACTATGCTAACCCTTGTTATTGTACTTGTCACTTCGGTAATTTCAATTATAGCCTTCAACCAGCATAGCCTGATCTATAAATACCAATTCAATCCCTATCAGATCATTAACCGGCGGCAATATTCCCGGTTGATTGTCCATGCTTTTCTTCATGCCAGCTGGACACATTTGATAGTCAACATGCTGGTCCTATATAGTTTCGGTACTGCTCTGGAACGACATTTCCAGCTGAATTTTGGTGCCAACTGGATACCTTATTACCTGATACTCTACTTTGGCGCCATACTGGTTTCTCCTTTATATTCCCTGTATAAACACCGCAAGGATTACAATTACAGTGCTATCGGAGCTTCAGGCGCCGTTTCGGCGGTAGTTTTCGCGGCGATATTTTTTGATCCCTGGAATAAAATCTATTTTTTTATGATGATTCCGATGCCAGGGATTGTTTTTGCTGTTTTGTACCTGGTATACAGCTGGTTGATGAGCAACCGCAGCAAAGACAATATTGCGCATGACGCTCACTTCTTCGGGGCTGTTTTCGGTTTTCTTTTACCAATTTTCCTGAACCCGAATCTGTTTACGGTCTTCATACATCACCTTCTGGAAAGGTAAAATTTTGGCTAACAGATATATACTATACAATCAATCGGTTATTCCGAGGGATTCTCTGCATTTGAGTCCTGAAGAGTGGTTTGATATTTCGAGTCAATGCATCCGTCAAAGTCTTTTTGCATCAGGAAACCGGATACCATTTCTTAAACTCTGGCTCGAAATGCTCGCAAAGCGGTTTGAATCTGTTGGCTGGCATCTTCCGGATGAGTTTAACTTTCCCGAATTCAAACTCCAGCTAGAGAAGTTATTAAACAGGAACCGCCTCTTTAAAGGTAGCTGGATCAACCTCATCATCATTCCTGTTTACCCATCAACCGAACTTGATTTTGGTCCCTCATTCAAGTGCATCGGACTGACTGAAGAAATTGAATACGACTATTTCCCACTGAATATCAAAGGGATATCTATCGGTATATCAGAAAAATATCACAATACGGCAGATCCATTCTACAGTTCAATGGTACGCAATCCTCTGCGCAACCTGATGATCAGCCAGGAAGCAGCTATGAACGGATGGGACGAGATCATACTGACCGATCAGAATGGGTACCTCTCAGAAACGACCGGCAGTAATATCTTTATCAAAATAAAAGATCAGATTTTCACTCCTTCCCCTGTTAACCACGGATTCCCTCGGATGGTAACAGGAATTGTAAAAAGCCTGATTCCAAAAACAGATTGTTCGCTCGTCATAAGCGAAAAGATGAAGCCGGACCAACTTAATAAGGCCGATGAGATTTTTTTAACGGATGATCAGTACGGGATACGATGGGTATTGGGGTTTGATAAGAAACGATATTACCGGAAGATATCTTCAGTTCTTCATGAAGAGCTCAGCGAACTGATAAGAACGACCGATCAGTTCCAACCGGGATCTTCAGGATAGCGGGTCCACATCTGGTATCTCTCGTCCTCATTCTTTAGAATATTTTCCCAAAGGCGTATATCAGCGCCATGCATGACATCCAGCCTGTCGATATTGGTTACCAGCCAGGAGTTTTCCTCAATTTCCCGCTCGAGCTGACCGGCATGCCAGCTTGAATATCCAACAAAAAAACGGATCTGGTACTCCTTAATCCATCCTTCCCTGATACCCGATTTAATTGCCTCGAGATTACCTCCCCAATATACCTGCTCCATGATTTTTTCGGAGTCAGGTATCATGTGGCCGAGTGTGTGTATGTAATGAATAGTATCTGTACGTACGGGGCCGCCGATGGAAACCAACGAATTAATCGCAGGAAAATCTTTCAGGATTTCATCGATCTCAAAATCAATAGGATTATTTAAGACAAAACCCAGAGTCCCCTCATTATTATGCTCGGTCAGCAAAACTACCGAACGCTTGAAATAGGAATCTTTCAGAAATGGCTCAGCAACAAGAACCCTGCCTTTTTCAGGCAGGTTATCGTTATGCTGAATTTTGAAAAAATCGAGGTTTTCTTTCTTATCCATTTTTATTTTTCCTCTAATTCTGAATCATGGCTTGCACACCCGGCGACCACCAGGTTTTAAGTGAACCTGTTGAATCGCTGTAAATCAAATAGACCTGTATCCCCGGAATCCGGGCATAAAACTCCTTGGATTTTTCAAACCCGATAACCATCAGCACGGTAGCATAGGCATCGGCATAAATGCACTTATCGGCAAACACTGTTGCTGACAGTAAATTGCTGCGTGCAGGATACCCTGTCTTTGGATCAATTTCATGCGAATATTTTACGCCGTCTTCCACGTAAAATTTACGATAATTTCCTGATGTTGCAACTGAGACATGCTCTAAATGAAATACTTGCTGAATTTCCCGTTCGGCCAGGTTTTCGATAGGCTTATCGACACCGACCCGCCAGTCGTTTCCTTCCTTATTCTTGCCTTTGCACCTCAATTCCCCTCCAACTTCGACCAGATAATTCTTGAGTCCCAATGAATCAAAGAAATCCGCGACTACATCAGAAGAATAACCAGGTGTTATTGCATTCGGGTCAATCATGATCCGCGGATCTTCCTTGATAAGCCGGTCACCCTCAACATGCACTTTTGTGTAACCGGTAAATTGCAGCAGACTGTCGATCAATGCCGGGGTAACTTTCGCCCGGGCCGTAAAACCAAAGCCCCAGGCATTCACCAAAGGGGCCACCGTCATATCGAAAGCTCCGCCTGACTCCCTGGAAACCTGCCAGCCAACATCGAGTACACGCTTCATATCAGGGTCGACACGAGCGGTGGTGTCATTCATGTTAAGCCTGGATAAATTAGACTTCGGGTCGTAGGTCGACATGGATACATTGATTCGGTCCAATATTGCGGTAATCTCCTTTTCGAGCGATACCGACGATTTATATTCATACGTAATATGATAAGTCGACCCATAAATAGGGCCCTGCTGAAAATGATAGGTCCATCCGGCTTTGCATGAAGCTAGCATGGGTATCAGAATGGCGAGTAAAAATATTCTGGAGCTCATGGATGCAAAGTTGAAAACTTTTCCGGTAAATGTTTAATTACCTTTGGCACTTCAATGGCATATTATTTGAGTGGGGGCATCACCATATGAGACTAGTCATTCATCGGATCATACTGATTATTGCAGGTATCTGCTGCGGAACCCTTTTCGTCAATGCAGCCGGCGAAAAATTCAAGTATGATAACCGGACCTACCTTGATAATATTAAAACGGTTGAAATGTACCGCTCAGGCTGGAGGCTTTCACCGCCAATTCGCAACCTGCGCGATACTTCATCACTGATACTCGAGTTTGATGATCTTTCCGAAGTCACTCCGCAGTACACCTATACTCTGATTCATTGCACAGCTGAATGGGAGCCTTCGGATATTGTAAATACGGAGTACTTGTCCGGTATGGCGGTCAATGAAATCATGGATTACCATTTTTCGAGAAATACTTTAAAAACCTTTACGCATTATAAGGTGTCAATACCCAACAAGGATGTTCAGATCAAGCTGCCGGGGAACTATATTTTATATGTATACAAAGAGTTCGATCAGGACCAGCCAGTCCTCACACGTCGGTTTTTCATTATCGATCCTCTGGCAATGGTTACGACGGATGTGCATCGGACCGATGATGTCCGATATCTATCTACAGATCAGGAAGTTGATTTTACTATTTCTTACCAATCCCTGCAACCTGATGATCCCAGACGGAATTTCAAGATAAATATTTACCAGAACCTCGACTGGCAGGCGGCGATAACCAACCTGTTGCCCAAATACATACAACCTGGAGAACTGGTATATAATTACGAGGAGGAAAACCTTTTCCAAGGTGGCAGCGAATTCCTTCATTTCGACACTAAAAGTCTGAAATACAACTCCGACCGGGTTCAGGAAATTCGGTTTGAGCGTCCAATAAAACATATTTACCTGCTGCCGGATATTCCAAAAGCTTCTAAATCATATGAGTTTCAGGAGGATATCAATGGTAAATTTCTGGTTAAGTGGGATGATGCTTTTGATTCCGATCTGGAAGCCGATTATTTAATGGTGCACTTTCTCCTGAAAACCGGGGATTCTCTTCCCGGGACCGATGTATTTCTTTTTGGCGGACTTACGGACTGGAAAACCGAAGATCAGAATAAATGCATTTACAATCCCGAAAAAGAGGGCTATGAGATCAACCTTTTATTGAAACAGGGGTATTATAATTACAGTTATGCCACCCGGAAGCGCCCTGGACAGAAAATTGATCTGACTGCGATTAATGGAAATCATTATGAAACCGAAAATGATTATTACATTTTTGTTTATTATCGCGACATCAGAGAAAGATTCGACAGGCTGGTTGGCATGGCTGTTGCTAATTCGGTAAAACTTCCTAAGTCTGGTAAATAAATTTCGAAATTCACTATATTTGTATAGGCAGGATGAGATCTATGCTAAACAAAGTTGTTCCCTTGTTATTTCTGGTGTTCTTTGCCATTAGTTTTAGTGGTTTTTCACAAGGCGAAATTGACAAACAAGACAAAGTGTTTTTCAGGAACGAGCGTTCCTGGTCAGGAAGTCTGAATTCCAATGGCTGGGGGCTCAACTACCGCTATGCCAAAAGACTTACAGCTTTCAGCAGTCTTGTTTTCGATGTTGATTTTGCCAGTATTCGCCATCCTAAGGAAATCAAAAGCCAGAGTCCTTATAAAGGCGGCTGGGGCCGGTCATATGTTTTCGGAAAAACCAATGAGGCATTCTCCATTCGCGGCGGAACCGGGTATCAGAAGGAGCTGTTTAAGAAATTCGATCAAGGTGGAATTTCTGTCCGGTTTTTTTCTGGTGGCGGGTTATCGCTGGCATGGTTAAAACCGGTTTATTATCAGAAGGTCACCGGGTATAATCCAAACACGATGGAACTCACCTATGAGTCATCGCTTTTCGATCCCGATTATATGCAAAGCGTATATGACATTCTCGATAAGGAGTCCTTTTTTAAAGGAATGAATGAGTCGAAATTCCTTCCCGGAGTTTTTGCCAGAGCCGGTCTTTGCTTTGAGTACAGTGCTGAAGACAGGTTGATTCACGCATTGGAAGGAGGTGTGCAATTTGAAGGTTTTTTGAAGAAATTACCGATTCTGGCCATTGAGGATAACCAGCAATTTTTTATTACGCTGTTCGTAACTTACCGATTTGGTAAGGTAATCGATGCTAAAGGTCAAAAATAGTCCCCCATTTTTTGAAATATTCATTTTTTTTGTATTTTTAGAGCCTATAGTCTCAGGGAGACTTGTGCTTTTATCGAAATTTTAAGATTATGAAAAACAAACATTTACTCTTTGCTCTTACTCTTGTTTTATCCATTGGATTCACTGCCTTTGGCCAGGTGGCTGGGGAAGGAAAGATCCTGCTTTCCGGAGACGGCAACCAAACCGTCAAGGACCTTGACCCGATGAACTCTGCTAACTGGCTGAGTGCCCGTCGGGTTAACCAGTTTACAGGTGCTGTTGATGTTGCGGATATCGCCAAGGCTCAGGAACAAGTTAAAGCCCTCTCCCTTAAAGGCGGAAATTCGCTGAATATGGCCTGGACTGAAGTCGGCCCGAATAATATCGGCGGCCGGACACGTGCATTCCTGATCGACAAAGACAATGCTGATGTTTGTTTTGCAGGCAGCGTTAGCGGCGGATTGTGGAGAACAACAACCGGCGGTACCTCCTGGGAAAAAACCAGTTCCGCTACAGGCGAACTTTTCGAGAACTTGGCAGTGTCCTCCATTTGCCAGGCTGCGAACGGTGATATTTATTTTGGTACTGGCGAAGGCCCAGCTACCACCACCGGAATTAATCAGGATGCTCATATTGGTGTGGTTGGCCAGGGTATCTGGAAATCAACCGATCATGGTTTGACTTTCAGCAGATTGGAATCAACCTGGTCAAGCGCTGATTCAAAACTTACTTTTGTTTTGGTTTATGCTGTTGCAGCTGACCCGACAAATGCATCGAAAATTTATGCCGCCACAGTTAAAGGTCTCCGCGTTTCAACCGACGGTGGACAATCATGGACAAACCCCATTCCAGATAAAGTTTTAACGGCATTTGACGTTAAAGTTGCTACAGATGGTACCGTCCTTACTTCGGTTGGTAACGTAGCCTATCGTTCACCCAGTGGCGATGCCGGAACTTTCGTTGCAGTATCAGCTGCTGACGGTCTGAAGAAAACCCTCATCCAGGACAAGGATGTTTCCCGTATGATGTTTGCTTTCGCACCAAGCGATCCTAACTATGTATATTGTGTTGCCGTTGGAACGACGAAAACAGGTACAGTGGTTACTGGTAACCCTCTGAGTCAGATATATCAGTCAAAAGATAAAGGCTTAACATGGTCAGTGATCGGCCCGGGCGGATCAGGATATTTCCAGCCACTCGGAACCGAAGGTAACTATGCATGCGCTCTTGGAGTGAATCCAATAGATCCAGGTTACATTATGATCGGTGGAAAAGATGTTTATTCATGGTCATACAAAACAGGATGGGAACGCATTACCCTCGATGAACCAATGACATTGGCCAACCGCGGATTCTATGTTCACCGCGATCAGCATACTATCGTTTTTCATCCAACCGATCCGAATACCGTATTTATCGGAACCAGCGGAGGTGTAACTGTTACCAACAACCAGGGCAGAACCTGGAGAACCTTGAATCGTAATTATAATGTAACTCAAGCCATGACAGTTGGTTTCTCCCCAAAAGGTGAAATTTTGTCAGGTTCAATGGATAACGGAATTCTTTATATGGACTTCCAGAGCAACGACCCGAAATATGCTACATGGTGGGCAGGTGCTTTATTCTCTGCTTTCCTGAATTTCCGTCATGGTGGTGAGTGTGCTATTTCAACTCTCGATCCAAGCTTCAAATTCTATACAACTCCTGGTGGAGATATTCATCGCCGTATGGTTGTTGAAGGTCAAACCACTTATCAGGAATACTGGGGTTTAGGTGAAGGCGGAGCATGGTTGTCGCCTATGACATTGTGGGAAAGTTTCAACGATACCAAATCCTGGGATTCTGTAAACTTTATCGCTGACCGCGATTATTCAGCAGGCGAAACTGTTGTTGCACAGAGCATGATTAAAAAACTCCCGCTGCGCAAAGTCCTCAATCGGCCTATGGTTACTGGCGATACCGTTAAAATTCAGGATACCTACCAGGCAATGCTGGTCTTTGGAAAAAATGGTCTGGCTGGTCTTAAAGTTAATCGTCACCCACTCAGTGGAGTTGATGTTTATAAAACACAAGCTTATTGCATTATTGTAAGGAAACGTTTACAAGGAACAGCTCCGAACGTGGATCAGGTTGTTTCCCTGGCCATTTCGCAGGATGGCAACCATATCTATGGCGCCGTTTGGGATGCTTCAGAAAAGAAATATAAGATCTACAGGATTTCCAACATGGAAAATGCCAGAATCAGAAGGAATCTGGATACTGCTACCGCTTTCGACGGAATCACCGGTTTGCCAACCTATGTTGAAACTACCGCCACTATCGGGTCGTTTACCCAGGTAGTAACCAGCATAGCTGTAGATCCTACCGATCCTAACAAAGTTTTGGTTTCCACCGGTAACTATGGCAACCCGAACTTCATTTATCGTTGTACCAATGCTACCACGGCAAAAGATTCCACGGAAAACTTTACTGCTATTCAGGGGAACCTTCCGCAGGCACCGGTTTATTCAGTATGTTTCAATGCACGCAACAGCAGCGAAGTTATTGTCGGAACTGAATACGGTGTTTATTCAACTTCCAATGTTTACGCTTCAACCCCTGATTGGGCAAGCGAAAACAGAAACGGAATGGAAATCGTTCCTGTATTCCAGATCCGTCAGCAGCATTTTGACAACAATGCCGAATTTGGTATCGAAAATCACGGCATGATTTACGCAGCAACTTTCGGAAGGGGTATTTTCACCTCTGATACTTTTGCTTCCAAAGGCGGAACTTCTTCAGCTCCCGCAACCGCTCTCAGTAATCTTGATGTTCAGATTTCCCCGAACCCGGTTAACGGCGTTGCAGTTATTCGTTATAACATGAAAAGCAATTCGGATATCAACTTCCAGATTTACGATCTGCAGGGTAAAGTTGTTAAAACCATTAACCTGTCTAACCAGATGGCTGGCAACAATGAATTAAGCATTGATGCCTCACAGTTTAGTGCGGGAACCTATCTGATCCGCATGACTGCCGGAACTCAGCAGGCTGCCTCAAAATTTGTAGTTAAGTAATTACTTATCATAATTATTAAAACCCCGGATCTTCGGATTCCGGGGTTTTTTTATGCTGTTTTTCTAATAACAAACCTCCTTAATCGTTTGAAAAACGACACCCTTTTTATTACCTTTGTGGGCGAAAATTTGAAACAAAAGAACGATTAATAATTAAGCAATCATTATGGCAAAAATTAAAGTTGGAATCAATGGTTTCGGCCGCATTGGAAGGAATGTGTTCAAACTCGTACTTGAAAACCCGAACCTGGAAGTTGTTGGGATTAACGACCTCACCGATACTAAAACATTGGCACATCTGCTGAAGTATGACTCTACGCAGGGTCGTTTCAACGGTATTGTAACTTTTGATGAAACCGGTATCATCGTTAACGGACATAAAGTTTCCGTTACCGCTGAAAGAAGCCCGATCAATATTAAATGGTCACAGACTCCTGATGTTGTTATTGAATCAACCGGTGTATTCACGAAGAAAGAAAGTGAAAAAGGCGGATATGGCGACCACCTGAAAAATGGCGCTAAAAAAGTTATCCTTACTGTTCCTGCAAAAGACGAAATCGATAGGATGATCGTTCTCGGAGTTAATGATGCAGACCTTCTGGCTACCGACCAGTGTGTTTCAAATGCTTCTTGCACGACCAACTGCCTGGCTCCTGTTGCAAAAGTACTCGAAGACAATTTCGGCATCGAAATGGGTTTCATGACAACTATTCATGCCTATACAAACGATCAGCAGATTCTTGATGCTCCGCACAAAGATCTTCGCCGTGCACGCAGCTGCGCCGTTTCACAGATTCCTACCACCACCGGAGCTGCAAAAGCTGTTGGTAAAGTGATTCCTTCACTCAAAGGCAAACTCGACGGTTGCGCCGTCCGCGTTCCTACCCCTACCGGTTCACTGGTTGACTTTGTTGCCATCCTGAAAACTGATGTTACCAAGGAACAGATCAATGCAGTTATGAAAGCTGCGGCTGAAGGCCCAATGAAAGGCATCCTTGAATACACCGAAGACCCGATTGTTTCCGTGGATATTATTCATAACACCCACAGCTCAATCTTCGATGCACTCAGCACGATGGTAAACGGCAGAATGGTTAAGGTATTCTCATGGTACGATAACGAATGGGGCTATAGCTGCCGCGTTGTCGACCTGATCCCGAAATTATTCTAATCCCTGATTGGAAAACAAAAAAGAGGCTGCCCTCCCTTTCGGACAGCCTCTTTTTATTTTTCGCGTTTCGATCTTTTCTTCCGTCCCCCGATCTTCTTCTTCGTCTATCGTTTACTCAAATCTCAGCGACTCGATAGGATCAAGCCTTGAAGCCTTCATGGCCGGGTAAATTCCAGAAACTACTCCAACAATCAGGCACAAAAGGAAACCCATAATCATCCAGGCCCACGGAATCACGAAAACGCCGCCGGCAATCAATGGTATGAGGTTCCCCACAACCATTCCAAGGACAATTCCGACCATGCCACCAATCTGACCAACCAATACAGCTTCGAACAGAAACTGTTGCTGAATGGTCTTGTTATTCGCTCCGATCGCTTTACGGATTCCAATTTCCTGGGTGCGCTCCGCAACTGCAACCAACATAATGTTCATTAAGCCAATGGCAGCACCAAGCAAGGTGATAATGCCAATCAAGGTGGCAGCGATCGTTATGCTCGACAATGAGCTGATCATCAATTCGGCAATACTATCGCTCTTAACAATATAAAAATCCGTGGCATCAAGAGGTTCCAATCCCCTGATTACCCGAAATAAATTCTCGGCTTCTCCCATGGCTTCCGACATCCCTACCCCCTCATTCGGTAATACCGTTATATTAAACGACATATTAGGATAGGAAAAATATTGACGCACATTGGTCACCGGGATAATGCACAGTCGGTCACCACTGCCGATCATGGAAGCGCCTTTAGCTTTGAGAACCCCGATAATCCGGTACTTCCCATTTGAAATAGTAATCATTTTGTCAATTGGATCCTGGCCTTGTTTAAACAGGCTGGTCACCACCTCGGCACCCACCACCACGGCATTCTCACCACTCCGGATATCGGCATCGGTGAAATTCCTACCCTTTGATATCTCATAACCTGCCGTAATCAGGTAATTCTCATCAACCCCCCTGACAGAAACGTTCGGATTAGTTTTCTCCGACTCATATTTAATAGTAGCATTGCCCGAAGCACCAATGGAAACCGACACTGCTGCCGGGATTTTGTACTCATCTTTAAACCGCTTAGCCTCACTGTAGGAGACCCTTGAAAAGTTTTTCGTCCTCTCCCGGTGGTTTCCGATCTGAACATTATAAGCCCGGCTGCGAATGCTGAATGAATTTGCCCCCATCGCTGAGAATGATGAATTTACCGATCGCTTGAGAGAATCGATAGTTGTCAGGATCCCGACCAGGGCCATTATTCCAAAGGCAATAATCAGAACAGTCAAAGTAGTCCTGAGTAGATTTGATCGGATGGATATAAAGGAGATTCTGAAATTCTCCTTCATCAACGCTATTTTCCTAAAATATTGGCTGGATTTTTTCACGATTATAAAATTCGGCACCGCAAATTACGGAAACCAAAGCAGAACAGGAATTTTCTCGCTATTTTTAACTCTTTACAACCATTAATGGATCTAAAAACCCGGATATCATCTTTTGTTGCACTTGGAAAATTACTTCCCCAACTGATCCAAAGCAGTTTGCCGGACGAAGCTTTTCAGGCTAATAACTGGTTCACTAAAAGCGAATTGGAAAGGGCTCTCAATTCCTGGTCTAACATTCTGACTGAAGTGAACTTGCTGCGCTGGATTGCTCCTTACCCAATTCCTGAAATTTCATCGATCCGTAAAATTTTGGTTATCACGGCAGGGAACCTCCCACTGGTTGGATTTCATGATTTTCTTTCTGTCCTGATGCTGGGATACCGGTTTATTGGAAAACTTTCATCACGCGATGATATCCTCCTCAATGTTCTGGCAAATGAATTGAAACTTATCCATCCGGATTTTAAGGATTTGATCGACCTTACTGGGAAAACTCAAGCTTCGGATGCTGTTATCGCCACGGGCAGCAATAATAGTTCGAGATATTTTCAAATGGAGTACGGCAAAATTCCGCACATCATCAGAAAGAACCGGACCTCGGCAGCCGTGCTAGATGCAACCGAGGATGAAAATGATTTAAAGAATCTGGTATCTGATATCCTGTACTATTTCGGATTGGGCTGCAGAAGCGTATCGCACCTTTACTTCCCTTACGGATATTCGTTGGAAACCCTTCAACTCCATCTGTCCGCCTTCAAACAAGTGGATCCATGTTTATTATATTCTGATAATCTGCGTTTTCAAAAAGCAAGGTTATCCATGCTTAACACCAGCTTTAAAGATGCCGGCAACACATTACTCGTTGAAAATGAAAGCCTTCACTCCCCAATCGGAGTGGTCCACTTCAGCTATTATGATGACAGCGAATTGCTATTCAACAACTTAAATTCCAAAGAGAATGACATTCAGTGTTTAGTGGGCAACAAGCATCTTAACCCTGCACTGATCCCATTCGGAACCGCCCAGAAACCCGATCTTTGGGATTATGCCGATAATGTTGACACCCTGGAATTTCTCATGAATATTTAACCGATGCCTCCAATCTTACTGATAATTGCAGGCCCAACCGCTTCAGGAAAAACTGATGTGAGCATTAAACTGGCTCAGCATTGGAAAACCGAAATTATTTCCTGTGATTCCAGACAGATGTACCGTGAAATGTCCATCGGCACCGCCAAACCAAATCCTGAGCAGCTGGCCACTGTGCCTCATCACCTCATTGATAATCTTTCGATCCACGATTACTATTCCGCCTTCCAATTTGAGCAGGACGCACTTGAATTGCTGAGAACGCTGTTTTTAAAACATCAAATCGTAATCATGACCGGCGGTACCGGATTATATATGGATGCCATTATCAATGGTATCGACGATATTCCTGATCCTGATCCGGAGATTCGTTTAATGCTAAAGCAACGATATGAATCAGAGGGACTTGATCTCCTGTTGTCTGAAATTTCCCAACTTGATCCCGAGTATTATGCCAAGGTCGATAAAAAGAATCCGGCACGGGTATTGAGAGGATTGGAAGTTTGCCTGACCACGGGAAAACCATTTTCCTCCTTCCGAATTAAACAACCCGTTAAAAGAGATTTTGATATCATCCTAACCGGATTGGAATTACCCAGGGAAACACTTTACGAACGTATCGACAGGCGTGTTGATATCATGATTGCCAATGGCTTGGTCAAAGAAGCAGAGCAACTCTACCCGATGAGGAACCTTAATGGGTTAAACACCGTGGGTTATAGGGAAATTTTCGAAATGATGGATGGGAATTTTGATCTGACTGAAGCTATCCGGTTAATCAAAAGAAATACCCGGCATTATGCCAAGAGGCAGATTACCTGGAACAACCGATACCCGGCGATGAAATATTTTAACCCGGAAAATTTTGAAGATTTGAAAGTCCGGATCAATTCTTTGTTGTCCTGACCCGGTAAAAACCCTTTTTCATTACGCCATATTTATCTTTCCTGAGGATAAGCAGCGTCCAGGCAGCACCCAGGAAACCACACCCATATCCGCATAATTGAATAAACGAGGCAACGACCGAGACTACTCCCGTGATAACGGATTTGTTTTTAAGGGTTGCGTCAATAAAAACCATTGCGATCCATAAAAACAGTGGCAGCAAAGCCCAGAAACCTATAATAGCTGACAGGGCGATCAGAAAAATACATCCGACTAAAAAAGCAGCAGGAGCCAGATAAAATAAGTTAAAGGTTTCGGGATAAACTTTGGATATGATCAGTCGCGTTTTGCCAAATCCGAATACCTGCCTGAAAAATCTGGTGAGTGCGGTCCGTCTTTTATGGTAAACAAATGCATTCTGAATAAACCCTGATGGGAATCCGTTTTTTATCAGTTCGATGCTTAAAACCATATCTTCACCAGGGTGCATTTTGGTTTCGGGGTAGCCACCCACCTTAAAAAAAGCTTGCCGGGAGATTCCCATATTGAAGCTGCGGGGATAAAATTTGTCAATCTTTTTCTTTCCGCCGCGAATTCCTCCAGTGGTAAGGAAGGAAGTCATGGCATAGGAGATGGATTTCTGGACCAGATTAAAATCTTCGGATGCCCTGTCGGGGCCCCCAAAAAAATCAACCGGGTTGTTTTCCAGATAGTGATTAACGTTTTTCAGATAATCAATCGGCAGAATGCAATCGCTGTCGACATACAGAAAATAAGTCCCCCGTGCAGCTCTGGTACCCACATTACGAGCCAGGGAGGGGCCGCTGTGAAGTAAATCGAGGTATTCTATTTCAAGTTTATCGGAATATTTTGCAATCAGTTTGTCTGATCTTAGGTCGGATCCATCTTCGACAACGATCACCTCAAAATTGGTATAACTCTGCATGGCCATGCTCTCGAGGAGTTCTGCAAGTTCCTCCGGCCGGTTATAAACTGGAACAATGAATGAATAAAAGTGTTCCATCAGGGTTTTAAGGCAATATATAATGTTTCATCAGGGGCCAGGCGATAGCGGCTGACCTCATCAGAGCTAAATGTTTGCGATACCGGGTGTTCTTCAACAATAAATCCGCATTTTCTAAGGCGACCGGCGTAGTCACGTCCATAAACCCGTACATGGTCTTTCTGTCCGAAATGTTTTTCCCGTTCCTGTGGGTCAGTGATGGAAGGATCTTCAAAGGTGTTTTCGCGGTGTGGCTCAAGTGGCACCTGAAGAATGGCAAATCCTCCCGGACGCAAAATGCGCAGGAATTCATCCATCACCCTGCGATCGTCGGTTACATGCTCCAGCACATGGTTGCACAGGATCATATCAAAGGAATCCTGATCAAAAGGGATGTCATGCAAATCAAAATGGTAGTCGGCAAGCGGCGATTCCAGATCAGCAGTGATATATTCGATATGTTTTAATTGCTTGAACCGATTATAAAAACACTGTTCAGGAGCAACATGCAACAGTTTACGGGGCTTGGTGAGAAAGTCCGACTGGGTTTGCAGCCAGAGCCAGATCAGCCGGTGACGTTCGAGTGAAAGGCATTCAGGACATAAAACATTTGACCTTGAATACACTCCGTAGGGTAAAAATTTTCGAAAAGTTGATCCGCAAACCGGACATTCAACAGCATTACCCTTGAGGAATGGTTTGAAAAGTCCCATAAACAAATAGCTTACCCGGATCAGAAATGGCCTGGGAAAAATCCGAAGAGCCCATCGAATCAGGCTTTTCATATCTCTTCAGCGATCAGGTATTTATTCCGGTCGGTGGCGGAGCGGGAGACCAGCTCAGCCAGGAACCCGGTCAAAAACAACTGTACTCCAATGATAACCGCCAATAACGCAAGATAAAACAGAGGTTGGGCAGTTATTTCCCTGGGTATGATATGATGAGTGATATCATGAATCTTGATTCCAATTAACCAAGCAGTTACAATCGCACCAAAAAGCATCATAAGCATGCCCATAGATCCGAAAAAGTGCATTGGCTTTTTGGCAAATCGGGTGATAAAACTTACAGTCAGCAAATCCAGAGCCCCGGTGAATAATCGGCCAATCCCGTATTTCGATTTTCCATATTTGCGCTCCTGATGAGCAACAATTTTCTCACCAATATGTCCAAAGCCGCTTCTTTTTGCCAAAATTGGAGTGTACCGATGCATATCACCAAAAACCTCGATACTCTTAACCACTTCGTTCCGGTAGGCTTTCAGTCCGCAATTAAAATCATGGATCTTTATTCCGCTATTCAGCCGGGCGACAAAATTGAAAAACTTTGATGGCCAGCGTTTCGAAACCGGGTCTTTTCTTTTCTTTTTCCATCCTGATACGAGATCAAATCCATCCTGACGGATCATCTTCACGAGGCCTGGAATCTCATCTGGGCTATCCTGAAGATCAGCATCCATGGTAATTACCACATCTCCTTTTGCCAGGCTGAAACCGCATTGCAGTGCTGCCGCCTTTCCGTAATTGCGCTGAAAACGAACACCCCTAACCTCAGGATATTGCGTTGAGAGTGCCCTGATTGCTGCCCAGGATCCATCGCGGCTGCCATCGTCAACCAGAATGACTTCATGGGTCAGCCGTTCATTTTTTGTAACGCGTGTAATCCATTGAAGCAGTTCGGGTAAAGACTCAGCCTCATTAAATAAAGGAATGATTATCGATAGGTCCATAGCAGCTTGTAATTGACTATTCCTCAGTATGATCTATTTCCGACATAGCCTGTTGGTAAGGATCGCCCTCTTTTTTAATAAAAATGGATACAACGAGCGATATAATTACTCCGAGAAAGGTTGTGGAGATGATTACCGAAAAGAATTGCATTCCCGGGTTATGAAGCTTTGCAGCAAAACTCATTGCGGCAGATACCTGTTCCTCAGTAAATCCTCGTTTGTAATATTCATCCTCCATAATACTGAGCATATGATCGATAGCTTTCGGATCGATCCAGGTCAGATAGATCATATTATAAAACGCGTAGATTATTGAAGCGCAGAACATAAATAAAATACCTGCACTCAGCGCTTTTCCATAGCGGATATATCCTCCGTTATGTTGATCCCTCCAGTTTTTCAGGCAAAAATAGAGCACTACAAAATAGGCGGCCCAATTGATCCACTGCATCCACCAGGCACTTTCAAGTCCAAAAACCCATACCGAAATAGCAAGTATGATGATAACCAAGGCAATAATCAGACCATAGGTCATGGCTGGTTTTAAAATCGGAGGACGATTGGATTCCATATTCTGTTGTCGAATTTGCTGACAGGCAAATATAGCTTGAAAATCTCTCAACTGGAAAACATTTACTATCTTTGCAGCAGGGTAAGTCTTATACGGCCAGCTCCCGCCGAACTCCCCCAGGGCCGGAAGGCAGCAAGGGTACGCGGTCGTAGCGGCGCGATATAAGTAGCTTACCCTTCTTTTTTTTATCTGCAGTTTCCTACATTTGCAGAGTCTTAACCAAAAGCAAATGAAAATATCAGTCAGGTTACTGCTTTCAGCATTATTGCTGTCCCTATTTCTTTTCAGCAGTTGCTTAAAAACACCAGTCATCAATTATGCCGATGGTTTCTTTTCAGATACGGTAAAGAACCTGTCCTCAGTAAACAGTGTTTATGATGACTATAACACATCAGGACCCGGAATTTTATCGTTTGCTTTCCCAATCGTCTTTTCAACCAATCGAAACAGTTTGGGTAAAGATTATGATCTGATTGCTTACCAGCTTTTACTTTCTTTCGATCAAACAACTGGAGCACTGTTGCTTACAGGATATGAGGGACAAGCCTATCCTTACAACTACCTCACCAGCTATGCAAACACCTCTTATGATGAGTTTGGTCCATTTACTTCTTATTTGGGTGGACAGGAATATATGTTCATGTTTTCGAGCAACCGCCTCAATAAAAACATGGAAATTTATTTTTCCTATTACGACGATGCCAGTTTTGGCGGAATGTCTCCAATCGATCCCACCCCTGCACGCCTGAGAGGATTAAATTCACTGGCATACGATGCTTATCCTGCTCTTGACGCAGCTCTTAAACAGGTGGTTTTTGCCTCCAATCGCAATGGAGATCTCGACCTTTACCGTGTTCGCCTGCCTGAAAAGGTGGATTATCTTACCTGGGCCAGAGCCGATACTACCTATCCTGCTGAAAGATTATCAGTTTTGGATTCCGATTCTGCAGATATGTTTCCATATATAAACGGCAATATTTTGGTATTTTCCTCCAAAAGAGCTGGTGGATATGGCGGGTACGATATCTATTATTCCATTCATGACGGCACGGAATGGGGCGCTCCTGTAAATTTCGGACCTACCATAAATACTCAATTTGATGAGTTCCGGCCAGCTGTTTTTGTTGCTTCCTATTTCACCAACAACATGATGATCTTTTCCTCGAACCGTCCCGGCGGCAAAGGCGGAGTCGACTTGTATTATGTTGGTATATCCAAAACACTAAAATGAATTAACCCGTCAGGTAAATCCAGATGATCCGGAAGATATACCCCGAAAACCCAAATCCCAGAGAGATTGACAGGGTTGTGGAAATTCTGAAAGACGGAGGAGTGATCATCTACCCCACGGATACTGTTTATGGATTAGGTTGTGATATTACCAAAGTCAAGGCGATTGAACGTGTACACCAGATAAAAGGGTTGAGGCCCGATAAAACAAATTTTTCCTTTATTGTTTATGATCTGAGCCATCTTTCGGATTACACTAAGCCCATTGACAACCAAACTTATAAACTCATGAAAAGGAATCTTCCCGGACCATTCACCTTTATCCTGGAAGCCAGCAACAATGTCCCAAAGATTCTGAAAAGCAAAAAGAAAACGGTCGGTATCCGTATCCCTGATAATTCAATAATCCTCGAGATCATAAGGGTTCTTGGCAATCCTATACTTACCACCTCGGTCCACAGTGGCGACGTAATCCTCGATTATACCACTGACCCTGAACTGATTCATGAAGATATGGGGCATATGGTAGACCTGGTTATCGATGGAGGTTTCGGTAATAACGTTCCATCAACCATAGTCGATTGTACTGGTCCAGAAGTCGTAATCGTGAGGCAGGGCTTGGGAACACTTGAGTGGTAGGGCTGTCAGCCTGCTATAAATATTCCTGCATACCTAACCAGGAAAACTAATCCTGTACCAGCCAGCATTCTTTTTACTTTATCCGGATTCGGCTTATCGAGATAATATCTGATCGATAATAAGAGGAAGTAATAGAGGACCAGGTCGGACCATCTCAGGTTTTCGGGTTTGATAAGATTTCCCGGAAGATTACCCAGCCAGGCAGCGCCCGAAACTGACCAACCAATTAAAATATCCATTCCCTTATTGATCAAAGGAATCGCTATTCCAACAAAATCAAGTATCGTAATGACCAGGCCGAGATAAAAGGCTAAAACCAGAAAAGGTAACAGGAGGATATTACCCAGCAGAAAATAAAGGGGAATCCAGCCAAACCAGAAGAGGAGCAAAGGCACTATCAGGCTTTGGGCAGCCAGCGAGATGGCAACCGAACTGCTAAAATATCTTCCCACCTTGCCCATTTTAGACAAAACCGGATTAAATACCGGATTCCAAAAAAATATTCCGGCGACTGCCAGGTAGGAGAGTTGGGCCCCTACACTGAAGATCGTATAAGGGTCAAGCAGACAATGAATAACAGCCGTTCCCGCCAAGACTTCCAACCCTGGAGTTCCCCTTCTGCCAATTCGGGATACTTCAAAAAGGGTAATCATACCAGCCGACCGGAGCGCTGAAGGACTGAACCCGGAAATCCCCGTATAAATCCATACGATCAGGAGTGCAAAAAAGGAACGAAATCGGGGACCCAGGAAACCTGTTCCTTTTAATAACCAGGATATAATAAAGTAGATAATCCCAACGTGCAAGCCCGATACGGAGATAACATGAATTATCCCGGCTCGTGAAAAATCAGTCATCGTTTCTGCCGAAACATCGCTGCGGTCACCCAGAACCATTGCTTTGGTTAATGCCTTGCTGTCATCGGACAAATCAATTTTATCGATCCTGTCACAGAGTTTCTGCTGCCAGCTTGCAAAAAAACTAACCACCGAAGGCAATCGGCTGGTCCTGATCAGTCTGGAATCCCGGGAAATAAGCCTGGCTTCATATTGGACCCCTCGTGACAGCCAGTAACGTTGGGGAACAAATCCGTTTTTTGAAGGTTTTGATGAAACCGCGGTGATTGTCAGTGAACCAAATTCCCAAAGATCACCGGGCCGAAAAATCAATGATGTGTCGGGCTTCAGCGAAAGTAAAATATTTCCCGTACGATTGTCCCAGGCTGCACCTATCCGCTCCTTTCTTACGCTGATCACCAATTGTCCCATCTTTGGGGTAACTGCACGATAGCTAACAATTCTCCCGACAATCTCAGCTTTACCTGGTAAGCTATCCCCTGGCTTAAAATTGTTTGTAGCAACCGAAATCCATCCGGCCAGAAAGAAGCAACAAAATCCCATGATTATTGTCAACAACCGTAGTCGAGTGACAACCAATTCTCCCGACTTCCAAAGTAATGAAGCGGCCACTGCAACCAGCAATGGCAGGGAATAGCTCAGTTGATGCCCACCAGGAATTCCGCAAGAGAAAAGAATACCGGAGATCAGACCGGCCAGACAAATCAGAATTTGATATCCCATAAAAAAGCGCCTATCCGAGAGAATAGACGCTTTATCATGGTCTGATTGGAAAAATTATTTGGAATTATTTTTATCCCATTGTTTTATCAGCTCCTCGAGTGGCTTACCCATGTTATCGATAGATGCCTGGGCATCCTTTGCCAGCACATGATTGGGGTATTTACTGATAAATTCCTGATACCGGACTTTGGCCTGATCATATTGGTTCATCTGGTTTTCCAAAATGAAAGCCTGTAAGAAAATGCAGTACGGCCTTTTCTTAAAATTGGGATAGCAAAGCAATATCCGGTTATAATAATCGATCGCCATGGCCGATTTATTCAGGTTCATGGCAATTTCAGCTCCCTTGAAAAGATATTCTGCTGAAATGGTATCCTTTGGCCACGCTGTCGCATAATCGGTGTAAGCCTGGATCATCTCCAAACCTGTTTTTTCGTCAGGAATCGTAGCAGTCGAATCTCCAAAGATTTTAGCTTCATTAACCGCAATACGGTCAAGGACCTTTTTCTTCTCAGAGTTCACTCCGCAACCGGCTAAAAGAACCACTGAGACAGCTACCAGGAAAATTTTTACGGAGTTCATGTTCTATTTTTTTAGAGGGAAATACATTTTATACTTAACGGCAACCTTTCCTTTCGAAATATCGCGAAGTTTGCTTCTCAACAATGTCTTTTTCAATGGATTAACCAGATCCGGGAACATGATCCCATCAAGATGGTCATACTCATGCTGGATAATCCGTGCCACCATACCTTCGTACCATTCGTCAACAGGAGTAAAATTCTCATCAACATATTTTATACGGATTTTTCCAGGCCTGAGGATATCTTCATGAATATTGGGAACACTCAAACAACCCTCCTCAATAAGTTCTTCCTCACCGCCTTTTTCAAGGATATGAGCATTGATAAAGACTTTTTTAAAGTTTGCGAGGGCAGGTTCATGTTCAGCATATGCCCGTGCATCCATGACAAACATCCTGATTGATAACCCTATCTGAGGTGCTGCGAGTCCAACCCCGTCGGCAGCCTTCATGGTTTCAAACATATTCCCTACCAATTCATTCAGTCCCTGATAATCAGGGGTTATGTCAGCCGCGACTTTTCGCAGGACAGGGGATCCGTATGCATAAACCGGCAAAATCATAATTGTCTTTCTCGCTCGTTTATTTTTTGTTGTAACCAGGATTCCAAAATAATGGCAGCACTCACCGCATCGATATTACCTTTATCCCTTCGGTCGGATTTCGATGATCCACCCTCGATCATTGATTGTAAAGCCATTTTCGATGTAAACCGTTCATCGACCCAAAAGATTGGGATTTCGGGAAATTTTTTCGCCAATCCTTTTGCAAAGGCCTGAACCAGGGGAGCAGATTCAGAAGGCTGAAAGTTCATCTGCCGGGGAAACCCGATCACGAATCCTTCAACCGGTTCTTTGCTGACATATTTCGCCAGATATTCATAGATATCATAGGACTCAACTGTACCTAAAACTCCAGCAATCCGCTGCTCAGGATCAGTCACTGCCAATCCGGTCCGTTTCCGGCCATAATCTATTCCTATTAGTCGTCCCATCTGCGATTTGCCTGCAAATATATAACAACATAACGATCAATTTTTATCTTTGTTCATTATCAACAAGGTCAATAATTAATAACTGGCTTATGAAAGATCCAAAATTAATGGTGATGGATGTGCTGAAGCAGCATCCGAAAGTTTTTAGCAATATCTCGCGCAGGGAAATGATTAAAATCTCTGTCGAGCGCCATGAGGCAATGGTTACACAGTCTGGCGCCCTGGCAACCTGGACGGCACCCGAGTCGACAGGCAGGAGTCCAAAGGACACTTACATGGTGAAGAGGTCATCCAGCGAGAACAACATTGACTGGACGGCTGCGAATAATCTCCCGATTGATGAAGAAACTTTTGATTCGATATTTGCCGATGCTGTTGACTACCTGAGGAATTCAGGGCAGCTTTATGAGACTGACCGGGTGATCGGCGCCGACAGTAAATATGCCCTTCCAGTTAAAGTTGTTACTTACAGAGCTTTGCATACTCTTTTTATTGACAATATGTTCAGGCCGGTACCGGCAGATATAAATACGAGCTGTTATGCCGACAATGGATTTTTGTTGGTTGCCTTACCTTATCACAAACTCGACAGCGAAAAATATGCGGGAAAACTCAGGAAGCTGCCGAATGGCAAAACTTCCGACCTCATTGTTGCTATGGATTTCGATCGTCAGATTGGCATCGTAATCGGCTCAGCCTATATGGGCAGCATGAAAAAGATGTTATTTACCGTGATGAATTATCTGCTTCCACTCAGGGGCATACTTCCTCTGCACTGTTCAGCCAATGAGGGTGAGCATGGTGATTCTGCATTATTGCTGGGGTTATCGGGCACTGGTAAAACCACTTTATCGGCTGATCCTACCAGGGCATTGCTTGGCGATGATGAGCATGGCTGGAGCGAGGATGGCATTGCCAATTTTGAGTTTGGATGTTATGCCAAAATGATTGATATCAACCCGAAAAAAGAGCCTGACATTTATGATGCTGTCATGCACAAGGTAGATTATCTTGATCATGGAGCTATGATTGAAAATGCGATGGTTTATCCTGATGGAACGTTTGATTTTTATGATAACCGTTTTACCGAAAACTCCAGGGCTTCTTTTCCTCTGAGTTTTCTTAAGAACATCAAGCCTTCGTCAGTAGCCGGGCATCCTAAAACGATTCTTTTCCTCACCGCTGATGCCTATGGTGTTCTGCCTCCGGTTTCGCGTTTGAACAAGGAACAGGCCATGCTGTGGTTTATGATGGGTTATACATCGAAATTAGCCGGCACCGAAACAGGTGTAACAGAGCCTCAGGTTGCTTTTTCCAGATTTTTTGGCGCTCCTTTCATGCCCTGCAAGCCGCATATTTATGCCTCCATGCTTGGTGATAAAATGGAACAGTTCCAGACGCGTGTCTTCCTGATCAACACTGGCTGGAGTGGTGGCGGATATGGAGTTGGTAAGCGCATCGACCTGACTTTAACTCGCAGAATGGTAAATGCTGCACTTAATGGCGAACTTGATGTTGTTCAATATACTGAAGACCCGATTTTCCACCTTCAGGTTCCTGCAAGTTGTCCGGGAGTACCATCCGAAATACTTAACCCGATAAATACCTGGGGATACCATGAGGCTTATCACGCTGCTGCAGAGAAACTTGCCAAGCAGTTCAGCGATCATTTCGATAAAGCTTACGGAAATAATAATTTACCAGAGTCAATGGTTAGCCAGTGCCCGGGTAAATAGAATACAATCTATTATATCTTGATGTAGAGACGCCTTGAGCGTCTCTACGTGTTTTACGGGGGTTGGTTTTAGATGGGATCACCGTTATAAATTGCTAAACCCCGATCTCCTGGAGGAAATCGGGGTTTTTGCAACTTTAACCGGATAACTCAATTTAGATAACATTATGACAGAAAACCTTGGTTTTCTGACGGCCCACACCTAAACGGCGCGGATATAGAGAAATAAAAATCTTAAATCAGAACGCAGTATATCACCTGCCAAATGACGATATAATTTTTATAACAACCAAATATTTAGACAAGTATTTTTCTAATAATACCGAAATAAATACCAGTAAAACAAGTAGAGACGCATAAATGCGTCTCTACAATGTTGATTATATGGTATTTAAACCTATTTCGTGAAATCCATAGCTGCCAATCTCTGGTAGCTCTTATATCTCCATTTGGCATTTTCTTCAGCAACTCCGAATAGCTCGTCTGCCACTTCCGGGAATTGTTGTTTTAATGAGGAGAAACGAACCTCGCCCAGGAGGAAGTCTTTAAACATCGACCAGTCTGGGTCTTTGGAATCGAGTTCAAACGGATTCTTACCAGCACTTTCCATCATCGGATTATAACGGTAGTTGGCCCAATAACCGCATTTTACAGCTGATTCCTCTTCCAACTGTGTTTGTCCCATACCAGCCTTCAGGCCATGATTGATACATGGTGAGTAGGCAATGATAAGAGATGGTCCCTTATAGGCTTCGGCCTCCTTAAGTGCCTTCATGAATTGATTCTGACTGGCACCCATGGCAACCTGTGCAACGTAAACATATCCATAAGACATTGCCATCATACCAAGATCTTTTTTACGGATCCTTTTACCTGCAGCCGCAAATTTGGCGATAGCAGCAACCGGGGTTGATTTAGATGACTGACCGCCGGTATTGGAATAAACTTCGGTATCAACAACCAAAACATTCACATCTTCACCTGAAGCGAGAACATGGTCGAGGCCGCCATATCCGATATCGTATGCCCAACCGTCACCACCAAAGATCCAAACCGATTTTTTGATCAGGTATTGCTCAAGTGCCGCAATCTCTTTGGCAACAGCATGAGGTTCATTTTTCAGAGCAGCTAAAACCTTTTCAGAGGCAGCCTTTGATCCGGCAGCATCTTCACGGCTGGCAATCCATTCGCCAAATGCTTCTTTTGTAGCAGCATTTACAGACTCCATGGTTTCGCCCATCAGTTTTTCGATCCTGTCGCGAAGCTTGTTGATGCCTAACGACATACCATAACCATACTCAGCGTTATCTTCGAAAAGTGAATTACCCCAGGCTGGTCCTTTACCGTCCTTGTTGGTGGTATAAGGAGTTGAAGGAGCTGATCCACCATAAATGGAGGAGCATCCTGTTGCGTTGGAGATGATCATGCGATCACCATATAATTGGGTAATCAGCTTGATATAAGGTGTTTCCCCGCAACCAGCACAGGCTCCCGAAAATTCAAACAGTGGCTGAGCGAACTGTGAATTCTTAACAGATTTTTCTTTACCAAGAACGGTATCCTTATATCCGACTTTCTCGTGCATGTATGTCCAACGATCAACTTCTTCCATCTGGGTACCCAGTGGTTTCATGATCAATGACTTCTCTTTTGACGGACAAACATCAGCGCAGTTACCGCAACCGGTACAATCCAGAACGCTTACCTGCATACGGAACTGGTATTCTTTAGTTCCGCCTGTTCCTTTAGCTGCAACGGTTCCTGCAGGTGCACCGGCGAGTTCATCGGCGGTCATCAGGAATGGACGGATAGCAGCGTGAGGGCAAACATAAGCACACTGGTTACATTGGGTACAGCTGCTAACCTGCCATTCAGGAACGTTAACTGCGATACCGCGTTTTTCGAATCGTGTAGTTCCGGACGGGAACGTACCATCTTCGCGGCCAATAAATGCGCTAACCGGCAGGTCATCGCCTTTTTGTCCGTTGATCGGTTCCACAACATTCTTAATGAATGCCGGGATATTCCGATCATCCTTATCATTTTTCAGTACTATATTTTTCCATTCAGTCGGAATGGCAACCTCAACATAATCACAACCGCGGTCGATAGCGGCATTGTTCATTGCGACAACATTTTCTCCTTTTTTACCGAAGGATTTCTTGATGGCATCTTTCATCTGAGTAACTGCCAATTCATAAGGAATCACATTGGCAATCTTGAAGAAAGTCGACTGCATGATTGTGTTAGTACGGCCACCAAGACCGATTTCCTCTGCAATTTCGGTTGCATTGATCGTATAGAAACGGATGTTCTTTTCGGCCAGAGTTTTCTTCATATGATCTGGCAGGCGCTTCTTAGTTTCCTCAACATCCCAGATTGAATTGAAAAGGAATGTACCTCCAGATTTCAGGCCTTTCAGCATGTCATATTTATCAAGGTAGGATGGAACATGGCAGGCTACGAAATCGGGTGAGTTTACCAGGTAAGGCGAGCGGATTGGTGAATCGCCGAAACGAAGATGGGAGGTTGTAAAACCACCTGATTTCTTGCTGTCATAAGCAAAGTAAGCCTGGCAGTATTTCTCGGTGTTTTCTCCAATAATCTTGATTGAATTTTTGTTGGCACCAACTGTACCATCTGCACCCAATCCATAGAATTTTGCCTGAAAGGTTCCTTTTGTGGAAAGGTCGATATCAGGTAATAAAGGAAGTGACTTATAGGTAACATCATCAACGATACCCAAGGTAAAATCACTTTTCGGCTCGTTCATTTTCAGGTTTTCAAAAACTGAAAGGACCATTGCCGGGGTGGTATCTTTTGAACTCAGGCCGTAACGTCCGCCGATGATCATAGGAGCATCTTTCTGTCCATAGAACAGGTTTCTTACGTCGAGGTAAAGCGGTTCACCCGGAGCTCCAGGTTCTTTTGAACGATCAAGGACTGCAATTCTCTTAACCGATTTCGGGAAAATCTTCCAGAAGTATTTTGCCGAGAAAGGACGATAAAGATGGCAGGTGATCAAGCCAACTTTTTCCCCTTTTGAATTCAGGTAATCAATAACCTCTTTAGTGGTTTCGGTGATGCTGGCCATCGCCAGGATAATATTTTCGGCATCCGGGGCACCATAATAGGTAAACGGATGATATTCACGTCCGGTGAGTTTGCTTAATTCCTGCATGTAATTTTCTACAATATCAGGAACGTTATCATAGAATGAGTTTGAAGCTTCTTTTGCCTGGAAGAATATATCCGGGTTCTGAGCTGTACCTCTGGTTACCGGGTGCTCGGGGTTAAGTGCGCGATCCCTGAATTCCTGAAGTGCTTTATAATCAAGCAATGGAGCCAATTGTTCTTTTTCGAGCACCTCGATTTTCTGAACTTCAGCGGATGAACGGAATCCATCGAAGAAATGCAGGAAAGGCACGCGTGATTTGATTGCTGAAAGGTGTGCTACTGCTGCCAGGTCCATAATTTCCTGAACGCTGCCGGTAGCGAGCATGGCGAAACCGGTTTGACGTGTTGCATATACATCGCTATGGTCGCCAAAGATTGAAAGGGCATGAGCCGCAACGGTTCGTGCGCTGACGTGGAAAACAGCTGGCAACAATTCACCGGCCATTTTATACATATTAGGGATCATCAGTAAAAGACCCTGGGAGCAAGTATAGGTTGAGGTTAAAGCTCCAGCCTGGAGACTTCCGTGAACGGCACCTGATGCTCCACCTTCCGATTGCAACTCGGCAACGCGAACAGTTTCACCGAAAATGTTCTTACGGCCGTGGGCTGCCCATTCGTCCACATTCTCAGCCATCGTGGAGGATGGAGTGATGGGGTAAATAGCAGCAACTTCGCTGAACATATAGGCTATATGCGAAGCTGCCTGATTCCCGTCACAGGTGATAAATTTCTTTTTTGACATGTTGAAAATATTTAGATAAAACAACCTTCGTAAATCGCGGGCAAAAGTACTAATTATAGATCAAAAAATCTATGATAAATACCATAAAATAGTGACAAGTGACTGGTGACTGGTGACCGGAAGAAGAAGACCGGGGGACGAAAGACAGAAGACCGATAGACGGGAGACGAGGAAGAAGAACGGGATTCGAAGTAATAGGTTCTTTTATTCGCTGTTCATGCTGATCAGAAACTCCTCATTGGTGCGCGTTCCATTGAGCTTATCACGCATAAACTCCAATGCTTCTGCCGGGTTCATATCGGATAAATAGTTTCGGAGCACCCACATTTTATTGAGGAAGTCTCTGGAATGCAGAAGGTCTTCGCGACGGGTGCTGGAGGCTTGTATATCGACAGCCGGCCAGATCCGTTTGTTCGCGAGTTTACGGTCGAGCTGGAGTTCCATATTTCCGGTCCCTTTAAACTCTTCGAAGATGACCTCATCCATTTTTGAGCCCGTATCAATAAGTGCGGTTGCCAGAATCGTTAGGCTTCCGCCATTTTCAATGTTCCTGGCAGCGCCGAAGAAGCGTTTGGGTTTGTGAAGGGCATTGGCATCCACCCCACCCGACAGAACCTTGCCAGATGCTGGCTGAACGGTATTGTATGCACGGGCCAGCCTGGTAATTGAATCCAGGAGAATGACAACATCGTGACCGCATTCGACCAATCTTTTGGCCTTTTCAAGAACGATGGTAGCTACCCTGACATGTTTTTCAGCAGGTTCGTCGAAGGTACTGGAGATAACTTCAGCATTCACCCCGCGGGCCATATCGGTAACTTCTTCAGGCCTTTCATCCACGAGGAGGACCATCAGGTATACTTCCGGGTGATTGGCTGCAATAGCATTTGCAATTTCTTTCAGCAGAATGGTTTTACCAGTTTTCGGCTGGGCAACGATCAATCCGCGCTGACCTTTACCGACCGGGCAGAACATATCAACAATACGGGTTGAAACCGTACAATCAGCATGACTGGTAATGTCAAATTTCTCGTCGGGGAACAAAGGGGTGAGGTAATCAAAAGGCACACGGTCGCGAACAAATTCAGGACTGCGGCCGTTGATCTGCAGAACCTTGATAAGAGGGAAAAATTTCTCCCCTTCTTTTGGAGGCCTGACAGTTCCGGTAAGAGTATCACCTGTTTTGAGTGCAAACAGCTTTATTTGGGATTGTGACACATAAATATCGTCCGGTGAATTCAGATAATTATAATCAGCCGAGCGAAGAAAACCGTAACCTTCCTGCATGATTTCCAGAACGCCTGTGCTGGATATATATCCATCAAAATCATAGGGTTCCGATTTTTTTGCTTCGTCGATTTCCTTTTGTTTGATTTCTTCCGGGGATTTTTCACGGATGGTGATTTCCCTTGCTTTCGGAGGTGCGGCCTTTACCTCTTCCGTTTCCTTCTCAACCCTGGCGTGCCTTTTAAAGGCCGGAGCAGGGGGAGCAGGAGCCTGTGCTGCCGGTCCGGCAGGATCAACGGGCTGTGCCGGGGTAACAATCGGTTTCACAACAGTGGGCGCAGGTGCGAGCACAATGGTAACCGGAGGTTTTGGCTGAGCTTCTTCTTCCTCTTTCAGCGGTTTAATTTCTGGCCGCGTAGTAAATAAGGGTCCGGAATCCTTTTTTTCAATTGTTATTCTTTTGCGGGTTGGTTTTGGTGCATCATCAGCAATAGCCGACTCCACTTCTTCCGTTTTAACCTTGGTGGCCAGCTTCTTGGATTTGCTTTCTGAGGCTTGGATAGCTTGTTGATCAAGTATCTGATATACAAGATCCTGCTTCTTAAACGACTCAACTCTTTTAATGCCCAGCTCCTTGGCAATATCTCTCAGTTCAGTCAACAATTTATTGTTGAGTTCGAGAATATCATACATAAAATCATCATTTTGAAATTAACCACATCAAAAATTGGTTCGGGGAAATTTTCGAGATTCTTCAAATGAATTATCCGAGTAACTCCTGTAGCTACCTGTCATAGATTATTGTAGCCGCGTCAAAGTTATGAATTAATTATAAGAATAAAAAAACATTGTTTTTACTTTCTATATGCAACATTTAGAAATCATTGCCGTAAAGAATCTGTAGGAACACTAATCACCTGGCGCCATGCGACAATTAAAAATCACCAGGCAGGTCACTAACCGGGAGCTTCCCTCTCTGGACAAGTACTTGCAAGAGATTGGCCGCAAGAACCTCATCAATCCAAACGAGGAGGTTGAACTGGCCCGCCGGATCAGAGAAGGAGATAGAAAAGCAGTTGAAACACTGGTTCTGGCAAATTTACGTTTTGTTGTCTCAGTGAGTAAACAGTATCAGAACCAGGGATTAACACTGCCTGACCTGATTAATGAAGGCAATATAGGATTGATAAAGGCGGCGGAAAGATTTGACGAAACCAAGGGATTTAAATTTATCTCCTACGCTGTTTGGTGGATCAGGCAATCAATTCTTCAGGCGATAGCAGAACAGTCGAGATTGGTAAGGCTTCCCCTGAACAAAATTGGTTTAATGAACAAACTGAACCGGACCATTTCGAAGATGGAACAAAACCTCGGACGCATGCCTTCGGAAGATGAAATTGCAGAAACTGCCGGTATTGAAAAGGAGGATATTCTAAGATATCTTAACAATCACGGACGGCATTTATCGATGGACGCTCCACTATCTCCAAGCGACGAAACCAATTTATACGATGTTATTCTCAATGCCGATGCGCTAAATCCGGAAGAAAAACTTTTGAACGACTCGCTGAATCTGGAAATAGAAAGAGCGCTCAAACATATAGGGGAACGGGAAGCCGATATTATCAGGTTGTTTTATGGACTGCATGGGATCCCCCCCCACTCCCTCGACGAAATCGGCGAAAAATTTAATCTCACCCGTGAACGGGTGCGTCAGATCAAAGAAAAATCGATCCAGAAACTGAAGAGCCAGACTCGGAGCTGTTTGCTGAGGAATTACCTTGGTTAACAAGAAGACGGATGAAGCAAAAAGGTTGAGATTCCAATTCAGAGTTCCGAATTCCGATGCAGGAGATTCAAGTGTGCACTGAAGTGCACTCAACATCCAGAAAATTTGTATGTTTGCTTAAGTGCTCAATATTCTATTGTCTTCTGTCTAATTGTATAATTGTCTACGAAAATGCCGCACCTTGTAGCCGCATCATTGCTGGCAGCCGATTTCGGGAATCTCCAGCGTGATATAAACATGGTTAATCAAAGCCAGGCCGACTGGTTTCACATTGATATCATGGATGGCAGTTTTGTTCCAAACTTCTCGATCGGAACACCTGTTGTGGAAGCCATCCGCAAGCATGCCAACAAACCTCTTGACGTGCACCTGATGATCAATGAACCAGAAAGATATCTCGCACATTTTATGCAATTGGGAGCGAATATCCTGACTTTTCATATCGAGGCAACCAATCACGTTCACCGGGCAGTTCAGGTGATAAAGCAGGGAGGGGTAAAAGCTGGCATAGCGCTGAATCCCCATACTCCGGTTTCGTTGTTAGAAAATATTCTGCAGGATGTTGACCTGGTATTAATAATGTCGGTAAATCCCGGATTTGGTGGTCAGAAGTTTATTCCTTCCACCCTGGAAAAGATTAAGAAGCTCAACCATATCCGCAAGACTATCGGTGCCGGATTTCTTATCGAGGTTGACGGAGGTGTTGATGAGCACAATGCACCGGCGCTTATCGAGAGTGGTGTTGATATACTTGTCGCCGGCAATACAATTTTTTCGTCGGCCCATCCGGATAAAACTATCCAAAATTTAAAAAACTGCTGCAATCGTGTTGAATGACAAGCAACTGGATGTTTTAATCGAAGGAATCCGTAAAGCATCTGAAATTATTTTGACCTTTTATAAGAATTCCAGTTTATCCATTGAAACTAAGGAAGATCATTCACCAGTTACCGAGGCAGATACGGCATCTCATGATTACCTGGCGGCACTGCTTGAACGAGAGTTTCCGGGCATTCCACTGATCAGCGAAGAGGCATCAAAACCAGGGTATGACATCCGAAAAAATTGGGAATATTGCTGGATACTGGATCCGCTTGATGGGACCAAGGAGTTTATCGCGCAGAATGATGAATTTGCGATTAATCTGGCACTTGTGCACAAGGACCGGCCGGTATTCGGAATCATCGCCATCCCGGCAAAAGAGCTTATATATTATGGGGCCAAAGGAAAGGGAAGCTGGAAGCTGTTTCCCGACGGGACTTTCCAGAGGCTTCCCATCTTCAAGAGCGACTATAAGAAAACCAAAAACCTCATCGCTCTCATCAGCCGCTCCCACTCCGGCGACAAGGAGAAAGAGTTTGTAAAAATTCTGGAGGCAAAAGGCTGGAAGGTGGAAATCCAGCCGACTGGGTCCTCCTATAAGCATGTTATTCTGGCGGAAGGGGCAGCTCATTTATATGCAAAACCCGGAAAATGCTGGGAGTGGGATACGGCGCCGGGGCAGATCATTCTGGAAGAGGCCGGTGGTTCGGTGGTTCGAATGGATGACGGGACCCCGCTGGTTTACAACAAGGAGAATTTATTAAATCCCGATCTGATCATGTGGGCTCCCGGGGTAATTATTCCCCTCTGAGAAAAGAATCCAGATATAAGAAATGTTCATTCAGATGTCCATCGCGGGTGATGGTTGCCCTATCAACAACATGACATGGATCTTTCCCGATCAGGCATGGAAAAACTTTTTCAATAAGCACGCTGGAAAATTCCTGTGAAGCATCGCGAGGCAGTTCACCCGGAAGATTATCGATCGACATCACAGTAACAGCATCGGAATCGGTAAAAGGCGGCAATTCTTTCAGATGGTATCGATGCCAGTCGTAGAAAGGTTCAGCGATTGTTGTTGCTCTTACAGTTGAAGGGACAGAGCCATTGATATCGCAGCTGACATCGGCAATCACCTTGATCTTGAAATCCTTATTTCTCATTTCCTCAGGTTTCCAGAGTTTTGGTGATGCCGGGTCCCAGAAATGAGCTGCAATCAGCATATCTGTATTAGAGCTGAACTTGTTGAAAGACGAATTATATTCCCATGGTTTGCTGCAGAAATGGTCATATTCAAATGACTTACCGTCCTTATGTTCAGCATAATGCCATGGATCGATCCTACAAATGGCTGGTGATTGTTCAGGGTCATTCAGATATTCATCGGGTGACAGGAGTGGGATTCCCAGTTTGCCAAGAGTTTCCATGGCGCCCAGAGCCACCCGGCCGCCACCGGTGACTAAAATTCTGATCTTTCCGATATTCAGATTTTCGAGTTGTTTTTCCATCTCTGCCCGGTCGTGGCATTCATGAGCAGGAGTTAAACGATAATGACCGGTTTTCAATCCCCAGGCCAGTAATCCATTGAAAGAGCCGATAATACCGGCCCATCGCCCGAAGGCTATCAGCCGGCAGTTTTTATCGTCTTTCAGATATTCATAATCAGCAAGGGTGATTTTCTTTTTAACAATTTCCTGGAGCAAAGGTCTGTTATATATCTGTTTTTTTGCGACATGAGCAAAGAACAGGTATTTTTTCCCGGCTATGAGATCGGGAATATGAACTTCTTTAACACCGATGAGCCAGTCGCAGTCGGATAGGTCTTCCTGAAGGGTTACACCTGCAGCGGTGTATTCCTCATCGCGGAAGCAGCGAAGCGGGCTTGGCTGAACAACAATATTCACATTGTGATAGCGGGCAATAACTTCGGCGACTGCCTGCGGGGGCAGTGCCACTCGGCGATCCGGCGGTATTTTCGTTTCTCGTAGAATTCCGATTTTTATGCGTGTCATCAATGTGTATGCTGTTTTGAGGCTCTGAAAATAGCATTTTTTTGTGTATATTTGCGGGCTTATCGGGGCTGACCTGGTTTTGACAGCAAGGTGAACTGGTAGACAAGCATGTCGAGCAACGCAAAAACGCTCGTTAATCAGGATTGCAAAATTTCAACTGGCGAATCTAATTACGCTCTCGCCGCTTAATCGAAGTAATAGTAGATTAGGCATAACTCCCGGCACCAGGTGCTGGGACGGGACATCACGCCGGAGGTAATGACCTGTTCCATCCGGATCCCGTGGTGCTGACCAATACAGGGATAGTTTCTGCCCCGCCCCGTGGCAGCGATGAAAATCAGGGGATAGGTTCATGATCGGTTGCCGTATACCAGCCATGGAATGAAAACTCAAATCCGGCTAAGCATGTAGAAACCCTATGGGTTCCTTGTCTGGACGCGGGTTCGATTCCCGCCAGCTCCACGGAGTACCAAGAATCTTCAAAAAACCCATCCGACCGATGGGTTTTTTGGTGTCAACTTATAATAGGATCTGTCGTAAAACCTTTTTAACATGTTATAACAACCTTTTTGTAATTACCTGTTTAACTTGGATCCTCAGGAAGTAAACGCCCGGGTTCAATGTTTCGGTGTTCCAGCGTTCCTGATATTCGCCAGCTTTCCGGGTTCCACGAATTAATTCATCAACTATACGACCAGAAAAATCAATCACCTGAATCATTACAGGCTGATCTGTATTAACGTAGTATCTAATGTTAGCCTGGTGACTTCCCGGATTTGGCCAGACTTCAATTGAAGGTTCAGGTTTAAGTCCCGAGACACTAGTAAAGTTGAATTTCTTAAAACAAAGGGATTAAGGGCAGTGCCAATGAGCATCTCAGCACTGAAGACAACGTATTCCTCAAAATCATACCACTGATCGGAATCTGACCCTGCTTTTATATATGTTTGCAATCATGACAAAAAAAATTGCCGGCTGGATCAATACACACAAATATCCCCCATTGGTGTATCGCTATCCCAGGTTATTGGGTTTACAGTTTCTGCTGAACCGACTGCTTTACCTCAGGACATGGGTAATCCGGCATGGGGTTAAACGGGCCATGAGGGAACAGAGCGAACCGGTTCATTTTTTGGATGCGGGATGTGGGGCAGGAGATTTTTTACTGACATTCGCCAAACGGTTTCCCAATGCAGAATTCACGGGGGTGGACATCTCCGAAAGCAACATACGTATTGCCGGATTATACAGTGACGCCCGAGGAATTCGAAATGTAAGATTGAATCATGCCGACATTCAGGTATTTAAAACAGAGGATCTCTTTGATGTCATTCTTTGCGCCTCAGTATTGCACTGTTTGCCAAATAGCGAAGTAGCAATAAAGAATTTTTATAACGTACTTAAACCAGGTGGGGTTCTTTTGATTTACGTGCCAATAGCGAATAACAGAATGATATATGGGTACACCTGGTTAAAAAAGCGATTTTTTCAAGCTGTGGATTATGATTTGGTTAACCAGATACAACATTTTAACAATTTAAATGATCTGGTTGATAAGGTTAAAAAGGCCGGCTTTTTAGTTGAAACCATTGAAAATGCGAATGGACCTTTCGGTCAGATTGCCTATGAAATCACTTCTCTAACCCTATTCATCATTCAACGGTTTAATGCTTTTGTTGGGATTATATCTACTTTGATTTATACAGCGTTATACCCGTTAGTGGCTCTTTTGATGGGGATTGACTTTTTGTCGGCGAAAAAATCGGGAAATTCGGTGTTCCTGACGGCAAGAAAATGCAATTAATTGGAACCTTTAGTCTCTAAATTTAAATCAGAGAACGAATAGCAATCAAAATATCTATCGACCTGACTTTCAAGATCGGCCCTTTCTTCCGGTGTCAGTACCCTTAGGCTAAAGGTCCCTGCCACACCTTTCGGATCGAAGTAAAGGTATTTATTAACAGGGCAGTAATACCATATTTTGTTTTGAATTCTCACTTTGATAAGCTGCTTTTCCATGGTATCTCCCCCCAATAATTTGATGATTAATTAAGTCTTCTATATATCCTCTTTCCGGATGAAAGGTTACCTGTCATTTTCGAATATTCAGCTCCACGAAAGGAATCCAACCCACAAGTTTGAGTCTTTCTTCTACTACCCGCAAAAGGTGCACCATCGCTCTAATAAGTTAAAATATATTTACTTTTAGTAGGCTTATACATGGATTGTGTCCTATGTTAAGAAATAATACTTACGAATTATGATTGACCTCCTGTTTGATAAAATAAAAAATGATAAAATAAACTGGACAAAATTTCAAGATTTACTTGTTGAGAGAGAAATTGCTTCCAAAACAATTTTACTGAATGAAGGGGAAATAGCCAACCAAGTTTTTTATATAAAAAAGGGGTGTTTACGTGAATGGTTTAATAAAGATGGTAAGGATATTACATTCCAATTCTTTTTGGAAGGTCAGGCAGTTGCATCAATTGATAGTTTTATAAGCAACCAACCCAGCATGTATACTATTGAAAGTATTGAACCTTCAACAATATTTTCATTGAGCAAGGAGAAATTTGAACAACTTCAGGTGTTATACCCTGAGTTTAGAGAGGATTTTCAAGAGTATATATTTCAACGGTTCAGAAATTATACCCATCTTTTTCTCTCTCGGATTAAGGATTCACCACGGGAACGTTATGAGGATTTAATTAATAACCATCAGGAAATCATAAAACGAATCCCACAACATTATATCGCTTCTTATTTAGGAATTACACCCATTTCATTAAGCAGAATAAGAAACAGAAAATAGCCTTCATTTTTTAACAATTGTTATCGTCAAGATGCTTCATCCTATGGCATTTTTGTGTTAAACAGATAACAAAATGAAACCAAGATCCCTCAGAAGTGAACATCTACGGACATCATACATTCTGCTTGATACCAGAAAATGTAAAGCATGTTGGAAATGCCTTGGAACTTGTCCTAATAAAGCAATAGGCAAAATTAATTTTCCTGGACACAGTCATGCACGTATAAAGGAATCAGATAAATGTTCAGGTTGTTTGAAATGTGTGAAAATATGTGAAAATGGAGCCTATATTTCAATAGGCATATAAATTGCTGTCAGGGGTAGAATATTTCAAGGTAAGGATTGTTGGCTTTCGTCAATATAAAAAAGGAATGATCCGGTATTTAACCTTTCTTACATATTCCTTCCATAAATCGCCATATTTGGAGGAGCAGCGATTGTCATCATCCATCTGACGTGTGAGCAAAAGCGCAACATAATACAAGGGGTAAAGCCATACCCAAAAAACTCCCGGATAACCGACACTCAGGGCAATGGCCACGCCCATCAGAATTTCGCCCAGATAGTTGATGTGCCTGCTGATACCCCAAAAGCCGTTGACAAGCAGAGTCCTTTTCCCGTCAGTAATGGTTTCGGGTTTAATTCCGAGAAAAACTTTCGCCGGTTGGGTTTTAAAAAAGTAATTCTGCATGTTGGCTCCCCGCGACAATGTCCAGCCACACAGGAAAATAAGGGCATAGCAAAACAGGAGCCAGGTGGGTGTATTTGCGGGGTCCAGGTCAGTGGCCGACCATAGGGCAACGAGATAGAAATAAGGATAAAAGGTAAGACATCCCCAGCCTAATTTTACACCTACACGTTCCGCAAAGAAATCGTAGGTATACAGGTGTACCTTTTCGAAAGTTAAATAGTCGAAAACGAAATAAGTCAGCATGGCTGCACATAACCATATATTTGCACCCATGTGGCCAAGTGCCAGATATTGGTGTGCGGCAAAACTCAGCACATTTAATTGGAGCATGACGGCACCGATAAGATATAGCCAGACTTTGGCGTCGATCCTGCCATTCCGGAATTGCGGATTTTCAAGCCTGCCAAAAAAGAAATCGGCCAGCCATGATCGACCGGTGGAAGGAACGGGCACAACGATCAGGACAGAGAAAATAAATCCAAAAACGCATGCACCAGCCAGACTGGACCATCGGATAGTATAAAGCCAATCATAGGGCACCCACCCGAGATGACCAAGCAAAAACCAAAGGACGCTTGAGGTAATCAGAACAAATCGTCCGTTGAGCCGGTATTTTAATAATTCACCTGTTTTGAAATGCCGCACATAGCCGGTCATCCATTTTCCAGGCAGGAAGTAATGCAGGAAGGTAATCACTGCATAAATTACCCAGGGTGTGAAGAAACCAGCCAATTGAGTCGTCATGATAAATCTTTTGTATTTCTGTCCATAATCGAGATGGCCAATTTCCTCGGGAATAATCTTCCCATGAAAAAATGAGCCATCTTATTTGTAAAACCGGGAATTGTTGTAGGACCTTTCCCCAATGATTTCAATGTGGCTTCTACCACCTTTTCGGGGTCAAGGGTACCGGGAGCATCTTTTGAATTTTGAGCATTTTTATAGCCGGGTGTAGTGATCGCGCCGGCACAGGTCGCCAATACATCTATTCCCTTTCCCTTCAATTCATGCCAGAGTCCTTCTGCCAGGATTGCGTTAAAGGCTTTTGAAGCCGCGTAGGTTGCGATTTTAGGGCTCCCCTGTGTACCGGCAAGCGATGACATCAGAACAATTCCCCCGCTTCCTTTTTCTATCATTTTTGGTACCATCAATCTGGTAAGCAGTAAAGGCGTCTTGATATTCACATCAATTATTTTCTCCAGGTTGTCATCCGGAATATTTTCGAAATAGCCTATCGGGGCATAAGCTGCGTTATAAATTAATAACCCGATATTTAAATCTAGGTGGGAAACAAATTGCTTAGTCTGCTCAAAATCTGCTAAATCCAGTGCCTGATACTTAATTTCAACCGGATAATTGCTTCGCAGTTTATTGGATAGGAATTCCAGTTTTTCTGACCGCCGGGCGATTAAGATTAGGTGTAGTCCTCTTTTTGCTAATGCTTCGGCATAAGCGGCGCCTAATCCCTCGGAGGCACCGGCGACTAATGCCCAGGGTCCATACTTAAATTTGAAATCTGGCATTGATGATAATTAAGTGCGACAAATATCATATATCTTTTGGATTAAGCTCCTTTTTGCCCTGCTTAATAATGCCGTTTTATCTGTAAAGCAATTTAATGATCACTTTTTTAACGAAAAGAATAAACTCTATGCGAATGCAATAATTTTGTATTTTTACACGAGTAAGTTACCGCGTAAGTAATAATTATATGCGACAAATCACACAGGAAGATATCGCAAGAAAATTAAATGTTACCAGGATCACTGTATCCAAGGCTTTACGGGATTATCCTGATATATCAGCAAATATGAAAAGGCGGGTGCTGGAAACCGCCGAAGAGATGGGCTATCTGCCCAACGAGATTGCTCAGCAACTGACTACCAGAACGACAAAGACTATTGGAGTAATTGTACCAGACCTTGAAAACAGCTTTTTCAGCCATGTAGTAAACAGCATTATCGATACTGCAACCAGCCGGGGCTACCAGGTATTACTGGCGGTATCCAGGGAAAATGTTGAGCTGGAGAAAAAAAACATTAGGAACCTGATTGGCAAAAGAGTGGATGGATTACTGGTTTGCCTTTCGCAGTTAACCTCTGATCCTGAATCCTTTGATTTCGTCAGGAAGATGGAAATTCCATTGGTCTTCTTCGATCGCGCGTTTACAGATTGTGGCTTCAGCAGTGTTACCTTTGATGATAAACAAGGAGTATCGATGGCTCTGGATAATTTGGTACAGGCGGGATATTCGAAAATCGCTCATTTTGCCGGATATCAGACCACAAACATTGGTAAGGAAAGACTCGAAGGCTATAGGTTGGGATTGATGAAACACGGACTTTCCACGAGGGAAGACTGGATTATCGAAGGGGGATATGAGCTGATGGATGGATACCGGTCCTTCATGAAATTGGGTGAAACAGCTAGTTTTCCGGAGATCATACTGGCGGTAAACGATCGGGTGGCTTTAGGGGTTTATAAAGCCATTGCTGAGTTGGAACTGGCAGTGCCGGACGATATCGGTGTGGCAGGTTTCGGCTTTATGGAAACGGTTGAGATGTTTACGCCACCACTGGCTATCATACATCAGGACCCCAGAGAAATGGGGCGTCTTGCGGCCGATCGCCTCATCGATGAGATTCAGCAGTTAGCCAAGCCTGGCGAAAAAATCAAACTTGAGGAGAGCTTCCATTGGAACAAATCTATTTTAAAAAATAAGAAGAAATGAAAAAAGTAGTAGTAGCCGGAGCTGGTGGATTCATCGGCGGACATCTGGTAAAAGCATTAATAGCACGCGGCTATCAGGTTCGGGCAGTGGATAAAAAGCCGCTTAATCAGTGGTATCAGGTCACTGAAGGTGCCGATAACCTGATTCTTGACCTTACGTTGAAAGAAAACTGTTATCAGGCGCTGAACGGCTTTCACGAAGTGTTTAATCTGGCTGCCGATATGGGGGGCATGGGCTTTATCGAAACCCATAAAGCGGATTGCATGCTCAGCGTGCTGATTAATACCCATTTGCTGATGGCCGCACGGGATAAGGGTATCAGAAGGTTCTTTTATGCCTCATCAGCCTGCGTTTACAATGCATCCAAACAGACTGATACCGACAATCCCGGTCTGCGCGAAACCGATGCTTATCCAGCCATGGCCGAGGACGGATACGGATGGGAAAAACTTTTCAGCGAGCGCATGTGCCGGCATTTCAGCGAGGATTACGGAATCACGGTCAGAATAGCCCGTTTTCATAATGTTTATGGTCCGTTCGGCACATACGACGGTGGCCGGGAAAAAGCTCCGGCAGCACTTTGCCGCAAGGTAATTGATGCAGAAGTGAATGGGGTGAAAGATCTCGTGATCTGGGGCGATGGCCTTCAAACCCGGAGTTTTATGTATATCGATGATTGCATCAAGGGGATTCTCGATATCATGTACAGTAATATCGAGGAACCGATAAACCTGGGCAGCAGTGAAATGGTATCTATCAACCAGCTGGCCGACATGGCCGAGGATATCGGCGGCGTGAAGCTGGACCGTTTATATGACCTGACCGCTCCAAAAGGGGTTCGCGGGCGAAACAGCGAAAACACCCTGATCAGGAAATATCTAAACTGGGAACCATCAACCCCGCTTATCGACGGGTTGCGGCAGACTTACGCATGGATACGAGAGCAGATGATAGCTGCCAAGGAATCCAATAAACCGGTAAGGTTCAACTGATACTTCTGATCGCATCCGGATTCAAGTTACAATATTGAACACTTTAGTGCCTGACTTATGAAATCTTTCTTGAGACTTACTTCTTTCCTTTTGCCATTTGCCCTCTGCCTCCTGCCTACTTTAGTTATAAGGGCCCAAAGCTCAGATTATATCCTCACACCGACGCCAGGCAAAATCCCGCGTATCAACGGCACAACGGTATTTGGTGTCAGGCCGGGTTCGCCAGTTGTTTTCAAAATCGCGGCGACCGGCGAAAAGCCCTTGAAATATGAGGTTCTCAATTTACCGGTGGAATTAAAGCTCGACTCAAAGACAGGCATAATATCCGGGAGATTTTCAAAGGAAGGAATCCATATTCTGAAAGTCAGGGTATCAAATAAATCCGGGAAAGCTGAAAAAGAATTGACAATCAAGGTTGGTCAAACCATTTCATTAACCCCTCCAATGGGTTGGAATAGCTGGAATGCATTCGGAGAATCGGTATCCCAGGAAAAAGTTAAAGCGGTTGTGCAAGCCATGATTGACAAAGGCTTGGTTGATCATGGCTGGTCGTATGTAAATATCGACGACGGCTGGCAAGGAGTCAGAAATGCGACCGGTGTTCTCGAACCCAATGACAAATTTCCTGACATGAAAGGACTGGCAGACTGGATCCATTCGCAGGGTCTCAAATTCGGAATTTATTCATCACCCGGACCCACTACCTGTCTTGGTTTGCCCGGTTCATGGCAATATGAAGAAAAGGATGCGGCAACATGGTCGGGCTGGGATATCGACTACCTGAAATACGATTTATGCAGTTATAAATGGGATATTTTCGACAAAGCAGGAGACACTTCACAGGCTGCCTGGATGAAGCCCTTTTTATCCATGCGTAAACCGTTGGATGCAATTCCCCGCGACATAATTTTTTCCATATGTTCATACAATACTATTCCATGGGCTGCCAAAGTGGGTGCGAATCTTACCCGGCTTTTAGGAGATAACAGGGACGAATGGAAGCCCATCAGTACGTCCGGTTCAAAGGTTGACAAATATTGGGCTCACCAAAAGCCCGGATTATGGAATGACGAGGATTTGCTGGTTGTGGGTTCCTCGGGCGGCTGGGAAGGGAAAGCAAGGCCAAATCATCTTACCCCTGACGAACAGTATTTTCACATGAGTTTATGGTCCCTTTTGGCAACCCCGTTGTTTATCAGCTGCGACCTCGCCTCTGCGGATGATTTTACAATTTCATTGCTGAGCAATGACGAAGTGATCGAGGTTAATCAGGATCCACTTGGCAAAGCGGGCCGTTTGAAAATCAGCACACCGGAGTACCAGGTTTGGGTAAAAGAATTAGCAGACGGAACACACGCTGCCGGTATTTTCAATTTAAAAAACGAATCACAGGCTATTAATGTAAAATGGTCTGATTTGTCAATCGAAGGCGGCATCGTTAGAGATTTATGGAAACAGAAAAATATGGGAAAGTTTTCTTCTGAATTTAAGGTAGAAGTTCCACCTCATGGAGTGATGCTTATCAAAATATTCCAATAAGATGAAAAGGATTCAATTATTATTGATCGTTCTCTTTGGCGCTTTGACAGTGAACGCTCAGAAAACTCAACTCGGGACAGAGATATGGATCGAGCCAGGGTATACAAAAACTGATATCATAGGTTGGGTACGACAAGCTTCTGAAGCCGGATTTAAAGACATCAGGATATTCATGATGTGGACTCACGTTGAGCCTCAATTGGATAAATGGGATTTTGAGGTATATGACTGGATGTTTGATGCCTGCGCCAAATATCATCTAAAATTACAGGTTACGTTAAATCCAAATCAGCCAGCCTGGCATTACGGGAAAGAGTATTGGGGATCGATCCATTCGCATGGTATTTTTTCGGATCCAAAAATGAAAGAAGCAGCGGCAAAATACATCAAGATGGTTGTTGAAAGATATAAAGACAGTCCGGCTTTGGATTATTGGTGGCTGATGAATGAGCCCTATCCCTCCGACAATGAAAGTCCTATTAAGCTGGTTGGTTTCAAGAAGGAAATGAAAGAGAAATATCACAACATTCAGGCGCTGAATAAATTATGGAACTCAAATTTCAATTCATTTGATGAAATCAAGGATATAAAGGCAATATATAGTGCAGAATGGGCAGCTGCAGTTCCTTATTACGACTGGACAAATTATTCAAATCACTTCCTCACCGATTTTCAACATTGGGTCAGGGATGAAGTTTACCGTTACGATAACCGCCATCGCTTTACAACGAATCCGGGAGCCTATCTTTCCTTGTATCACCGGCAGGAGGCATCGGAATGGATGCCATTTTTAGATGCTTTCGGGCTCTCCATCCATCCGATATGGCACTTCGATATGTTTACGAATGAGCAATATGACATGGGTGTTGCAGCCACCTGCGAATTGGGAAGAAGCGTAGCCAGCCCAAAGCCTTTCTGGGTAGCTGAGTTATCGGGCGGCAACAGCATTTTCTATTTTTGTCCATCGGCCAATGAAATAGCGCAGTGGACCTGGACAGGCATCGCGGAGGGAGCCCAAAAGATTATTTACTGGCTTCTGAATGCCCGGACATCTGGCAATGAATCTGGAGAATGGGCGCTTCTCGACTTTCAAAATGAACCTACAGACCGGTTAAACATGGCGATTAATATTGCCGGATGCTTAAATCAGGATTCCGTATTCTTCAATAAAGCAAAACCTCTCGAAAGTAATGTTTCGATCCTTCTCAACCGGGAATCAAGCCTCATCTATGCACGCAAAAAACAGGGGGAAGAGCACATTGAGGCCGTAATGAGCTGTTATCAGGCGCTGGCTGAAAAGGGAATATCAGTAAAATTGGAACAGACGCAAGATTTTCCGTGGGCGAAAAGTTCAGGGAAGGCAGTTATTTTGCCCAGTATGATTACCATCCCTGATATCCTGGTGGATTCCATTAAGACATTCCTTCGCCATGGGAACAAGCTGATTGTTCTGGGACCGACAGGATATTATAATGAAAAGGAAGATTGCCAGTTTTTAAAATTTCCTTTCAAGGACGAATTTGGGGCTCAACCGAAAGAAATCCGGTCGATCCAAAACAGCTTTTCCATTTCCACCATGGATGGGAAATACCATTTTGAAGTCAGCAAAAATTTTGGGATCATAAATAATCTCACTGCTACGTCCATTGCCCTATCTGAAGGCAATATTACCGGTATACGGAATAAAACCGGTAACAGCGAAGTTGTTTGGATTCCTTCGAATATTGATTTGGGAGCCTGGAAGTCAGACAACTCGGAGTTGTCACAATTCCTGTCGGATGAGCTTATTCAATACACAAAGTCACAGCCCTTTGAATTTGTCAACAAAACCAAACATGTCGGAATGCGAACCCTCATCAACGGGCAATCCTATCTAACGGTGATCAATAATGGAGATGATGCAGCCAATATTATCAGGCTGAAAAATAAATTAAACAAAAAGCCTTCCATTCTATTCTGCACCGATAAAACCAGAAAAGAGATCAATCCCGATCAGCAAATCATTTTGTCGCCGAAGGAGTGCCTGGTTATCCTTTGGAATTAAATGTTCTGAGGGGAAAAGCTATATTAGCATGCATGAAACCTATTACAATTTTTTGTCTGCTGTTTGCAGTTTTTTTAGCAAACTCAACAGCATTGTTTCCTGCAAATTACCAGGACAAAACCATTGATCAGGGAACCTGTCGAATTGAATCAAAGGTCCTGCGAGTCAGCCTCGACCGGTCATTTCCAGCCATTATTGATTATACGCGGATACCAGGCGGACAGATGTTCTATGGTCGTGAGGAAAAACAATCTCAGGTAAAGATTAACGAAAAGCTCTATTCCCCGGTAATAACCTCTGTAAAAGCAAAAAATTCAGTGGATTACATCCTAAAGATCCCTGAAATTGATGTTGAGATAAATATCCGGATTAAAGTAATCGATAATGTTGTGGATTTTGATGTCACGCGGATTTTCGAGAAAGGAAAATTCAAGGTAAGCACCTTTGAGATCCCTGATCATCAATTACTTTCAGTTAGAAGCACTCAGCCAGGAGCTTCCTTTTCAGGAGCGAAAATGTATACGGCAGTCAAAGGCAGCGGGGATACATTCGCGCCATTGAGCGGTGTGACAGGGACAGACAGCATTCCAAAGGACTTTTTATACGGGATTGTAAATACAGATCAACTGGCAGCAAGCTTGTGGACCAACTCGGTGAATGAGAAATCGGACAATAACCGGATTCAGAAGCAAACCATCAGAAAGGATGGTTATTACCAGACCGGTATCTGGAGCGGACCCTGGATTTACAGGGCGCAGGGCATGACCTCAACGGATCCGTTACCCTCTTTAAAGATCATTATTACCAATGATAAAAATGGAGATCAAAAGGTTGATTGGCAGGATGGTGCGATTGCTTTCCGGGAGATCATGAATAATCCGCAGGGCAGCGAAAAGATACCCGACCTGGTAGTTCAGAGGATTCCTATGAATTTTGCCAGTCAGGCAACCAATCCTTTCACAAAAACTCTCGATGAAACCAAGAGGATTTTTTTAAATACCGATGGATTGGGTCAATTTGTGATTCTAAAGGGTTATGGATCAGAAGGTCATGATTCCAAACACCCTGATTATGGCGATATCGGCAAAAGGCAGGGCGGAGCTGCTGATATGGAGTTGCTTTGCAGGGAGGCACAGAAATATAATGCTTTTATGGGCGTGCATATCAACGGAACCGAATCGTATCCGGAAGCCGTGGCATTTGATGATTCGCTGGTCAACAAAACCAAGAAAGGATGGGATTGGCTCGACGCGTCTTATTATATCAATAAAAGGTATGATGCAACCTCCAATAACCGGATGCTGCGGCTTCAGTCGCTCAAGGACCAGGTGCCCTCACTTAACTTTATTTATTGTGATGTATGGTATGGACGCGGGAGCTGGGACAGCCGCAAGCTCGCCCGCGAAATCCACTCGCTGGGATTAACCCTGGCAACGGAGTTTCCAACTGATCATGAGAACGATGCTGTCTGGAACCATTGGGCGGTGGATTATAACTATGGCGGCAAAACTATCAAAGGCTTCAACAGCCAGATCGTCCGATTTATACGCAATCACCAGAAAGATACCTGGGTTGGCCGTCATCCGCTGCTGGGTGGAAGTGAAATGAAGGATTTTGAGGGATGGCAGGGGCGTATCGATTACGACAGTTGCATAAACATGACTTTCCAAACTGATTTACCTACAAAGTATCTTCAGCATTTTAAAATTATGCAGTGGAACGATGATAAGATCAGTTTCTCGGATCAAGTTATTTCTAAACTTATTCAGGGTGAGCGGGTGATCGAAAAAGACGGCAGAATTATATTGAAAGGGGATGCTTACCTCCTGCCCTGGAATCCACAAACCGAAGACAAACTTTACCACTGGAACCCTAAGGGCGGAACCGGCGTATGGGAGTTGCCAAAGGCCTGGAACAACCTGAATTCAGTGGAATTATACAAGCTCACCGATGAGGGACGGCAATTCATCAGGAGCCTGAAAGTGGAAATGGGAAAAGTAACTATTGAGGCCGAAGCGGGCATTCCCTATGTGATTTACAAAAAGAAAGTCGCACCAAATTCCATGATCGACTGGGGTGAAGGTTCCCTGGTAAAAGATCCGGGATTCAATAATGGTGATTTAAAATATTGGCGAGCTGAAGGGTCCGGAGCAACGACCAAACACAATGAGAACGGACAATATGAGCTCGTCATGAACGGCCAGGCAGCGGTCAAGGTAAGCCAGACAATTACCGGTCTGACTCCGGGTTCCTGGTATGCTTCCGTTTATGTTTCGACCGGTTCAGGTCGGAAAGCAACATTCGGTATCAACGATTATGGCGGTACTGAAGTCGCCGCCTATGCAACCAGCTCATTATGGGAAAATTATATCGCCGCAGATTCCAAGCATGACTCCTTTATGCAGCGGATGTACGTGTTCTTTAATGTTCCGGAAGGCCAGACTACTGCCAACCTGTTTTTAAAGGCCGATGAAGGGACGTCGCAGGTTGTTTATGATGATGTTCGTGTTGCACGCACCCAGCATCCAATCAGTGCGGACAGTGCATTTTTCCGGGAAGATTTCGAGAATATTCCGGATGGCCTGTATCCATTTGTCAAGGGACCTTCAGGCGGAGTGAATGATCCGCGAACGCACCTTTCGGAGCTTCACGCGCCCTATACGCAGAAAGGATGGAACGGAAAAGCCATTGATGATGTAATCGCCGGACACTGGTCGCTGAAGGCACATGGAGAGCCCACGGGATTATTGCTTCAAACGATCCCGCAAACCATCCATTTCACAGCAGGAAAAACGTATAAAGTGACTTTCACCTATGAAGCAACCGGCTCTGATTACGCGCTGGCGGTGGGAGAAGGAACCTCCATACAGTCCTCCTTTATTCTCAACTTTGCGAATGTACCGACGCTGGCGACGGTGACATTTATTGCCGGCAAAAGCGGAGATTCCTGGTTTGGGATCGAAAAACTCAATGAGAAAGAAACCGATTTGGTCATTGATGATTTAGTGGTTACCGAAAAAAACTAATATTTTTAGGAGATGAACAAACCACTGAAGCTTTCCCATTTATTTTTCACTTTTCTCAAAATAGGATCGATCTCCTTTGGCGGATTCATGGCGCTTATTTCTTCGGTACAGAAACAAGTCGTTGACCGGGATAAATTAATCAGCAATGAAGATGTTTTGGATGGCATTTCCCTGGCATCTGTTCTGCCCGGACCACTTGCAGTTAATGTGATTGCATTCATCGGCTACCGGTTGAAAGGAATTAAAGGTGCAATAGTATGTTTCAGCGGAATTCTTATTCCTTCGTTCCTGCTGATGTTGATTCTCTCCGCCCTGTATCAGAGATTTGGGAATATTCCTGAATTCGGATCCTTCTTTGCCGGGGTATTGCCAGCGGTGGCAGCTATTATTGTCAGTGTGGCTGTAGGCATGTTCAGGAAGAATGTTAAAGATTGGAAGCAGATTATACTGGTTATTCTATCCGGAGTGATCACCTTTTTCTCCAAATCCTATTTCTCAACTTTGGGGATCATTATAATTTCGGCGCTTATCGGATACTTTCTGTACCGGACAAACGCAGTTGGCAGCGGGCAGTCGGCAGTTAGCAGTAAGAAGTTAATAGTAAGCAGTAGGCAGTGGGCAGTTGGCCTTATATTGATGGTGTTTATCTTACTGCTGGCTATTATACCTGAAAATGAAACCTTACTGTGGCTTCACCGAAAAATCACGCTGACATTTTCCGGCATGAGCTTAAGCCTTTTCGGAGGCGGTTATGTTGCGGTACCGTCGATGCACAAAATAATTGTTGATACCCTTCACTGGCTTACCAATAAGGAGTTTGTCGATGCAATTGCCTTAGGCCAGGTGACTCCAGGTCCGATTCTGATCAGTGCCACCTTTATTGGCTTTAAGCTTGCCGGATTTTTCGGCGCCCTGAATGCTACTCTTTCTATATTTCTGCCTACCGCAATTCTTATGGTCATCTGCTCCCGGTTTTTTGCAATAATCAATAACGCACCTGCCTTGAAAGCTGCCTTTAAAGGATTGCGGCCCGCGATCATCGGCATGATACTTTCGGCAGCTGCTACCATTCTTGTAAATGCCGGTATTTCCTATAAAACAATTATTCTGTTTTTAGCGATATTGTCAGTGGCAATAAAATATAATCCAGATACGGTGTTCATTATCCCTGCAGCCGGGATTATTGGACTAATCTTTCTATAATATGCAAAACCAGCCGTTTACTGCAGTTCAGATGGTCGGAACCCAGCGTTCCGGATCAAATTTGCTCCGACTGATGCTCAACCAGCTCGAAAGCGTTTCGGCACCCCACCCTCCTCATATCCTGGAGAGATTTGTGCCGTTATTACCCGCTTATGGCAATTTAAATGACCGATCAGATTTTTTGGAGCTGGCGACTGATATTTGCAAATTGATTGAATGTAATCCTGTTCCCTGGGATGGAATGGAATTAAGCGGGGAAAAGATCATCAGCCGATGCCATAAAAACAGCATTGAAGAGATTTTCAGGGTGGTGTACGAGCTGCGCGCTGGGAGCCAGAATGCTCATATCTGGATCTGTAAAAGCATGGTAAACATTCAGTTTGTCGACCTTTTGGAGCCGGATATCAAACCGCTGTACCTTCACCTGTTCAGGGACGGGAGGGATGTTGCATTGTCATTCATGAAAGCCATTGTTGGTGAAAAACATATCTATTTCATAGCAAAACAATGGCGCGAAGAGCAGGAGGCGGCGATCAGTCTGATGGAAAATATTGACAGCAAACGATTTGCGCAGGTGAGGTACGAAAATCTCCTGGCAAATCCGGAAAGGGAAATAAAAACTATTTGCAGCTTCATTGGGGCGGATTACGACCCTTCCGTTTTAAGTTTTTTTAAATCAAACGAATCAATTAATACTGCCCATTCAGGTGAAATGTGGAAGAATGTTGAGAAGCCAATTTTGAAAGATAATTTCAATAAGTTCACCAGGGAGATGTCAGCAGCTGATATACAATTATTTGAACAGGTAGCCGGGGAAACTTTGGTTAAACTTGGATATCCCTTACAATTTCCTGCCAACAACACGCCTTTCACCCAAGATCAGGTGAATGAATTCTCAGCCATCAATGATCAGCGAAAAAAAGATATCAGGTCCAAAATAAAGGCAGAAGATCTGGAGAAAAGACAAAGGCAAGATGATCTGCTGAAGAGTATAAGGTGCAGAGTACCGAATTACTGAATTAATTCAAAGAAATCATGACAGAGAATTGTCGCGTATTCTGGTTGTTTGGACGTCCCTGTTCAGGAAAGACGACTATCGCCGAACAGCTCATCGAACAATTATCACAAACAGATCGCCGTGTCATTTTTATTGACGCAGATTTTCTGCGTACCGGACTGAATCGCGACCTTGGATTCAGCATGGAGGATCGGTATGAAAATATTCGCAGAGCAGCCGAAATGGCTTCTTTCATCGCATTAAAAGGGGATACAACGGTTATCTGCGCCTTTATTACTCCAATGAAGGCCTTGCGGGATCTGGCGGCCTCCATTGCCGAAAGAAACGGAGTGCCTTTTTATCCGGTTTTTGTTGATACCCCCCTGGATGAATGCGTGCGCCGCGATGTCAAGGGGCATTACAAATCTGCCAGCCAGGGGTTGATGGTACAGTTCACGGGGATTTCTTCACCGTTTGAAGAACCTGCCGGGGATGAACTGAGGATTTCGACCCTGAACCTCACACCGGCAGAATGTGCTCAGCTGATTATTTCGAAATCGGGGACTGAAGTCAGTTAGCCAGGATATATGGTTTCAAGCGATCAGCGGGAATAAATTCAACACGGTACGGCATAAATCCGGTTCTCATTACCCACAGATAACGGCCTTCGAGATTTGTCAGAACGACCACATTCTTTTTAGAGCAACTTTGCAAAACCGTTGAATCACTTACGTAATAAGCGCTTCCCATTCGTTCGCTGTAAAGCTCCGCCGGCAGGGGAATATTCAATGCCAGCGTTGCCTTCCGGTTTTTTTCATCCATGTTGAATGCAAGCGTCCTCGACATCAGCTTGCTTGTACCATTATCAAACAGCATTAATTGATTGCGGAAATTAATATGTACCGCGTGGCTGTTATCAAAAATCCCATTTGCCGGCATTTCGAAATCACCGCCTTTACCGAATTTCCAGATTACCTTACCTGTTTTGACGTCGATCTTCCAGATTTGCCCGTTATTATAGAATGAAAGTAAGTAGTTACCGTCGGTGTCATAATTCAGACAATTTGCGTGCATCCAATCGCTCTTATTTTTAACAATATTTTTATCATCAAGAGGATTGAGTGTGTCAAATACGGTCCATTTCCAAATTTGCTTACCTGCTTTATCCATTACCAGGATTCCATCGCTCTTAACTGTATCTGCCTCTTTGCCACCCCTGGAGCGAAGATCCAGTATCCGCTCTTCACAGCAAATGGTTACCACCTGATTGAGATCATTGATCAGAACCTCATGGTGGATAGTCTGTTTAAAATCGCCCTGGCCTTTTTTGATATGGAATACGGTATCACCGGACAAGGTGAGCTCGAGTATCTCATTGCCATAGCTGGTCTGGTAATCCTCTGTTCCGAGCAGGGCAATGATTGTATTGTTTTTGGTGAAATGTGCCGTTTTAAATCCGGTCCCATTGATTTGATGATACCATACAATTTTACCCTTTGGATTCAGAAAAAACAGGATCCCGGGAGTTTCTCTTCTGAAAATCATGTTATATCCACCCAGAAAATTAGCAGGCAGCACTGTTGTATCCGGGCAAATCACTTTGAAAATATCATTTAGCCACATAGGATAATCCAAAGTGGAAAAAGTATAATCCCTGCTTACGGATGAGCATTTATCATTGCTGGTAACAATTCGATATCCGTATTCCGTGAGTGGTTTCAGGTTAGTCAGGACCACCCTGTGATTCTTTGCCAGGGGTGAAACCGGGGTGGAGAAAGGCTCTTTTTCATGACCCTTTGGCCAGTATTTAACGCAAACATCGAGGTTTTCCGTGGTACTGATTCCAACAGCTACTTTTAACGCATTGCCATCAGGTGAGCTGAGATGAATTTCTTTAATTTTATTCTCACAAGGGTTAGAACACCCAAAAAGTATCAGGGAAACCACGATAACGGCAAGTCTGAAAATTACCATTTCTCTTTTTCTGAGGTTCATATTTGCGATTTATTTCTTTGATAAAAAAAGATGAGTCAAAGGTAAAAACCTTCGACTCATCTAAATACAACCAAAACGCTAGATTAGGAAAATTTTACTGCCTTCTGTCAGCATTACTGAGGTTCGCATCCAGGTCAACCTGTTTCTGCGGATACGGGAAGTATTTATCCCTTGGAAGGGTAATGCTTGGCTGTTGCTTGATAGCAGTCAGGTAGGCATTAACAACTTCTTCATATTTACCCATACGCAGGAGATCCTGGCGCCGTTTACACTCGAAATAGAACTCAAAGCCCCTATCGAGCAGAATGGCATCTCTCAGTGTCTGTTGAGTAAACCCGCTGGCACCGCCGAGCAGGGTGGCATGCGAACGACCTTTTACCTGATTGATCAGGTTAATGCTTTCCGCATTCGGGCCATTAAGTTCGTTTAAGGCTTCAGCCCTGCACATCAGTACATCGGCATACCTCAGGATGGGAAAACCGTGGCCATCATAATAGGTGGTTGAACCGGTTGGGTCGGCATATTTCTTAGAGTAAGCATAAGGCATATAAGTTGATCCTGCAGGGGCAGTTGCCTGACCGGGAATCGGCTCGATATATTTCAAACCGTCGGTTCCCATATAATCAACGAAAAACATATCCTTCCGGCGATCATCTGTTTTTTCCATCTGATCATAGAAGTACCAGGAAACTCCCAGCCATCCCCAGCGATCAGTGACTTCAGCATTATTGACCGGGCCAAAATGGTTCATGATTTCCACGCCGTCGACAATTGAATTTGCCATAGCGTTGAAAATATTCTCGCTGCACCACAGGTTGGATTCCTTGAATAATCCTGAATAGGAAGGATAAAGTGCGTAAATGTTCAGATCCATGATCTGTTTCGAAAGGTCGGCGGCTTTTTGCCATTCCTTTTCACGCATATACAATTTCATAAGCAGAGTCATAGCTGCACCCTTACTGGCACGACCAACATCGGTAGTAGGATAAATCGTATGAGAAGTATAGTCAACCGGAAGGTTTGCGGCTGCATATTCCAGATCGGCAATAATCACTGCGTTAATATCAGCAACTGGTGTTGTTGACAGCTTGGCCTCATAATCGGCATGAAGAATGTTATTCTCGATATCCTTATCCGTCTGCAGGATTACCGGACCAAAGGCATCTGTCAGGTCGACATAGCCCAATGCCCGCAAAAACCTGCATTCTCCAAGAAACTGGGCCTTTTCGGCTTCAGTGATGGAGGTCATGTGCGAGATATAATAGATCGATGTATTTGCATCAAACACCAGCTTGTATTGCTGCTGCCATGAAAATGCCAGATACTGATTACTTGGGCCCCAGAGGCAATTTGTCATATTCTCAACATCGGTACCTCCGTTCGACTGTCCGATATCGGTAGTTAAGTCCGATATAATTGTCTGAAATCCGGCATAATACATCCATGAATCGGATATACCGCTTGGTGCTTTCAACCTTGCATATACAGCATTCACTCCAGCAATAGCATCTGCGCGTGACAGGAATGCATTGGTACTCATCAGTGAGCTGTACACTTTTGGTTCGTCTATCTTGCTACAGGAAAGGATGACCACCAAAACTGCAGGCAATATTATTCTTAAGTGTTTCATAATTTCTTAGTAGTTAAATATTAGAAATTCAATTGTACACCAAAAGTCAGGATCCGGTAGGCTGGGAAAGCGGTATAGTCTTCACCGCCAGCCAGGTTTGCAGCGCCTCCTCTTGTATTAACTTCAGGGTCAGCTCCCTTATATCCGGTCAATGTCAACAGGTTTTGTCCGGTAACATAAACTTTCAGGGTTTTAACTGATTTTAAAACCCCACTGCCAATCTTGAAGTCGTAGCTCAGGGTAACCACTTTCAGTCGAAGGTAAGAGGCATTCTCAACAAACTTGTCAACGACGCCAAAACCATAACCAGCCTGTAAATAACCATCCCTTGGGATATCGGTATTTTCGTTGGTAGTGGTCCAGCGGTTCAATGCATCGACACCAAGACCAGTTTCTAATAAATACCGGCTCACGTTAAATAACTTGTATCCAGTTGCTCCCTGGAGGAAGACATTCAGTGTGAATCCTTTGTATTTAAAATCGTTGTTAAGACCAAAGATAAAATGCGGGTTGGCATTTCCTAAATAAGTACGGTCAGCAGCGGTAACTTTTCCATCGCCGTTGACATCTGCAAAGTGGGCATCCCCGACTTTTGAACCAGGCTGTGACGAACGGTCATCTCCGGTTTTGAATACGCCTAAGTACTTATAGCCCCAGATTTCGCTCAATTCATGACCAACTTCCACTTTGGTATAGTCAATGGCACGGCCGCCGTAAGGAGCAGCGATCTGAGTGATGATGTATGGCCGGCCCCCAAGGTCGAGGCAAGACTGTTTGTTGTATGCCATGTTCAGCTGAGTGCTCCAGCTGAAATTCTTGGAGATAAAGTTTTCTGTATTGATGCTCCACTCGACACCGTGGTTTTCAATGGCACCTGCATTTACAGTTTGTGTAGCAAATCCTTCCCAGTCGCCGATTGGAATATCAAACAGCAGATCGGATGTTTTTTTACGATAGTAATCGATGGTGGAGGTGATCCTGTTTTTGAAGAATCCCATATCCAATCCAATATCCAGCTGTGCTGTGCTTTCCCATTTCAGGTTGGGATTAGGCAAGCTTCCTGCTGTTGTTCCTGCATAACTGTTATTTCCGTCCAAGGTAACACGGGTTGGAACAAACGTGGTCAGATACAGATAATCAGGAATACGGTCGTTACCGGTTACCCCGTAACTGGCACGCAACTTCAGGTTCGACATGATATTCTTAGCTCTGAGTCCGCTCATGAAATCCTCTTCGAGAATTCTCCAGGCAACGGAACCTGACGGGAAATAACCAGTACGGTAGTTAGGGCCGAACCGGGAGGATGCGTCAGCACGCATCGTGAAAGTGGCCATGTATTTATCGAGGAATGAATAATTCAAACGACCATAAGCCGAACTCATTTTGGTTTCGATCATGGAGCTCTGTGAAAACAACCTTTCAGATGCTGCGCCCAGGTTATAGTATTTAAAGGCGTCGGTCGAGAATTTCTGCACCTGAGCATAAAGTCTCTGTGTATTATCATATTGGCTGGATACCCCGAGTACGGCATTGATTTTATGTTTTGCAGCAAACTCATGAGTATAGTTGAAGTAGCCTTCAATCAGGCTTCGTGCCGCGGTGAGGTCAGTTACACCGGCCCGGCCTCCAACGTCCTGTCCTGAAACAAGTCCGGTTGGGAGGTAGGTTCCTTCCTTGGTAACCTGATATTCAGTACCGCCGTTTACATTAAAAGAGAGATCCTTAAGAATCTTGTATTCTGCATTGGCGTTGATGGAAAATTTATCGATATACCTTTCGTTCGTCGGGAGCATCAGCCAGGCCATCGGATTATCGCGGCCTTTCCAACGAGCATAGGTACCATCAGAGTTCAGGTAAGGAGCAGCGGGATTTACCGTGATCAGTCCATACATAACATTGGATGGAACAATTGATCCATCATAGTTTTTAAAATCAGAGAAGGTATGGCCGTAATAAACATTGCCACCAACCTTGAATTTTTTACTGAAGGTTTTATCAATATTTAAGCGAGATGTATAACGCTTGTAATCAGTGCTCTTCAGAACGCCGTCCTGTGAGAAGTAATTACCCGAGAAAGAGATTCGGGTATCTTCGTTCCCACCGCTGACATTAATATTATGACTCTGGACATTTGCCAGGCGGGTTGCGAGTGCAAACCAGTCATTGTTGTTACCATTGGCCAGGTCCTGCGAATTATATGGATGTACCTTGCCGGTTTCATCAGCCTTGGCATTAGCAACCGTCATAGCTTCCAGTCCGGTCATGAGCTGGAAAGGATTATGCGTTTGTTGAACACCATAATAGCCGTCGTACTGAACATTCGTTTTACCTGCCAAACCTCTTTTGGTTGTGATCATGATAACCCCGTTTGCACCGCGGGCACCGTAGATAGCAGTTGCGGAGGCATCTTTAAGTATCTGGATATCTTCAATATCATTGGGGTTGATATCCATTCCGGAGGAGGATGGGAAGCCATCGACGACATATAAAGGTTCGTTGGTCGACTTGATCGAGTTTCCTCCACGCACGCGGATGATCGCCTGATCGCCCGGGGCAAAACTACCCTGACTAACCTGCACACCGGCGGCACGACCCTGGATGGCCAATGCAGCATTGGCTGTTGTTCCTCCCAGGTTGAGTTTATCTTTCGGAATGGAACTGATTGAACTGGTCAGGTTAACTTTCTTCTCTGAACCGTACCCTACGACAACCACTTCTTCAAGTGTGGCCACAGATTCCGCCAAAGCAATGTTAATAACACTCTGGTTACCAACTGCTACAGACTGACTGACATAGCCCAAAGAGGAAAATTCCAGAACCGCATTCGCATCCGGCACATCAAGGGAATACTTCCCATTGGCATCGGAGTTAGTCCCGGTCTTTGTACCCTTGATAAGGATACTCGCACCAGGCAGAACATTACCAGACTTCGAATCCGTGACCGTTCCGGTGACCTTCTTTGGGGAAAGTCCGCCGGCACTTGCCACAGCGACATTGAGGCTGGAAGCAACGAGGAAAAGCATGAAAAGACTTAAAACCCCTCGCAGGGATTTTAAACAAAACCCAGTAAGCCGGGCCTGTTTGGCATTGCTTTCTTTCATAAATTTTAGGTTTAGTATTTCAAATCAATAAAATTCAATAGACATAGGCTATCCAAAGATATAATTGACTTTTTAATTTCCTATTAATAAGTCACTTTTTTTTACCTGTAAGGGGATTTTGAAGCAAGCCTATTCCGCGACTACCCTATTTCAAGTCCGAGGATAGCATCGAGGACCATTGCCAGTGAACCGACCACCGTATCATATTCCTTAAATTCGGCTGGCAGGATTTTTACCTCACGGTTAGGAACCATCAGGCGGTTCCTAATACCGTCGGTGAGGGGATTCCAGAATTCATCGCCATTTAAGCTTAATCCCCCGCCAATGAAAATATGTGTCGGATCGAGCAAATGAATCAGATTTGCCACGCCGATACTCAGATATTCAATTGCATTCATACAGATAGACAGGGCATTGGGGTCGCCTCTCCGGCAGGCTTCAAAAACGGTTTTGGCCTCGATACGGTTAATAGGCACCTGACAAAGTTCAGAAATTGATCTGGCGGCGTCTGGATTTTGCCTGGCAGCCAGGGCAATACTCCTGCCTGAGGCAAGGGCTTCCAAACAACCTTTCCTGCCGCAATCACAAATAACCGGGCTCGTTGGGTCGACCGTCATATGGCCAAACTCTCCTGAGAAACCCTGACCTCCATGGCTTAATTGTCCTTCAACAACAGTACCCGCCGCAATTCCGTGGCCAGCATTGACAATAATAAAATTCCTCAGGTCCTTTCCCTGGCCAAAGGTTTTCTCTCCCAGGGCCATTAATCTTGTAGAGTTTTCAACAAAAATGGGCATCTTGATTCTTGCTTCAAGATCCTCCTTGAATTTCACATTATTCCAATTGAAGGCGGAAGAAAAGGTCACCATCCTTTTCGCTTTATCCAATAAACCTGGAACCCCGATACCTACTCCAATAACTTTATCAGTATCCAATCCTCTTTTTGCAAGAAGTCTTTCTGTGACAGCAACAACCTGGTTTACAACAGCCTGATATCCCTGTTCAATATCAGTCTGAAGTTGCACTTCCATTTCAATTTCAGCATCGAGATCCGCCATTACCCCACGGATCAGTGTTGCGCCAAGATCTATTCCAAGAACATGTTTTCCCTTTGAATTAAATTCCAGAATCACGGGTGGGCGACCCCCGCTACTATCCCCAATTCTTCCATAGCGAACCAAATTCTCATCATTTACGAGCCGGTCCACTATCCGCGATACGGTAGGTGCTGCCAATCCGGTGAATTTAACCAGCTCGGCCCTGCTAATCAAGTGTTTCTGCCGGATAAGCTGAAGAATGATCCTACGATTAACCCGGATCATCACCTCAGAATCAACCTTTTGGGTTACTCTTCTTACCATGGGTGCATTTGCTTAAACAAATATAGCAAAGTGAAAATTGATTTCTTACTTCGTATTAAAAACAGGTACGAAAGCCCGAGATCCTATTGGTATTTATGAATCAAAGCTAATTTTGTGATCATTAAGTTTGGCCCGGACGTGCAATTGACAGAAAAGGATATTTTACCATCAAGGCAGTTCTCACGTGATACAGGCACAGAAATCCAGGTTTCCTCGGCCAGATTTCCAAGCGTTATTTCAGGGATATCTTCGCATTGCAGGGTACCCTTTCGATTCTTTTTATCCGAGTCGGAAAAGCAAATCCGCAGTTCCCTTAAAGCTGGATTTTTCAATTCAATCTCGATTTTCATCTTTTTCCCAGTCCAGTATCCGCGCTTACTATCTTTCCAAACGTCACTGCAGTGAACTTTATAAGCAATTCCTTCATCAGCGATTGATTCATCCATATCGGCCGACCAATCGGCAGTCGCTGATTCCTCCAGGTAATATCCCGCTGATACGTACAAACAGGAGGATTCAAAACCGGCTTCCTTTTTAAGGGGGATGAAAAGATCTGCGAAAGTTTCGCGCAGCCAGTCCTCAGCTACCTCCTGTCGAGGTTGAAAATCAGCCGTTTCCATATAATTCAGCAGACTTTTTTTGAATTGCCGGGTAGCAGGCCGTTTATCCAATCCATCGGTAATATTGTATCCACAGATGAGCATTTTCCCTCCAGCAGGGCTTTTAAATTCAAAAACGGTACCCAGCTTATTTCCGTAATGATAATCGTTAACCGGCTGCACTATTGGAAAGTAGTCCTTAGGCAGATTATTTAAAACGAATCCCCGGCCTCCCCGGCAGATATCTTTCCACTGCCAATCGATAGATTCCTGCGTCGGGAATAGTTTTAATGCCGGATGTTGGTTTTGAACCACAGCACCAGACACCTCGGTTTGCTGGCCTGTAAACCAGGTTGCCGACCAGAATACAGGGCCAAAGGAAGCATAGATTCTGTTCTTTACCGGGCCCAGTTTGTCGGCAGTTAAAAGCACTTTTCCCCCTTCATTAAAGCGGACCAGAGCCTTACTGATATTATTGGTTACCAGAATATCGCCAGGAGTGGGATAATCCTTGGCTGTAGGAAACACCCAGATATCCCATTTGTTGGAGTATTCTGTTCCCGGGATTTCAAGCCTCAGGGTAAGTTTCCTCCCATAGGCACCTGACTCAAGTACCTGCCTGAACTCTCCGATCGAAGTAATAGTTCCCTGGATGATATCGATTGCGGGGAATTTCTTGTCCAGGAGTATCCGGTTCTCCTCACAGATCATAAAGCGGACTTCTTTTTGCTTCAGCGTTTCAGGGCCATAATTTGCCACTTCAATCTTTGCTGAAAATTCCTCTCCATTTTCCCAAACGTACTTTTTGAATCTCAAAAGTGGTACGGTATGATTTCCATAACATCTGAATTCTTCGGGTGTAAGGAAATTTTTATTTTCATAAAAGGGATCGACCCAACCTATCAGGGCCTCGCCCTGTCCGGGATAATCGACCATGGCAAGTAACCCGTAACCGGCACTCATCCGTGTCTTTAAAGTTGCTTCAATCTCGCCTTTATAGTAGATGCGGTTCATATTTCCGGATGCCTTTTGAAATTTCCCATCCATTTTATCGATTCCATTTATTTCGGCTAATCTTTTAAAATACAGTAAATTACGGGGTGATAAAACTCCATTATATTTATTGATTTCACTCCACAGAGGGTGTACAATGCTTTGTCCGGTTTCATGGCTGTACTCCGCCATTTTTTCCCGTCGAAAGGTCACATCATAATTATGCATGGCAGGGACCGTGTAATTGGAAGTATAATCCCAATCGGTTCCATCATTCTGCATCACAAGACCTTTGCCACCATATTCCACAAAATCATCCGCGGTGGTGATATTATGCGCTGCCCCGGCGGCATACAAATGCCGTGAATCCCTATTTTTTATCTCTGCGATCCAGGAACCCATCTTATCGAAGTTTCCCCCCAGTTCGTTGCCGAATAATACCATAACCATGGAAGGATGGTTCCCATAAATCTTCAGGGCCTGAAGCATTTCGGAATGCACAAATCTATTAAGGGTATCGTTCTTATTGCCAATCAGGTCCTTAAGTCCCATCCAGCCATCCATCCAAAAAAATTCAGACTGGATGTAAAGCCCAAGCTCATCAGCTGCTGTAAAAGCAGCCTCTGGCGGGCAAGAAGAATGAAACCTCACTGCATTCAGTCCATGCCGCTTGTACAAACCAAAAACCTTTTTCCAATAATCCACCTCCATCGCCGGGTATCCCGTTTTGCCAAAAAACATGCCCTCATGGCTGTTCCGCACAAGAATTTTACGGCCATTAATTGTAAGGTGCTTATCAGCTGTTCCCAGATCTCGAAACCCAAAGGTGTTTATCAGGCATTGCGACTGATTCCCATATTTCGATTCAGCAGTGAGTTCATACAGGTTGGGGGTGAACTCATCCCATGGTTTTGCTTCTTTCAGGTCAAAAAGAATGGTCTGTGTATAGTCCCCTGCAGGAACGATAACCTTAACTTCTTTAACAGCAATCATTTTATTTGACTGCTTCTCTTTTATAGTACATTGGATCACGAGGGTTTGCTGATCGGAAAGTGCATTATTCAGCCTGACATCGACGACCACTCTTTTATCTGCAAATGATGGAGTTATCATGATATTCTCCATCGAGACGGCAGGTTTGGCAATCAGTTCAATTTTGCCAACCGCGCCGTTCCATTGGGTTTGCATATGTGGGCAATATGAATGCGCCAGTGTACCCACCGGAAAGATCAGACGGTTGTCGATCATCACGGTGATGACATGCTTTCCCGGAGAGAGCTCGCCCAAAGTATGAACATGCGGTGTACTCAGAAAATCTATAGGTTCTCCTACCGATTTACCGTCAATCCAGACTTTACTTCTCCACAATACCCGCTCGAGCAAAAGGGAATAAATTTGTCCGGCTTTTTGTCCGGAGATAACAATATCCTTCTGATACCAGGCTTTCCCAATGTACTTGTGTAACCGAGTCAGCATCCCAAAATCTGCATCAGGGGGATAACCAGGTAAAGTTTTCATTCCAAGCGGAGAAACAAACAGGGGAAAACAGTTTCCCAGGCCAATTTCATCAGTACTTCCAGGCAACTGGATGCTACCTTTTAAGGACATTTTTTCCCAATGGTTGCGCTCACCGATACCCATCGAATCAGCGGCAAACCGCCAGCTCCCGCTGAGGCTAAATGTTGTGGATTCATTTTTTTGCGCGGATGCCCAACCGGTATCCAGCAACAGAAATACACACAAAACCAATTTAATCAGTCTGCACATCTTGTTAATTTGAATAGTGGAAATGTTGCTAGGACTTCATTCCAGCCAGCACTCCTTTAAAATACCCGATTGATTCAGCGATCCCGGGCAAGGGATCAGACATATCCTTCGTGTATTCGAGACTAACTGTACCCTTATAGTTAACTTGCCTGAGAGCCTTAAAGAACTTTGGAAAATCGATAATCCCACGTCCGGCTTCCACACAGCCACCCGCTTTTTCAGGCTTATCTGTATCCCACACATGTAAATCGAAGATTCGCTCATGGTATTTTTTAACGGCAGCAACCGGATCAAGGCCCAGTCGGGTAGTGTGTCCGATATCGATGCAAAATCCGATACGCTTATCCAGGTTCTTAATGGCTTCCCAGGTATCATCGGGACCCGGATACAATTTTTGGTCGGGACCATGATTATGGATACCCAGGCGCATATCATATTCCCTGACCTTCTTTTCCACATAAGGCAGCATATTCACATCCGGTGCTCCCACGATCAGGGGTACACCAACCATCCTGGCATAAGCAAACGCCTGATCAACAGCAGCTTCGGTTTTCATGTAGATAACCCCAACACCGTAAGGTTTTACACCGAACGATTCTGCCTTGGCCAGGAATGCGTTGATCGCCTCCTGGGTACTGTTCAGCGGCAGGTGCATATCCTTAACGCCAAGAAGACTCATGCCGCACCTCTTCATATCAGCCAGGGCCTGATCGAGAGTCAACTGGGCAAAGGTATATCCGGCGATAGCCAACCGGAAGGAATCGGCCTTAATTGGCGTCGGAGGGGTTGTCCCCATTCCTGAAGCCAGTACCGGCATTCCGGCGACCATTGCTCCGGCTCCGGTGACTTTGATAAAATCGCGTCTGTTGAATGTCATGGTAATTATTGGTTTTTAATATCTTACCTTGATTTTTATTGCTCCCGGCACCTCTTTGTCTGATGCCACCATTACATACCCACCACCACTGCCCGAGGTAATGGAACCCGGATAATAAGGGAAATAGTTAGTCTCTAATTCATGCAAAACCCAATCGGGAACAGTGTAAGGCAGCATTTTACGCCAGGTCAGCAGCGTATTTTTCATTGATTTACCGAGACCGTCGACGTCTTTCCGGAGGATACTCTCCCAGCACTGATCGCCCGCTTCACCGAGCTCCCTCACGGTTTCCGGGGTAAGGTGCTTATCAAGCAGCGGGTTATAACCTTCGGGCCTTGGTTTTAAGGGGACCAGATGGATAACACGGGACAGCCAGTCGCAGATTTCCGGATCTATTGTTGATTCGATTTTTTGGGGCCAGTAACCACCATTATAGCATAGCTGATTGCAACCTGATTTCAATAGCCCGATGTGATCCTGGCTCCCGGAAACATAAGTTTTTCCAAAGTTTTCTGCTCCGAAAAGTAGCCGGGCGTTTCGCATCGGATCGCCTGCCGGCAACTGGTTTCCCCACAATTCAATGGCCACGCTCCTCGAGCTGGTCGCCATGCCGCTCCGGTCGTTAAAATCAATGGTAGGCCATATTTGCGCAACTACCACAGATCCAGGATGCACCTCCGAAACCCAGGGTTGATCCATCCATCCGCCGGCAATACAAATCCGATAAGGAAAACTGAGTTCCTTTTTTGTACCCGAACTCGAGCGGGCCGGCAACCCATCCTCTGGAATCCTTTCGAGAACAATATATTCCACCCCGTTCTTTTCACACAGGTCCTTTTTTTCGGGTGTGCTTCCATCAAAATTAACCACAAAAATATCAGGTTTCAGCAGGGCCATATCCTCAGCAAAATCAAGGATACCCATACCCGATGAGATGATTGCCTGCTCAACATATCGGATGGAACCCACCATGAATTTGCGTTCCTCCTGTGAGAAATAAGGAGCTTTTCCTTTTAATTGAAGGATATTCTCATCGCGCCCTAAAAAAACGTACAATTTCCCATAAGCAGCCGCCGTTTTAAAAAATGCTATGTGACCTGCATGCAACAAGTCGTAGCAGCCGCTGACCATTACTTTTTTCATTCAGCCTCCGCCGTTATTACTGATTTTGCTGTTACACTGACATCCACGAAGCTGTGGATATTTCCGGTGGCATCCTTAAAATGTTCGGAAGGCATTGATTTACCATTGACTTTTATGTGTTCGAAAGATCCCTGAAAGGTTGCCCTCCATGTGAAACTTTTATCTGACTTATTTGCAAAAATGGTTTTTGAAGGAGAATCATGACTGACAGATATCAATCCCGAAAAAACAGGAATATTCTCCACCGTAACACCGATTTTTTCATTTGCCAGCCTTGGACAAGTTGCGATCCTGTTTTCTGCTGCCGATGGCTCAACGCCCATCAGTCCACGGACGATTCCCTCAATAGCCCCACAGGAGGCTTCAGGATACATCCTTCGCTTATCCCTGAAAATTTTAACCAGGTAATCATATCCTTCCGTGTTTAATCCATATCTGTAAAACAACATTGGCAGGTAGGATAATACTTCCACCTGGGAATTGCTGATATCGTGCAATGATTTAATAATCCGGGCAGGATCTTCAATGACATTATACCAGAGCAGAAATTCACTGTTACTGATGCCCCCGGTAGAGAACTTTTTATCGGTTTTATAAAAGGCGGAATAGGATTGTGAACCCTGATTCCACCAAAGTGAGTCGATCAGGTGCCGGTATTCGGCAGCTTTGCCGGCATATCTTTCGCTCAGGCCATTTTCTCCACGCAGCTTGAGGATCTTTGAATAGGTTTTAAAACCATTATAAATCATGCCGAGCAGATCACCGCTGACTGCCAGATTATCCTGCGATTCGTCGTAGGAAGGAATTCCCCTGGCCTGCTTGTACTTTACGGTTTCCGGCTTGAGATTCATCATTCCGGGGCGATCCATAATTTTTTCGGCTTGCAATTGCCATTTTTCGACGTACTGATTCAGTGTGAGTTGAAAAAATTTATCGAATGCCTGATCATTGATATAGGATTTGTTACCCGACCATTCATACAATTTATAGGAGGCATCGATAATATCGAAATTTGCATTCAGATTGTACCAAAAATCCTTATCAGAGGCATAGTCTACAGGTGCCGGCTTGTTATACCTGTTGATTTCCCAGTAGGAGCAAAAGTCCTTTTCTTCGGATATGTTTTCAACAAATTTCCTGAACATATTCAGATTCTGCTTACCCTGCCAAAGGATTTCGGCCCCGATACACTGATGAGAAACATCGCGGATGCAGAATGCCTCCCGCTTAGGCAGCGCGGCTTCGTACCAGGGTCCCACCGGATCGCTGTCTTTTCCGACATAACCATTGGAGGTCTTTCTTGCCCAGTTGAAAATCTTGACAAGCACCGTGTCGGATGAAGAGATGCGAATAGTGTCGCTGCCCGCAAAAAGAAGGTCATTCGATGAGCTGGTTTTACAGGAAGGGAACAAGGCAATTCCGAGGAAGATCAGCATCCAGCAAGTGATTTTATTGGGATAGAGCTTTTTCATGGTGGCAAAATGAAAGTTTATCAAATAGATGGCGACTTAAAATTGTTTTCCAATCTGAGTTGTTAAAATTACAATCTGATCGATTTACAAAGGACTAATATGAACAAAGAGTTTAACAGGATCGACAAGATTCAGATTGCTAAGTTCGATAAAAACTATATCATGTACCATTGCTCAGAGCATGGCGTTTTTCAATTAAGCAAAGATTTCAACAACGGTGAATGTCCTTGGTGTCATATGAAGTGCAGGCCGATAAAAAACGTTGACCAATTGCAGGTAAAATTCAAAAATGAACTTCGCGAGACCGTTCACTGAGCATTTCCACTTTTATTGTTTTTGCGAAAGTGCCGCTCCAATTGCAGTTGCGTAAGCTGCATGGTCAGGATAGATAAAAGTAAGGTTGTAAATATCAGCGATTGCATCCAATATTCTTTTACCGATGGAGACGTTGCTGGCGGTTCCGGTCACCACGATAGTATTCATGTTTCTGCTTTTTGCCGCGAACGCTGAGACTGTACCGATCACCTGATAAACCATATTAAAGATACCCAGGGCAATATCTTCGTCTTTCGCGCTATCCAGCAATTTGCCAAAATTCGACGCGGTCATCTCTTTTTTCAGAAAACCAATATCTGAATCGGCTATATCGCCAATCAGGAGGTCAACCTGGCCGATGCGGCCTCTGCCCGCCATGTCAAAAAGCACATCAAGATCAGAAATTTTAAGTATGGCTTTTGCCAGTCCAAGGATGGTGCCCCCACCAACTGCTGTGCCGCCGATATGGATGATGTTGCCCTCATGTGCTTCCACAAGAGCTGTTCCCGTGCCGAGATTGGCAATGATCAAATCAGCTTTTCCTGAAAGGTACATGCCACCCAGTCCGATTGCCTGGATTTCCTCGATTTTTGTTGTTGGGATGCCGAATAATTGGCCCCCGATACCGGAAGCACCAGCGCCTGTAAGTACTACATTTTTTACCGACGATATTTCCAGATGGTTGTCCATCAGAATTTTCCCCAAAGCTCCGGTAGCGGAGGTAATTGGATCAAATGCCTTGGTTATCTGTGTTTTAAACGAAGCGTCAGGATAAAAAACCACACTTTTGGTAGTGGTACTTCCGATATCAATCCCTATGACCATTTAAATTCTGTTTAAACACTAAAGTTAACCTATAGAAACTTCAGTGCACCAGCCTGATGATAATATAAATCATTCCATTTAAGCTCCTTTTTGAACGAGGAGAGACAGGTCTCTTTGCCGATATGGACAAATTCGATTCCAGCCATCTCGCAGAAATCTTCCATTACCCGGGCATCAATAGCCTGGCTGAAAGCAGTATGATGAGCGCCACCGGCATAGATCCAGGCACCAGCTCCCGTTTTAAGATCTGGCAGTGGCACCCACAGGGCGCGTGCAACAGGCAATTTTGGCAGATCAGCTTCAGGAACTACGCATTCCACCGAGTTTACGATCATGCGAAAACGGTTGCCCATATCGATCAGGCTGGTGTTTATTGCCGGACCAGCGGGAACATTAAATACGAGCCGTGCAGGAGCTTCTTTTCCCCCAATTCCAAGAGGATGAACCTCCAGCTTAGTTTTACCATCTCCGATAGTCGGACAAATTTCCAGCATGTGAGCGCCTAGCACCATCATGCCTTTGGGGTTCAAATGATAGGTGTAATCTTCCATAAAGGAACAACCGCCTTTCAATCCTTTTCCCATAACCTTGCAGATACGCACCATGGCTGCATGCTTCCAGTCGCCTTCGGCGCCAAAGCCATAACCCGCTTCCATCAGGCGCTGAGAAGCCAGACCGGGAAGCTGTTTTAATCCGTGCAGGTCTTCGAAAGTGGTGGTGAATGCACCGAATCCGCCCTTCTTCAGGAAGCTGAGAATTCCAGCTTCCAGGCGAGCCTGATAGCGCACATTCCCATGATATTTACCGCCCTTCTGGCTTTCTGCCGGCAGTTGATAAATATCAGCGTACTCCTTTGTTAAATGATCAATTTCCGATTCAAGAACATCGTCAACACACTTAACCAGGTCGCCGACACCATAACCGTTTACCGACATGCCAAACTGAATTTGGGCAGCAACTTTATCCCCTTCGGTCACTGCGACTTCGCGCATATTGTCACCAAAGCGGGCGATTTTCAGATTTTGCATCTCATTCCATCCGGCAGCGGCCCGAGTCCAGATGGCAATATTTTCAACCACATCAGGATCCTGCCAGTGGCCAACAACCACCTTGCGATTGATCCGCATTCGGGTCATGATGAAACCGTGTTCCCTGTCGCCATGAGCCGATTGATTCAGGTTCATGAAATCCATATCGATCTCCCCCCATGGCAAATCGCGGTTAAACTGTGTGTGCAGGTGAAGGATTGGTTTCTGGAGTTTTTTCAAACCGTTGATCCACATTTTCGAAGGGGAAAATGTATGGCACCAGGTTATTAAACCAATACAATTTACTGCCGAATTGGCTTCCATCAGCAGCCGGGTGATTTCATCAGGGGTTGTCAATACCGGCTTAAAAATCACATGAACAGGAATCTCGTCTGACTGGCTGAATGCTTCGGCGATTACTTTAGAATCTTCTGCAACTTGTTTTAAAGTTTCCGGTCCATATAAGTGCTGGCTTCCGGTAACAAACCAAACTTCTAACCCTTTAAATGCTTTCATGATATATTAAATTATTTATTACCAAAAGATTACATAAAATGCCACACAAGTTCCTACCACTACGAGTGAAGTTACCACGTCGATAGCGCTCCAACTATTCCTGGTCTCGGCTATTTGTTCAGGCGACTGCGAGAAGTAGGTTAAACCCTGGAGCTGCTGTTCACCTGCTTTCGGGGTAAACATACTGATGACCACCATCGCTGCCATAGTAAAGAAGAACAGGAACAGGCAGAAATGCAGCCAGTTTATACCCAGGAGCATACCAAATATGCTATCAGGAGAGATGGAACTCTTGAAAATCATCAGGGTTAAACGGAACATACCGATAAAGAATCCGAGGAGGAGGCCCCATTCGCCGGCTTTTGGAGTTATCCGCCGGTTAAATACCCCTAAAACAAATACTGCAGCGATTGCAGGGGCGATGAGTGACTGAACGTTTTGCAGATATTCATAAAGGACACTGCCCAAGCCTCTCATGATCGGAATCCAAACCAATCCCAGCACGACCACAACAATGGTCGCAATACGTCCTACTACCACTAATTTATGCTCCGAAGCCTGAGGTTTGTAATTTTTATAAAAATCGATCGTAAACAAGGTGGCGGATGAATTAAAGTGAGCAGCGAGCGAAGTCATCAGGGCTGCGATGAATCCAACTACCACAATTCCTTTTACGCCCATCGGTAACAGGTTGGTTACCATGCTTCCATAGGCCTTATCATTGGTATCAAAATTAAATCCTGCAACACCTTTGGCTTTTAAAGCAGCTGCTATCATGCCCGGAATCAGGAACATGAATACGGGAAGGATTTTCAGGAAGCCGGCAAATATGGTTCCCTTGCGGGCATGGCTGAGGTTCTTTGCAGCAAGTGCCCGCTGAACGATATGCTGGTCGGTACACCAATACCAGAAACCAATGATGGCTGCTCCGAAAAAGACACCCACACCAGGAAATTTATCGTACCAAGGGTCACCTTTGGAATGAATGAGGTGCATATTATTTCCTGCATACTTGGTTACTTCGTGCCAGCCGTCGATAATGCCGCCACCACCGACTTTCAGGAGCCCGAGGATCAAAATCGTAAAAGCGCCAACGATCAGAATCGGAGTCTGAATCACCGAGATGGTCATAATCCCTTTCATGCCTCCGAGTACAGTAAATATCCCGGTAAGCAGAACCAGTCCGATAGCTCCGTACCAGAAATCAATACCCAGCACCGATTCGAGAAAAATCCCACCGGTGAAAGCTGTTACCGAAACTTTTGTCAACACATAGCTTATCAGGGTAATGATCGACAAAGTTGAGCTGGTATTCTTATTGTATCTTTTCAGGAGAAACTCGGGCATGGTAAATACTTTACTATGGGCATAAAATGGAACGAATACCCAACCCAGAACGAGAATCATCCAACCCTGCATTTCCCAGTGAGCCATGGCCAATCCGCTTTCAGCACCGGCGCCTGCCAAGCCTACAAGATGTTCCGAACCGATATTAGCGGCAAAAATAGCCGCACCCACGGCAAGCCAGGTTTCACTTCGGCCGGATAGAAAATAATCACTCGTATCATCTTTACCCCGTTTAACAACCCAAATTACTATTCCAATCAGGCAGAACAGGAAAATGAGAATGATCGCCCAGTCAAGTATTGCCATAGTATTTTTAATTAAATTTCGATAAAGATAGGAATAAATGTACATTTAACATTTATTCCAAAAATGAAATAAAATGACCGCCGGATCTGCAATAATTCTGTTCTTTCTCAGGCTGTTAAACGCAAAAAAGTTCTTTTCGAACCAATTCAAAAATCCCCCACGGGGCTCCGGACATTTTAAAAAAGAAAAATTTGGCAGCCAGTTCATCACGGAAGTATGGACCGTGGAAGGGTTCGATGTAATTACCATTAAAAGCAGTGCCAGTCCATCGGGCCAGCACATCGTATTTTTTCATGGGGGAGCTTATGCCGTTGAGGCATCCGCCATCCATCGTCAGATTGTCAAAGCATTTGTGTTAAAGCATGGTTTTACTGTAACTTTCATCGATTACCCGAAAGCGCCGGAGCACACCTTCGAAACTACCCACCGCGTGATCCTTGAAGCTTATCAGGATATCATCATAAAAAACCCAACCGATGAAATCTACTTTTTCGGCGACTCGGCGGGTGGAGGCTTAGCCCTGGCATTCCTTCAGGTTTTACGGGACAAGAAGGTTATTCCGATGCCGAAGAAAACCATTCTGATGTCGCCCTGGGTGGATGTCACCATGGGAAATAACAATATCAGTGAATATGTAACTAAAGATCCTATTTTAACTGTCGACGGATTGAATATTGCAGGAAAAAGGTATGCCGGTAGTGGTGATGCGAAAAATCCGCTGATTTCTCCGATTTATGGTGAAATGGCTGGTCTTGGACTGATTCAAATTTTCATCGGAACAAACGAAATTCTCTATCCCGACTGCATGAAACTTGCCGAAAAACTGGAGCAGGCACTCGGGAGTTCTGTTGAGTTGATCGTGGAACCCGGAATGATACATGATTGGATTATCATGCCGACCAGCGAAAGCAAAAAAACGATAAACCAGATGGCGGAGTTTTACCGGAGGTGAGAAACTTTTATTTCTACCGGCCCGAGAAGGCCTGATTCGCGAAGATATTTTTCAGCATCAGGTGCATTGAACTTTATAATATTCGTTTTTGTCAGTCTTTTTTCAGCTGGCAATTTACCATCGCCAATCAAACGGTTGACCCACAAATTCACCACCTCCACCTCCAGCTCATTGGTTCCTGACCTCACCCAGTTTGAAATATCGAACCGAAACGGGGCGCACCACATCACTTGCGACTGATAGCCGTTGATTTTGATTGAGGCCATTTCCTGAACATTGCCGAGATCAAGCATCAGCTTTTGGCCCTTAATATCCTTTGCCGACAGGTTGAATTTTTTAAAGTAATGTGCTGCTCCGGAATAATAACGGATACCCTGATCGGCAAATTCGGTCCATGATTTTAGTCCGTCGATTTCCACTTTTTCAGGGGCACCCCATTTTGGATCAAAGTGAAGCTCCCATTGACCATTGAGTTCCATTAACCTGGTGGGTGGCTCCTCAGTAAATGACCCTTCTTCCCCGTTTTTAGCAGCTTTTTCAGGTAATCGACCCGATTTAAAAATTACGAAAATCGATCCTTCGGAGGCAAAATGCAGCGGTATATATATTTGTCCGTTCTCCTCGCGATAGCTGGAGACTTCCTTCATTTCCCCGGTCACCGGATCCCAGATTTGCGGCACTTTCCCGTTGACCCGGAAGCTGGCCATAACATCCTCATTGTTTGCTAATCTGTTTGCGATAAAGAAGATATCATCCGTGGCGGTTGTACGATGAATGTAATCGAGGAAAGTCTCCGCCCGCTGGCTATGATATCCGAAATCAGGCAGCACCTTCATTGCAGCAAGTACCTCATTGATATTTTGTCCCCAGATCACCCGACCCTTGCCTACCCTGTTTTCGGTGACTGTTGTACCATCGATTTTGCCCCATAAACGACTGGCAATGGTACTCAATTCACTGTCATAAGCAGGATAACCCGTTAGCCCGGTAGCTTCCGACGGACGGGGTCCGATCACCGTCATTCCTGCATTAACCAATGAATCGATTTTTTTCAAAACGCTTAGACTGATTGCCTTTTCCGGCGTCAGCATCAGAATCCGATAGCTCATGCCATCGGGTAAAACAATCCTGCTGCCATCAAAGGAAAGGCGGTTAAGAATAACATCCTCAGAGCATTTATCCCAGTCGTAACCGAATTTCAATTCAGGCAAATCCTCTTTAAGAAAAACAAAATTCGGAACATCATCGCCATAATAACAGAGTACATCAGCCACAAATAATCCTTGCTGCAATAGGTAACTGCAGCGATCGAGGTAACTGATAAAATCTTTGGATTGTTCCCACCAGGTGACATTCGGGTTCAGGTGGGTTCCGGCAAAATACTCATTGCCCGGACGACCGAACTCCTTGGGTGAAGAGGTGAAGGTATGCCAAACGATGCGATTTACCCCTGAACAAAAAATACGATCGATATTTCCTTTCAGATCTTTTGGCGAGCGTTCCCATTGTGGGCCGATACTCGTTGGCCCTTCGGCTGCTACAAAGCGCTTGCCATTGGTATGAGCCACACTGGCGCTTTGCCGAACGGAGAGCCTCTCATCGTCCTTTACGCGATGGGTATTTGAGACCGCCCAAAATTCGCCTTGCGGAAAATCACTGATTGCCATTACCTTGAGTCCATCGACCGGGGCCGAGTGAGGCCCGCCGGATTCTGGATGAATGCCCAATCCATATTTATGAGCGACGTTATAGAATTGCCGGTAATGATTTTCGTTCACGCAATCACCAATAGTTTTCCTGAAATCATGTAAAAAGCGGTCAGTGACATCGCGGTTTTCAATGATCCGGCCGGCTAAAACAGGCATGAATTTATCCATATCATATCCCCTGAATTTCCGAAATTCCTCAGGAAAGTTATCGGTCCAGTTAACCGTACCCATTTCCCAGCTGTCGGTCTGTAAAAACTTCACACTATGTCCGGCCGACTGTGCGGTTTCGATTAACGGAATGATTACTGTTTTACTGAACAAATCGAAAGCTTTTTTACTCAGGTGATCAAGTGACAGCCCTTCCCATCCATCGCTGTTTGTTGAGGTGCGCGCTCCGGTGCAGGTGTAGCCATATCGGATAATTGTCCAGTTTCCGGCGGGAGCATCCCACTCCAACCTGCCGTTTTTAAAATTATTGGACAGGTCGATGACCTGGTCCTTTTTTATGGCTATGTCGCTTCCGTCGCCGGAAAAATCATCTCTCAATTCATGAAGAGGATAAATGCCTTTCCAGCCCATTGCATCATTGAAGGATTTTTTCTTCCAGTTCTGAATTGCCTGATTCTGGACCGGCATGCCATCCACTTTAGGAATTGCCTGAACCATGATATCCCTGTATAACAATAGGGAATCAGGTTTTTTTAATTCGATGCTGATTTTTTGCCCACCGGCTACATCTGCTTCCGTCCACACCAGGTTCTTCATGGCAAATTCGGGAGTGATGGACGGTCCGCCCGGATTCCAGCCACTCTGGGCATTTACACTAAGCTCGATACCGATCCGATCGGCTTCCCTCACCGCATGTTTATACAGCTCCATCCAGGCCGGACTCATGAAGACAGGCCCGGCTGGTGTTTTCAGGGCCACCTGATAATTTGAGCTTCCGGCATCAACAATCGATGCGCCACCGTACCCTTTTGCTTTCATTTCCTGCAGATCGCGCGTGATCGATTCTTTGGTAGCCATGCTGTTCAGCCACCACCAGTAGCAGCGCAAACGCGACTCGGGCGGAGGGTTTAAGAAGCCCGCTTTTAACTGATCATAGCTTAGAAACCGATCGGTTAGTATTCCACGATTTCCACTTTGCGCCTGAAGTTGAAAGCTCAGGGTTGAAGCTATGATTATTAGGAAAATTCTATTCATTTCAACTTTCAACTTTTTAACTAAATCATGGATAGAAACGAAAGTACTCATCAGGTAAAATTAATATAGTTATCGATTCTAAACTTCATGGCTGTTAACCAAAGGTGTCACTCGTCACTCTCTTCACAGATTCTTCACACAACCACTTCGCTTCTTGACACCTTATCAATGAAAATGATCCATTTTTAAGGTTAAGTCGATATCTTAACGTCATGAAAGCCGGACCCGCCATCAACCGCCGCAACAGAATCCTGATATTTTACAGCCTGGCTATGCTGATACCCGGATTGGTGCTGGGATATCTGGCCTATCGGGGAATACTCAACGACCAGGCTCTGCGGGAAAAACAAACACGCCAGGAAATGGAATCTGTTTCCCGGGAATTTTTTGCAAACCTCGATTCATTATTCAATTTGCAGGTAAAGCTTGACCAGGATTCATTAATAAAGAAGGATGATCAGAGTTTTCTCCTCTCCTTTACAAATACCACAGGTCAGAGAAAACGCATCATTCAGCACAAATTACTCTATCTGCCGGCCGACCAGCTTGAACCTCAGGCACGTAATGAAAACAGTCCAGATCAGTGGATAAAAGGCTGGGAGCTGGAGTATAAAGGGGCAAATCTGAAAGATGCTTATGATTTTTATAAAAGAATAGCGCTAACAGAAACTCTGCCGGAGAGTAAATTCAAGGCTCTCGTGGCAATGGCCCGTATCCGTAATAAGCAGGAAAAATCTTCTGAGGCAATTCAACTATATCGGGAAATCGCTCAAACATATGCTTCCTATAAACTGAATGGACAAATTCCGGCAAATGCACTGGCGCTTTCTGAGATCGCCGCAATCAATTCCAGGTTACATGATGCATCGGCTTTAAAATCCACTATTGATGAACTCACTGATTGTCTTATTCATCCCAAAACGGGATATAACAAGTCGCAATACCAATTTTTTAAAGACCTGGCCTCGGAGTACCGAAATTCGCATGACCCTGATTCGCTTGGCAAATTGCTTGATATTAAGCAACTGCAGACAGAACAATTGCTCCGGATTTTTGCAGAATCCGATATGCTGGGAAACAATTCATTGAATGCAGCATTTCATCGGAAATTCATATTTCAGGATAATTTTAATGTAGCCTATAACACTTCGCTTTCCGCCTCCGGAGAAAATTGCAATGTGGTTCTTGATCTTATCTCCTGGATGAACAAAAATCGTGACCGGATTTTTTCCGTGCTAAATCGGGAGAAGAACATTTATTGGAAAATTGCCGGAACGCAACCGTTAGCCAGTTTTACGAATAATGGGGATATGCCGGCCGACTGGCTGGCATTCAGTTTTCCTGAAAATCTTCCGCCCTGGAAACTGCAACTGGCCACCCGGAACATCGGCTGGCTGGCCACCCTTTTTCAACCGGGCAATGGAGTCTTTGTCCTGATTTTTACCTTCATCATTCTCATTATGCTGATGGGTCTTGCCTTTACCATCCACATCCTGAACCAGGAAATGAGGCTCAATAAGCTCAAAACCGAGTTTATCTCCAATGTTTCTCATGAGCTGAAAAGTCCGCTCACCTCGATGCGTCAGATGACGGAAATGCTTCACGAAAAGCGCATCGATTCTGAAGATCAGCGCGATGATTATTATTCTATTATGCTCGACCAGAGTGAGCACCTGAGCCACCTGATCGATAATATACTTGATTTTTCCCGGATGGAGGAGCATCGGAAATTGTATCATTTTGAACCACTCGATCTCGTGCCGGTGATTGAAAAAATGACCGATAATTTCAGACGGCAATTCAGCGAAAACGGATATGAATTCCAGCTTAAATCAGATACTCATCATATTCTTGCTATGGCTGATAAGGAAGCTTTCCGGCAGGTTTATTACAATTTGATTGATAATGCGATCAAGTATTCGGGTAATTCGAGAAAGATTGAAATTTCGTTGGCCTTGCAAGGTGATCTATGTATTTCGATAAGGGATTTTGGGATCGGGATTGAGAGGAAGGATCTGGATAAGATTTTCGATCGGTTTTATCGGAGTGAGGAGAGTCAGAAGCTGGGAATCAAGGGAAGCGGGATCGGTCTAACGCTGGTCAAGCGGATTGTGGAGGCGCATGAGGGCAGGGTGAAAGTGGAGAGCCAACCAGGGAAAGGAACTGTAATATATATTTATCTACCTGTATATAAGGAGGGTATAAATGAAAAAGATACTTCTGATTGAGGATGATGCTGCCATCCGGAGGGCCTTGAACGATGATTTCACCCATGAGGGTTATGAGGTGGATTTTGCCGTCAATGGGGAGGATGGTTTGAAAAAGGGGCAGAATCTGGACATTGATATCATTCTTCTCGACCTGATGTTGCCTGGGATCGACGGACTGGAGATCTGCAAAGAGCTAAGGAGGAAAGATATTGGTACACCGATAATCATGCTGACGGCAAAAAGTCAGGATTGGGATAAAGTGATTGGGCTTGAGCTGGGAGCTGATGATTATGTCACCAAGCCATTCAGTCCGCACGAATTGCGTTCGCGGGTTAAGGCAGTACTCCGCCGCACAGGTAAGGCGCTGAAATCAGAGTCAGGACATACTATTCAGCGGGGACCCTTTTTCCTGAACTCGATGAAGCATGAGTGCACCATGGAAAACGCCCCTTTATTACTTACGCAAATTGAATTTAACCTGATGGAATTGTTCCTTAGCCGGCCGGGAATCGTATTAAACCGCGATGAGATTCTGGATTATGTGTGGGGTGAAAATGTGGTGGTCACATCGAGAACCGTGGACACCCATATTGGTAATTTGCGACGGAAGATCGGCGATAATCCCGATGATCCGAAATGGATTTTCAGTGTCAGAAATCTGGGTTACAAATGGATCGGATAATAACTTCATCGGTTCTTGACACGATTTCATCGCTTCTTCAAGTCCGGGCAGGTGGCAGTATCTAATTTTGGATAGTACCAAAAATCAAGATCATGAAAACACTCCTAACCACTTTGCTTTTTTTGTTTTTCCTGGGAACGGCCATTCAGGCTCAGGAGAAAACTGCCGACCAAAAAATTGTTGAAGGTATTTACCAGGAAGAGGTCACCGGCGACCTCGACAAAGCCGCTGTTATCTTTAATGATGTTCTCAAAAATTGCGCTGGCGACCGTGTCATTTGTGCCCGTGCCCTGTACCATCTCGGCTTGGTGGCCGAGAAGAAGGCAGGAGCGAAGGAGGGCCAGAAAGCAGAAAGTTATTACGTGCAGCTGATTGAGAAATATCCCGATGCCGGCGAATATACCGACCTTGCGCGCAATCGCTTATCCAAACTCCGTGATGCCAACACCTTTATTGATCCCCGCGACGGGCATAAATACCGGACGGTAAAAATCGGTAGCCAGGTCTGGATGGCGGAAAATCTGGCATACATGCCGCATGTAAATCCAAATAACAAGCAGGAATGGGGTATCTGGGTATATGATTATGACGGAGATGATGTAGCCGCAGCTAAGGCCACCGGTAACTATCAGAAATATGGATGTCTTTATGATTGGGCTATGGCAATGGACATAGAACCTAAATATTTAGAACAGCCATGGAACGGAAACTCTCAAAATCACCAGGGAATCTGCCCTCCGGGTTGGCATTTGCCCATGGATGAGGATTGGAAAATATTGGAAAAGAGCATGGGTTTGCCGGATTCGTTGGCAAATGACCTTGGTAATTGGCGAGGCAAGTCAACAATAGGCCGAAAATTGAAATCATCCAGTGGGTGGAATAGCGATGGGAATGGGGATGGTTCCAGTAAATTCGATATTGTCCCTGCCGGAGCCCGCTGGGCGGGACGGTCGGTTAGACCAGAGCTATTGGGCTACGAAGCTGATTTTTGGAGTTCTACTGAAGGAGATTCAGCTGAACTCAAGGAATCCGATTATTCGAACGCATCTTTGTACCGAGATTTTATAGGAACAGGGATATGGAAAGACGGCATATTCCGAGACTGTGAGACAAAACAAAATGGATATTCAGTCAGATGCATTAAATCAATATTAAAACCAGGAGATCCAATGCATTTGCAGGAATCAGCACTTGAAAAACGGGTGGTTCCCTTGACAATTAAAAGGCAGCCGAATGATCCTGCTGTCAAACGCCCAACGCCTGACCTCCTCTGGGTTCTCAAGACCCAGCCAGGCTGGGATGTGTTTCCTGAAAAAAACATTGTATTTTATAGTACGACTGAAGGGATGGTTGGCCGAGATAGTACTAATGCAGTTTATAAGATAAATGCAGCCGATATCATTACGGGGAAATTGCTCTGGAGTACGAAACTGAGCTCTTCAGTCTGGGGTAATCATCCGGCTATTGAAAATGGGATAGCCTATTTTTGTACCTTCAATGGGACATTTTATGGTATTTCCTTGAGTTCAGGTCAAATAGTTTGGGAAAACAAAGCTATTAGAAGGTCTGTGTATATTCAGGTATTAAACAATGTTTTATATAAAATAGGACCTGAGTTGATTGCTTTGGATCTTAAGACCAATAATGTAATCTGGAAGTTTGGATTGCAAGGCAACCTAATCTCTGGTTTTGTCATCGAAAATGATAGGATTTATGCAACTGTTAAATCAACGAACAATAAAATTAATTCGACTGATACAGGTCCGACTTTGTGTGCCTTAAGAATTACAAATGGTGAAAAATTGTGGGAGTACTCGTGTCCGGCTAACCAAATGATGACTTTACCAATCATTTCCGATAGCTTGGTATGCTTTTGGAATGAAAATGGCTATATATATGGGATTGATAAGGTAAAAGGCATTAAAGCATGGAGATCTTACGCAGGTGCTGGTTTTGGCCCAGAATTGGTAAAATCCGGAAGTTTTATTTATGCCATTAGCATGAATAAATCAGAGTTGCTATCAGTGGATTCAAAACTGGGCAATGTCGTATGGTCTTTTTCTACAGCAAAATTATCTTACCGATCGCCACTTATTCATAAAAATCAGGTCATACTTTTCGATGACAAGGATAAATGTGCAATTGGAGTAGACCAATTAACAGGAAAACAATTATGGGAATTCCAGTTGCCCGGTATTGTAAGAGGCAGGGGTAAAATCGAAAACGACAGATTATTCGTTTTCCTTGCCGATGGACTTTACTGTTACGATTTATCCAAACTGAAATAGGTACCGAATTTTAATTTTTCAAGCCCCTGCCAGTCTCTTCTGGTGGGGGCTTTTGGTTAGTGGTTGGTGGTTCTGAGATGCACCCACCCCGGCCCTCATCTATGGATTCATAAGCTGAATTAGGACTTAATATGCCCTAGAGTCTTACCCTATTTCCCGGCAGGTTTATCACTGGTTTCAATCACCAGTGTTCCGCCCTTTAATATATCAGCAAAACGGAGCTTCAACTTATCCAGTTTGTGCCCATTCAGCGTAGCCGACTGTATATAAAATGAATCATCTGAGAGGTTCCTGGTCTCAATGATAAAGGTTTTCCCACCATAATATTTATCGTCCAGCTTAATCGTGATTTTATCAAACAAGGGAGTACTCAAATCGAAAGCCGGGTCTGCGGTAGTTCCTCCATCCATCGAAAACAAACCCATGGCACTCATCACAAACCATGCGCCCATCTGCCCTTCATCCTCATCGCCTTCCCAGCCATGATAAGGATCGGAGCCATAGTAAGAGTTCATGATCTCCCTGACATATTTTTGAGTGAGCCAGGGTTTTCCAGAGTAATTAAACAACCAGGCCGCCTGCATATTTACCTCATTGCCATGGTTGACATAAAACTCAGCCGTTTGTCCTTCAGTCCGGTCCAGGGCATGAGCGGCGAAATTATATTGCCTTGATTTTTCAAATCCCTCCACCAAACGCTTATTAAATAAATCCTTCCCCATGGCTTCGACCAATCCAGGCACATTCTGGGGAACGTAAAAAGAGTATTCCCAGCCATTGCCTTCGATCCAGTATTTAGCCGAAAACGGGGAATAATCAGGCAGCCATTTTCCCATCGAATCACGTGGTACCGACCATTTCAAGTCGGGGTGAAACAGGTTTCTCCAGTTTTCCGACCGCTTAAGGTAAAATTCATAATCAGCCTTTTTTCCCAGTGCGTTAGCCATCTGCGCAACACAATAATCATTAAAGGCATAATCAAGTGTCTGGCAGGCAGGCCCTACCTCATAGGGAACATAGCCAAGTTTTTTATAAATATTTTGAAAAGCGTTACCTGCCGGACCCGAATAGGGTGTCAGTCGCCCTCCCTGGTAATCAACTGTATGTTTTATTGCCTGATACATGGTTTCCGGGTCATAATTCCGGATACCTTTTTGCCAGGCCCCCACCATGAGTGCAATTTCGTGCGATACCTCCATAATACCCGACATCTCCAGTCCGGTGGGGCCGTTGGAGGTCCAGCCGGTACTTTTAAAAAGTTCAAGTTGTGTTACCACCCAGTTATTCAGGATATCGGGAGATACGATTGCCCACAAGCTGTTCAGATTCCAGAAAGAGTTCCAGAAGGCATCGCCCCCGTAAATTGATGTTCCTTTGGGTAATTGCCTGATATCCTCTTTCGGATCGCAATACCTGCCATCCACATCGTTCCAGGTTTGTTTGGCACAATAACTCCGGTAAAGATTAGTGTAAAACTTCCGGCGGTTCAGGTCACTGCCGCCATCCACCTGAATGTGCGAAAACAGATTATTCCATTGGTTCCTGGCACTGGCAGCCGCGGCATCAAAATTCCAGGAAAACGGATCCATTTCCGTTTTCAGGTTAAGCCGGGCACCTTCAATATCGACAAGCGAGATACCGGTCTGAACCAGGAGAGATTCCCCCTTTTTCGCATGCCAGGTAACAAAAGCGCCGGCATCCTCCTTGCCATCGATCCTGGTTACTGCCGTGGAAATAACCTCTTTGCTCCAACCATTGAAGGAGCTAAAGGGCTTATCGAACCTGACGACAAAAAACAGCGTATACTGGTTCCAGGTACCGACATGGCATTTGGCAAATCCTTCGATTCCAGTGTCGCTCACTTTGGTGATCATCGCCGAATCAAGCTTAAAATTATATTCCGATGGGAAAGCCAGATCGATCAATACCCGGTAATCGTAATCCTTTTGAGCGGTAAACCGGAAAAACCCGCATCTCGTTGTGGCGGTCATTTCAGCTTTCATGAAGGCATCATACAGATCGACCGAATAATATCCGGGGGAAGCTTTCTCCGTTTCTTTCACCACTCTGGAATGATATCCCGACTGGGCACCGCGATAGGGACTATCCACGGCGCCATCTTTAATGGTGAGGTCCTGCGCGGCAGGCATGATCATGAGGCCACCCATCGTCCAGGCGTGGATATGACTAAAACCGGTTACATTACTGATCGAATATTCATATCCATTCATCCATCCCGTTGATTGATTGTCAGGTCCGAGCTGAACCATCCCGAAAGGCACGCAGGCGTATGGTCCCAGCATCCACCTTGAGTTAGAGGTTCCAGTGAGCGGATCCGCGCTGGATGCAAGGTCATTCTGAGCTTGCAACGTTTGCAAAAGTTGAAAAACTATTACCAGGAGGAGAAGGAGTGGTCTTTTCATCGATAAGAATTTTGAATGATCAAACTTACAAACAAGTTTAGTGAGGAGGATATGTTACCTTTATTTCATCAAATAAATAACCAAATGGAAAATAAAAATAATACCCGTTCATTGGGAAAAACAGGGATTATGTTAACCCCGATCGGCCTTGGATGCTGGCAGTTCAGCAAGCAGAATAACCTGGCCGGAAAATTTTGGCCTAAACTTGAGGATGACCTGATTGAAAAAGTGGTAAACCTCTCGCTGGCTGGCGGTATCAATTGGTTCGATACTGCCGAAGTATATGGCAACGGGGCATCGGAAAAAGCATTATCCAAAGCGCTGCAGGCGGCTGGAAAGAAGCCGGGTGATATCTATATTGCTACAAAATGGTGGCCCATGTTTCGTTTTGCCTCTAACATTGGTAAAACAATTGATGAACGCCTCGAAGCACTCAGGCCCTATCCCATCGACCTTTACCAGGTTCATCAGCCCTGGGGATTTTCAAATGAAAAAGCAGAGATGGATGCCATGGCCAAACTCGCCAGGGATAAAAAAATCAAACACATCGGAGTTAGTAATTTTTCGGCCACAAAAATGAGATCGGCGTGGGAAGCATTGCAAAAGCATGGGATTTCATTGGCTTCAAATCAGGTAAGGTACAGCCTCCTCGATCGGAAAATAGAAACGAATGGTATTATGGACACCGCAAAAGAGCTGGGCATATCCATTATCGCTTACTCTCCTTTGGCCCAGGGAGTTGTCACTGGCAAATTTCATGATAATCCTGAACTGCTGAAAAATACGGGATTCAGAAAATCAACCGGACAATTTAAGCCGGCAGGACTGGCAAAAAGCCTGCCTGTGGTGACATTAGTAAAGGAACTCGCTGAAAAATACAAGGTAACCCCCTCGCAGATAGCACTCAACTGGCTGATCTATTTTCATGGCAATACTGTTTTTGCCATTCCTGGCGCTACAAAAGAGGTACATGTTAAAGAGAATACAGGAGCCATGACATTCCGCTTGAGCGATGAGGACATGGTGCGGCTCGACCAGGGGAGTTCGATATTTAAATAACCAACACAAATCGTATCGGATGAAAATCAGCAGATTCCTCATTATTGCTGGTCTCTTTGCAGGTGGAATATCGTTTGGGCAAAGCATTCAGAAATTTGGAGTCATAGCTTCCAATTCGCCTGAACTCAACAAACTGAACCTACAGAAGGCCATCGACAGTCTTTCCTTTAGCGGTGGCTGCCTGTATGTTGATCCGAGCAATACCCCCTACCGCATTGCTGGCGGGATTATCCTCAGGAAAAATGTTTCACTCACCGGTGGTAATGCAGCGACACCCAGGGGCACCTGCCATCCGACCAAGCACCAGCCAGTTGGCAGCGTAATTGAAATCACCGACAAGGACAATGTTTTCATCACCGTGGAATCTGCCACGCGGATATCAGGGATACAATTCTGGTATTCGCAGCAGGCAGTTAAGGATCCTTCAAAAATCATAGAATATCCGGCAACAATAAGGCTTTCAACCGACCAACCCTGCGAAGGGGTAACCCTGAACAACCTCACTTTTTATGGTGAATACCTTGCGATGGATTTTGCGGCGCCGAACGGAAAAGCCTGTGAACTCATCACCATAGAACATTGTTACGGGTATCCTTTGGGAGGCACATTTGTAAAGATCGACCGTTGCTACGATATCCCCAGGTTATTGCATTGCCATGTGAACCCTGCAATTAACCGGCAATTTGCAGGGGGTTATTCACCAGCGGTTATTGATGCCGTAATTGCAAAAAAGACGTATGCCTATGTTATTGATCACACCGACAATGCCCAGCTGATCGACGTATTTACTTTCGGAACCTACGGCGGGATTGATCTCGGACCGGAAACCTACGGTCAGCTGACAAATTTTAACCTCGACTGTGTGACTATCGGGATACATAAATCAGGAAGCAATACCTTTAACCGAAACTGGGAGATTGCCCAAGGTGCCATAATCGCCAATGTCGGAGCTACCTCCGGGGAAATTCACCCATTTCTCATTGAAGGCAAGGGGCATACAGCTATCTCCAATGTGGAAGCTTTTTCAGGCAAAAACGGTGCGCTGACCACTTTGGGAGTATCCTATGACTTTATGAAAGTTATTGGAACCGAAAAATGCACAATTTCATTAAGCGGATGCCGCATGAGGAATTATACAGCAGCCCTGCCTCTGACGGTTGAAAACAAAAACGCTGTCATTCAAGCTACTGGATGTATTGACAAAAACGAAGAAATTTACACTAAACATTAAAAGATGGTCATTTCTATCATTATCTGGTCAGCCTGGTTTCTATCGGAAATACTATTAACCAGACTATTACGCTCAGGGGTGTCGGACTTAAAAAATCAGGATAAAGGTTCCATCCGGATTATCTGGATAACGATCGGAATAGCCAATACCGCAGGAATTTTAGCGTCCCTGTATTTAAAGGCGCCTATCAGTGCATCATGGGTGATCACTTATATAGGATTATCAGTCATTGTACTTGGCATGCTCATCCGTTTTTTCTCCATCCGGTCACTGGGTCGGTTCTTTACAGTTGATGTCACTATCCGCAAAGATCATAAACTTAAGACAGATGGGATTTACCAGGTCGTAAGGCATCCCTCCTATACCGGTTCCTTACTGTCTTTTATCGGCTTTGGCATTTCGATAAATAACTGGATAAGCGTTATCGTTATTACTATTCTTGTAGCCATGGCGATGCTTTACAGGATCAGCATTGAAGAAAAACTTCTGATGAAACAATTCGGAGCGGAGTATTCGGATTATAGGAAGAAGACCTGTCGCCTTATTCCATGGATTTACTAAAGAAACCGATCATGAATAATGTCCTTTTTGCCTTTATCGTACTGACTTTCACCAGTTTTTATACCGAGGGAATTTCACAACAGGCAGCAACCCCTGCCGATCCCGAATACTACGCCATGGAGCGGCAGCAGATGCATTTTGATGATTATCAGGTTATGCTGATCAATTACAGGGGGTTTGTTTGTCCCCGGCAATTCAGCATGACCAGCTTCACCAGCGTTCAGTTTCTGCCAATCACAGCTCCCAACTATACCTTTAATCTGAATTTTCTCGATCCGAATACCGGAATTACGGTAAGGGACGATGTTCCAACCATATGGGATAAATGGATCAACGAAGGAACCGGTGTGGATCCGCTGGGAGCAAATTTCCGACCGGGATCGCCCATGCTCATGGTTACCCAGGATGAAACCTGGCAGCCGAATGCTTATTTCAGGTCGGGTACTTTTCACAAGGAGGTTAATGGTAAATGGCTCACTTTCTCCATAAAAAGCTGCACCAGCGTCGCCTATGATAATGATGAGGTATTTTTAAAAATCACTCTTCGAAACCGTGGAAAAGATCCTTTAAATCTTACCCTGATTCCCCAGCAGATTGCCAACCGAATGTTTTGCGATGGCAGAAAGGGATCCGACAATGCGAAGCAAATTGATGCTTTTACCCTGGGCAGCGATCAGATACATGCCAGGGTATCTTCTGATATCCTGACCGTTAGCGACAAGGGTTTTGAATTATCATTGCCTCCTGATCAGTATGTTACTGTATATTTTGCCGTCCAATTCTATTCAGCCGACAAGCCCGACCCGGCCCTGACTCAGAAAGATATAAAAACCCGGATGCTTCAGGCAGATAAGGTTACCCGCGATAAATTAAAGTGGGCGTATAACAAACTTCCCAAACTGGAAAGTTCAAACGCTAAACTGCAGGAATATTATTACCGGTGTATGTTATCGGTTTTAATGAGCCGGTATGAGAATCCCAACTATATCACCAATCCATTCTGGGCCGTTGGCTACTGGCCATACACCATTTCCTGGGATACCTCCTATTCCTCCGATATCATCGCAATGCTTGACCCCCAAAGCCTCAGGGAAGCTATCCTGACCGATTTCAGGGAAGTCAAAATGAAAAAGACTTATGTAAGCTGGAAAGGCGCTTTTTGGGACAACATATATATTCAGGAACCATTTGCGCTTCAGATCATGCTCGAGGCTTATCTCAGGCATACCGGTGATTACAGCATTTTCAGTGAAAAAGCAGGCGATGCTACCGTTTGGGAGTGGATGCAAAGATGGCTGACCGAGTTAAAAACCAATTATACCAATAAGGAAGGATTGATAGATGTCGGTTATGATACGCAGAAAATCATTGAAATACGCACCGACGGATACAATCATGCAGTGCCCATAGTTAATGTGCTTACGGTTCATCTCCTGTACCGCATGTCGGAGTGGGCGGGGATATTAAACGATCGCAACAAGGAAAATTATTATAAAGATGCAGCTAAGCTCAAGGCACTGATGAATGAACGCTTGTGGAACAATGACCTTGGATGGTTCGAAAATCTCTATCCCGATGGGTCAAAAGAGGCTATCTGGACAAACCATCTTTTTGATGCCCTGGGAACCGATTATCTATCAGGAGCACAGGTTAACAAACTGGTCAGTCACCTTCGCGAGGGCGAATTCCTGGGCAAGTTCGGAGTTTATTCCATCGCCCGAAAGGATAGCGTTCATTGGGATCTGATAGATTCCGACTGGGGTGGTGGCGGACAATATGCAGGCATGCCGGGCCGCATTTCGCGAAACTTATACCGGCAGGGATTTGCCGAAATGGGCTGGGATATTCTCAGGCGCCACATGCGTTACATCGACTATTTCCCCTATCTGCCACAAAACCCAAGGACTGATGCACCCATTCAGGACCGGTCGTCGATGCCGGTCGAAATTTCAGCAGGCGCAGGTATGGAAGCGATCATTTTCGGAACTTTCGGAATCAGTATTGACAAAGATGTATTAATCATCAAGCCTAATACTCATGAAGATTTGGGAGTAAACACCTTACGGGATTTTAAATTCAAGGGACAATCATTTACTATTCAGATCAACAAAAGGAATTTCCTGGTTTATAAGAACAACAAACTGATCGCCGATAAGCCGATCGGGGAATCGGTGAGCATCCGAATCTCAGAAAAGGGTTAGTGCAGGTGTAACCGTATAAACAGGCGATTCCTCATATCTCGAGGCTATGGCAATCTTTGTGTTGCCGGCATATTTTTTAAACAGATCGAGCACCCTCCGGGGGTCATTATTATCTTTCGACAGGTGCGAAAGTAGCAAATGCGAAAGATGCGAATGTCGGTGCCGCGTAAAAAGTTCCAGCGCCTGAAGGTTGGATAAATGGCCATGATCGCTTTTAATTCTATTTTTCAGGAATACCGGATAGCGCCCCTCCTCCAGCATGGTTTCATCATAGTTTGCCTCCAGAAACACCGCATTGCATTCCTTGAAATTACGGACAACATTCTTGCAAACTGAACCTATATCTGTGAGTACCCCCACAGTGACTCCGCCGCCGGTAACCGTAAAACTATGAGGATCAATGGCATCATGCCGCTTTTGGAAAGCCTTAATCCGGAGATCACCAATCGGAACCGGCTCATCTGGAATTAATGGACGAACCAGTTCAGGTTCGATATTCAATTTGCTGTGTTCATAGGTACTTGCCGATAGGTATACGGGCAATTGGTATCTCCGCGACAAAACTTCTGCCCCGCCAGTGTGATCTGTATGCTCGTGGGAAATGAAAATAGCCCTGACATTTTCAAATGATAAGCCAAGCTTTACCATCCGGTTCTCCGTTTCGCGGCAGGAGATGCCGGCATCTATGAGAACTGCCTCCGCCTGGCTTCCAACATAATAGCAATTTCCATTGCTGCCTGAGTTTAAAGATGCGATATAAAGCGACATGATAAGGGCAAAGAAACTCAAAAAACCTGACCCAATCTACCCTTGTCGGAGGGATTCCACCCTTTCCTGAATTTTCCTTAAACAAGCAAGCTTCTTATCCTGCAGAACATTTTTACCGTATTCTGTATGATACTGATGGTTATTAAAAAATTCAATCGAATTCATATGAAACTGATACTCGTCAAAAAAATGCCGGCCCGTGACCTGCCATTCTAATCGCAGAAGCTCCATCTGCTCAAAATAATCATCTCCGGCCAAATGGATCAGATCAGCATCACATAATATATCTGAGATCTTGTCCTTTGGTTTTTGGGGGACCTGCGTTGCTAATATGGCGTTACTCACAATCCCGATTATTTCCTCTCCGGCGCCCCTGTTCCTGAGAAATTCTACTGCGATAAATGAACTTTCCTTTTCATGATTATCATCACTGAAGACATACCCTGTATCATGAAAATAAGCACTGATCAAGAGCACATTAATTTCATCTTCCCTCAATCCGCAATTTCGCGCAATCAGCAAGGCACCTTTAGCAACTCGCTGGGTATGATCCCTGGAATGAAAGAGATACTCCTTTGATAACTTTTCATCCAGAAGGCTCAATGCGAACGATTCAGCTTCCTTTACCAGCCTGCGATCAATTTTTATCATGAATTCTCCCCCGCCATCTTTTTTAATACCGCAAGTTCCTTCGTCGTCTGTCGCAACCGGTGCGACATGCTTTCAAGAAGCCTGATTGCCAACGATGGATCTTTTTGAATTGTGGTATAAAAGTTCTGTTTATCAATGGTCAGCAGTTTGGTTTCCCCCAAAGCGCGAACGGTGCAAGATCTGACATCCTTTTCAAACAATCCCATTTCACCGAAAAACTCCTTATCGCCGAGTTCAGCTACCTTGGTTTCATGGCCATTTTCTTCGACGAAAACCTCCACTCTCCCCTCCTGGATTACATATAGGCAATCGCCAATTTCTCCCTGCCGGATAATAGCCTCACCGGATACATAAACATGCCCGAATGCTGCTGACATAGTATAGATTAATTAGGTTTTGATATTATCATGCTATCAATAAAGTACATATCTATTTCGCCAATATTCTTGGCTGAGATCTTCCCACGATATTCACAGCGATAAAATTCCTTAACCAGCTCGTAGGTCGCTGAGGAGATATTCACCTTGCCAACTTCCCCGTTCGATTCCATCCTGCTGGCAATATTGACAGTATTGCCCCAAATGTCGTAAGCATATTTCTTCCGACCGACCACCCCGGCAATTACCGGCCCGGTATGAATCCCAACCCGAAGTCCCCATGGCGCCAACCCTCTCTCCAATCTCAGGGTGTTCTGAGCAACCATATATGCCTGCATTTCAAGGCCAGCCGCAACGACATTCAACTGATGTGTTTTGTTCTCAGTTGGAATTCCACCTGCACACATATAGGCATCACCGATGGTTTTTATCTTTTCGAGATTATTGCGCTCGATTATGTTATCGAATTCCTGAAAATATTGATTCAGCTCAGTCACCAAAATATTCGGAGATAAGCCCTCAGCAATTTTCGAAAAATCCTTGAAGTCGGTAAACAGGACGGATACACTCGGGTATTCACGAGGTGTAGCTGTACCCTGATCCTGCAGTTCGCGGGCTACTTCCTGTGGAAGGATATTCAGCAATAAATTCTCGATCTGATCTTTTTGCTTATCTAAAACCTTATTGATCTTAACCTTATCAAGATAGTTTCTGAAAATGATGAAGGCAATTATCAATATCATAATTAATCCGGCCAGGAAGGAATTCTTGACAATGCGTTGTTTCTGGAGTGCCAACTTCTGAAGTTCGACCTCACCCTCTTTTTTTACCAGATCGAAACCTAGCTGCTGCTGGGTGATCAGGTTGTCGTTGGAATTCAGGTACAAGGTGTCTTTTATCTGAGTCAGCAATACTTGATATTTATAGGCATTGGGGAAATCAGACATCGAGGCATGCAGCTCAGCCAACCCGATATAAGCATCTCTCAGTTCAAAATTCGCATTAATCTCCTTCGCAATTTCCTGCGCTTTCTTATACGATTCTATCGCCTTGGGTTGCTCACCTTTCAGGCGATAAGTGCCGGCCAATCCAAGAAGAGACGATACCATTGCCGGTTTTGCATTACGGCTGATCGCGATATCAAGCGCTTTTTGCTGACTTATCAGTGCTTGGTTATAATCCCCCTGCCTTGCGTAAACACTACCAATGCTTGTGAGTGTGAAAGGCAGATCTCCCGATGAAGAGCTTTCAAAAGCCACCATTGACTTTTTATAGTTTACAAGTGCCGACTGATAATCTCCTTTTTTAAAATAGGCTTCCCCCAGATTGACCGCTGCCGTACCAATTGCATCAGCATTCTTAAGTGCAGTAGCGATAGGCAGCACAGCAAGATATATGGCAATTGACTTATCAAGTGTTGCAGTCTTCTTTAGATATATGGCGCCAATATTTATCATGGCAGTGACCAGGCGCAAGGAATCACCTGTCGCTTCAGCTGCTTTTTGTGCCTCAAAATAGAGCTCCAGAGCCTTGGTATCCTCGCCAAAATCATTATAAACAGCGCCCATGTTGGTCAGAATATTGGCAACTCCCGACTTGTCTCCCACCGATTCAAAGGCAAGGCGGGATTCCTGCCAGTCACTGATCGTTTCAGCAAATTCCCCGCTGACATAATGAGCAAGACCCGCATTTTTATAGGCTTGCGCCAACCCTTTATTATAATCGAGTTTCCGCGCCAGTGCAATAGCCTCATGACTGTATGCCAGCGCATCCTTTGGTGCCATCCTGTAGATCTTCCTGCCAAGCTCAATGAGCAGGTTAACTCTCGCCGTATCAGCAGGGGCCGATGTCAGTGCAAGCTTTAAACTGTCTGCCTTATGGTCCTGGGCAGCAAGTGACAAGCACAAGCAGCACCCAATAATCATGAAAGCAATTGATCTGCGGAGTATCATACAGGTTCATGTTTCTATCTCAAACTATTGCTTTAGGATTTTGAAACGTTGCAGCGCGCCGTCTAATGCGACCTGAATTATATAAATCCCTGCAGGTTTACCGGTCATCTCAATTTCCATTCCCATTTCGCCCCTCCAGTTCAAGGTTACTTCTGTGGCCCTGCCCAGAACATCAAACACTACCACCTCACCCTTACGAGGCTCCTGCGATAAAGTAACAAATACACTATTTCGCACCGGATTTGGATAAACCCTGATCACCTGATCGGCAGAACTTCCGGAAGGATCGACAATGACACCATCCTTGGTGCATTTTTTGGAGGTTGAGCTGGCTTGCGATGCAATCGATGTCTTATGACCCGAGTCATAGGTGATCACTGTCCATATCAGCTTTTTCCCATCGAACTTAACAAAGAATACGCCTGTTCCGGGATTGAATAGTTGGGGTGGCATAGTGCCATCATAAATTCCATCAGCTGATAAGAAATTCTCAGGTCCATCTTTTACGTAAACCATCGTTTTATTATCGTTGATAAAACTGAACCTTGCCTCAAATGCCCATGGAGATCCTGAAAGAGGTGTTATGCAATCCAGGGAAGTCCTGATTTTCTTTGCGCACGCAGCCGCCGGATTCACATACAAAACGGCATTCACAAAGGTCATCGAGTAATTTAACGGATTAGCGATAAATGGGATTATGGTATAGATTCCAGGCAGAGTCAAAGGCCTGTCAAGATTTGATACCGGCGATGAAGCCCCGAAAACAGAAGACTGGGAATCCCCGAATATAAAACCGGACCAGTTATAGGTATACGCCGGAGTATCACCGAAATTGATTACCTGATCATTCGCCACAAGCGTAAGTGGTGCACGGGTGATCGTAAAACCGGCTGATACGAAAGTAATGGCGTAGTTATTTCCAGCGGTGAGTGAACCTTGATTAATGGCGTATGTTCCCGCATTCTCACCGGCAGTGCGGGTAAGTGCACCGGCAAACGCATCACTGCCAAGCAAAACCGGGGTAAAAGTATAGGGTAAACAAGAAGGATCAGAAGTTCCGTAAACTTTTGTTTTCCCTGAAGTTGCAGTTACTGTTACTGCCCGTGGTGTGATATCGGCTGTAGTCGGGCCAACACCAGTCAACGTATAATTTGTTGCTGCACTTCCCGAGAGAACCATACCTGTGCTGGTAACTGTTTTACCTCTTCCCCTATTTGGGTCGGCAAATGTTGCTGTCCCGCCAATCAGTGAAACAATCCCAATATCCCCTGATAGAATACCGGATAATGTTCTTGATGAAATTACTGCGGAACCATTTCCGTCATAAATTTTATTGGCAGCAGTAAAAGCTCCAGTGATTGACAGTGGGGTAATAGTTAGTGCAGAGGTAACAAATGACAAATGATAATTAGCGCCGGCCGAAAGGGAGCCTGCATTAATGAGGTAGGTTCCGGTATTTTCACCGGCAACACGTACCAGGCTTCCTGTAAATGAGTTCGAATTAAAGAGTGGGATATCAACCGTATAGGTTAATACCGGATCCATGGTACCATATATTTTTGATTTCGCTTCAATAGTGATAAGCCTTGGTGCGGGTGCCACAGCGAGTGTTTGACCCACAGATAAAGCAGCGTTGAAATTTGCATCTCCTGGTTGATATGCGGTGATGATTGCAGTACCGGCTCCCACGATTCTTATTGAATGTCCAATAACCTTGGCTACAGTGGGATCCGATGAGGTAAACCATACATTCAGACCTGAGGTAGCAGATGCTGACAAGTCGAAATCGGGATCGCCATAAGTTTTTGAGGGCAAGGATGCAAAATCAATGGTTTGATTTGCCTTCTGAATAATCAGGTGCCCCAATCCATAGGACACATCAAAATTCTCAGAGAAAAATCCTCCGGGAACAATCCAATGATTACCAGCCGTATTGCCGGTTATCAGGTTTATTGGCCCAAACATCGGATCGGTACCACCTGTAAGACTGGCCTGATCAAACAGGATAACTGAGTGCGAATTACCGGAACCACCCAGCCCATTAACCAGGGGTATGCCATTTACAAGGGCGATACCATTTACAAGGGGTATGCCGTTTACCAATGGAATACCATTGACCAGGGCAATGCCATTGACTAACGCAATTCCGTTAACCAGTGCAATTCCGTTGACCAAAGCAATGCCATTCACCAGGGCGATGCCATTTGCGGTGGAAATACCGCTTGAATTCATATGATCAGCTGCATCCACCAGTGAAGAAGCTTCGATATTTGCTCCGGTGCTGTTGACCAGAGCGATGCCGTTAACCAAAGGAATTCCATTGGTCGCCATCATATTCATATTTTGTAGGTCGATATAATCCAGTCCGCCTGAGTTTACCAGAGCAATACCATTTGAAATCGGACTGCCATTCACAAGAGGAATCCCGTTAACAAGCGGAATACCATTGACAACCGGAGCAGCCGGAGCATTCACAAGCGGAATACCATTCTCAACATTATATGGTAGGTTATTGACCAGCGCGATGCCGTTAATAATGGATGAACTGTTGACCAGTGGAATACCATTTACCAGGGGGATCCCATTGACCAGTGCAATACCATTTTCGATTTTAGCACCATCGATGTAGGTGCCGCTGGAATTTACTTCTACCTGCACGCCGTTCACGAGAGCTATGCCGTTCACCAAGGGAATACCGTTAACTAAAGGTATGCCATAAGCAAGATCCTGACCTGCAACTTTCGTCATGGTTCCATTGGTTACGGAAATTTCAACACCGTTGACGAGAGCAATCCCATTAGTGATATTGGCTCCGTTGACCAGTGGAAGTCCATTCACCAGTGGAATTCCATTTACCAATGGGATTCCATCTTCAGTCTTTATTCCATTGACATATACTCCGGTTGCATCAACCTTAACCTCGATACCGTTTACCAATGCGATACCGTTTTCAAGGGGAATACCGTTCACCAAGGGCACCCCATTTAAAAGGGGGATGCCATTAACCAGAGGAATACCATTAACCAGGGCAATCCCATTCGACATCTGTGCCTCATACCCGCTATGCAGAATACCTCCTATATCAGCTCCCAGGTTAGCGTTAGGAAAATCATAATTATAGGTCACCTGCTTGCCATTGATACTTTCTCCATAAGTCATGGTTATATCCTTGGGAGTAATAACCAATGGGAGTTTGTTAATGGTAAGCTGACCCTTGCCTTCCTGAGGAGTAAAAATGAACACTCCGTTACCGCCGACAGTTCCAGCCACAAGATTATACGTATATAATTCCCGATAAGAAATATCTGGCAATTGAGCCAGATAAGGCTTTATTGAATATTTACCAGCATTACTCAGACTGGTCGCATCTGTGATAAATAATATCCCATTTAAACCTAAATCATTTAATGTCAATCCAGATCCTTGAAGCGGCTGCCCATCAACGAGAACGGAAGCTGACAATGCCGGGACGTTTTCCCCATATCTCATGCTTTCGTTATTTGCATAGACCGTGATAGTTTTCTTGGGAATATCAAAAAAGGTCAATGAGTTTGAGATACCGCCGTCAAGTCCACTCACCGTGAGAGGTTCAGTGGATACCTGGATGTTTGGATTTCCAGTAAAGGCAGGGACCGAGGCGGTAAGCTGCTCGGGACTGACAAAGGTCGTAGGCAATGGATCACCTCTGAAAAGCACTTCAGTATTTCCGGTAAAGTAATCACCCTGAACAACCAGGTTAAATGGCGCCGATCCCGCAGTAACGCCTGTCGGAACTGTAATTGCCGTTAAAACTGGTGACGGAGCAGCAAAGGAACTTAGCGCTGCATCAGCCTTTATGAAACCAAATCCAGTGTTATAATCGAATCCTGGATTATCCATATCGATAGCCGTCGACTGCAATAAACTCCGGATATTACCCGGGGAAACAGTCGCTTCAAGCATGTATTTCCTGCGTGCTTCCATGATCAATGCAGCAACACCAGCAGCATGAGGAGCAGAAGCGGAGGTACCAAAGAAATTCGGGAATGAATCACCGTCGATATTCTGGCCACCCATGTCAACAGTGGTATTTACGCCGTTCGGAGCAGCAAAATCAGGTTTCTGCCTGATGGATGTCTCGCCCGTGATCCGTGTTCCGCCGGTAGAAGAAAAACTGGCGATGGTAGGTATCGATACGCCAAATGCGGGTGTATTTGTATATAAAACAGCACCTACCGACATGGACCCGTTAGCATTAGCCTGACCAACGATGGTGGAGGTTCCTGATTGATATTCCATGATTTTCATTTGGCCACGGAATACGATGTACTTAAACCTCACATTGTTGCCACTAATCTTCGAAATAACAATATTGGTTTCTATGGTCGCGCCCTGAATAATGAACGGAAGAACCTCAACCGGATCTCCGCCGGTATTGTTCCTGTTAAATCCGAGCAGATGGCTTCCGTCGGTGTTTGACAGATAAATATCAAGATCGGTTTGTGCAGGTGATTCTTCTTCCCACTGCAGGACGATCGTATAATTGCCCGCCGGAAGGGAAACGTGCTGGTATACATCACCACCACCGAAATTATGTGCCTGTCCTTGAATGCCTGCCGGGGCAGGAGCCGGATTAAATACTGCCTCGTACGATTTGTTACCAAAGTTTCCAGCTGAAGTAAAATAGGAAACCCCCTGAGCCGCAGCCGCATCCACGGCATGACTTATGACACCGTCCCTGAAAAATGGCTCCGTGAGATAAGTTATGTCATCAACAATAATATTACATCCAGCCTGCTGCAATTCCGAAATTCCAAGTGCACAGTCATCCGGGCTGATGGATCCTGTTCTGAAATACAATTGTGCCTTTGGTGCTATATCATGAATTATCTGTAGCATGGCTCTACCTTCATCCGTGCTTTTTCCAGGATAATCCTTAAGAACAGTTACACCGTCCGGAAGGTCCCCGGCGAATACATCATTTGAAGCCCGCCCTAATGTGTTATAACTATTGGAAATTACACCAATCTTAACTCCTTCACCCTCAACATGAAATCCAGCTCTAACAAAGTCGGAACCCATAGCAACATCACCCTGAGTGGTAGTTTGACCGGCATTATTGATTGCCGGATAAACGGGCCTTGCATAATTTATCAGTACAGGTAGAGCGTTAAGTTTCAATAAGTTTGCAATTGGATAGTATCCTGTGGCTGTCCAAGTAGTCGGATCAGAGGTCACAACTTCAGTGAATCCATAAGTTGCCGTTGCCAGTAGATCCAGCATGGCCTGATATTGACCTTGTCTGGCAATAATTTTGGCCAGCACTTTATCACCTCCGGGATTTATTTGAAAGATATCATCCGAAACCGCGGTTGCAGTAGCAGTATACTTATTATATAATGCCGTGAGTTCCGGCCCGATAAGCGATCCGTCCAGTCGTCCACCAACCGGTGGGTTATAGTATGGGATGATCAGATCCGGGCTTGGACACAGGTTGGTTGCCGATGATACTACTGCTTCCTGAACATCACCGTTTGGCAGAATCACTTGCCAGCGCATTTCATCCGTTTTTGCAAAATTCCTGCTTACTACATTGGAATGAAGACCTGGCAGAAAAATATTATTTACCAGATACTTTTTCTCTCCGCCATTGTATACCAGTTTACTCTTCTGAGGATCAACTGAAATTGTAACAGATCCCTGATTATCATAGCCAAAATGAGCCAGCAAACTGTCGTTTCCAACCTTTTCAACACACTCCACAATCAATTTCAGGTTATGCTCATTACCTGACGATTGACTGTTACCTGACAGCGGGAAAAGGATTCCAAGAAGAAAGAAAGCAGCAATCCTCAGATCTTTCGCTCTCTTAATCAATGTATTATATGTAGCCATTTTCATGGAAGAACTTATTTAGGTTTCTATAATATTGTGTACTACTGACAGAGCAGTATGTTCAAACAGAATTGTTAATTATTTGTTAAGTTTTTGTTAAATCACTGTTATCCAAATAACTAATGCAATACTGCTCAATGACAACAGGAGTTTGATCAATAAATGCTTAATTTTATAAGCTGTCCTTTTTATTTTCTATTTTCGTTGCCATGAAACTTTTAAGGACATACCTTGTTTAAAAAATAATACTAAAATCGGGCATACATGAAAACTAAAATCTTGGTTGTTTCTCTTACACTGGCTTCTCTTTTTGTTGCGACTTCCTGCCAGTCAAAAAAATCGGAAGATAAAAAATCGACTGCCGCCAAAGTGGAAGCTCCTTCAGCAGCCGTGACCAAAGAAGAAATTCGGGCAATCATCAAGTCGATGCCATCGCAGAGCGAAGTTATAAAGCTGGTCAACGCAACCGGCGCCGCCTATCTGGCCGGCTTCACAAATGAAAACCTGAAAACAGAAAATCTTCTTACCCGTGCTGAGAAAACTGAAGCTTTAGGTGCTGTCTTATTTGATATGTCCTACACCCACTTATACAGGCAGGTTGAGCCATTCAATAAACTTTTAAAAATAAGCGAGTCATTGACCAAAGAGCTTGGTTTCGAAGAACTTGTTGAATCCCTGAAACAATTCAGGACTGAATACGACAAAAACAAGAACAACCCTGCAGTTTTAGACACCCTTTTTGAAGAATGGAAAATAAAAGTGAAACAGTTGATCTATAGCAGCAGTTCTGTAAAGGATCTTTCCCTGGTTTATTGCGGTGGTGTGATGAAGTCGCTGAATGTTATTTCCTACCTCACCCTTTTTGCTCCACAAAAGGAACAATTATTAGTTGTTCTTAAGAATCAAAAAGCCCTGATCAATTCAGCCTGCGAAGTTCTGGCCAAATCACCGGGAGATGCTGATATCAGCAAATATCTTCAAAACTTAACCCCGATAAATAAGATTTTCCAGTCATCCGAGCCTTTGACAACTCAGAGTATTGAGCAGATAAACAAGCTTACCGAGGTACTAGCCAAATAATCGCCCTTAAGCGATCTTTCTATGAATGAATCTACGCTCAATGCGCTGATAAACCTTTTTGCTGTATTCAGTATTAAGGGTGAGCAGGATTACGACATAGCAAAGAATACACTTCAGGATTATCTGACAAATCAGCTGGGAGTAAAAAACCCGACTGAATATCTGGAGCTGTTTTACGAGATATTTGACCTGTATAGCAGCGGTGTCCATAATCTCGATTCAGAAAACACCAGTAAGATCGTCACTAAAATCTGCAATCAGGTAAAAAGCAGGATTCATCATGCTGAGCAATTGATGATATTCTTGCATTTTCTTGAGTTAGCCCGGCTTGATTTCAATTCCATTGAGCATGTATTGTATGATTTGGTGGCTGAAATCTTTGAAGTGAAACCGGAGGATTATTTAGCATTCAAACAATTCATTTTTTGTGAAAAGCCTGAAACTATAGAATCTTCAGGCTTTATGGTTATCAGCAGTACTCCCGAACAAACTCATGAAAAGGTTTTCCATATTCAGAAGCCCAACCTGGGTGGAGAGTTGCTTATTTATTATGTTGCCGAAACTGGCCAATTTATTTTCAAATACTTCGGATCTGACCCTCTGCAGCTGGAAGGAACCATTATCCGGCCTTATCAGTTCTACATCTTCAATCATGGAGCAATACTCAGGGGTAACCTGAATACAAACATCTATTACACCGAAGTTTCTGCGGCTTATTTTAACTTCCGGGTAAATGAGCCCCTGATATTTGCCAGCCGGGAAGCTTCTTATACCTTCCCGAAAAGCAAACATGGTATCCACACTTTTACTTTTTCGGAGCCCTCAGGGCAACTGATTGCCGTTATGGGAGGCAGTGGAGTTGGAAAATCCACCCTCCTGAATGTATTAAATGGCAATTTGCCGATCCAGTCAGGAGAGATTACCATAAATGGTTTCGATATTCACAAAGATTTTGATAAAATCGAGGGTCTGATTGGTTTTATACCCCAGGACGATCTTGTATTTGAGGAGCTTACCGTTTTCCAGAATGTATATTTTAATGCTCTGCTTTGTCTGGACCACCTTTCCATACCAGAAATCAAGAAACGAATCGACGACCTGCTCATCAACCTAAGCCTTTTTGAGGTCAGGGATATGGTGGTTGGAAACCCGCTTAAGAAACTTCTGAGTGGCGGACAACGCAAGAGATTAAATGTCGCGCTGGAACTTATCCGCGAACCGGCAATTCTCTTTGTCGATGAACCTACATCAGGTCTATCCTCCAGGGATTCGGAAAAGATCATGGTCCTGTTCAAACAACTTGCCCAGCAAGGGAAACTTATCATCGTAAACATTCATCAGCCCTCTTCATTCATCTACAGGCTATTCGATAAATTATGGATTTTCGACAAGGGAGGTTATCCGATTTATACAGGTAATCCGCTCGATGCAATCGCTTATTTCAAAAAACTCGATAAACACATCGACGCCGACGTTTGTGAGTGCAGTGCCTGCGGTAATGTCAACCCCGAACAAGTTCTTGAAATAATTGAAACCCGTAAGTTCGACGAGTCTGGCCGGTTAACCGCGGAAAGAAAATTTCAACCCGAAGAGCTTCATAACCTGTATATTGAATCTATACAACAGGAGGTGAAAATCGAGGAACCGGAAAATAAAGCCATCCCCGGAAGTAATTTTTTCAAACCAACAAGATTAAAGCAATTCAAAATCTTCTTTTCGAGAAATATCACTACAAAATTTTCGAATCTGCAGTATATCCTGATCAACCTGATTCAGGCTCCGATGCTGGCATTGGTGGTCAGCTTCCTTACCCGCTATTCCACTGAAAACGGTTACTTCTTCGGATTGAACAAGAATTTCCCCTCCTTTATTTTTATGGCTATCGTAGTCATGCTTTTCCAGGGCATGAGCCTCAGCGCCGAAGAAATAATCAGGGACCGGAAAATTCTTCAACGTGAAGCATTCCTCAGGCTCAGCCGGTTAAGCTATCTGAACTCGAAAATTGTTTTTCTTTTTGCCGTGTCCTTTTTTCAATCTTTTCTGTTTACCCTGATAAGTTCATGGGTCTTGGGAATGCACGGACTGTTCATCCAATATTGGCTCATCCTGTTCCTGACAGCCGCCTTTGCAAATATGGCCGGATTAAATATTTCTTCCGGATTGGACAGTGTGGTTACTATTTATATTACCATCCCGCTTTTGATCATTCCCCAGATCCTTCTATGTGGCTTAATTGTCAAATTCGATGATCTCAAAGGGAAGAACGCGACAAACAATGCTGTCCCGATTATTGGCGATATTATGGTATCCCGCTGGGGTTTCGAGGCGCTGACCGTTGAGCAATATACTCGGAACCAGTACAATGTTCATTATTATGATATCGAAAAAGAGATGTCAGGTTATTTCATCAATGGGGAATTGGTGATTCCTAAAGTAACCGGCCTGATTGGCACCGTGATGTACGAACAACAGGAGAAAAAGCTCAAAACTCATGATCCCAAAGCGATGAAAACTATAGAGAATACGTTACATCGTCTGGATGAAGATAATTTAATGCCGCATTTCGCATATTACAATGACCTGAAACCGGAAACTTTCAGCCAGACAATTGCTGATAGTGCAACCTCTCATCTCGATAAACTCCGGTCGAAATACAAGGAACTATACCGTGAGACTGAAGACCGGAAGGACAACATCACCTCGGATCTTGTCAAACAATTAGGTCAGGATGGACTGATACAGCTAAAGAACAAAAATCAGAACACAGCTCTTGCGAACCTACTTACCAATCAGAATGTTGATAACACACTCGTTCGTGCCGGAGATAAATATCTGACTAAAGTTGCACCTATTTTCAGACTGCCGGAAAGCAAAATAGGTCGAGCACACTTCTTTGCCCCGGCTAAGCAACTGGGCAATTGGGTTATACCCACTTTTTATTTCAATGCCGGAGTAATCCTCCTGATGATTTTGTTGCTGTATTTTGCTCTTTATTATGATTGGCTGAGGAAACTGATCAATGCTGCAGGTAACCTAAAGCTGCATCGCCGATAAAGCTTCCTCTTCAGAATCCCGGACATCCAGAATCGTACTGAAGCCTGAGATATCAAGAATTTCACTGACAACCTCGCTTGGCTGGCAAATTTTGAGTTGCCCATTCAATGCAGCCAACTTCTTAACGGTAATCAGAAAAACCCTTAATCCGGAGCTGCTAACATATTCGATTCCCTTCAGGTTGATAATTAACTTGTTGCAACCTGATTCCAAAACTTTGCTAATTGCAGTTTCCGCTTCCGGCGAAGTTCCGGTATCCAATTTTCCTGCAAAATCCAAAATTTTGATATTTCCTGCTTCCCTGACCCTGATTTCCATCTGATATCGTTTAAATATGTTTCTTAAAAGTAGTTATATTCTTCTTTACCTGCTTCTTATACTCATAGCTATATTCATCAACCAGCAGCTTAACGATGTGAACTCCAAGCCCTCCTATCTCCCTGTCCTCAAATCCCAAAGTAATATCAGGCGACGTTCGGTCGAAAGGATTGTACGGTGATCCATCGTCCATTATCGTAACAATGAGCTTCTCTTTGTAAAACCTGATCTTAATCTCGATCTCATGGACGAACTTATCAGGATAGGCGTAAGAGATAGTATTAGAAAGCAATTCGTCGAAAACGATATTGATCTTTTGTTTTATCTCCGCTGGGATATCGTGTTTCACGGCAAATTCTTCAAATTTATCTGTCAGTTTTCCAATGTTCCCGAGATCATTGGTAATACTTGTAAAAAGATAATCAACCACAGAATCTGCTGTTTGCTCTCTAAAGTGCAAACTTAGGGCAGTGATATCATCGGCCTGGATTGCCCCATCCTCGTAACTAATTACATCATTTAAAACTCTGTCAACCTGAACTTTGCAGTTGTCAAATAATTCCTTTTCCAGCAACTTCAGTAAACGATTGTCGGAGTAGAGCTTGCCTTCGACATTTTGCGCTTCTGTAACCCCATCAGTATAAGTAAAAACTGCATCACCACGGTTGATCTGTATTACGGTCTCCTTATATTCAATACCAGGAAATGCTCCGATAACCAGACCGTGCAGTTCCGGCAATTTCACTACCCCTCCGCCCTTTTTCAAAATATATGGAGGATTATGCCCTGCATTGGTATAAACAAGATATCCTGTGGTAGTATTCAAAATGCCGATAAATACCGTGATAAACATATTATTATCGTTGTCACGGCTGATTTCATTGTTCACATGTGACAAGATTCGGGCAGTCGACATCTCATTGGTTGATGACGCTTTGATCAATGCCTTGGTAACCGCCATGAACAAAGCCGCCGGAACCCCTTTACCTGATACATCCCCAATAACAAAACAGAAATTTTCTTCATCAATAAAGTAAAAATCATAGAAATCGCCCCCAACCTCACGTGCCGCAATCAGTTTGGCATACACATCAATATCCTCTCTGTCAGGAAATGCCGGAAACTTCAGCGGGAGCATGCTCATCTGGATATCCCTGGCAACGTTCAGTTCGCCTTCCATACGTTCATGAGCACTCCGGACAATCTGTTCCAGTCGTTTGCGTTCACTTATGTCATGCTTGATGGCGACAAACTGGGATATTTTACCTTTACGGTCTCTTATCGGGGTTATGGTCATCTCCTCCGTATACAAACTGCCATCCTTCCTCCTGTTTACCACTTCATCCTGCCATACCTCGCCTGATAAAATTTTCGCCCACATATCCCTGAAAAAATTTGGGTCCTGGGAACCTGAATTTAGAATTTTCAAGCTGTGGCCTATAATTTCATTAAACTCATACCCGGTCAGATTTGTAAATGCCGGATTCACCCATTTTACAATTCCATTGATGTCGGTAATAATAATTCCATTAGCAGCGGACCTCATCGCCGCCGCTTGAGCCCTGAGCTGCTCATTGGTACTATATCTATCTCTTAATGTTCTCACTATCTGTTAAACAGAAATAATCAATTTATGTTTATCAACATTTCATATCGTTCCGTAGAACCTTAAAGTTGGATTTGTTAACCAGACCAAGTACCTTCACATCCTATTATTCGGATAACAATTCGCCAACTTCCATGAGGGTTCTCACCATTCCAGGCTTAGCCGGAATTATTTTACTGCCACTATTGCTGTTAGTTACAACAGGTTCAGTATTATGCCAGCCTTCATCAGGCAGTAATACCTCCCAAACCCTTTTCCACCATTACGATAAGCTTTTTCAAGTGGATTCCCGACTGATCAGCGGTAATTTCTATCAGGATCCCACACCTAAATCCACGGATGGACATCCCTTTTTTGGAGGTGATCAATGGAATAATGGATCAGTTGTTATTCGTGGGGTTGAGTTCGACAGCTTACAGCTCAGATATGATATCTACACTAATGAGTTGGTTATCAACACACTTAACTTCAATAATACTGCTCTGCAAGTCGCATTGAATAAATTGAATATCAGTGAATTCACCATGAGCGGTATGAAATTCATTCCTTTTCCCTCAGGTGAAGTAAAAGCCAACAGCCAGTTCAGCGAAGTATTATCTGAAGGATCCGCAACTCTGCTACTTGTGCAAACGAAATCGTTGATAGTACCAGCTAACGGGAATTCCTTATTCAGTTTTGATACCTATTCCCGCATGTATTTATTAGTGAACAAGGAACTCAGGGTTTATAAGGCGAAGCGCACCTTGTTCCAGGCTTTTCCAGAATATAAATCACAACTGCAGAACTATATCCGGACTGAAAAGCTAAAGTTCAGGTCAGGGAAATTCGATAGCCATGCCAGGTTGGTCAACTATTGCAACACGCTTTTGACGGTTAAGAAATGAAGAAAACAATTGCTATATCCTGTTTTCTGATTCTCTTTCTATTGAGCTTGCGAGCCCAGGAGAAGCCCGTCTATGCAAAACTCAGCCTGAAAAACGTCCCTTTTACCGAGTTTGCCAAAAAAATCAATGACTGCTGCGATATCAGCATTTATTACAAACCCGAATGGATTTCCACAGTCAGGATTTCAGCCGAAGGGGATAGTGTCGATATTGACGCATTGTTATATACAACCCTCCACCCACTCGGCATTAATTATTATTATCGTGGAAACCGGCAGTTTTTTATTACAGGAACGGCCCTGATTACCAACTCTTCAACAGCAAGGTCTGCAAACACTGATGTCTCCGCTAAGGACACTGCTTCGCTTAACGCTAAGCAGGATTATTTCAAGCGGATTACCTATGAGAAAATAGTCAAAAACGTGGTTATCGGCAGCCGTGGTAAAATTCAGAATTCCCGGCAGAGTTACCTTTCCGGCCGAATCACTAACCGTTCGAACGGAGAGCCTTTGGCCGGAGCTTCTGTTTCAGTCACGGGCACTGCCAATGGCGTGACTTCCGACAGCGAAGGATCCTATTCTCTTCCTTTGCAGTCCGGGAAAAGTTTTAAGCTTTCGGTATCCTGCCTGGGAATGGATCCCCAATCCTATTCCGTTGAGATGAATAGCTCCGGTGTTCTGAACATCGAAATGGATAGTAAATTGATAGATGTCAGGGAGGTAACTGTCACGTCCGACAGATTCCAGAATGTCAGGGGCATGCAGATGGGATTTCAAAGCATTACCGCCAGGGAGATGAAAAGCATTCCAATGGTCATGGGCGAACGCGACATTTTTAAGGTTGCGAATCTCATGCCGGGTGTGCAAACCGTTGGGGAAGGTTCTGCAGGATTTAATGTCAGAGGCTCTGCATCTGATCAAAACCTGTTCCTCATCAATGAAATTCCCGTCCTTAATACCGGCCATTTATTCGGATTTTTTTCCGCATTTAATCCGGATATGGTCAACGGTCTAAATCTGTATAAGAGCAATTTCCCGGTGGAATATGGTGGTCGGCTGGCTTCCATATTTGATATCAGTACGCGAAAAGGCAATAAGAAGGATTTCGGAGCCCGGGGAAGTCTCAGTCCAATCACAGGTTCATTGTTAGTGGAAACACCGATAGTAAAAGATAAAGCCTCCTTTATGTTCAGCGTCCGCTCAACCTATTCCGACTGGATACTCAACCGATTGAAAGATGCAGCAATAACTAAGCGGGAAGGCTCCTTTTATGATCTGATGACCGGGGTACATGTCCTGAATAAAGACGGATCCTCGTGGCAAGCATTCGGATATTACAGTAAGGATAAATTTTCCTTGTCCGGCACCAACCAATATCATTACGCAAACTTAGGGGCATCCGTTATTTATGACAGGCGACTCGGTGATAAATGGACCATGAAGGCAGCTGCCATACTCAGCAATTATTCAAATTTTCAGGCCAATAACGAGCTAGCTTCTAAATCTTTCGAACATGAGTTTCGGGTCAGGTCGCAGGAGCTTAAAATAAAATTTACAGGATATCCGATTGTACGTCATAAAATCGGCTTTGGCGGTGATGTTATCCTCCATAACCTCGATCAGGGCATACTGAGTTCCTATGGTGGCCAGAGCCTTTTCGCACCCATTGATTTTGGCAAAGAAAGTGGACTTGAATATGCCCTGCATGCCTCCGATGAATTTTCGGTAACCGAAAATTTCACCATTTACGCCGGATTAAGATATAGTTTCTTCAACTACCTGGGAGCAAATGATATCCGCATATATCCTGATAATGTGCCCTACGAAACGAAAAATATTATCGACACTGTCAGTTACGGATTTGGAAAAACAATCAAAACTTATTCAGGCCCGGAATATCGGGTTTCTCTCAATTATCAGATTAATAAGGATTTATCAGTCAAGGCAAGCTATAATAAAATGAGGCAGTATCTGTTCATGCTGTCCAATACTATCGCAATTTCCCCAACCGACCGATGGAAGCTCGTCGATCCGTATATTGCCCCGCCAGTGGCCGATCAGTTCAGCCTGGGAGCTTATAAGAACTTTAATAATTCATCGATAGAAACGTCAGCTGAAGTTTATTATAAGTCTGTAAAGAACATCATTGAATATAAGGACCGTGCCGACCTTACCTTCTCGCCGGATGTTGAAACACTTGTGCTTCAGGGTGATCAAAAAGCCTGGGGAATAGAATTTCTGCTGAAAAGAAATACCGGAAGGCTCACTGGCTGGATCAGTTACACCTGGTCAAGGTCCATGATAACTGTAAACGGGCAGGAACCCTGGCAAAAAATCAATAATGGCATTACCTATCCGGCCAGTTACGACAAACCACATGCGCTGAATGTGGTTGCCAGCTTAAAGCTTTCAAGAAGAGTAAGTATCTCATCAAATATTGTTTACAATACCGGGCGACCGATAACCTACCCTACCGGATTCATTTATGTCGGCGGCGTTCCCGTAATCAATTATTCTTTAAGGAATGAGTATCGTATACCCGACTATTTCAGGACCGATATTGCCATGACCATTGAGGGTAACCTGCTAAAAAAGAAATTTGCCCACGGATCCTGGATCTTTTCAGTCTATAACCTTACCGGAAGAAAAAATGCTTATTCAATATACTTTGTACAGGAAAATCTGGATATAAAAGGGTATAAACTATCTATTTACGGGGTACCAATCTTTACAATCAGTTATCAGTTCAAACTTGGGAATTATGCGGTTGAATAAATTCATATTATTTGCCCTGATGGCATTAACCGCATCGTGCGTCGACCGCTTCATTCCGGAAACTACCGGCTATGATAAAGTTCTGTTCATTGAATGCCTCCTCTCAAATGACACCACCATTCGGCCAATCGTTAATATTTCCCTTACTGCACCGGTTGTTTCGCAGGCTGGCGGCAAGCTGACTTATGTTCCGGAGAAAGTTTCCGGGGCTATAGTAAAAATCGTGTGCAGCGATAGTACCGTTGCCTTGTTCCCCCAATTTGATGCTGGTACTTACCGTGCAGACCAAGGTTACAAACTCGTAACCGGGAAAAGCTATAAGTTGATTGCTGTAATAGACAACAAAACTTATGAATCTGACTTTCAAAAACTTAATGAATGTCCTCCGATCGATAGCATTTCCTGTAAACATGTTCTTCAAAAGCGCAGCGAAGACGGCCAGATCATCGAAGGGTTGCGATTTTATTTAAGCAACCATACCCCTGAAACCGGCCCCTCCTTTTATCGGTGGACCATGGATGCTACTTTCCGCTACCAGGCACCTTACCTGGCTTCTCACATCTGGACTGGCAGAACCACTCTAGGTGCAACCAACCGGTTGGTCCGGGACTGCTGGAAAACAAAAACTATTAACGGCATTTACATTGGCAATACCAGGGGACTTACAGAAAACCGGGTCCTGGAAGCGCCACTTAACTTCGAATCACAATATGGCGATGAGCTGACAATCCGTTATAGCCTGAATGTTAAACAGTACAACATCCCTGAATCCGCAATGAATTTCTGGGAAAATGTTACAAAGCTGGTTAACGAAACCGGAACACTTTATGAAACCCAGCCTTTCCGTATCGAAGGAAATATCAGATGTACCACTGATCCAACGGTTTATGTGGCTGGCATATTTGAAGTTGCAGGCATGTCGACTCTTCGGATATTTGTTGACCGCCCAACCACCTTCACCATATATCCACTTGAGTGTTTTTTGCAACAGGTGGGCACCAGAGATTTCCCATGGTACAGGTTACCCTCGGGATCCTATGTTACCGAGCAGTCACCAAACGTTTTCATGACCGCTAACCAGGCATGCTATGATTGCCAGCTGAGAATCGGAACACTCTACAAACCCCCTTTCTGGAAAGATAAATAGCCAATAGAAATGGTCAGAAATTTCCCTAAATATTTGATATTGATCCTGTTTCTCAACTCGATTTTTGGGAATGCGCTCCATGCCCAGAGTCCGCTGAGCAATTCAGAGGGAAATTTCAGGGAGACCGTCTGGCTGCAGACCGATAGGAATTTATATCTGTCAGGTGAAAAAATCACTTTTCATGCGAGGGTCCTCGAACAGGATACTTATAAAACTTCCGCTCTCAGTAAAAACATCAGGATTGAGCTGACTAACTCTGATGGTGCCAGTCTGATCAGGCTGAATTTAGTCCTGAATGATGCAGGTATTGAAGGTTCAATGCCACTTTCAGGGGATCTGAAATCGGGATGGTATTGCCTCCGCGCTTACACCAACTGGATGCGCAATTTTCCCGATTCTGATTTCACGGTGGTATCCGTTAAGGTGATAAATCCCGGAGAAATTGCCAAGTTTCATGAGTCTCCACCGGATTTGCACCCTCCGGTTTTGCCCACTCAAAAAAATGGGCTGGTGATCACTGCATCCAATCATAATCTCATAATAAAACCTGTTAAACCCACATCCGGAAGCGGAGAAAATCTGCGGTTGCTGGTTCATCGTTCCGGAACCTGGTATTGGTTTGAAAACAAGAAATTAGCTGAAACAACCTCCTTTACAGTACCCAAGGATAAAATTCCAGAAGGTATTGTTCAATTTTCTCTTCTTGCTGATGACGGTACTGTTATAGCCCGGCGACTCTGGAATAACTCAAATTCAATATTCAATCCGGTCACTGTCAGTTTTGGACAGGATAAAATAAAATTACGCAGTCAGTTAAAAGCAGAATATGAAGCATCCGGGTTTGATGGGAAAGCAGATGCCCCGGGCTTTTCTGTATTGATTTCCATTAAAGAGCCTGATTATGCCGGCAACGCACGACTGCCTGGCATGCCTGGCTGGACCTGCAATTCAGCGATACCGGAAACAAAGGAAGATTTTGAGAAATGGTTGGAGGATAATTGTTATTCCGACGAAATTATTCATGCATTTTTTCAGCCGGGACCAGAGATCAATAAGGGATTGCTGCACCTGCCGGAAACCTGGGCCAGCTTGCTCAGTGGAAGGGTTATTGACCGCAAAACCGGCAAACCGGTTCCCGAAGCCGGAATCGGAGTCTCCCTGCTCGCAGCCAACCGATTCGATGCCATGAAAACCAACAAGGATGGTTTATTCTATTTTACTTTTCCGGATATAAAAGGTGCATCAGATTATATCCTCTCCTTTATATCTGAACCCGATTCAACCTGGTCAATCGAAGTATTCAATGATTTCGAAAAGCGCCCTTTCAAGCCCCGTAAACTGCCATTCAGCCTGAGTCACGAGGAATTGGAATATGCCCGTGAATTAAGTACCAATCTTCAATTAAACAGGATCTATTCTAAAGAGGAAGTCCCTGAACCGGTGCGTAAAGATCCCGCGATCCGCGAAAAACCATTTTACGACCCGCCCGACAAAACCATTTATACCGATAATTATATTGAACTGGCAAATGTCGGGGAAGTAGTGTACGAGGTTGTTCCCAATGTGCAGGTTCATCGCGAAGGCAACAAGGCTCACATTGGTGTTTATAGCATTCAGCCATTTGCACACGATTACGAAACGTTGGTTTTACTGGACGGTATTCCGCTGACCTCCCAAAAGGAGTTGCTTGATTTACCACCCGGCAGGATCAAATCAATCGATGTGAGGAACAAGATTTATATCCATGGGAATTATGTATTCTCCGCGGTGGTTAATTTTATTTCGCGGAACGGTGACTTTGCAGGACTAAAGTTGCCAGGGCATTCTGTGCAGGGAACACTTTCTCTGCCCTCAAGGATCCAGCAAAAAGCACCCGCATCTTTGGAACATGATTCTCCGGTCCCTCAGCTTGATCCGCTGCTTCTGTGGCAAACCGGTCTGAAATTCGATACGGGTACCATCGAATTTTCAGTCAATGACCTTTACGGAAATTTTAAAATCCGGGTCTTTGGTTTTGATACGGACGGTAAATGGTGGATGGGTAAATCGGAATTCCGGATTGGTACCGGGAAGTAGTTTCAGTTGCGCTCAGCAATCCAGATAACGCATTTCCCCCCTTTTATGCCATGCGCATGAACAACCTTTTCTTCCACCCAAAATCCATTCTGGCGCAAACGCTTGGCGAAACGAACATCGGGTCCGGCTGACCAAACAGCAAGTATTCCTCCTGCTTTGAGTGCCAGGCGCGATGCATTCAGGCCCGGAACCGAATAGAGCCAGTCATTGTTTTCATGGGTCAGTCCGTCGGGTCCGTTATCCACATCTAGAAGGATCGCATCAAAACCCTGTCTTTCATTTCTGATGATTTTCGCCACGTCGCCGATGATAACCTCTACCCGCTTATCCTCAAGCGGATTTCCAGCTTCCAGCCCAAGCGGACCCCTGTTCCAGTCAACTACTTTAGGCACCAGTTCCGAAACCACCACATGAGCTTCGGGACCCAGATATTGCAAAGCCGCCGAAAGGGTGAATCCCATACCTAAACCCCCGATGAGTATTCGCGGACGAATTCTTTTGCTGATCTTTTCGCAGGTCAGCTCAGCCAGCGCTTTTTCAGATCCATGAACGCGGCTGCTCATCAGCTCGCCTTCGCCGGAAATATCTATCGAATAATCCTTACCGTGAATGTAAAGCTTAAGTTCCTTATCGCTGTCAGGGATCGGCGCGGTATCGAGCAGTATTCTTGGAATCATATATTATTTGCGGGTCATTTCCCTGGTTGATAGTAATCCGCATGCGGCCCAGATATCTTCCCCCCTGGAGGCCCTTACGGTGGTCAAAATATCTTTTTTATTCAGAGCGTCCTTAAAGGCCTGAACAGCCTGATCATCAGACCCTTCCAGAGGAGTATCCGGAATCGGATGAAAACGGATCAGGTTAATCCGGCATTTCAAACCATTTAATAACCTGGCAAGCTCCTTTACATGACGTGGAGTATCATTCAGATTTTTAAATAAAATATATTCAAAGGATATTCTTCTCTGCCTGCCAAAATCCCACGATTTTATTGTTTTCAGAACTTCCGGCAGTGGGTAAACCTGTTCCACGGGCATCAGCATTCGGCGTTCGTCCTCAAAGGGAGAATGCAGGCTGACCGCGAGGTTTGCTTCGGATCGTTCCAGAAAAGCCTGCATCGCAGGAATAATGCCAATGGTAGATACAGTAATCCGCCTCGGGCTCCAGCCATAACCCCATGCAGAGGTCAATATCTCAATACTCCGCAGCACATTTTCAAGATTATCAAAAGGTTCGCCCATCCCCATGTACACAATACTGGTTAATTTATCGCGTTCAGGCAGGCTGTGAATCTGATTAACAATTTCTCCGGCGGTGAGGTTCCCCTGAAATCCCTGTTTGCCAGTCATGCAAAACAAGCATCCCATCTTACATCCAACCTGAGAGGAAACACATAATGTTGCACGCTCTCCATCAGGAATATAGGCTGATTCAACGAATTTTTTTATTCCCGATTGATAGAGATATTTTTTTGTGCCGTCCACTGACTCCTCAACTTTTGACGGCGGATATAACCCGATTTCATATTTTTCTTTTAAGGCTTCCCGGTATTTTGCCGCCAGGTTAGTCATCCCATCAATCGAAAGGATATTTTTTTTATACAGCCAGTCTGTCACCTGACCGGCAGCATATTTTGGCATGTCGAGTGAGTGGCAAATAATTGCCACCTCCTCCGGTGTCTTCCCAAATAACTTGTCTTTTGTGTCCATTAAAAATAGATCTCTCCAACAATTCTGGTGAACGGTACCCCTTTTTTGATCAGGAGATCCCTGGTTTCCACCACCATTTCCGAACTTCCGCAAAGATAATATAATGGTTCCGCCGAAAGCGGTCCGATCGAATTAAGATAATCTGTAACCCGGCCATGAAATGTTCCGGATACTATTTCCCGTGAACAGCATCGGATATAGTTTTCTCCTAAAACAGGTTCAAACTCATCAGAATAATAAAATGAATCCGGATATCGGCCCCCATGGATCAGGACTTTCCCTTCGCGCTGCCCCGACCTGAACATCGAAGCAAAAGGTGCAATGCCGGTTCCCTGGGCAATCCACCAGGCCTTGCCGGTTGTACCGGTAAACTTCCCGAACCCGGCTGAGGTCCAGAGGTAATCCCCTGCTTTAAGGCACGATAGGGCCGGTGTCAGGTGACCCTCATTTACAACATTGAATAATACCTGTATATTTTCATCCCGCTCGCCGCTGGCTATGGAGTACATCCGAGGGGATTCATCCGCGGATAATGCGATCGATATAATCTGCCCCGCTTCAAAGTCAAAAAATCTTTGATATTCCAAAACATACGCATTTTCAGCTATCTGGCGGACCCATTCTATCCGCACCCTCCTCAAATCTCCGTTTAAATTGCTTGACATTCCATTAAATTATTACCACCCCTTACAATTGACCAACGTGTTTTGTTTAAATCACATCGGGTTATGAATGCAATTGTTAAAATAACTTAATTATCAGCTTAAAAACACATTAATCAATGGCGTTTTAGTTTATTTTTGATTACAAACACACATAAAACCTATGAAAATAATTTATCGGCTTTTATCAGGGGTTATGGTCGCAGGGTTCCTTTGCCTTTCGTCCGCAACCTATGCACAGCAAGCAAAATCACCTGTCGTGACAGGCAAAGACCGCCTTGCGCAATTCGAAAAGTATACAGCGATGAAATCGGCCTCTTCCTTTAAGGACCTGAAGTGGCAATTTCTTGGACCAACCAACATCAGTGGACGTTGTACGGATATCGCAGTGATGGAACCGCGCGGAAAATATTATACGATGTATGTTGCAACAGCTTCTGGAGGGGTGTGGAAAACCGTTAACGACGGGGTCACCTGGGAACCGATCTTCGATCAGCAGGTTTCAACGGCCATTGGAGATATCGCTCTTGATCCCCAAAACCAGCAGACACTGTGGGTGGGTACAGGAGAGGCAAATATTTTCAGGAGCTCACAAGCCGGATGTGGAATTTTCAAAACTACCGACGGTGGAAAAACCTGGAAACACATGGGCCTTGAGAATACCTTCACGATTGCACGCATCGTGGTTAATCCTAAAAACTCTGACATTGTTTATGTTGCAGCCTCAGGGCATGAATGGACCACTAACCCCGACCGTGGGGTGTATAAAACTACGGATGGCGGCGTAACCTGGGAAAAAGTGTTGTATGTAAATGAAATGACCGGCGCCATTGATCTGGTTATCGATCCATCTGATCCCAACACCCTGTATGCAACAACTTGGCAAAGGATCCGCAACAAATGGAACGATCCGAGGACTATGGAAGATTATTCCGGATCAGGGATCTGGAAAACAACCAACGGTGGCAAGAACTGGGAACAAATTAACTCAGGTATACCGGAACCAAAATTCCGCGGTCGTATCGGGATCGATATTGCCAGGTCGAACACGAAAGTTCTCTATGCTTTTGTCGATAATTACGAAAAAGTGGCCGAAACCAATCCCGGAGATAATACAGATTCCTATGGACGTCCAACTGGTGGCACGATCAAGGGGGCAACAATCTATCGTACTGACAACCAAGGTAAAACATGGACCCAGGTTAGCGGTTCAACTCCTGCCATGAAACAATATATGCAGTTCCATTCTGCAACTTACGGTTGGGTATTTTCGCAGATTCGTGTTGATCCGAAAGATGAAAACACCATTTACACCATGGGTCTGGGTCTGAACACATCTACAGATGGCGGAAAAACTTTTAAAAGCGTTCGCGGCATGCACAGTGATCACCATGGTTTATGGATCGATCCGAATAATACTGACTACCTGATCAATGTCAACGACGGCGGTATCGTGTGCTCCTACGACAAAGGCAAAAACTGGAGACGGTTTACCGACAATCTTCCTGTCATTCAGTTCTTTAATTTGAACTATGATATGGGCACTCCATTTAAGGTTTACGGCTCTGTTCAGGATCATGGCAGTTATGCAGGTGCTGTCGACATCTCTGGTGGCCGCGATAAGATTCGTCCAGTCGAATTTAATGGCGCTCCGGGTGGTGAAGGAAGTAACCATTTCATCGATCCAAGAGATCCTAATATAGTGTACTCCGCAGGATTTTATGGCAGTATTAGCAGGACTAACGTGGCTACAGGTGAAAACAAAAACATCCTCCCCCGCGTATTTGAAAATGATCCGCCTTTGCGCGGCCAGTGGCTGGCTCCTTTCATCCTGTCATCACATAATCCTGATATAGTTTTTCACGGTATGCAGTACCTGTTTATGTCGAATGATAAAGGCGATACCTGGAAACAAATCAGTCCCGATCTTTCCTACAATGATCCTAAAAAGGTCGGTGACATCCAGTATCAAACGCTGTTCACCGTATCAGAATCTCCTTTAAAATCAGGGTTGATTTATGCAGGAACCGACGATGGACGTTTGCATATGACCAAAGATTGCGGAGCAAACTGGACCGAGCTGACTTCCAAACTGGCGCCACATCGCTGGATAAGCAGGGTAGTTGCATCAAAATACAAGATGGGCCGCGTGTATGTTACGCAAAATGGTAAACGCGATGACGACTTCCAGGTTTATATCTGGAAATCCGATGACTATGGTGTTACGTTTAAAGATATCTCGGCAAATATCCCTCTCGGTCCGGTGAACGTGATCCGCGAAGATCCGTTCAATGCAAATATTCTATATGCAGGAACCGATATGGCTGTTTATGTATCCAAAAACGGGGGCGACTCATGGGAAGTTTTGGGCAATCTGCCAACTACCTATGTTCATGACCTGATTATCCATCCACGCGATAATATGATAGTTATTGCTACTCACGGACGTGGAATCTGGGTGCTCGACGCCAATACAATCAACAAAGCCAACGAACGCAGAAGATTCAGCTTCGAAGACTAGACATTAGAGTTGCCAACTCTAAACAGAACTTTTGAGTTAGATAGAGAATCCTGTTTAGAGTTGGCAACTCTAAAAAAAGAGGCCGTCTCACCACTGAGACGGCCTCTTTTTACTTTATACTTAAGGCTTATTACTTTCCTTTTGCCTTTTTGCCCTTCTGCCCTTTGCCTTATTCTTTAACTCTGTACCAGGTCTGTTTCCGACCGATCGGTCCAATTGAACCCCTGACATTCAAAGTATTGGCATCCTGGAGCCATATCTTTACATCATAGAATTTTCCGTTCTTCGGATCCATAATGCCTTTCTTCCCTTTCCATACATTGTCGGATTTTGTAATTCCCTGAACAATAATCATCCCGTGAATCTTTTTGTTATACAAGGCTCCGGTACATTTATCGCACAGCTTATCGGTCGGTGTAACACCATCATCATCCCATGTCTCCAGAACTTTACCATAAAGCTGATTACCGCTTAGAAACAGCTGAACTATCGATTTCTGCTTACCTGACTCATCATCAATAGTCTTCCACTTCCCAACAACATCCTGGCCAATCACATGCCCGGCAAGGAGTAATAAGCCTGCAACGAGCAAGCCTTTAATCTGGATTTTTTTCATTTTCGTTAGGTTATTAGATATTATGAACCGAAGGAAATAAAAAAAAATGATAAAACAATCTGATGCGGTTTTAAGCTTTTTTAACCTTTCAGATAGATCAATCGCTTGAAAGCTTCCTATTTTTGAATAAAACCGATATCTATGAAAAAGTATTTGCTCCTTTTTTGGGTCGCACTGGCTTTTATCCCAGTCACCGCACAGAAACTCGACATGGAAAAGCTCACCGGGTTAAATGCCCGCAGTATCGGGCCGTCCGGTATGTCGGGTCGTGTTACTGCCATTGATGCAGTAGCCACAAATCCGAATATAATTTATGTCGGCTCAGCTTCCGGCGGATTATGGAAAACTGAATCCGGCGGTTTGGAGTGGACTCCCCTGTTCGATAAAGAGGCAACAGCCTCCATCGGAGCCATCAATATCTATCAGGCTAATCCTGATATTATCTGGGTTGGTACCGGCGAGGGTAATCCAAGAAACAGCCTGAACTCGGGATCCGGGGTTTACCGCTCCATCGACGGGGGTAAAACCTGGGAACTTAAAGGTCTCGAGAAAACTCATAACATTCACAGGGTCATTATCGATCCAACAAATCCAAATATCGTTTATGTCGGCGCAATCGGGTCACCATGGGGCCCCCATCCTGAGCGCGGTGTTTATAAAACAACCGACGGCGGCGAAACCTGGAAACAAATCCTGTTTACCAACGAACTGTCAGGTGTCGGCGATATGGTGATGGACCCCGTTAACCCCAATAAACTTGTAGTTGGCATGTGGGAACATCAGCGCTGGCCCTGGTTCATGAAATCAGGCGGCGCAGGTTCCGGCTTGTATATCACCTGGGACGGAGGAAAGAACTGGAAAAAAATGACCGAAAAGGAAGGCATACCTAAAGGCGAACTCGGACGTATCGGCCTGGCTATACCCAGATGCAACAATAAAAGAATCTATGCACTGATCGAATGTTCGAAAAATGCAATGTACCGTTCCGATGACGGCGGACAAACATGGTCGAAAACTACGGACACCAACGTTAGCAACCGCCCGTTCTATTACCATGAGATCCACGCCGATCCAATGGATGCCGACCGTGTATACAACCTATTCTCGGGAATATCCAAAACTGAAGATGGCGGAGTTACCTTCGAAAACATGCAAACACGTGGGATCCATCCTGATAATCATGCATGGTATATCAATCCTTTAAATAATAATTTCCTGATCGACGGAAATGATGGCGGTTTAGCCATTTCGCAGGACCGGGGTGTCACCTGGAGATTTGCCACCAACCTGCCTCTCGGGCAGTTCTATCATGTGAACTGGGACCTCGATTTCCCTTATAATGTATATGGCGGTTTGCAGGATAATGGTTCCTGGTACGGGCCAAGCAACGTAATGCAACGCGGCGGCATCCAATACTTTCATTGGCAAACGGTTATGGGTGGAGACGGTTTCGATATGATGGCCGACAGCTCAGACAACCGCTACGGTTATGCCATGTCGCAGGGCGGCTCGGTTGGCAGGTTCGACCGCGTAACCGGCGATACCAAAACTATTCAGCCAATCCATCCTGGTGGCACAAAGCTTCGGTTTAACTGGAATGCAGCCATGGCGCATGATCCTTTTGGTAAAACCACTATCTATTTTGGGAGCCAGTTCTTACATAAAAGTACTGACCGGGGTGACGATTGGACACTGATCTCTCCAGATTTGACCACCAACGATCCGGAAAAACTAAAACAGGATAAAACCGGCGGTTTAACGTACGACATTACAGGAGCCGAAAACCATTGTACCATTATTGCCATTACACCAAGCCCGCTGCAAAAAGATGAAATCTGGGTGGGTACCGATGATGGAAATCTTCAGCTTACCCGCGATGGTGGAGCCACCTGGACCAACCTTATAGGAAATATAAAGGGTGCACCGAAAAACGGCTGGATACCCCAGATCCACGTTTCCAATATCAACCCCGGCGAAGCCTTTGTCGTCATAAATAATTACCGACAGAATGATTGGAGCGCCTACCTCTATCAGACAAAAAATTATGGGAAAACCTGGGTCCGGCTGGTCGATGATACCAAGGTCCTTGGGTTCTGCCTGACGATTATTCAGGATCCTGTTGAGCAAAACCTGCTCTTTCTGGGAACTGAAAACGGGTTATATGTAAGTATCGATTATGGGGTAACCTGGGCAAAATGGACACGCGGATTCCCGACCGTTCCAACGATGGATCTAAAAATCCATCCCAGGGAACATGATCTAATCATCGCAACTTTTGGCCGTTCATTATACATTATCGATGACATCAGGCCTTTAAGGCAAATTGCAAAACAAGGCATTACCTTATTGGACAAAGAGATAACAGCTTTTGCGTCACCTGTTGCCTATCATATCGGATCGAAGAGCCAGGCTGGTGTTTATGGTGCCGGAAATGGATATTTCTCGGGTCAAACCAAATCTCTGTCCGGAGTTCTGACTTATGCAATTAAAGAGCCGATAAAAAGACAACCAGCTCCCGAAAGCGATGCAACTGCTGCTCCGGGTGCAACTGGTGCCGGTGGTCCTGGCGGTGCCCGTATGGGTGCTGGCGGCGGCGGTGGCGGTGGAGCCATGGGCGCTGGCGGCGGCGGCGGTGGCCGATTTGGCGGTGGCAGGTTTGGCATGAGAGGCGACGCCTCACGAAACGTGGAACCGGTTCAGATCGAAATCTATAATGCATCAGCCGAAAAAATCAGGACCTTGCAGGATTATCCCGCAGCCGGCGTTAACAGGGCTTCCTGGCGGCTCGACGAAAAAGGATTCCGTCAGCCGGGCGCCACGCAGGATCGTCCAGGTGGACAGGAACCGGGCGGAATGTCAGTATTCCCAGGCAAATACATGGTTAAATATACGTATGCAGGCAAATCCGATTCCACCTGGATAGAAGTCCAGATCGATCCGAGAGTGCCCTATAAAATGAGTGACCTCGTCAGCCGGAAAGAATATGTCCTTGCCTTCCAGAAAAAAGTTGACAAGCTAACCGCTGCCATGGAAATCATTAAACAGGCACAGGATGCTATTGATTTAATAACCAAGGAATTGCCCACCGGAAGATCTGAGGATGTTCGTGCATTAAGAACCCAAACCAATACAATCAAGGATACCCTGGCCGCTATGATGAACAGGATATCACCTGAACGTCCAACCGAAACCCAGCGGGCAAGCCCTGCCGACTATAATCTCCGCTCACAGGTTACCGGTGCGCTCTCGGCAGCTTCAGACGGTTTTGATGCACTTTCAACCACTCAAAAAACTGCGGTTGATCTGGCTGAAAAAGAACTGAAGAAAATGCTCGACCAGGTGGATACGTTCTTCTCAACCACTTGGCCCGCCTATAAAGAAACAATATCCAAATCAACTATTTCACCGTTCAAAGACAAACCATATTCCAAAATATCCTGGTAAAAAGAGGGGGGGCGACCCCCTTTTTTATTTGTCACATTAAATTACCTTTGCGCGAAATAAATTTAGAATCAGCAGAATGAAAACAAAAACTTTGGTCGGGCTGTTGATAATGGCCCTCGTGACCGTAACATCATGTAGTCAATCAAAAAACTCAACTCTTAAAATCGGAGCAGTGAAATTAACAACACCAATTGATACTGCCAGTTATGCCCTCGGCGTAAACATGGCTAGTAACGTAAAAAACATGGGATTGGAAGAAATCAACATGGAAGCATTTGCAAAAGCATTTCAGGATGTTTATGCGAATGAAAAACTTCAGATTACCGAAGCCGAATCAAATCCTATCCTTCAGGCTTTCTTCACCAAACTGATGGAGAAAAAAGCAGCCTCTTCACTGGCCGATGGTCAGACCTGGTTAGCTGAAAATGCTAAAAAAACCGGAGTAAAAACTACCGCTTCCGGTTTGCAGTATGAAGTGATGCGCGAAGGTACCGGCCCAAAACCAGTAGCTACCAACACTGTTAAGGTTCATTATCATGGTACTACCACCGATGGAAAAGTCTTCGACAGCTCTGTTCAGCGTGGCGAACCGGTTGAATTCCCTTTGAACGGCGTTATTCCTGGTTGGACCGAAGGCGTTCAGCTGATGTCAGTCGGATCAAAATATAAATTCTATATTCCAGGTAACCTTGCTTACGGTGCAAGGCCTCCACAGGGTAGCGGAATCGCTCCAAATGCAACTCTTATTTTTGAAGTTGAATTACTGGAGATTGTTAAGTAGTTGATAATTATTCCGATATAAAAAACCCCGCCCAAGCGGGGTTTTTTTATGTACCCCTGGAAAGGCTCCGCTAATCATTTTTTTTGTAATCTTGTAGCGGGGAAAATAAGCAAATCTATGCTTACTAATTAAATACCAAGGATTTAATATTTACTAAACCTTTACCCTATGTCATTAAAACGGAAAACCCAGGAATTTGTCGAACGAAGGGAACAAATCCTTCAGGGTGGCGGTGAAACTGCTATCAAAAAACAACAGGCCATGGGCAAAATGACCGCCCGTGAAAGGGTGATCGGCCTGCTCGATGAAGATTCCTTTCAGGAGTATGACCTCTTCGCGCAACATGAAGGTCGCGATTTCGATATGGAGAAAAAAGAACTTCCTGGCGATGGTGTGATCACCGGAACCGGAAAAATCTACGGCTCTCCACTCTGTATTTTTGCTCAGGATTTCACGGTTGCCGGGGGATCATTGGGCTTGATGCATGCCAGAAAGATCACCAAGATCATGGATCATGCCTTAAAACTTAAAGTGCCTCTTATCGGAATTAACGACTCCGGTGGTGCCCGCGTTCAGGAAGGGGTAAACTCCCTGGCCGGATACGGCGAAATTTTTTATCGCAATACCCTCGCTTCTGGGGTTATACCGCAGATTTCAGTTATCCTCGGCCCCTGCGCCGGCGGTGCCGTGTACTCCCCTGCCCTCACCGATTTTGTTTTCGTGGTAGATAACATTTCTAAAATGTTCATTACCGGTCCCGAAGTCATTAAAACGGTTTTAGGCGAGGAAATTTCAATGGAAGAGCTGGGTGGTGCTAGAATTCATAGCAGCGTCACCGGCAACGCTCATTTTTTTGCCAACAGCGAACAGGAATGTTTTGAGCAGATTAAAACCCTGATATCCTATATTCCATGGAATAACTCGCAGAAAGCCAAGAGACTGAGGCCAAGAAATCCAAAGAATTCATTCAGGATCGATGAAATCGTACCGGTGGATCCAAAACAGCCGTACGACGTACGAAATGTGATCAGAGCCATTGCCGACGGATCGGAGTTTTTCGAAATCATGGAAAACTTTGCGCAGAACCTGGTTATCGGTTACGGCCGGATGAACGGACAAACCATTGGTTTTGTCGCTAATCAGCCAATCTATCTGGCAGGTGTTCTTGATGTTGACTCTTCTGATAAAGCCGCCCGTTTTATTCGCTTCTGCGATGCTTTCAATATCCCGCTGATTACTCTGGTCGACCTCCCAGGATATCTCCCTGGCGTGGATCAGGAACATGCCGGCGTTATCCGTCATGGGGCGAAAGTTTTGTATGCCTACAGCGAGGCCACGGTGCCCAGAATTACTGTGATCCTCAGGAAAGCCTATGGTGGAGGCTATATAGCCATGAACAGCCGCCATTTAAATGCTGATATAGTATTTGCCTGGCCTTCGGCTGAAATCGCCGTAATGGGGCCTGAAGGGGCTGCAAACATTATCTTCCGGAAAGAAATAACTACCGCCGACGATCCTGAAAAAATGCGCAAGCAAAAAATCAAGGAATACAAGGATAAATTCGCAAATCCTTATGTCGCTGCCGCTAAAGGTTACGTTGATGCTGTGATTGAACCGGGCGAAACCCGCAAATTTCTCCTCCATGCACTGGAAGTACTTGAAACAAAAGACGTTCCACGTCCACAACGCAAACACGGCTGTATTCCACTTTAACCCGATTTAACGCTCAGCATATGGATCACGAAGAAAAAGATCTGGAAATATTCTCTTTTGAGGGCACCGATTATAAAACCAGGCTTACGGAAAAGTTCCGTAAACACAAGCCTTACGAGCCTGAGGATCCGACGAAAATAACTGCTCAGATTCCCGGAACCATGCTCAAGGTCCTGGTAAGGGAAGGTCAGTATATTAACCCCTCAAAATTGTTGTTTATTCTTGAAGCCATGAAAATGAAGAATAAAGTATTCTCTTCAGTTTCCGGCAGAATCAAGAAAATACATATTGTTGAAGGCCAGATAGTAACCAAAAACCAACTACTGCTCGAACTCGGGGAACCTGAGTCTTTGCTAAAAAAGCTTTTGGAAAAATCACCGCCGAAACCTCCTAAACCACCGAAGCCGCCAAAAGCTCCAAAGCCGCCAAAGCCCGAGAAAGTGGCCAAAAATAAAAAAGTCGCTAAAGCCGCTCCTTCCAAATAAACCAGGCAGAAAGAGCTGGCGGCACCTCGGTTTCACGGTCAAACAGTCCGTAAACTGCCGAACCGCTGCCGGTCATGCTTGCATAAATGGCTCCTGATCGGTACAGTTCCTCCTTGATTTGCTGGATGATGGGTTGTTGCTCAAAAGCATAGGGCTCAAAAACATTCTGGATAAGCCCCTTCCAACGGTCCTTGGGTAACCCGACCATTTCCTCTAAAGATACTTCAGACCGGCCTATCGGAACATGCCTGTAGGCTGCGGCTGTGGAGATACCCGTTCCGGGATGAAAAAGTTGAAGGTAACACCCATTAAGCGAGATGTTTGCATTCGAAATAATTTCACCTCTACCTTTTGCGAAGGATGGTTCGCATTCAAGAAGAAAGGGGCAATCGCTTCCTAACTCCAGTGCCATTTGTGATAATTCAACGTTCGGAATTCCTAACCCGAATAACCTATCCAAAACTTTAAGCATCGCTGCTCCGTCGGAGGACCCACCCCCCAGACCCGCTCCTGTTGGTATGCACTTATGAACAAAGGCCCGGACCCCTGGCAACTTTGCCCTTTCGTTTAAAATCCGATACGCCCTGACTACTAAATTGGTATCAGGATTTCCGTCTACAGGAATCCCCGTAAGGGAAAGATCGATGATTCCGTCTGCACCGCCACCGACCGGAACCACTTCAAGAATATCAGAGAACCCAATGGGATAAAAAAGAGTTTCGATATTATGATAACCATCTGCACGCTTGTCAGTTACGTATAACCCTAAATTGATTTTGGCAGCAGGAAATTCGACCATGATTTATCGGTGTCAGATTTATCAACAAACCCGAAAGTAACTGTTTTTTTAATTAATTTTCTCTTCATCTTTGTTCCCCCAACTATCAAATGAATGGCTCAGAAAAAAAATAACGACACCAACCGGCGGGTTCAGGAGATCATGCAGGACCTCGGAAAAATCCCTCCTCAGGCTCTCGAGCTGGAGGAAGCCGTACTCGGTGCAATCATGCTCGAAAAGGATGCCATCATATCCGTAATCGACATTCTTAAGCCCGATTGCTTTTATAAAGACACCCATCGGATTATTTTCGAAGCAGTCAGGGCATTATCCATGAACCTGCAGCCTATCGACCTGCTGACGGTAACGGAAGAATTAAAAAAACAGGGCAAGCTCGATATCGTCGGAGGCCCCTATTTTCTCACTCAACTTACTACAAAAATTGCTTCGGCGGCTCATGTGGAATACCATGCCCGAATCGTGGCACAAAAATATATCCAGCGCGAACTGATCAGGGTATCTTCAGATATTCAGGAAAAAGCATTCGATTCCACCCAGGACGTGGATGAGCTTCTCGATTTTGCAGAGAGCGAACTTTTTGAGGTCGCTTTCAGCAATATCAAGAAAGAAACACTCCGGATCGATATCGTCATCGACAGGGCGCTGAAACGCATGGAGGAGCTCTCATCCAAAGAAGCAGGGCTCAGCGGTGTGCCCTCGGGATTCACCAATCTCGACCGTATTACTTCCGGATGGCAACCTTCCGACCTGGTGATCATCGCTGCCCGCCCATCCATGGGAAAAACTGCATTTATGTTGTCAATGGCACGAAATATGGCCGTTGAACATGAAAAGCCGGTAGCCATCTTTTCTCTTGAAATGTCAAGTCTGCAGCTTGTTAACCGCCTGATCGTCAGTGAAACAGAATTAGCTGCTGAGAAAATCCGTAATGGCAGACTGCAGAAATTTGAATGGGAACAGCTGGAAATAAAATTAAAGAGCCTTCTTAAAGCTCCCATATTTATTGATGATACTCCGGCAATTTCAGTTTTCGAGCTGCGGGCAAAAGCCCGAAGGCTTAAACTGGAGCATAAAATCGAACTGCTCGTAGTCGACTATCTTCAACTAATGAGCGGTCCGCCCGATAGCCAGGGTAACCGCGAACAGGAGGTCAGCAGCATTTCCAGATCGCTCAAGGCTATAGCCAAGGAACTTGATATCCCGATCATCGCCCTTTCGCAGCTGAACCGTTCCGTTGAACTCCGGGCCGGCGACAAGCGCCCACAGCTTTCCGACTTGCGTGAATCCGGGGCTATTGAGCAGGATGCAGATATAGTAATCTTCATCCACCGGCCTGAAAAATATGGACTGACCGAAGATTCTGAAGGTCGCTCAACCATCGGTTTGGCCGAAATAATAATTGCAAAACACCGTAACGGCGCCGTCGGCGATATCCAGCTTAGATTCCGCTCAGAGCAAGCGAAATTCCTGGAACTCGACGACGATTTCAGTATACCGGTCTATGACGATCTCGAAAATCCATCGGTAAAATTCTAATCGAGAATGAACCACTCAAATAAACCTCCGGATTATCCTGACGCCTTCTGATTCAATGAAATTCAAATCCCTAATAACGACTCTGATCTTTCTGTTACTCCGGACCGGTATCTCACAGGGAGCTTTCCTGCTGTTGCCGATGGATAATAATCAGACCAATCATCTTAAGGCTTACGGAATCGCCTACCTGGCCCTCCAGAAAGGCAACACGCTGGAATGGCTGCTAAACTACCGCGGAGGTAGCTTCATGATCCCATTCTCAGACGAAATACAACAGGAATGCGTTCTGCGTGGCATTAAAACTGAAATCATTCCTGATGCCACCCGCCTTCAGATTCTGGATGAAATAGCCAGACCAGATAATAATATGGATGTCATGAAAATGGAGAAAGCTCCTAAAATTGCCGTTTATGCCCCGGTCGACAAACAACCCTGGGACGATGCGGTGATCATGGCCCTGGATTACGCTGAGATTCCATACGACAGAATATATGATGGAGAAGTTATCGAAGGAAAATTAAAAAACTACGACTGGCTACACCTTCATCATGAGGACTTTACGGGCCAATATGGTCGATTCTATAAAACGTTCAACCATATGCTCTGGTACCAGAAACAGGTTTCCGACAATGAGGCTATGGCGGCGAAATATGGATTCAGCAAAGTTTCAAAAATGAAACTTTACGTCGCGCTCGCCATCAAAAGCTATGTGGGAGAAGGCGGATTTCTTTTTGCCATGTGCTCAGGAACAGATTCTTTCGATATCGCCCTCGCAGCCCAGAATGTTGATATCTGCGCCCAGATGTACGATGGCGACCCGATCGATCCAGAGGCTAATCAAAAGCTTGACTTTTCTCAAACTCTTGCATTTCAGAATTTCAAACTGATCGACGATCCACTCGAGTATGAGTTTTCCACCATCGATGCTACCGACTCCCGACGAGTTGCCCAAAACCAGGATTATTTTACATTATTTGAATACTCCGCTAAGTGGGATCCCGTGCCAACCATGCTTTGCCAGAATCATACGCGGATAATCAAGGGCTTCATGGGACAAACAACCGCATTCATCAAGGATTACGTTAAACCAGCCGTATTGGTTATGGGCGAGAACAAAGCCCTCAACGAAGCAAGGTATATTCATGGGGAATTTGGCAAGGGAACCTGGACATTCTACGGGGGCCACGATCCTGAGGATTACCAGCATCTGGTTGGCGATAAACCAACCGATCTGTCATTGCACCCCAATTCACCGGGCTACAGGCTCATCCTCAATAATGTTCTATTCCCGGCCGCCAAAAAGAAGAAGCAAAAAACCTAAGCTCCTTCAATAACTACCACAATCTCTCCCCTCGGAGCTATCTCAGTAAAATGGATGATTAATTCATCGAGCGTTCCCCGCACAGTTTCCTCATGCATCTTGGTCAGCTCACGCGATATAGTGGCGCGCCTGGCACCGCCGAATTCAGGAACCAGCTGACCCAATGTCTTGACGAGGCGCATGGGTGATTCATACAGGATGATCGTTCTTTTCTCCACCGATAATTCCCGAATTCTTGTTTGCTTGCCCTTTTTTAATGGCAGAAATCCTTCAAAAACAAAACGGTCGCACGGAAATCCCGAATTTACCAATGCAGGAATCAGCGCTGTGGGACCGGGAAGGCACTCAACCTCAAACCCGGCTTGCAGACACTCTCTGACCAGTAGAAATCCAGGATCGGAAATCCCCGGTGTCCCGGCATCAGAAATCAAAGCCGCTTTTTCTCCTCCGTTTAACTTCTTGATGATACCCTGCACCCCATTATGCTCATTGAATTTATGATGCGGATAGAGTGGTTTATTAATTTTCAGATGATTTAACAATACTCTCGATGTGCGGGTGTCCTCAGCCAGGATAAAATCGACCTCACCTAAAACCCGGATGGCACGTAGGGTGATATCTTCGAGATTACCGATTGGTGTTGGGACCAGATATAATTGGATATTCCTGTCAATCATTTATTTCCATGTTCCAGATTAAAACACGACCGGCATAGCGGTTCATATTTATCAGTCTCGCCAAGAACAACCAGCTGATTCGATTCACTGGTACGGTGAGAATATAAAGCTAGATTTCCGCATCTGATACAAATCGCATGAACCTTGGTAATATCCTCTGATGTCGCCATCAATGCAGGTAGAGGTCCGAAAGGCTTGCCAAGATAATCCATATCCAACCCGGCTACAATCACACGAACACCCTGGTTAGCCAGCGAATTGCAAACATCCACCAGGCTCATGTCGAAGAATTGTGCTTCGTCGATACCAATAACATCAACATCACCGGTCATCAGTAAAATATTTCCTGGTGAAGCAACAGGGGTGCAACGTATGGCTTTGGCATCATGCGATACCACATCCTCAACGGAATAACGTGTATCGATCATCGGTTTAAAAATCTCAACCCGTTGACGTGCAATGCGTGCACGGTTGAGCCGACGGATCAGTTCTTCCGTTTTGCCGGAGAACATCGATCCGCAGATCACCTCGATCCATCCCCTTGGTGGAGCCCCGATCCGACTTGTTTCAGGAAAGAAATACTGGTCCAATAAGTATTTTAGATTATGATCGTTATTTTTACAAAAATAAAAGAATTATGGACAGTTCAGAAACCATCGGGAACCTGCGGAACGATCTCGCCGAAATTCAAAAAATATTCGACTGGATGGAAAAATCCGGTGAGATTCATCAGATCGATATCGATATTCTCCTGAAGAATACCAGGCACTTGTACAGCAATCTTTTAAACCTTCCGGCAGGTGGAATTGAAACCAGCAAACCGCAAATGGCGGAACCTGTACCACAACCAGAGCCAGAACCAGAACCAGAACCCGAACCAGAACCCGAACCCGAACCGGAACCGGAATGGGAACCCGAACCCGAACCTGAGGCGGATATTGAACCACCTATGGATGATGAATTTGAGCCGGAAAAGGAATCTGACCTTGAACCGGGATGGGAACCTTATTTGGAACCCGAACCACTTCCTCAACCTGCCAGGCCGGTTGTCCCGACAGCGCCTCCAGTTTCTTTTCAACCTCCTGTTCAGCAAACAGGAAGCCAGCTTGGATCGATTTTTCCTAACTTTGAACCCCCGGCTCCAAAACCACAAAAACATGCGATACGCGAAAACAGTTTAGGTGGCAGCCTTTTCCAGCCTGATCAAAGTTTGAACGAAATGTACCGCAAGCAGAAATCTCCTCAGGATGTTGCAACGCCGACAGCTGATATTCCGATCACCGATATCTGGTCCGCAATTTCTATCAATGAGAGATTCCTCTTTATCAGGGAACTATTCGGGAACGATCCTGAAGGATTTAAAAATACGGTAACTCTCCTCAATAGCCTGAGCTCCTTTGAAGCTGCAAAAAAATTCATGACCGACAGATTCCGCTGGGATGAAAATAATCAGGTCGCCAATGACTTTCTTAATGTGGTCAGACGAAGATTCCTGAAATGATCCGTTATACCGTTGGCGATATTGCAAACATAACCGGCAGCAGTCTAAACGGTAAACCCGGACTGATAATTCGCCAGGTCTGCACCGATACGCGAAGGATTGATCAACCATCGGAAAGCCTCTTTATCGCTCTCAAAGGTCCCAGCCACGATGGGCACCGGTTTTTACAAGAAGCTTATCAGTCAGGCATCAGGTCATTTTTGGTGGGCAGCCTTCCTGAAAACACCGGGCTTTTCGCCGATTCAACCTTCATTGTCAACGAAAATCCCCTTAATGCTTTGCAGGATTTTGCCGCATGGCACCGAAAACAATTTAAAGGCAAGCTGATCGCCATTACCGGAAGCAACGGAAAAACCATCATAAAAGAATGGCTCGCACAAATTATGCTGGCCTCATTTCAGGTCGTCAGAAGTCCAAAATCCTATAACTCACAGATTGGTGTCCCTCTGTCGGTTCTTAACATCTCGGGAAATGAAGACTATGCAATATTAGAGGCAGGTATTTCCAGACCGGATGAAATGATAAACCTGCAACGGATACTCAATCCTGATATTGGCATGATAACCAATATCGGCGACGCCCATCAGGAAAATTTCGCCGATCTGCAATCCAAAACGCGGGAAAAGATCCTTCTTCTTAAAAATTGTTCTAAAATCTTTTATTGCCTCGATCATCCTCTGATCCATCAGGAAATATCACAAGCCGCTTTCGCCGGTAAAACATTTTCATGGTCGAAACATCAACCGGCTGATCTGCAGATCATAAGTGAGGTCATCAAAGGTCCTGCCTGTCAACTTAATGGATTATTCCAATCGCGCGAGGTAACGCTGACCATTCCGTTTACTGATCCAGCCTCCATCGAAAACCTTATCCATATCTGGCTACTGCTACTTTCCATCGGATTCGCGGAATCAGTGCTAAAGGATCAGGCAATGAAGCTGGAGCCGGTGCAGATGCGACTGGAACAAAAAGGTGGCATCAACAGGTGCACCTTGATTAACGATTATTATAATTCTGATATTCAATCTCTTAAAATAGCTCTCGACCTGCTCTTTCAGCAAACATCTCAACCCCGGAAAACAATTATTCTTTCTGATATACTTCAAACAGGCCAATCTGAAGAAGCTCTTTACAAGGAGATAGGTCACCTGCTTGCCGACCGGAACCTTTACCGGCTCATTGGCATCGGTCCGGCTATTTATCGAAACCGCCATCTTTTTAAAGGCAACAGTACTATTCTCACCTCAACCGATGAGTTTCTCAATCAGGTAAATACCGAAGATTTCCAGGATGAAGCCATTCTACTGAAAGGCGCCCGCTCCTTTGCATTTGAACGGATCAGCAGCATTCTCGAAGCCAAGATTCATGCCACTACTCTTGAAATCAGGATGAATGATGTCCGGTATAATCTGGAGCAATACCGGAAGTTAATCGGCCCCGAAGTGAAGATCATGACCATGGTAAAAGCCTTTAGCTATGGTAGCGGTGGTGTTGAAATGGCAAAGTTCCTGGCCCATGAAAGAGTCGATTACCTCGGTGTGGCTTTTGCGGATGAAGGAATTGACCTGCGCCGGGCAGGCATTAAAACTCCGGTATTAGTGATGAATCCGGATTTCAACCAATCCGATCTGATCATCGATCATCACCTCGAACCCGAAATCTATAACTGGAGCGGACTTAACACCTTCACCAAGTCGATCAGAAAATTGGGATTGGGGCCTTACCCTGTACACCTCAAACTCGATACCGGCATGCATCGTCTTGGCTTTGATTTTTGCGAAACCGAAAAAATATCGGATTACCTGGCCGGGCATCCTGAAATTTACCTGAAAAGTGTTTTCAGCCACCTGGCTGCCAGTGAAGATCCCGCCAATGATGATTTTACACGGCTCCAGATCAGCCGTTTCTCTGACGCATGCAATCAGCTTTCCGAAAAAACCGGCTATCCGTTTTTAAAACATATTCTCAACTCCTCAGGAATTGAACGCTTTCCAGAAGCACATTTCGATATGGTAAGGCTGGGAATTGGCTTATACGGGCAGGGCACCAGCGATCTGATAGATCTAAGGCCAATAGCTACTCTGAAAACAATTATTTCACAGATTCACGACCTGCCTGCAGGGGAATCTGTCGGATACGGCAGACGGACAATTCTTGATAAACCCGCACGTATCGCGATCATTCCGATTGGTTATGCTGATGGCATAAACAGACGGCTTGGCAATGGTAACTACCGGATGCTCGTTCACGGAAGCCTGGTTCCAACCATTGGGAATATCTGCATGGATATGACTATTCTCGACCTCAATGGAATCAAGGCAAATGAAGGAGATGAGGTCATCGTTTTCGGACCGCAGAATCCCGTAACCGGTATTGCCGATATACTGCAGACAATCCCATACGAAGTGCTGACCTCGATATCACCGAGGGTAAAACGAATTTATCAGTTTGATTGAGATTACCCGATTTCGCTGATATGTTCCAGCTTCATCCGGTTTAGAATTTTCACGCGACGGCCTTCAGTGAAAATAATATCCTCTTCGCAGAATTGAGTCAGCGTTCGGATAGCATTTGAAGCGGTCATATTTGATAAACTGGCCAAATCATCTCTCGACAGATAGGCCTTTATCGTTTTGCCATCTTCTTCGAATCCAAAAGTATTGATCAGGAAGAGTAATGATTCAGCCAGACGGCCGCGAATATGCTTTTGGGTAAGATTTACTGTTCTTGAGTGGGAGACACCCAGTTCATTCGCCAGGGATTTCAGAATTTTCATCATGATCTCGGGACGTTTCTTCACCATCAGCAAAACCTCTTCCCGGGAAAACAGGCAAACAACCGAATCCTCCAGAGCCATAGCGGAAGCCCGGTAATTTTCGTCAGCAAAGAAGGCGCGGTAACCGATAAACCCTACCGGCTTGGCAAGCCTGATTATTTGTTCACGACCGGCAATGCCCTCCTTGAAAATCTTCACCTTTCCGTTGGCCAGGCAAAGCACCCCGTTAGGCTTATCTCCCTCATGATAAATTATTTCTCCCTTATGAAAAAACCGTGAGGTATGTGATTGCGCCAGGGAATCTTTTTCGTCCTGAGGTAAATCTTTAAATATCGATCCTGGAGCTTCCAGACAGGTTTGACACGCTTGCAAAATTTCGACCATGAGCACTTTGGTTTGAAGCAAAAGTAAGTCAGCAAGCCTTGCCCGGTCTAGATTTTAAGTTAAAAAATGTTAATGCTTTAGAAACAGCGTATTTATAAGGAATTCCTATATATTTGCTACCCTTAATCAAATAATTTTTTTCCAAACTATGAAAAGATTTACTCTGGTATTTTTACTAATGTTCTCTGTTATTCTGACTTACGGTCAGGTTATACAGACTGTCAAGGATGCACCGATAAAGCAAGATCCGGTTTCCTACGAAGGAGCCAATCCGAACTTCCACAAGGGGAGCGGTGATGTTTTCTGGAAAACCTCATTTAACTGGGCCGACCCGACCAGTGACCGCGGATGGTCATTACCGGCAGGATGGACCGTAAAGGACAATCTCGACCTGGGTAACTTCTGGGTTTGGAGAAACGACACTATTAAAGGTAATTACACGAGTCAGCCTGCACCATCATTTTTCGTTACCGGAAAAGATGGATTCATCGCCATGCCAATTGATGAGTACAACAGCCGCGACGGGATTACCACGGTAAGTAATGCAGATGCCTACATTCAGACTGCTCCAATCAACTGCTCCAATGTATCGTCAGTTGTTGTTAAGTTCTCCCAGTATTTCCGCCTTTGCTGCAGCAATTACAACCTGCAGATGTTGGTTACCAACGACGGTGGAACACACTGGGCAACTTATGATGTCCGTTATGCAGTTACCGGGAACCTTGTCACACCGACAAAATACCAGAATGTTGAAGTAAACATTTCCGATGTAGCTGCTGGTCTGCCCAATGTTCAGATCCGCTTTTACATGTGGGGCATGGCACGTTATTTCTGGATGATCGACGACCTTTCCTTATCCGAAGCATTTAATAATGACCTGGTTATGGAAGATCTGTGGGCAGATTTTGATGGTGGTCATGGCTCTACCATTGACCAGATCAATTACTGGCCTCTGAGCCAGATGGGCATGGCAGGTGCTACCTCAGGCACTGTTGGCGGCTATTATTTCAAATCCGCTTTCCTGAACAATGGGATCCAGGATGCTGAAAACGCAACTTTAAATCTCCAGATCCTGAAGAACGGTACCGAGCTGACCACTTTAAAGTCTCCGGGAAAGACTGTCTGGACCCTGGAACGTGATACTGAAAAAATTGTCGCTCCCTGGCAGGCCACGGATTACGGTGATTACAAGTTTAATTACACTGGCATTACAGACAATCCTGAAGAAAAGCCTTCAAACAATAGCGGATCTCTGAGATTCACTGTTAATGACACTCTTGGACATCGTGCCGACTTCTCCGCCGAAACTTCCGGTAATACGGGAGGATGGGTAGGTGGCGGCAACGCAGGTGACATGGTTGTTGTTCAGTATGAAATTTATAAAGCAGCTGAAATCAACGGCATGACTGCCTATATTGCCGGCTTTACGGCTTCTCAAACACCATCGTTCCAATATGCTTTATATAAAGACATAGATGGCAGCTGGGAAGAAGTTATTACCTCCGAGGTTATCGATATGGACTCGTCCTACCGGAACAGCTGGGTGACACTTCCTGTTATCAAAGACGGCGAAGCCGAATACCTTACACCGGGCAACTATCGTACCTGCGTGAGGATGATGGGTACTAGCACAACCAATGCCAATGGTTCGCAGGGGATGTCGGTTGGTCGTGACTTAACAACTAAGTTCTCAGGATGCCCACAGTATTATGCAGTTGGTGGCACATGGCCAAGTCTGGCAGGAGCTCCATTGTTTATGGTTGGATATGATTTGAATTCAACCGGCGGACCAAGAAAAGCACCTGTAACTTTCAATGTTAACATGACCAAACATATCGCCAGCGGCGAATTCAAGCCAGCTACTGATTTTGTTGATGTATCCGGAACATTCAATAACTGGACAGGATCAGCACATTTGACTGATCCGGAAGGTGATGGCATCTATACCATAACTATAGATGGCATGGATATTAACAAGGTGATTGAATACAAGTACCGTATCAATGGCAACTGGGCCACTTCGGAATATCCAAATGGCGGTGCAAACCGTAAGTTAACCATTCGCTACTGGAACGTAACCAGCGACACCTACAATGGTGGAGTTGTTAACGGTGTTGATCAGAATAGTCTGGTTGCTTCATTCAGCGTTTATCCAAACCCAACACAGGGTGAATTCACGATCAATATTCAGAATACCGTTGCTACCGATATGGTTATCAGCCTGACCAACATTCAGGGACAGGTTATTTATCAGAACAAGGTTTCAGGTGCTCTTACCCATACCGAAACGATTGACAACAAGCTTGCTAAAGGCTTATATTTCCTTTCTGTTAATAACGGAAAAGAAGTTAAGGTTCAGAAAGTTGTGGTTCAATAATTAGTTCAACCTAAATCTTTCTTCATATCAATTGAATTAAGCCTCGGAGAAATCCGGGGCTTTTTTTATGATCTGATTTGATCTATACACGGATAGGAATAAACTTAAAGAAGCCAACAATAGGTTGGAATAAAACAGGTTACCCAAAGACAGTCGAACAGAGGGATAGCTGTAACAAGAAAGTTTGGAAGGAAGAAGGTTGAGATTCCAATGCAGAATTCCGTATTCCGAAGTTCCAGATTCAATTGTGCATCGAAGAATTGTCATCCCGTTGAAAAACGGGATCCCGTCCCTTTCCACGCAATCTTCCACTTGATGGTGAGCTGAATCTCCAACCTCAGCATTCTGAAATCTTCATTGGAATCTAATCATTCTTACTTTAAACTTCTCTAATTATCAATGGCAGTGTGCTGAGATACGAGTTACTGCAAGCTTAAGCTAGTGGATAGCATTAATTATCTATGCTTTATGGCCTCCACGGCATAAATACCATAGCAACACCTAATGAAGGCCATTAAGCAAAAGCATTTTGCCTTATGCCTTCACTTCTGCCTTATGCCTTCGTTTTAGCCGTGTCATAATCCTTTAGGATGACCAACTTTGCCAGAAGTGCATTAGGCGTAATCTGATAAAATATAAATACATCAACCTAAATTGCCTTAACCAACAGAAACAAGTGGCTAAAACAAGCCTTTAAAGCCCTTTTGGCCGGTAATCATTGATCAGAACAACCAAGCTTTGCAGATTTGCTCGCTGAAAAGCAAAAAAAAAGCCCCGGATTTCTCCGGGGCTTTCCTTTATTAGAGCTTTAGTCTTATTGTACGACTACTTTTTCAACTTTAACACCTTTACCATCATTTACTTTCAGGTAA